>CAMDDB010000001.1 GCA_945890865.1 Flavobacterium psychrophilum
ATTCTTCTGGTGTTTCTTCGAATCTCTTTAATGTAATTTTCTGTTGTTTGTTTTCTTGGTGTTTTCATAATAATTCAAATTTAATAATTTTTGAAAACACTCTCTTAGTTTTTGACTAAATCAGTACACTTTTTGCTGACGATTTACAATATATTTTTCTACTAACGAGTTCAATGTAAGAGTAAAATGGTAATTCATTTTTTAATAATTATCTTATTTCCAAGGATAATTTAAAAAAAATACAATTTAACATTGCTATATTAATAATTAGTTTACCTTTGCATAACATTAATTTAACATTACTATTCAATACAAAAAAGCATGGAAGAAAATAAACCAACAGAAAATGTAGTTTCAAATACTAATCAAACAGTAAAAACACCAACGGTTGCAAGAAAACCAGTTGCAAAAAAAGTACTACCTACAACAGCAACACCAACTTCATCTCCAACTAGACCTTCAAGAGTTAGAAATGTAGTTGCAAAAAAGCCAGTTGCAACCCAGCCAGTCGCTTCGCCAAGAAGACCGGCACGAGTGAGAAAACCTATTGTCAATACTGCAGTAGAAACAGCAGCAATTTCGGAAGCCGTTATTGCCGAAGTAATTGTAGTAGAAAGCACTCTTGAAAACGATGAAACGAAAAGTCTAATGGATCAAGTTTTTAAGAAAATTCAAAAAAACGAAGTAAAAAAATCCAACAATATGAGTAAAAAATTGACCGACAAAGAGAAGAAAGAAAAAGCAAAGAAAAAAGCAAAACAAGCTGCAGCAAAGGCAAAACTAAAAGAAAAAGAAAAGAAAGCCAAGAAAAAGAAGAAAGAGAAAGCTAAGAAAGAGAAAGCTAAAATGAAATTGAAAGCGAAGAAAAAAGCAAAATCTAAAAAGAAATAATTAACGAATTTTTTTAAAGCCCTTCAGCAATGTAGGGCTTTTTTTATTTCCCTAAAGCTGTCAACCGAGCCACATATTTACCTATAACGTCAAACTCTAAATTCACGGTTGTGCCTAACGAGTAGGTGTGAAAATTAGTGTGTTCATAGGTATACGGAATAATTGCTACGCTAAAACTATTTTTTTCAGAATTCACCACCGTTAAGCTGGTGCCATTTACCGTAATTGACCCTTTTTCAATAGTAATATTAGAAAGTGCGGGGTCATATGCAAAGGTAAAAACCCAACTCCCATTAGCGTCTGTAATACCCATACAGGTTCCCGTTTGGTCTACATGTCCTTGCACCATATGCCCGTCCAATCGGTCGCCCAGTTTCATGGCGCGCTCTAAATTAAGTACATCATTCACTTGCCAGCTGCCAATTGCTGTTTTGTCAATCGTTTCTTGAATGGCGGTTACCGTATATTCGTTTTGGTTAATTTTTACCACGGTTAAACAAATGCCATTATGCGCCACACTTTGATCAATTTTTAATTCCTGCGTAATGTCTGAAGCCACTGTTATGTGGAGATTGCCTTGTTCTTTACGAATTTCTTTGATGATTCCGAGTGTTTCTATAATTCCGGTAAACATAACTGATTTAATTTTACTAAATTTGCACATCAAAAGTAAGCAATAAATCACAATCGCTATGGTTAAAAAAGCAGAAAATATAATTGTTGGAATTTCAATTGGAGATTTAAATGGTATTGGATGCGAAGTCATATTAAAAACATTTGAAGACACACGAATGTTAGAATTGTGTACGCCCATTATTTTTGCCAATGTAAAAAGCATCTCTTTTATGAAAAGAGAATTAAATTTAACAGCCGCTATTCATGGCATCGATTCGTTAAATCAACTTGTGATCGGAAAAATCAATGTATTGAACGTGTGGCGAGAAGGGTTTGATATAAACTTTGGAAAAAATGATGAAATCGCAGGAAGCCATGCCATCAAATCTTTTGTTGCCGCTACTGCTGCATTAAAAGAAGGACAAGTAGACCTCTTGGTTACGGCCCCTATTAACAAATATAACATTCAATCGGAATCGTTTACCTTTCCTGGGCACACCGATTATTTAGATAAAGAATTAAATGGAACTGCACTTATGTTTATGGTGCACGACGATTTGCGTGTAGGATTGCTCACAGATCACGTGCCGGTGAATGAAGTAGCAAAACACCTGACTGAAAAGTTACTCACCGATAAATTAGAAACGATTATCCAAACCTTAAAACAAGATTTTGAAATAGAAAAACCAAAAGTGGCTGTTTTAGGATTGAATCCGCATTCGGGGGATAATGGGGTCATTGGAAACGAAGAAGAAAACATCATCAAACCGACCTTGAAAAAATTATTTGAAGCCGGAAAAATGGTATTCGGACCTTTCCCCGCCGACGGCTTTTTTGGTTCGGCACAGTATGAAAAGTACGATGCAGTTTTGGCCATGTATCACGATCAAGGTTTAATTCCGTTCAAAACACTTTCTTTTGGAAATGGAGTCAATTTTACAGCAGGTTTGGATAAAATTCGCACCTCACCCGATCACGGAACGGCCTATGAAATTGCAGGAAAAGGAATTGCCAATCACGAATCATTCAAAGAAGCGGTTTATCTAGCGATTGATATTTTTCACAGACGAAATGACTATCAAGAACTTACCAATAATCAATTAAAAACGAAACAAAAGCAGTCATAAACAAAAAAATGTTTATAACTCGTTTGATTTTATAATAATTTTATATCTTTGCACACCTTTTAAAAAGGTAAAACTGTTGTTATGAACAATTTAAAAGCATATTTGATTCCTTTTATAGGGTTAAAAATAGGGAAACATCAGTTTGATTATCAAGTAGATAATACGTTCTTTGCACACTTTGATTACGATGAATTTAATGACGCATCGGTTAAAGTAAGTATAATTTTAGAGAAAAAAAGCACGCTGCTTGAGCTTGAAATAAAACACAAAGGCACCGTTAATGTGCCCTGTGATGTTTCAGGAGAAGAATTTGATTTAGCCATTAAGGGAAATCTAAAACTCGTAGTAAAGTTTGGAGATGCCTTTAACGACGAAAACGAGGAGTTGCTGATTGTACCTCACGGCGAATTTCAAATCAATGTGGCCCAATACATCTATGAATCCATAGTGTTGTCGGTTCCTTTGAGACGCATTCACCCAGGGGTAAAAGATGGTTCGCTAACCGATGTAATTGAAAAATTAGAAGCCTTAGCGCCAAAAGAAAATAAAGAATCAGAACAAAAAAATGAGATAGACCCTAGATGGGAAAATTTAAAAAAACTATTAACGGATAAATAATACAGAAAAATGGCACATCCTAAGAGAAGACAGTCGTCTACAAGAAGAGATAAAAGAAGAACACATTACAAAGCAACAGTAGCTCAAATTGCTACTTGCCCTATAACTGGTGAAGCACATTTATACCACAGAGCCTATTGGCATGAAGGAAAAATGTATTACAGAGGTCAAGTTGTAATTGACAAAGCAGAAGCTGTAGCGTAATTGTACTCTAAAATAGAAAAAACTCTCACATCGTGAGGGTTTTTTTGTTCAATACCCATTCGTTTCGCAATTATTACTAATGAATTGGAATCTTTTGAATTTTTTTTTGTAATTTTGACCACTTTTTGAACCTAAAAACTCAGGAAGAAAATTGAATCAAAGATGAATAAAATAACAGCAGCAATTACCGCTATTGGTTCCTATGTTCCAGACTTTGTATTGTCCAATCAAGTGTTGGAAACATTGGTAGATACCAATGACGAATGGATTACCACTCGTACCGGAATTAAAGAGAGAAGATTGCTAAAAGAAGAAGGAAAA
Source organism: Flavobacterium psychrophilum (assembly GCA_945890865.1). Taxonomy (GTDB): domain Bacteria; phylum Bacteroidota; class Bacteroidia; order Flavobacteriales; family Flavobacteriaceae; genus Flavobacterium; species Flavobacterium psychrophilum_D. The sequence continues at coordinate 3,777 of CAMDDB010000001.1, forward strand.
GGAACTTCTTTTCTTGCTATAAAAGCCGCTCAAAATTTATTAGAAAAAGCCAATTTAGATCCCAAAGAAATTGACTTGGTCATTATGGCAACAGCTACTCCCGACATGCCAGTGGCTTCAACAGGAGTATATGTAGCTACAGAAATTGGCGCTACCAATGCCTTTGCCTTTGATTTACAAGCCGCTTGTTCAAGTTTTCTATACGGAATGTCTACGGCATCTGCCTATATAGCTTCCGGAAAATATAAAAAAGTACTATTAATTGGAGCCGATAAAATGTCTTCAATTATCGATTATACCGATCGTGCTACTTGTATCATCTTTGGAGATGGTGCTGGTGCCGTATTGTTTGAACCCAACACCGAAGGGTTAGGCTTGCAAGATGAAATCTTAAAAAGCGACGGAATAGGTAGAGAATTTTTAAAAATTGAAGCGGGCGGATCTATTTTACCTCCCACTGCAGAAACAGTCAAAAACAAACAACATTTTGTATTTCAAGACGGAAAAACCGTTTTCAAATATGCCGTTTCAGGCATGGCCGATGTGAGTGAGCAAATTATGCAACGCAACAACCTAACGCATGACGATGTCAATTGGTTAGTAGCACACCAAGCCAACCGAAGAATTATAGACGCCACATCCAATAGAATGGGAGTAGACGAATCAAAAGTGTTGATTAACATTCAAAAATATGGGAATACGACTTCGGCAACGTTACCGCTGTTGTTGTCCGATTTTGAACAGCAATTAAAAAAAGGAGATAACATTATTTTTGCTGCTTTTGGTGGCGGATTTACATGGGGTGCTATTTACTTAAAATGGGCCTATACTAAATAATTAAAAACTAAACTAAAACCAAAAATTATGGATATTAGAGAGATTCAAAACCTAATCAAATTTGTAGCAAAATCTGGGGCTATAGAAGTAAAATTGGAAATGGACGATTTTAAAATCACCATAAGAACAACTTCAGAAGGTACTGAAAGCACTACAACTTATGTGCAACAAATGCCTATGGCAGCTGCTCCACAAATGGTTGCTCCACAAGCGGCCGCTCAAGCAGTTTCTGATGCAATTGTTGCGCCAGCGTCTGATGATCATTCAAAATACATTACGGTGAAATCACCAATTATCGGGACGTTCTACAGAAAACCTGCACCCGACAAACCTTTGTTTGTAGAAGTAGGGTCAACGATTGGGAAAGGCGATGTGTTGTGTGTCATTGAAGCTATGAAATTATTCAACGAAATTGAATCAGAAGTATCTGGGAAAATCGTTAAAATATTAGTGGATGATTCATCTCCAGTTGAATTTGATCAACCCTTATTCTTAGTGGATCCATCATAATAAGTTAGAAGTTAGAAGTTGGAAGTTAGAAGTTTTCTTTCTTCATAATTGTCTAATTGACACATTGTCTAATTATCTAATTAAAAAAACATGTTTAAAAAAATATTAATTGCCAATAGAGGGGAAATTGCACTGCGTGTGATTAGAACATGTAAAGAAATGGGTATCAAAACGGTAGCTGTTTATTCTACAGCCGATGCAGATAGTTTGCATGTAAAATTTGCAGATGAAGCGGTTTGTATTGGTCCACCTCCAAGTAATTTATCCTACTTAAAAATGTCCAACATTATAGCGGCAGCAGAGATTACCAATGCAGATGCTATACATCCAGGATACGGATTTTTATCTGAAAATGCTAAGTTTTCTAAAATTTGTCAAGAACACGGCATCAAATTTATTGGGGCTTCCCCTGAAATGATAGACCGAATGGGAGACAAAGCTTCTGCAAAATCAACCATGATTGAAGCAGGCGTGCCTTGTGTTCCTGGTTCTGTGGGTATTTTAGAATCGTATGAAGAAGCCGAAAAATTAGCCGATCAATTTGGCTATCCAGTAATGTTAAAAGCAACTGCTGGTGGTGGTGGAAAAGGAATGCGTGCGGTATGGAAAAAGGCAGATTTATTAAAAGCTTGGGAAAGTGCTCGTCAAGAGTCAGCCGCAGCTTTTGGTAATGACGGCATGTACTTAGAAAAATTAATCGAAGAACCCCGTCATATTGAAATTCAAGTGGTAGGAGATTCTTACGGTAAAGCCTGTCACCTTTCTGAAAGAGATTGTTCGGTTCAACGCCGCCATCAAAAATTAACTGAAGAAACCCCTTCGCCTTTCATGACCGATGAATTGCGTGAAAAAATGGGAACTGCAGCAGTTAAAGCAGCAGAATATATTAAATATGAAGGAGCCGGAACGGTAGAGTTTTTAGTGGACAAACACCGAAACTTCTATTTCATGGAAATGAATACACGTATACAAGTAGAGCACCCAATTACCGAACAAGTAGTAGATTATGACTTAATTCGTGAACAAATTATGGTGGCAGCTGGTATTCCAATTTCAGGTAAAAACTACTACCCACAATTACACTCTATAGAATGTCGTATAAACGCCGAAGATCCGTATAACGACTTCCGCCCTTCGCCCGGTAAAATTACGGTTTTACACGCGCCAGGAGGTCACGGAGTGCGTTTAGACACACATGTTTATGCAGGATATACCATTCCGCCTAATTACGATTCTATGATTGCTAAGTTGATTACAACCGCTCAAACAAGAGAAGAAGCCATCAATAAAATGAAACGGGCGTTAGATGAATTCGTGATCGAAGGCATCAAAACTACGATTCCTTTCCACAGACAATTGATGGAAGAGCCCGATTATGTAGCGGGGAATTATACCACAAAATTTATGGAATCTTTTGTCATGAAAGATCAAGAATAATAAAAAAGCGATTTCAATTGAAATCGCTTTTTTTATGCAGTTTAAAGATAAAACGATGCTAGAGGTAGTACTTTTTAAAAAAAATATGTCTATTTTCACATTCTAAAATATTTATAAAAGTGAAGAATAATAAATTATTTATACTCATCATTATTTCGCTCATTATTGGCGTGGCATTGGGCGGTTTAGTGCATTATCAATTTCCAGAGGCTATCGATTCCTTTTCAAAAAATATAAAATTATTAGGAACCGTCTTCATCCGATTGGTGCAAATGATTATAGCCCCATTAGTTTTTTCCACTTTAGTGGTAGGAATTGCAAAAATGGGTGACATGAATATGGTGGGTAGAGTAGGCGGAAAAGCTATGGCTTGGTTTGTTTCGGCATCCTTAATTTCATTAGTATTAGGAATGATTTTGGTCAACTTTTTCGAACCCGGAAAAGGCACTACGATAAAATTAGAAGACACCTCTAGCGCTTCAGAATTGTTAGAAAATACCAAAGGATTTTCATTGGAAGAATTTGTAAAACACGTGATTCCTAAGAGTTTGTTTGAAGCCCTTGCAACCAACGAAATTTTACAAATTGTTATTTTTTCGATCTTATTTGGAGTGGCTTTGGCAGCCTTCAGCAAAAAAGAAGCAAAACCCGTTATTAAACTGTTAGATACTGTTTCTCACGTGGTATTAAAAATGGTAAGTTATATCATGTGGACGGCTCCACTAGGTGTTTTAGGAGCCGTTGCCAGTGCCATTGCCAAACACGGATTTGAAGTTTTTACGCTATACGCAAAATATTTAGGGGCGTTCTTAGTAGGGATAATCATACTTTGGTTAATACTGTTAACTGTTGGTTATATTATTTTAGGCAAACGACTTTTTGTCTTGCTTCAAAGAATCAAAAGTCCGTTGTTAATTGCTTTTTCAACCACCAGTAGTGAAGCGGTGTTTCCAAAAATGGTAGAAGAATTAGAACGCTTTGGGTGCCAACCTAAGATTGTATCCTTTACATTGCCGCTCGGCTATTCTTTTAACCTTGACGGGAGTATGATGTACATGACGTTTGCCAGTATATTTATTGCGCAAGTGTATGGAATAGATATGTCATTGGGCGAACAATTAACCATGTTATTGGTATTGATGCTCACCAGTAAAGGTGTAGCCGGTGTGCCAAGAGCGTCATTAATCGTCGTGGTTGCCACTTGCGCGATGTTTGGTATTCCGCCCGAAGGCATTGCCTTAATTTTACCCATTGACCATTTTTGTGATATGGCAAGAAGTATGACTAATGTGTTAGGAAACGCCTTAGCAACAGCTGCTATCGACAAATGGGAAACTAAACCAGAAGCATAACATGAACGATTTCCATTGGACCCAATTATTTAATCCTGAATTCTATATTTCGATGGAAGTCGGAGGTGTGCCTATTGGAATTTATGTTGTTTTATTTATTGTTTTTGCCGAAACGGGCCTTTTTGCCGGTTTCTTTTTACCCGGCGATAGCTTATTGTTTTTATCGGGAATCTATGCCGAAAAATTAGCGGCTCCCTTGCGGTTTATTCCCGAGACGTATTCAGATGTTACCGTAGTAGCACTTGCCATTTCTCTTGCGGCAATTATCGGAAATATTTTTGGGTATTGGTTTGGCGCTACCAGTGGAAGGGGTTTATACAATAGAAAAGATGGTTTATTATTTAAGAAAAAATACCTGTATCAATCGCAAGAGTTTTTTGAAAAACACGGCGGAAAAGCCATCATATTTGCTCGTTTTTTACCGGTAGTTCGCACCTTTGTTCCTATTATTGCCGGAATTGTGCACATGCCCAAAAGCAAATTCATGTTTTTTAACGTGCTCAGTTCGTTGTTATGGTCTTTTATACTCGTGTTTGCCGGGCATTATTTGTATGCCTTTTTCAACGAAGAATTTGGTGTCGATTTGAAAAAACACATCGAAACTATTATTTTGATTTTAATAGCCATTACGTCATTTCCTTTGATCATGAAAGCCATTAAGGCAAGGAGAAATCATACAAATACTTAAATAAAATAATGCAACTCAGCTATTGGGAAATAAAAAATTGGTTTACCAACGTCGATTTTACCATCGTGGGCAGTGGCATTGTAGGGTTGCATGCAGCTCTAGCACTGCGTGAACGTTTCCCTTCGGCTAAAATTTTAGTGCTTGAAAAAGGTATTTTGCCCCAAGGCGCCAGTACAAAAAATGCGGGTTTTGCTTGTTTTGGAAGCTTATCCGAAATCATCGACGATTTAAAAACCCATACCGAAGATACTGTAGTGCAACTCATTCAAAAACGCTATGCCGGTTTGCAATTGCTCCGAAAAAATCTTGGCGATAAAGCACTGGATTTAAAACCGTATGGTGGTTACGAACTGTTTTTAAAGGAAGATGAATTGTTCTATGTGGAATGTGTGCAAAAAATGCCGTTCATCAATAAACTCCTGCAACCGCATTTTAAATCGGATGTTTTTTCAAAACAAGGCAATCAATTTCAATTTTCAGGCATTACAGAACAACTGGTTTTTAATCCGTTTGAAGCACAAATAGATACCGGAAATATGATGCAAGCGTTACTCAAAAAAGCCCATCAAAACGATATCTTGATTTTAAACAGTCAAAACGTTACCCATCATCAAGAATTGAATGATGTTGTTGAGGTTGTAACCAACGGAATTATATTCAAGACAAACAAATTGATATTCACCACAAATGGTTTTGCGGCCCAATTAACCCATAACCAAGTGCAACCGGCAAGAGCTCAGGTTTTAATTACCAAATCTATCCCTAATTTAGCGCTCAAAGGAACCTTTCACTTGGACAGGGGCTATTATTATTTTAGAAACATTAACGATCGAATTCTTTTGGGAGGTGGACGAAATTTAGATTTTGAAGGCGAAACAACAACATCTCACGATACCACTGAGCAGATCCAAAATCGTTTGGAAGCGTTATTAAAAAACGTAATTTTACCCCATCAATCCTATGAAATAGAACACCGATGGAGTGGCACAATGGGCATTGGAACCCATAAAAATCCCATCGTCCAACAACTCTCAAATCATGTCTATTGTGGTGTGCGAATGGGCGGAATGGGCGTGGCCATAGGAAGTTTAATAGGACAAGAAGTAGCAGATTTAATATAAATATGGCAAAAAAGATAACACAAAATAAAACGGCAAAACCTGGGGTAAAACGTACTACAGGTCAAAAAATAAAACGCTTCTTATGGTTGGCCTTTTTATGGTTCAACGGGATTAACTTTTTAATTGTTTTGTTGTTCAAATTTGTTCCCGTTCCTTTTACACCTTTAATGGGTATTCGGGCCATGGAACATAAAAAAGAAGGTAGAGAAATGACTTGTAGCCATAATTGGGTGCCGCTTGACGAAATTTCCTTAAATCTTCAAAAAGCCGTTATTGCCAGTGAAGACGGACGTTTTTTTGAGCATTGGGGTTTTGATTTTGAAGCCATGAAAAAAGCTTATAAAGACAATCAAAGAGGAAGAAAAATAAAAGGAGGAAGTACGATCTCTCAGCAAACCGCTAAAAATGTGTTCTTGTGGCAGGGCAGAAGTTATATACGTAAAGGTCTCGAAGCCTATTATACCGTCTGGATCGAACTCGTTTGGGGAAAAAAACGCATCATGGAAGTGTATCTAAACAGCATTGAAATGGGCGATGGCGTTTACGGAGCTGAAGCAGCCGCAAAGCATTGGTACCGAAAAGCTGCCTCCAGCCTCACGCGTTATGAAGCAGCGGGTATAGCTGCCATTTTGCCCAATCCTAGAAAATATAAAGCGTCTAATTCATCGTCTTATATCAACCGCAGAAAAGCCAAAATTTCGCGCTATATTCGAAGAGTACAACTCAATTATTAAATCAAGACTATTGAAAAAAACAGTACTCATCACGGGAGCAGCTAGTGGCATAGGAAAACAAACGGCATTGTTTTTTGCCCAAAAGGACTGGAACGTAATCGCTACAATGCTTTCGCTAGCAGAAGCCGACGATTTGTTACAGTATCCAACAATTTCGTGCTATGAACTTGACGTTACAAGCACGGAAAGTATACGATTGGCCCAACAAAAAATAGCTCTTGATCACAAAAAAATTGACGTGATTATCAATAATGCAGGTGTGGGGTACAGAAGTTTTGTAGAACTTTCAGAAGATGAAAAAATTGAGGCAATTGTAAACATCAATTGGTTAGGCGTTGTTAAAGTATGTCGGGCATTTATTCCCGTTTTTAGAGCGCAAAAAAGCGGGTTATTCATTAATATTTCGTCGATTGCAGGGTTGGTCAATTTGCCCTTGGGGAGTTTTTACCATGCTACGAAACAAGCCGTGGAGAGTTTTTCAGAATGCATGGCTTATGAATTGTATGATTTGAACATTAAGGTGTGTACGGTGCAATTTGGAAATGCGCCGACTTCGTTCCAAAAAAGTGTAACTACGTCTCCTGCAACTTCCATTAAATCGTACAATGATCTAATGAAAAAGGTGACCGATTTACTGCTTAAGAAATCGAACAAAAACACAAATCTAACGCCGCTAATTACTCAAAAATTATTCGAAATTGCTTCACATCCCAACCGAAAGTTCAGACGGTATACCATTGGGTTTGACGCCAATTTTATGCGATTGCTCCGAAGAGGATTGGGCTACCGCCTCTTCAATGCCATCATTAGAAAATTTACTTTAAAATAATTTATACATTCCGTAACGTTTTATTTTTACGTTCGACCTATTACTAAAAATTAGAAAAAATGAAAGCACACGAAATCGAATACCATATTTATGGTGAAGAAATGCAATATGTTGAAATTGAACTGGATCCGCAGGAAGTCATAGTGGCAGAAGCCGGAAGTTTTATGATGATGGATAACGGCATTAAAATGGAAACTATTTTTGGCGATGGAAGTCAGCAAGAAGGCGGTATTTTCGGAAAATTACTCTCAGCCGGAAAACGCGTTTTAACCGGAGAAAGTTTGTTCATGACAGCTTACCAAAATATCGATTTTGGAAAACGCAAAGTGTCATTTGCTTCGCCTTATCCGGGCAAGATTGTTCCAATTGATTTACAACAATTTGGCGGAAAATTTATTTGCCAAAAGGATTCGTTTTTATGTGCTGCCAAAGGGGTAGCAGTAGGAATCGAATTTACTAAAAAATTAGGAACAGGTTTGTTTGGGGGTGAAGGCTTCATCATGCAAAAAGTAGAAGGTGACGGTATGGCATTTGTACATTCAGGAGGCACATTGGCCAAAAAAGAATTGCAATCAGGGGAAATTTTACGGGTTGATACAGGTTGTTTAGTCGGGTTTACCAAAGACGTTGATTATGATATCGAATTTGTGGGCGGAATCAAAAACACCTTATTTGGTGGCGAAGGTATTTTCTTTGCAACCCTTCGTGGCCCCGGAACGGTTTATATTCAGTCCTTGCCCTTTACCCGCTTGGCCGATCGAATTATTGCTTCGGCGCCAAAGGCTGGAGGAAGTAGTAGAGAAGAAGGAAGTCTTTTAGGCGGATTGGGCAGAATGCTCGATGGCGATAATCGTTTTTAGTTTAAAAAAAAATCCCGTAAACTAATTAGTTTGCGGGATTTTTTATTTAGGAAGAATATCGTATCATTTCAATTCTTTAATTCCCATATTGAAAAGGGTAAAGGCTTGAATGTCTACATTTTCTTGAATGGTAGCTGCCACCGATTTTCCTGCTCCATGCCCCGCATTTACTTCAATTCGAATCAATACTGGATTTTCGCCAGCTTGTTTGGCTTGCAATTCGGCCGCAAATTTAAAACTGTGTGCGGGTACCACTCGGTCGTCATGATCGCCGGTTGTAACTAAAGTAGCTGGGTATCTCGTTCCCGGTTTTACATTGTGCACCGGCGAATAGCCTTTAATATATTCAAACATTTCAACACTTTGTTCAGCGGTACCATAATCATAAGCCCATCCCGCTCCAGCAGTAAAGGTATGGTAACGCAACATGTCCAAAACACCCACAGCTGGCAAGGCTACTTTTATCAATTCGGGGCGTTGAGTCATTACAGCTCCAACTAATAATCCACCATTGGACCCTCCTTTTATTGCTAAATAATCCGATGAGGTATAATTTTCTTGGATTAAATATTCGGCAGCCGCAATAAAATCATCAAATACATTTTGTTTTTTTAATTGAGTGCCAGCATCGTGCCATACTTTTCCATATTCTCCACCACCTCTTAAATTGGTAACGGCATAAATGCCACCGTTTTCTAACCAAACCGCATTAGAAATACTAAATGATGGCGTTAAACTAATATTGAATCCACCATAACCATACAAAATAGTTGGATTTTTTCCGTTCATCGGAGTTCCTTTTTTGTAGGTTATGATCATTGGTATTCTTGTACCGTCTTTTGAAGTGTAAAACACTTGCTTGGACTCGAAATTATCCAATTTAAAATCAACTTTTGGTTGTTGGTATATTTCCGATTTGCCCGATTGAACATCAAAAGAATAAATGGTATTTGTGGTTACATAATTGGTAAATGAAAAATACAAGGTTGTTTCTTTTTCATTCCCACCAAATCCGCTAGCCGTTCCAATTCCAGGTAATGCTACCTCACGAATCAAATTGCCATCATAATCAAATTGTTTGATGAACGAAACCGCATCTCTCATGTAACTGGCAAAAATAGAACCGCCTCCTGTATTTGGGTTCAAAACGTTTTCTGTTTCAGCAATACAATCTTTCCAGTTTTCTTTTGCCGGATTTGAAAGATCAAATGTCACCACTCGTTTGTTTGGCGCCTTGAAATTTGTTACCAAATAAATTTTAGAACCTTTATTGTCTAATACATCATTGTCGTTTTCATAGTTGTCGATTAAGGACACAACTTTGCTGTCCGATTTTGATAAATCTAAATAATATAATTCGTTTCCAGTAGTCGAATTTGCAGCCGAAATAAACAAATAGTTTTCATCATCAGAAACACTTCCTCCCACATACCTTCTTTTCATATCGCCACCAAAAATTAATTTATCCGTTTTTTGAGCCGCTTTTAATTTATGATAATACAGTTTATGTTGGTCTGTTTTTGCGGATAATTCACTTCCAACAGGTTTGTCATAACTTGAGTAATAAAATCCTTCGTTTTTAAACCAAGCAATGCCACTAAATTTAACATCTACAAGTGGATTTCCAATAATTTTCTTCGTTTTAGTATCCAGTACAATAACTTTTCTCCAATCGCTACCTCCTTCTGAAATTTCATACGCTACTAAGCTACCATCTTTACTAAAGCTGATACCGCCTAAAGACGAGGTTCCATCCTTTGAAAAAGTATTGGGGTCCAAAAACAGCTCCTCTTTCCCACTCTTATCTTTTCGAAAGAGTACGGATTGATTTTGTAGGCCGTTATTTTTATAATAATAGGTATAATCACCTTCCTTAAAGGGAGCCGAAATTTTTTCATAATTCCACAGTTTTTCCATTCTAGATTTGAGTTGATCTCTCAAGGGTATAGCAGATAAATAGCGGTAAGTTATATCGTTTTGCATTTTTACCCAAGTTCCAGTTTCGGCACTTCGGTCGTCTTCTAGCCAATGGTATGGGTCGTTAATATTTTCACCAAAATAGGTATCAACGTGGTCGATTTTTTTAGTTTCAGGATAAGTAATTTTTGTTTGTGCGTTCATAACAAGTGTACAAACAATAGCGGATATGGTTATTGTTTTTTTCATATATAAATTGTTGATTGGTTAACAAAGATATTCAAATGTGTTCAAAATAGACATTAATTATAAATCAAAATTTAAACGAAGCATAATATTTCTACCCCTATTATTAATACCGTCTGCTTTTAAGCGCGATAAATGATTGACATACGTTTTGTTCAGCAGATTTGTTCCAGCAAGATTTAACTGTACCTCTTTTTTACCAATGGTGATCGTTCCGCCAAGTGATAAATTAACAAATAGATAATCGGGAGTTGGAGTTTCAAATGCACTTATTTTATTTTGTTTGAGTGTATAATTAAAAAAGGCAGCAATATAACCATTGGCATACCATGGGGAATTTTTCAAAGTTATTCTTAGGTTATTTTTCCATTGATTGGCTGGAATTAATGGCAAATGAGTACTGCCTTGAGTGCCATTTACATTTTCAAAACTACTTGTAAAGTGAAGCCAATCAAAAGGGTGAGGGTGAAAATGAATTCCGATTTCGCTTCCATACAACTGTGCATTATTTTGTGTGTAAAAATAAACGTCATTACCTTCAATTTGGTTTCCAGTAGGTGAAATATAAATGTATCGGTTAATATGATTATAAAATCCGTTGGCAAACGCTTCAAAATGCTCGTTTTTAAATTCAAGGTTAATATCAACTTGAAAATTTTGCTCGTTTTTTAATGCATTAGTACCAATTTCATATCGATTACTTCCTTCGTGAACTCCATTTGAGGTGAGTTCAGATAAATTTGGAGGTCTAAATCCTGAAGTAATGGAGATCCGCGTTAATAGATTATTTGAAAAATTTGTTTTATATCCTAGGGATGCATTGAAACTATTGAATTGTTTATTTAGGGGTTCAAAATATCCTTCTTCGCCTTCAATTCCGTGAGAGGAAGTTGTAATATTTCTATTATCGTAACGAATTCCTGCTTGTAAAACATTGGAATTCCAACTGTAATTTGTGGTTGCAAATGCACCAAAATCGTTACTGTTAGCATTTGGAATAAGTAATTCTTCTCCAAAGTTGGTATTCGTTTGATCCATTCCTTGAATGCCAATGATGGTTTCCCAACGATTCATTTTTGGCATAAAATATTTTATAGTATAACTGGCGGTATTTAATTTCATGGAGAGTGCTATTTCATTTGGCGCTTCAATTTCTTTACGATCGTTTATTGAATACCCGAAATCGGTTTCAATTTTAGAATTTTTAAAATATACTTTTTGATTCAAACTCAACAAATGATTTGCTACTTCTTGTTTTGGAAAAAGCGGATTTCGGGAGCCTGAATTTTCTAAATCTTCTTCTGGCAATCCTAAATTTATGAGGTTGTAATTGTATCTAAGATCGGTTGCTATTTTTGAATTGGAATAGCCCATTCCGCTTTTAAAATCCTTTTCAATAAAGCGGGTATTGGTGATTTTATCTCCGGAAGGGATTCTATAATCGGCATGAGAAGCATAATTTCCTCGGGCTAAAAATTTAAATTTGGAAGGGGTAGTTTTATATCCTATTGAAGAAGAAGTTCCTTTTGTATTTGTAAAATAACTTTGTTCAAAATCTGCGGCTTTTTCTTTATAAGGTGCATATTTTTCAGGATTAAAATACACCACACCCCCCAAAGCATCTGAACCATATAATAACGAAGCGGGGCCTTTAATAACTTCTACACTTTCCATTCCATTGGCGTTTAAGCCCAATCCGTGTTCTTCGCCAAATTGTTGGTTTTCCATGCGAACACCTTGTGAATATACCACTACGCGATTGCCACTCAAACCACGGATGACTGGCTTTCCAATAGAATTTCCAGTAGAAATTTGAGAAACACCCGGAAGGGTAGCGAGCCCATCAATCAAAGAAATACCTCCCTTTTCTTTCAGTTCATTAATAGACGCATGTTCAACTTTCATTACATTTTGCGATTGAATCTTGTTATAAAAAGTTGAAACAATTACGGCATCCAAATGTTGTGCTTTTTCCAATAATTCTACATTTAAGGTATTTTCTGAAGTAAGGGTAGAAAGAAGCACTGTTTTTATATCATATCCTATTGCTTGAAAAATAATTTTATGTTGTCCTTTTGGGACAGATATAAATTCATAATATCCTTTTTCATCACTTTTGGTTTCTACATTATTTTCCTCCATGTGAATGATTACACCTTGTAAATTTTGTTGGCGCGAATTGGTTACATAACCACTAATTTTATATTGGGAATACCCTGCTGTAGAGACCAATAGCAGCAGTATCTTGAAAATATTTTTCATTGTGCTTTGATTTATTTGATAAATAATATAGAAGTTTGCTTTATATCAATAGGACATAAAACAAAATGGGCCTGAAAGTAATAGGCTAAATTAGTTATGAAATAAAAGCAGGTGGTCCGCGCAGGTTGAACGTATTTCCTTCAAAAGTAATGCAAGATTCAGCACTCTTAAATAGATAAGGAATTTCGTAATAGGAAGGAATTAAGTCAAAATGAAGAATTTCTGGCGATAAAAAAACTACAAATTTGAAATCACAAATGTGGCAATCGTCACTTTCTGCAATCGTTTTTTCAGAAACTTTAAAAGTGAAATGATGCGATTCAGCACAACGCTCATTTAAATGATGGTGCTCGTGCGAAAAAGCATGCACTGATTGATAGCATACCGCAAATAAAACGGCAAGCATCAAGCTAATGTTTATATATAATAATTTCTTTTTCACAATTACAAAGATACTGTTTTAAAGAACAGCAAAAATAGATACGAAGAAATAGCGAAAAATAAATACTGAATTTACACTAAACTATTTGCTACCAAATATTCTGCAATTTGAATCGTATTCGTAGCCGCCCCTTTTCGTAAGTTATCGGAAACGATCCACATATTAATAGTGTTTGGTTGGCTTTCATCTCTTCGGATTCTTCCTACGAAAACATCATCTTTTCCTTGCGCATAAATAGGCATCGGATAGGTGTAGGTGTCTAAATTATCTTGAACCGTTACGCCAGGCGTATTATGTAAAATTTGACGCACCTCGTTCAAATCAAAATCGTTTTCAAACTGAATGTTTACCGTTTCACTGTGACCGCCCACGACCGGAATTCGAATGGCAGTAGCAGTAACCGCAATGGTTTTGTCGTTTAAGATTTTTTGGGTTTCTCGCACCAGTTTCATTTCTTCTTTAGTATACCCATTGGCTTCAAAGCTGTCGCATTGAGGAATGGCATTTCTGTGAATAGGATACTTATAGGCCATCTCCCCCTCAATACCCGCATATTCATTTTCTAATTGTTGTACTGCTTTTACTCCTGTTCCTGTAATGGATTGATAGGTGGAAACTACAATACGTTTGATGTCATATTTAGTATGTAATGGCGCTAAAGCCATCACCATTTGAATGGTTGAACAGTTCGGATTAGCAATAATTTTATCGTCTTGGGTTAAAACCGAAGCATTGATTTCGGGAACGATTAATTTTTTAGTTTCGTCCATTCGCCATGCCGATGAATTATCAATTACAGTAGTGCCAACAGCAGCAAATTTAGGGGCCCATTCTAATGAAGTTTCGCCACCAGCTGAAAACAAAGCAATTTCTGGCTTAAGATCTACAGCAGTTTGTAAACTCACTACTTTATAGCTTTTTCCTTTCCATTCGATTTCTTTTCCCACTGATTTTTCTGAGGCAACCGGAATCAATTCGGTCACTGGAAAATTTCGTTCTGCTAATACTTGAAGCATTATTTCGCCTACCATTCCGGTAGCGCCCACTACGGCTACTTTCATTTTTATGAGTTTAGGTGGTACAAAAATAGAGAATAATCAAATTACTTTTCAAAAAAGTTATCTTTAGAATTAATTTATTTTTTTGAATTATAGACACATTAGAATCTAATCTATTCACTTTCAACTTTAAGATTAATACTGTAAATTTGCGCAGCGTTTTATTGCTTGTAACTAACTCAAACAATAACCGAGAACAATATATACACTAATGAAATATTTCCACGAAAAAATAGAAGCCAAATGGCAAGCCTATTGGGCCCAAAACCAAACGTTTAAGGCGCAAGAACCTAACGAACAAAACCCTTTACCCAAATACTATGTATTGGACATGTTTCCCTATCCATCAGGAGCAGGATTGCATGTGGGGCATCCGTTAGGGTACATCGCTTCAGATATTGTAGCAAGATATAAACGTCATAAAGGGTTTAATGTATTGCATCCACAAGGGTATGATTCGTTTGGGTTGCCCGCCGAACAATATGCCATTCAAACAGGGCAACATCCCGAAAAAACAACGCGTGAAAATATCGCACGTTACCGTGAACAATTGGATAAAATTGGTTTTTCATTTGATTGGAGCAGAGAAGTACGCACGTCAAATCCAGATTATTACAAACATACCCAATGGATTTTCATCCAACTATTTGAATCTTGGTACAATAAAACAACCGATAAAGCAGAAAGTATTTGCACCTTAATGCAAGAATTTGAAAAAAACGGGAATGCTCAAGTTCATGCCGTTTGCGATGATAACATCACATCCTTTACAGCAGCAGAATGGAACGCTTTTTCATCGGAACAACAGCAAAAAATACTCTTGCAATACCGATTAACCTATTTGGCCGAAACCGAGGTCAATTGGTGTGCGGCCTTAGGAACCGTTTTAGCGAATGACGAAATTGTAAACGGTGTTTCAGAACGTGGCGGACACCCGGTAGTTCGTAAGAAAATGACACAATGGAGTATGCGAATTTCTGCTTACTCGGAACGCTTATTACAAGGTTTAAACGGTATCGATTGGAGTGAATCGATCAAAGAATCACAACGCAATTGGATTGGAAAATCGGTCGGAGCTACAGTTAAGTTTCAAGTTTCAGGTTCCAAGTTTCAAGTTGAAGTGTTTACGACGAGACCTGATACCATTTTCGGAGTGACGTTTATGACACTAGCTCCAGAACATGAATTGGTTTCACAAATTACTACTACCGAACAAAAAGCAGCGGTGGATGCCTATGTGGAAGCGACAGCAAAACGTTCAGAAAGAGAAAGAATGGCCGATGTAAAAACCATTTCAGGAGTATTTACAGGTGCATATGCCGAACATCCGTTTACCAAAGAACCAATTCCAGTTTGGATTGGCGATTACGTTTTAGCGGGTTATGGAACAGGTGCCGTTATGGCCGTTCCTTGTGGCGATGAGCGTGATTATGCTTTCGCGAATTTCTTTAAAGGAACGCACGGAATGCCCGAAATAAAAAACATTTTCAACCAAGATATTTCAGAAGCCGCATACGGAGAAAAAAGCGGATTCGAATTGGTAAATTCTGATTTCTTAAACGGATTAGATTATAAAAACGGAACGAAAAAAGCCATCGAAGCTTTAGAAAAAATAGGGGCAGGAAATGCCAAAGTGAATTATCGTTTACGCGATGCCGTTTTCTCTCGCCAACGTTATTGGGGCGAACCTTTTCCAGTATATTATGTAAATGGCTTGCCACAAATGATTGACAAAAAACACTTACCAATCGCTTTGCCAGCAGTTGAAAAGTACTTACCCACCGAAGACGGGCAACCGCCATTAGGAAATGCAACGATTTGGGCGTGGGACTTAGAAAAGGCTGGAGTTGTGAGTTGTGAGTTGATAGATAATGTAAACGTATTTCCGTTAGAATTGAACACGATGCCAGGTTGGGCAGGTTCTTCTTGGTATTGGATGCGTTATATGGATGCGCACAACACCGAAGCATTTGCTAACGAAGACGCCTTAAAATACTGGGAAAGCGTCGATTTATACATTGGCGGAAGCGAGCACGCTACAGGACATTTACTATATTCGCGTTTTTGGAATAAATTCTTAAAAGACAGCGGATACGCACCCACAGAAGAACCCTTCAAAAAGCTCATTAATCAAGGGATGATTTTGGGAATGAGCGCGTTTGTGTATAGAAGTGAAGACTCTAAAACTTTGTATTCAAAAGGATTAATTCAAGGTAAAATTGTGCATCCCATTCACGTGGATGTAGCATGTATCAATGATATTTCGAATGAATTAGATATTGAAAAATTCAAAGCACATCCATTATATACTGATTATGCAGATGCCGAATTCATTTTAGAAGACGGCAAATACATTGTAGGTCGAGAAGTAGAAAAAATGTCGAAATCAAAATACAATGTAGTTTCGCCAGATGATATTTGTGATGAATATGGCGCCGATACCTTACGTTTATACGAAATGTTTTTAGGGCCTTTGGAGCAATCTAAACCTTGGAATACAGCTGGAATTACAGGTGTTTCTGGTTTCTTGAAAAAATTATGGCGTTTGTATTTTGATGATAACGGTTCAGTTATAGTAAACGATGAACCAACAGCAGACATGTACAAATCGTTACATAAAACCATTAAAAAAGTAACCGAAGACATAGAGAATTTTTCATTCAACACCTCGGTATCACAATTTATGATTTGCGTGAACGAATTGCAACAATTAAAATGCAACCATCGTGCGATTTTAGAACCTTTAGCAGTTTTAGTTTCGCCGTATGCGCCGCATATTGCAGAGGAATTATGGAGTGCTTTAGGTCACGAAGGTTCCATTTCAACAGTAGCTTTTCCAAAATGTGAAGAAAAATATTTGGTAGAATCTGAAAAAGAATATCCGGTTTCATTCAATGGTAAAATGCGTTTTACGATTAAATTACCGTTAGATTTAACTGCTGCTCAAATTGAAGAAATCGTAATGGCCGATGAAAGAACACAAGCACAACTTCAAGGCAGAACGCCAAATAAAGTGATTATCGTTCCAGGAAAGATTATTAATTTAGTGGGATAACATAGAATGTGTCAATATTAAAAACTCAAACATAAAAGTTTGAGTTTTTTTTGTAACATTTTTCATTTTTTACGTATAATAAAATGCCAAGATGTCATTCATTTATTTTGGCTTGTCATTTGATACTTATTTTGTAACTTTAAATTTTAAATTCAAAAAATATGTTAGGATATTATTTAATGATTGGGGTTATTGCACTAGCAAGTTGGATGGTAAGTAACCGTTTGAAAAATAAATTTGCGCAGTATTCAAAAATAACCTTACGCAATGGCATGAGTGGTGCCGAAATAGCCGAAAAAATGTTGGCAGATCATGGAATTAGAGGAGTTCAAGTAATTTCTACACCCGGACAACTTACGGATCATTACAATCCGGTAAATAAAACGGTTAATTTATCTGAGGCCGTTTACAACCAACGAAATGCGGCTGCTGCTGCTGTGGCAGCACACGAATGTGGTCATGCGGTTCAACATGCGCAAGCCTATCAGTGGCTGACCATGCGATCTAAAATGGTGCCTATGGTCAACGTTTCTTCAAGCATGTCTCAATGGTTAATTATGGGGGGCTTAATTTTAGGTTTTGCCTCTAAAACAGGAATCGGATTTTATGTGGCCGTGGCAGGGTTGGTTTTGATGGCCATTGCAACGGCATTTAGTTTTATTACCCTTCCAGTAGAATATGATGCGAGTAACAGAGCTTTGGCATGGTTAAAAAATAAAAACATGTTGAGTCAAGAAGAATTCGCAGGCGCTGAGGATTCTTTAAAATGGGCCGCCCGAACGTATGTAGTGGCAGCATTAGGAGCATTAGCTTCATTGTTATACTGGGCTTTACGAATATTAGGATCGCGAGATTAAAAAAAATAGAGTAATAATAAAAATCCGTCTCACAAGTGGGACGGATTTTTTTATGCAGTAGAGTATAGGGATTAATTTTTTACATTCAGCGGATTGTATCCTAAATAGGGTACATGTATCTCTTTGAAAACAACGCCATAACGCTCCAGTTCTTTCAAAATGGGTAGATAAACATCTTTCTTTATTGGCAATTGAACTCCGGTTGTTGTAATTTCTTTATTGATGATTTTTAAAGCGGTTATTGCTACGGGTAATCCTACGGTTTTTGCCATTGCAGTATAGATTTGATCGTCACCTATACAAACCATAGTAGCATCTATTTGTTTTTTCTGTCCGTTTAATTCGTACCCTATTTTGTGGTACATAACAATCATGTCTTTATCTTGAGGTTGTAATGTCCATTTTTTTGCTAAAATTTTTTCTAATATTTGAGCGGGTGTCGCTTTTACCAATTCTACTTTTTTTTCAGGATTGAATAAATCCAATTCTACTAATTTATCCCAAATGATATCATCTTGGTCAATTTTTTGAGTAGCTCTCAATTTTATTTCAACCGTATCGGTGGGATGATAGGGTAAAAACGAATTGGTAAATTCTCGATACGTCATATCTTCTGAGTTGTCAATGATATACGAATCATCGGTCATTCCTAATTGGACTAAAATATCCCAAGCTCTGGAATAACCTACCCTTCTAATTGTTCCTCGATAGCAAGTTAACACGTCGTCTAAACCATAAACGCTTCTGTATTTCAACGAATCTCGGTTGGCATAAGCTTCAAATCGACCGTAGCCTTCTACTTCCAAAAATTCGGTTCTTCTGAATAATTTTGAATAGGGAATGTATTTATAAGTGCCTTCTTGAATAAATTTAGCAGCACCACCTTGCCCTGCCAGTACCACGTTTCTTGGGTTCCAAGTAAATTTGTAATTCCATAAATTGGTATCACTTTCTGGAGCCACTAAACCACCACAAAAGGACTCAAACAAAATGATGTTTCCCCCTTGAGCCCTAATTTCATCGAGCACTTTCATAGCACTCATGTGATCAATACCTGGGTCTAGTCCCACTTCATTCATAAAGATCAGCTCGTTTGCTTTTGCCGCTTCGTCCAATTCTTGCATAGCCGGACTAATATAGGAAGCCGTAACCATATGTTTTTTATAAGTGAGGCAATCCTTAGCAACTTCTATATGTAAATGGGCGGGTAACATTGAAATGACAACAGTTGCTTTTTGAATCTCCGTTTTTCTTTGTTCGGCATTAAAAATATCAAAAGCAATAGCCGTTGCATTTTTATGATTTTTTGTTTTTTGTTGCGCTAATTCTATAGATAAGTCAGCAATCGTAATATGCAATTGTTCTTTTTCCGAATGATCTAATAAGTATTTTATAAGTGATGATGCTGAACGGCCCGCACCAATTACTAATATGTGTTTCATCTGTTACGATTAATAAAAATATAACACGAAGATAGTAAAATGTTATATTTATAAAAGTTTTTTTCTGATATATATCCTCACTTAACCTTAAAACTTTTACTACCTTTGGAGGAAATAAGGAACAAATGGATAAAAAAATTCTTTTGACTGCCGCTGTTTTAGGATTAACCGCGATCATTTTAGGGGCTTTTGGTGCCCATGCATTAAAAAAAGTGCTTTCTGAAGCCCAATTGCAATCTTTTGAAATTGGAGTTCGATATCAAATGTATCATGCTCTGTTTTTATTATTTATTGGAACCTTTTCTATGCTGAATGAAAAAGAGCGTTTCATCATTTTTTGGTTGACACTTTCTGGCATAGTCTTTTTTACAGGATCCATTTACTTGTTGGCTACAAATGAGCTTACCCATTTGAAAACCAAATTTTTAGGGCCGTTTACTCCGATCGGTGGCCTATTCTTGATTTCGGCCTGGGGCTACTTGTTTTACTCGATTTTATGTAAAAAACCAACAATTTAAAGGCTATCTAAAATTTAATTTATAATTTTGCACTTTATTTAAAACACAACTTAAGAAACAATTTATGGATACAAACGCTCAAATTACGAAATCGATTGCGTTAGAAAAATATGGAATCCTGAATGTAACAGAAATAATCTACAATCCTTCCTATGATTTATTATATGATGAAGCTTTAAACGAGTCGCTTGAAGGCTATGAAAAGGGGCAATTATCGGAACTTGGGGCCGTTAATGTGATGACTGGAGAATTTACCGGTCGCTCTCCTAAGGATAAATATATCGTCAAAGACAGTGTTACGGAAAATACGGTGTGGTGGAATTCTGAAAAAGCAACTAATGATAACAAACCGATTTCTCAAGATACTTGGAATGCCTTGAAAGAAAATACAATTCAGCAACTTTCAGGCAAAAAATTATATGTAGTAGATGCTTTTTGTGGTGCCAATGAAGACACCCGATTGAAAGTACGTTTCATTATGGAAGTAGCTTGGCAAGCTCATTTTGTAAAAAATATGTTTATTCGTCCTTCAAAAGGCGAATTAGAAAATTTTGGCGAACCCGACTTCATAGTTATGAATGGTTCAAAAACTAGTTTTAAAGACTTTGCTGCTCACGGTTTGAATTCGGAAGTATATGTTGCATTTAATTTGACTGAAAAAATTCAGTTAATTGGTGGAACTTGGTATGGAGGTGAAATGAAAAAAGGGATGTTCTCCATGATGAATTATTATTTGCCACTGAAAGGGATGGCTTCTATGCACTGTTCTGCCAATAAAGGTGCCGCTGGAGATGTAGCAGTGTTTTTCGGATTGTCTGGCACGGGTAAAACGACTTTATCAACCGATCCGAAACGCGAATTAATTGGAGACGACGAGCACGGATGGGACGATTCGGGGGTGTTTAATTTTGAAGGCGGATGCTATGCCAAAACCATAGACTTGAGTGCCGAAAATGAGCCAGATATCTATGCTGCAATTAAAAAAGATGCGCTACTAGAAAATGTTACGCTGGATGATACGGGAAAAATAAATTTTAAAGACGGCTCGGTTACTCAAAATACCCGTGTATCTTATCCCATTTACCATATTGATAATATTGTACGACCGGTTTCAAAAGCAGGCCATGCTACCAAAGTTATTTTCTTAACGGCAGATGCTTTTGGAGTAATGCCGCCGGTTTCTAAATTGTCACCCGAACAAACCAAATATTATTTCTTATCGGGATTTACCGCAAAATTAGCGGGTACCGAGAGAGGTGTAACCCAGCCTGAGCCTACCTTTTCGGCTTGTTTTGGAAAAGCATTTTTATCGTTACATCCTACAAAATACGGGCAAGAATTGGTAAAAAAAATGGAGCAACACCAAGCTAAAGCGTATATGGTGAACACCGGCTGGAATGGAACAGGGAAACGAATTTCAATCAAAGATACCAGAGCAATCATTGATGCTATTTTGGATGGTTCTATTGAGCAAGCAACCACAAAATCGGTTCCGATTTTCAATTTTGAAATCCCCACACAATTACACGATGTAAACCCAGTAATATTAGACCCAAGAGATACCTATACTGATGCGTCAGAATGGGAAACAAAAGCGACAGATTTAGCGGCTAGATTTATTAATAATTTTGTACAATATACCGATAATCAAGAAGGAAAAAACCTTGTTGCTGCTGGTCCGCAAATAGGTTAATATCACTATTTATTCAAAAAAAAGTCCCGAAATTTTCGGGACTTTTTTTTAGGGTCTATTTGTTATTTTCCTTTGTTTACTTCGGCCACATATTTTTCGAGGGCTCCCGTCATCGATGGAGTTCCAGGGCTTGGCGCCATAATATCAATGCGCAAACCATGTTCCAAGGCCTCCTTTTGCGTGGTACTACCAAAAACAGCAATTCGAGTATTGTTTTGTTTAAAATCTGGAAAATTTTTAAACAAGGATTTAATTCCCGTAGGGCTGAAAAAGGCTAAAACGTCATAATACACATCTTTCAAGTCTGATAAATCACTCATTACCGTTTTGTAAAAAGTTCCTTTGGTCCAATCGACTTTTAAAGCATCTAGTGTGGGCGGTACATCTGCATTCAATTGATCAGAAGAGGGCAATAAGAATTTTTCGTCTTTGTATTTTTTTATCAGGGGTGATAATTCAGCAAAATCTTTTTGGCCAACATATATTTTTCTTTTTCGATACACCACATAACGTTGTAAGTAAAAAGCCACCGCTTCAGACTGACAAAAATATTTTAAATCTTCGGGTACTTTGTAGCGCATTTCTTCGGCCACTCTAAAAAAGTGGTCTACTGAATTTCTGCTGGTTAAAATAATAGCTGAAAAGTTGTTTAAATCGATTTTTTGAGCTCTTACTTCTTTGGCAGGAACACCTTCCACATGAATGAAGGGTCTAAAATCAACTTTCACTTTAAGTTTATTCTGCAACTCAAAATAAGGAGAATTTTCTACTTTAGGCTCAGGTTGAGAAACTAAAATTGTTTTCACTTTTAAATTTGGCATAATTTCTCTCTAATTTTTTGTAAACCAATTATAAATGAAATAGTAAGGGGCTATTTCAAGGGTGCAAAGATACAAAATAAAATAAAATATTTTGCGTATTAGTAAATTTTGATATAATTTCAATGCAATGATATACGTCACTACATTTAGTGCTAAAAGCAAAATAATAAGCAACCAAAAAAATGTAGTTGATTGAATGGGATTATAATAAAGAATAATGTTAATGGGCAACAGAAGCAAACTAAGATACGTTCTATAATTAACTTTTAACAGATTGAACTGCTCATTAAATTCCTCGATCTTAAAAGCGGTAGCAATAATTTTCTCAAGTAAGAATTTTGATAAAACAAAAACACTCAAAAAAGTAAACACTTGAATGTATAAAATAAGTATATTTTTTTCTTGGGCTTTAAATTGCTGCAATACCAAGACAATAAAAAACGAAAACGAAATCAATTGCAAAAAAAACATAGAAACGGTAAAGCCATTTTTCAAATTATTACTATCACGATAAATTTTGTTGTATTTGTCCGAATATGCTAATCGAATGAATTCAGAAAACCGCACCCAAGAAATCGATTTATTCACGGTAACGATACCAAGACAAAGCACAAACAATAGGGTTGCCCAGTCTTTATTTTCGGTAATTCTCTCGTGTAATTCAATTGCATTCATACGGTGCAAAATTACAAAAAAATGTATCAATTTGATTATTATAAAATTATTAAGAAAAGTCCACTCAAAATAGCTTATTTTTGCACCAAAATAGTATACTTGAAATGGCTAGAGGTATTGTCATCATTCCAACTTATAACGAAATTGAAAATATAGAAGCAATAATTAATGCAGTTTTTGCATTGCCTTCTGTTTATCATGTTTTAATTGTAGATGATAATTCGCCCGATGGAACCGCTCAAAAAGTTAGCGCGATGCAAGCACAAAATGCTGACCGTTTGTTTTTAGAAGTCCGCACAAAAAAAGCCGGATTAGGAACAGCATACGTGCACGGATTTAAGTGGGCATTGTCAAAAAGCTATGATTTTATTTTTGAGATGGATGCTGATTTTTCCCACAATCCTCTTGATTTAGAAAAATTGTTGGCCGCTTGTGAAAACGGAGCCGATGTTGCCATTGGTTCTCGCTATTCTAATGGGGTTAATGTGGTAAACTGGCCCTTGAGTCGAGTATTACTGTCCTATTTTGCTTCGGTATATGTGCGAATGATTACGGGAATGAAAATCGCCGACGCAACTGCAGGGTTCAAATGTTATAAAAGAATTGTTCTAGAAAAAATAAATTTGGATCGCATAAAATTTGTTGGGTATGCTTTTCAAATAGAAATGAAATACAGGGCTTTTGTTCTTCAATTTGTGATTCAAGAAGTCCCAATTATCTTTACCGACAGAACGAAAGGGCAATCAAAAATGAGCGGAGGAATTATTCGTGAAGCGGTTGTTGGAGTGATTATGTTACGATTACGAAAAATATTTAATAAACTATAATGAGTACATATTTAATTAGAAATGCTAAAATTGTAAATGAAGGTGTCGTTTTTGAAGGGGATATTTTAATTGAAAATGAATGGATTACTGAAATTGCCGAAAAAATAAGTCCTAAAACCTCAAGATGTGTGATCATAGATGCCGAAGGGAGTTATGTGATTCCTGGGGCGATTGACGATCAGGTACATTTTAGAGAGCCCGGACTTACCCATAAAGGAACCATAGAATCCGAGAGTAAAGCAGCCATTGCAGGTGGAATAACGTCATTTATAGAACAGCCTAATACGGTTCCAAATGCAGTTACTCAGGAATTATTAGAGCAAAAATATCAAATAGCTGCTGAGAGTTCACATGCCAATTATTCTTTTATGATGGGCGGAACAAATGATAACCTTGAGGAAATATTAAAAACGAACCCAAGAAATGTAGCTGGAATTAAATTGTTTTTAGGTTCGTCTACTGGAAATATGTTGGTAGATAATCCTGATGTGCTCGAAAAAATATTTTCATCTACAAAAATGCTTATTGCTGTTCATTGTGAAGATGAAGCAACTATTAAAGCCAATACAGAAAAATATAAAGAAGAATTTGGAGAGGCTATCCCAGTGAACCGTCATCATCTTATTCGCAGTGCAGAAGCGTGTTATATTTCGTCTTCAAAAGCCATTGCTTTAGCTAAAAAAACAGGAGCACGTTTGCACGTTTTTCACTTGTCTACGGCTAAAGAAATGTCTTTGTTTACCAATAAAATTCCATTGGAACAAAAACAAATTACGGCAGAAGTTTGTATCCACCATTTGTGGTTTACAGCTGCCGATTATGAAACCAAAGGTTCGCTTATTAAATGGAATCCTGCGGTTAAAACGCAAGATGACAAAGACGCACTTTGGAAAGCTTTATTAGACAATCGTATCGATGTAATTGCTACAGATCATGCCCCCCATACCCTTGAAGAAAAATCAAATCCATATACCACCTGCCCTTCCGGTGGTCCATTAGTGCAACACGCTTTAGTGGCTCTTTTTGAAGCACACCATCAAGGCAAGATATCAGTAGAAAAAATCGTGGAGAAGTTTTGTCACAATCCGGCCAAAATTTTTAAAATAGAGAAACGGGGCTTTATTAAAGAAGG
Source organism: Flavobacterium psychrophilum (assembly GCA_945890865.1). Classification (GTDB taxonomy): domain Bacteria; phylum Bacteroidota; class Bacteroidia; order Flavobacteriales; family Flavobacteriaceae; genus Flavobacterium; species Flavobacterium psychrophilum_D. Next base: position 29,090 of record CAMDDB010000001.1, read on the forward strand.
GTTCTATGCAGACCTTGCCATTGTAAACGCTTATTTGCCTTGGAATGTAAAAAAAGAAAATATTTTATATAAATGTGGTTGGTCTCCGTTTGAAGGCTATAATTTTAAATCGCGAGTAACGCATACCTTTGTGAATGGAAAATTAGTCTTTGCCAATGGAAAAATCAAAGAAGAAAAAGCAGGGCAACGTTTATTATTTGAAAGAGAACTATAAATGAAAAAGGCATTATTATTTTTTTGTACAATTAGTTTGTTATCCTGTTCCAATAATCCGGTGCCAAAACCCGATCGTTTATTGGACCAAGAAACCATGACAGATATAGTATTTGATTTAGCGGTTTTGCAAGCGGCAGACGGTATTTTTTCTGACAAATTAGTACAAAACAATATCAATAGTAATACCTTCATTTATAAAAAATATAAAATTGATAGTTTAACATACTATCAAAATCAGCGGTATTATGCTGCGGATATAGTTTTGTACAAACAAATGCACCAAGAAGTGTTAGACCGACTTGACAAATTAAAAAAAGAGACAGAATTACTTCCTCAAAGTATAGATCCCGTTAAAAAACCTCGTTTAAAAACGTCTCCTTTAGAGTAAAGGTAATCTCAATTTCCGTTTGAATTTTTATAGAAGAATAAAGCGCGGTTGCATGGGAAGAGGCGGCAGTAGCTTTCGTTAATTTTCGTTTACTATTTGTAACAGTCGACCACAGCCAATCAAATCGCCAAGCAACGGCTGTAACTAACTTGGAAGCGTTAATAAATGGACTTTTGGTTTGTAATAAAGTTGCCAGGCAATCAAAGAGCTCTTTATAGCTACAATTTTCTCCCACTACAATATAGCGTTCTCCAGAAATAGCACTTTTCATAAGCGACTTCATCGATGTCACGACATCTTGGACTCCCACAATTCCAATAATTCCGGTGGTGTAGAATGGAATACCTTTTTTTACCCATTGAATAAAGAGGTAGCTGCCTAAATTTGAAAATCCGAATCCAAATATCACTCCGGGATTTACGATAACCACATCAAGTCCTTCTTGAAATCCTCGCCAAACTTCTAATTCTGCTCCATATTTGGATATAGCATAATCACTGTGTTGTTTTTCAAAATTCCATTCGGTTTCTTCTGTGATGAGGGTTTCGTTTGCTTTAGGGTCGCCCAGTGCTGCAATGGAGCTCACATGACATAATTTTTTAACCTTAAAATCGAGACAACAATTTACAATATTGGCCGTTCCTTCAATATTAACTTTTCTAATTTTCTCCTCTTCTTTGGGATCAAATGAAACCACTGCAGCACAATGATAAACATGGGTTACCGTGTCAAATGCAATTTCGAGGGAAGGAAGATCGGTGATATCTCCTTTAACCCATATAATTTTTTCAAATAAAGCCAGTTGATTTTTGTGAGCAAACACCTTTTTTGTTTGTTCTTTTTGGGAATTCGATCGGTAGAGTGCTTTTACTTCATCGTTTTCTTGAAGAAGTGCTACTAGTAAGTGAGAACCTACTAATCCCGTTGCGCCTGTAACTAAAATCATGAGGTAAAGATACTATTTTTTGATAGAAGCTGGAAGCTGTATGTTGGAAGAATTGTTTTTGAAATGTGAAGAAAACTTTTAAACTTTTAAACTAAAAACTATCTTTGCTTAAATTATTAAAGCATCATGAAGAATTTTATTGAAGAAGTAACTTGGAGAGGAATGCTCCACGACGTTATGCCCGGCACCGAAGAACATTTAATGGAGCAAATGCGGGTAGCGTATGTAGGGATTGATCCAACTGCCGATTCTTTACATATTGGACACTTAGTGGGCGTCATGTTGTTAAAACATTTTCAATTAAGTGGCCACAAACCCCTAGCGCTTGTAGGAGGAGCAACCGGAATGATTGGCGATCCTTCTGGGAAATCAAACGAACGAAATTTGTTAGACGAAGCTACTTTACGCCATAATCAAGAAGCGATCAAAGAGCAATTGGCCCGTTTTTTAGATTTCACATCTGCCGAAGCAAATGCTGCTGAGCTGGTGAATAATTACGATTGGATGAAAGAATTTTCATTCCTTGATTTTATTCGTGATGTAGGAAAACATATCACTGTGAACTACATGATGGCAAAAGATTCCGTTAAAAAGCGATTAACAGGAGAAACATCAGAAGGAATGTCCTTTACCGAATTTACCTACCAATTGGTTCAAGGATATGACTTTTTACATTTGTACCGAGCAAAAAAATGTACGCTTCAAATGGGCGGAAGTGACCAATGGGGTAACATCACTACCGGTACAGAATTAGTTCGCAGAATTGAAGCAGGGAAGGCCTATGCTTTAACCTGTCCGTTAATTACCAAAGCCGATGGTACCAAATTTGGAAAATCGGAAGGCGGTAATATTTGGTTAGATGCAGCACGTACTTCCCCTTATAAATTTTATCAGTATTGGTTAAATACTTCAGATGTTGATGCCGAAAAATACATTAAAATTTTTACTTTTTTAGACAAAGCAACGATCGCACAAGTTATAGCTACCCATCAAGAAGCGCCTCACCTTCGTGTTTTACAAAAGCGTTTGGCAGAGGAAATTACGGTGATGGTGCATTCAAAAGAAGATTTAGAAAATGCAATTGCAGCATCGAACGCTTTCTTTAGTCCATCAATGGACGAATTGAAAAAGTTAGACGAGAAAACATTTTTAGAAGTATTTGATGGCGTGCCTCAAGCTGAAATTTCAAAAGAAGAATTAAGTGAAGGCATAGATATGATTGCCGCACTTTCTGCTAAAACTAATTTCTTGGCGTCTAATAGTGATGCGCGCAGAGAATTAAAACAGAATGCTATTTCTTTGAATAAAGAGAAAGTAGCAGAAGATTATAAAATTTCGTCGGCAGATTTAATCAATAACCAATTCTTGTTGTTGCAAAAAGGAAAGAAAAATTATTACGTAATTAAAATTGTTTAAGCTGTAGATTCGAATAATCAAATCAACAATTAAACCACCAGTAAATTACAACCCCTTATATCAGAATGATCAAAACGTCCCAACACTTCAAACGAATGGTTGGGATATTTTTTGCCCAAATCTTGTGTGGCAATAAAGGAACACGAATTAATATTGGCCAAATCAATCACATTGATGCCCCCCGTTTTTCCCTCAGGAACATACGTTAAAGCATCTTCGGTATCACGTATGATAATTTGCATCCAGGGCGGACATTCAAACAGACCGTCGCCCATGGAGTAAGCCTGCGAAAGCAATTCGGTCATGCCATATTCGGAATGAATTTTTGAAACCCCAAAACCGTTGCATAAAATAGTATGTAATTCTTCTCGAATTAGTTCTTTGCGTTTTCCTTTCATGCCTCCGGTTTCCATAATGATGAGGTTGCTCCCTATCCCTTGAAGGGGGAATGAAGTAGTTTGCGCATATTCGATCAAGTCTAATAATGCATAGGTTACGCCAATTAGAATTGTGTTTTTGCCTTCTTTGTTTAATTTTTCTATTTTTAGCAAAAGTTCGCTGTAATTATTCAAATAAAATCCAGAGTCCTCGTGATTACTGCTTTCAATTAAATCTTCAACCATGTAAATTAAGGAAGAACCTTCGCGTTCTAAATATGACGGGAGCAAGGCTAATACACAATAATCTTCTATGTTGCCATAAAACTGAGAGAAGCCTAGGCGATAACTTTTTTCGTACCAACTAACATCGGTGACCAAATGGTGACTAGTTTGTGTTCCAGTGGTGCCGCTACTCGTAAAAATTTGTTGAGCGGGTTCGTTTGAACTGATGACGTCGTGACTTTTAAAAAATTGAATGGGCAAAAACGGAATTTCGGAGATGGATTTGACATTGGTTTTGTCTTTCTTCAAAAACTGACAAAATTGTTGGTACAACCCATTAGTATCGTATTGGTGACGAAAGACTTTTAAAGTCATTTTTTCAAATTCTTTTTTGGAACCAATATGGAAGATGTCTTCGGGTGCAATCATGGGGCAAAAATAGGAAACAAATGGGTTATAATAAAAAAAGCACCAACTTTCGTTGCTGCTTTTCTATTTTTATGCTGAAGTTAGTTCTGCATCTAAATTATTGGATCACTAATTTTCGAGTAGCAATTTTGCCATCTTCGATAATTTTAACGACATAAACGCCCACAGTTAATTTAGCAACGTTAACGGCATTGTTTACCACATTAGCTTTCAACACTTCTTTCCCTAAAAGGTCATAGACTTCAATTGACATTGCTGCATTTGCAGTTGATGTCAAATATAACGTGTTTCCAGATAATGGGTTGGGATACATGGTTAAACCGTTGATGTTGTCAAATGAAGTTGATGACAACACATTTAATTCTGCCAAAGATCGTGCTACAAAATAAATTGAAGGCGAAGGAACAGAAACGGTATTTTCTCCTGGGAATGCAATAATTGTTCTAGGAGTAGTTGGGATTGCTTGACCTATATAATCTACTTCAGTTGCTGAAAAGTTTGATCTAAAAACAGAAGCAGTAGGCGCAGTAATGGGAGTATTTGCGTTTGCAGCAAAATTGGTTGCAGTGGCATCAAAAGTTACCCCCGTAATTTGAACCAATTCACTTTCATAATTTTCAAAATTAGCCAGTACATTTGCAATTGTTACCACTTGAGGTGTAACAGTGTTGCCAGTTGAGGCAACCGTTGCATTTTCTATAGGAGTTAATTCTAATAAACCATTAAACAATAGCGATTGTCCTTTTAATCCTGAAACGGCATCACCTACATTCATTGTGGTTGTAATTACACCCGGTGCTGTGGTAGCATCATCAATTACTATTGCAGCAGTTCCATCTTGAATGTATTTTTGATTTCTTGTAGCTCTTTTGAAGGTAACTACAGGATTACTAGAAATTTGGTAGTATTTCCCGGCGCCATTTGCAGTTACGTGAGCTCTTAATGCTCCTAAATTAGCAACTACATTGTAGGCCGCAATGGTAAAAGTAACCGTAGCGTTTACAGCAGGGGTTATCGGTGCATGATTATTATTTACCAATTCTACATATACCGTATAGTTTCCTGGCGTTAGACCTGTTAAAGCTATCGGAGCTGTGTCATATTTCATTACAACGCCACCACCATTAACTGTATAATGAATGTGGCCATCACCTGTTCCGCTAGCAACAACAAAATTACTTATTGATAAAGCGACATTTGCTGAGGTGGTTATTGGGGAGTAAATGGTTCCGCCTGTAGGAGAAGCAATTGCTAAACTAGGACTTGTAGAACATGTATTTGTAGCCGTACTAGAATTTCTTGGTGTTGGTGTTCCCGTAGAAAAATCGGTACTGTTTTGATTGTTATCGGTACATCCTCCGTTTAAACGAATAGCTGAAGTTGTATTGGATAATACTGCAACAGCAGCAGTACCTTCAAAAGCAGTTCCACTACCATATCCCACTAAATCAATATAGGTGCCCGCGGTTAGTGTTGCGCCAGTTAAGGCAGTAGAATTATTCACTAATGCTACTTTTCCATTTGTTCCAGATAAATTAGCTGGAGATGAAGTAATGTCTAAATCAGCTGTTGGTAATGGATTTCCAACTGCTGCTTGAGAAGCCAATTTTATTAAAAAATATTTTCCTGGAGCTATGCTTGTTGACGCAGGTATTGCAGTTACACTCCATGTTGTTCCAGCACTACTTGCATATTGAATAGACCATGCCGAAATATCAACTGCACTAGTTCCTCTATTGAAAAGTTCAACAAAGTCATGTGTAAAAGTTGCCCCTGTATTTCCACCACCACCATAAACTTGGCTAATGACTACTTGTGCCTGAGATGAAAAGGCAACCCATAAAATTATTATTAAAGTGTAAAGTTTTTTCATAGTTATTAAATTAAAATTTTATTCAAATTTATTTATTATAAAATAGAGTTGTTCTCTTTAATTGTTAACAAATTGTTGTATTAACAGATCAACTAATTAACGATCAGTTTTCGAGTTGCTGTAGCTTCGCCTTCTTTGATTTTGATGATGTACACCCCAGCGGTAAGCTGACTTACATTTACTTCTTTTGAAGTTGTAACGGTTTCCAATACTTTTTTCCCCAATACATTAAAAATTTCCACTTTTTTATCCAATGACAATTTGGTAGCAATATATATTTTTCCGCTGCTGGTAGGGTTGGGATAAATAGTAAGCCCCTCAATAATGGGTTCTTGCGATTTTGCTATAGAATTGTTTTTGCTCTCTTGGGCTAGCGCACTAGAAGAGCCGTAAACAAAAAATATAAAAAGGATTAATGCGTAATTTTTTTTCATCCGAAACGAATATTAAAGAAGTAAAGATACTAAAAAAAGTATAAAAATGGACAAACAAAAAAAAATCCCTCTAGTGAGGGATTTAAAATGTATGTAATTACTAATTATTGTAATAAGTTTACACCACCAACGGTTGCCCAATTTCCAGCTGTTAAGCTTGCACCTGTAGCCGAAGTACTTGTTGTATAGTTTCCAGAAGGGAAAGTAACACTTACAGTACCTGCACCTGCGAATTGAGAAGTATTATCATTAATTTTAACGTTAGTTAATTTAATTTTACTTCCATTAACTTGATCCGTGTTAGTAGCTGCGTCTTGAATTCTAACAGCAGTTGCACCAGTTGTAGTATAACCAGAAATCATGATGTTAGAAAATTGACCATTACCTTGTTTTTTGAATTGGATGGCATCATACTCTGCTGCAGAAGAACCACCTTCAGTGATAGTACCTGTTGCTCTTTTTAAAGTAATGTTAGAAATTACTGGCCAAAAAGCATTGTTGTTGTTTGATGCTTCGATTTCCATACCAAAATTTCCAGTACCTACTTGGTAAGCATACCAGTTGGTGTTGTTTTGACCTTTCCAACCATCTTGCCAGTCGAAAGAGTCGTCATAGTTTCCGTAAGAAATTAAGCTTGTTGCACTTACAGTACCTCCGTAAAATTCGAAACCATCGTCAGCCCCTTTGTAAGAAACTAAGTTTTCTAATACAGTACCTGAACCTACTGAATAGAAAGAAAACCCATTCATTTCACTTGTTCCATCTGTAATTTTTTTACCAGCATATTCTACTCTTACATATCGTAAAACACCACCATTATGAGTAGCGTTTGTACCACCGTACATTAAATTTAAACCATCTTCAGATGTTTTAGTAGTTACACCACCAGCCCCGTTGATTGGCGCATCACCATACATGATGATACCTCCCCAAGAACCTGGTATAGCTGAAGATTCTGTCATTACAATTGGTTGAGAAGCAGTACCATTCATAATTAATTTGCCTCCATTTTTAACAACTAATGCATCAACACCATTTGTAGCGTTAGCTGTAATTGTTGAACCAGCATCAAAAGTAACAGTTACACCACTTTCGATAGTAACAATTCCATTAAGTGTGTAATTTCCATACGCAAGCGTTCTGTTTGCAGTAATAGAACCAGTTAGTTCTCCTTGAACTGGAGTAATTGTATTTTCTTCGTCGTCAGAACAACCAGTAAATACAGTAGCCAAAATTGAAAGGCTTAAAAATAAATTTTTCATTTGTTTTAATTTAATTATTAGTTGGGACAAATTTATGTCGGTTGTATATTCTAAATGTTTCTTTAGTATTATAAAAAAGTTATTCTAAAATCAAATAATCGTAAAACGAATGTTGTTAAATTGTAAATAAAAAAGAGCAGTTAATACTGCTCTTTTTAACTAAAAGGTATAGGAGATATTAGTTGAGAATCCAACACCTCTTTTGTAGGATTGTTCAATTAAAGATGATTCTTCGATTGAGATTTTATTTTCTGTTCCGCGTTCACGAGTATACAACGGGTTTAAAATATTGTCTACAGCAAATTTAAGATCCCATTTTTTATTGATAGAACTACCCCATACAAAGTCTAGCTTGTGAAAAGGTTTTTCATAAATGTGGTCATAACCAGCTATACCCACAGCATAAATACGCTCACCATAAACATTATATACTAATGAAGTGGTGTTTTTACAGTTACTACCTATATTAAATTCATATTTTAGATCTGAATTCAACAAACAGTTTGATGCACCTTGAAGATCTCTTTTTGTAAACGTATCAAAATCCGATCCTGGTCTGTTTAAATTAATAGTAGATTCTGTTATCATTAATGATGTGTTAAATCCAAAAGAAAACCCTTCTAAATTTTCACTAATTCTGTTTAATTGAATAATAGCTTCAAATTCTGCTCCAAACAAGGTAGCACTTTTATTATTGAAATAAGTAATAGTTTGACCACTACCTGTAGCACTTGCAAGAATTGTTCTTTCAATCGGTTGATCAATGTATTTGGCAAATAACGAAGCAGCAAACATTTCTTTTGGAGTTGGGAATACTTCGAATTTAATATCTGCGTTATAGTTTTGACTGTTTTCTAAATCAGAATTTCCTAATTCTGTAGTACCATCTGCATTAATTAAATTGATGTCTAAACTTTCAAAAAGCACAGGTTTTGTATACGTTTTAGACACAGCAAAACGCAAATTACGATCGTCTCTTAATGCGTATTTTACATTTAACGAAGGCAATATGTATAAATTTTCATTTGTTTTGGTTCGGTATGGGTTTGAAATTGGGTCTACAATAGATTTATATTTGTATTCTCTAATTGTATTTTCTGCACGAATACCTAAGTTAAATTCAAATTTTTCACTTGCGTTTAACAATAAATTCGTGTAAACGCCATCTGCTCTTTGGAATACTTTTGTTTTCCATTCAGCGGTAGATTGTTCATTAAAGAATAATAAGTTACTAGCAATATCATTTTGAATATACGAATCAATATCATTTACAGGAACATTATATGCTGATGCACCATTAGGTGTTCCAAATGTAAAGCGGAACTCAGAAGCCATAAATTCACCAAAACCATTGTATCCAAATGATAATTTATTACGGCTATTTTCGATGTTTCCAAATTTATAATTGTATTCTAAATTACTTGAAATATGATAGTTGTTTTCAATATTAAAAAACTGACGAATTAAATTGTTACTTCCATATTGGGTATTAATTTCGGTATCTGAAATTTTTGTACCTGTAATAAATTTTCTATCTGGCTGGTTGTATTTTGTTCTTGTGAAAGCAACGCCACCATTTAACGTATGTTTATCATCATCCGATAATTTATAGCTTCCAAAAACTTGATTGGCAAAATAATCGGACTGTTCGTATTGGTTTAAACGAATAAATTCATTTGGGTTTTGAACAGCCGTTCTTGTATACCCTATTTGATCTTGAATTAAGTTTTCTGTAGATTTCAAGAACATACTGGTGTAGTTTAATTTGAGACGATCTCCTTTATATTGTAAACCAATTAATACTGATGATTGAGTTTGAAATTTGAATTGTTTTTTATTCAAATTATTATCATAGATTCCTTGACCTTGCGAGAATGTTCGATCAACTCCCTCTCTCACTTGATATTTATTATCAAAGTTCGTTGCAAATACATAATATAAATTGTTTGAACCTACATTAAATTTTCCGGAATGACTTATTCCAGTGCTTGTATTTAAAGGGGCATTTATTTTTTTTACGTTCCAAGAAGAATCATAATCATTGTTTGTTACTCCAGCAGGTGTAGTGCCATATGCACTTGGTAATTCTCTTTCTTGTCCGCCAAAACCAAAATAACTTTTGGTGTTATTTGCATCTTCAGACAATAAAAAATCAGTTAAATTATTATTGGTTGTGAAACCGGTTCCAAAACTTATTTTTGTTTGATCTTTGGTATTTTGACTGGTTTTAACATCTATAGTTGCACCTGCAAAATCCCCGTAGATATTTGGATTAAAGGTTTTGAATACATCAATATAGCCTACAACATCTGTTGGGAATTGATCCAACGGGATGATTTTTTTGAACGGACTGTTAGAAGGAACCGCTAAATTATTTACCAATAAATTATTGTAACGATCCTCTAGCCCTCTAATAAATAAGCCTTTAGATTCTACTTTTGAAATTCCTGTAATTTTAGTTAGTCCTTCTTCTACATCACTAATTCCTTTTCGAGATAATTCTTGCGAACCAATACTTTGCTTGATTTCAACTGCTTTTTGTTGTTCTTGCAACAAAGCACTTTCTTTTTCTCTACTATATTGAACTTCTACAACTACCTCTTTCAATTCTTCACCCCCTGTTGAGGCTAATGTATGGTTAATTATTTTAGTTTCTCCAGCTGAAACAGCAAATGGAATTTCTTTAGTTTCATAACCCAAATAAGTAATTACAAGGGTGTAGCTACCAGCAGGCATAGAGAAGGAATAATTTCCATTTTCATCGGTAGCTGTATTTTGTTTGGTTTCTTTAATTACAACAGTTGAAAACGGAAGGGGTTCGTTTTTCATTTCTTTGTCTAAAATTTGTCCTTTCACAGTAGCGTTTTGAGCCCATGAAATTGCTGAGAAAAGTACTGCGAAAAATAAAAATTTAATCTTCATATTATTGTTATATTGATTCGTTGCAAAGAAAGGGCTACAAAATTATATTACTGTTATTAGCCTGTTATGAATAAGTTGCACAATTGTTATCAAATTGTTAAGAGATTAAATTATGGTTAACATACAATTTACTTTTTATTTATCGTTATCTTTACGCTCACAAATACAACCAAACGTATTATGAAAAAGAAAGATATTAAAATCTTACTGGTCGATGATGAGAAAGATATTCTTGAAATTGTAGGGTATAATCTAGCGCAAGAAGGATATCAAATCTCTACGGCTTCCAACGGAAAAGAAGCCGTTATAAAAGCTAAGAAAGAGTTGCCACAACTGATCATCTTAGATGTTATGATGCCCGAAATGGACGGTATTGAAGCCTGTGAAAACATTAGAAAAATTCCTGAACTTCAAGATACAATTATCACTTTTTTAACCGCCCGATCTGAAGATTATTCGCAAGTAGCTGGTTTTGATGCGGGTGCCGATGATTATATCACTAAGCCTATCAAACCTAAAGTATTGGTAAGTAAAGTTAAGGCATTACTCAGACGTTTTAAAAACGATAGCAAACCCAATAGTACACTTACGGTTGGGAATATAGAAATTAACAGAGAAGAATATAAAATCATCAATAATGGACAAGAAATAATTTTACCACGAAAAGAGTTTGAATTATTTTACCTATTGGCCACTAAACCTGGAAAAGTATTTACTAGAGAAGAAATATTAGATAAAGTATGGGGGAGTGAAGTGGTTGTAGGGGGACGAACCATTGATGTTCATATAAGAAAACTTCGTGAAAAAATGGGGGACGAGTTTTTTAAAACCATTAAAGGAGTTGGGTATAAAATTGAATTTTAATGGCGTTAAAATTTAAAAAATCTTACAAATTTGCATTAAAATCATCATTTTATATTGCGCTGTTCACATTTGGTTTTTTAGCTATTGCAAATTATTTTGTATTGCATTATCCTTTCTATTATCTTATATTCTTTTTAATAGCACTTACTATTTTTTCTTTTTTTGTCTTGCAGTATCGTGTAGAAAACTTTATTTATAAAGGAGTAAAAAAAATCTATGACGATGTGTCCTTATTAGACACAACAGATTTTAGGAATAATCCTATTACAACCGATATGGCCACGCTCACCAGCGAAGTACAAAAATTTGCGTTAGATAAAAAAATGGAAATCGAATCCCTGAAAATTAGAGAGGAATATCGAAGAGAGTTTTTAGGGAATGTATCTCACGAGTTAAAAACACCCCTTTTTACCGTTCAAGGCTATTTGCTTACCCTTTTGGATGGCGCCATGGATGATAAAAATATTCGAAAAAAATATTTGCAAAGAGCCGAAAAAGGCGTCGAACGTTTGGTATATATCGTCAATGATTTAGATATGATTACCAAACTTGAGTTGGATACACTTGGCATTGAAACAGCTGTTTTCAATGTGGTAGATGTGATTCAAAATGTACTCGATTTATTGGAAATGAGAGCTTCTAAGAAAAACATTTTATTAACCTTTGACAGGAAGTATGTGCGTCCGATTAAAGTGGTGGCCGATCCTGAAAAAATACAACAAGTTTTAACCAATTTAGTGGAAAATTCCATCAAATACGGTAAAGATAATGGTACAACTGAAGTGAGTATTGAAGAATTTGTCAATAATAAAATACTTATAAAAATAACCGATAATGGCGAAGGAGTTGAAAAGCATCATATTCCTAGGCTGTTTGAACGTTTTTATCGTGTAGATAAAAGTGGCGCTCGAAGCGAAGGAGGCTCAGGTTTAGGATTGGCCATTGTGAAACACATTATGGAAAATCATAATGAAAAAATTAATGTAGAAAGCACTTTTGGTAAAGGATCGGTATTTTCGTTTACTTTAGAAAAAGCGAAATAAATAATTCCAATCGGTAGGGGTAGCAAAATTTTGCAATCCGTTGAAGTTTTTTAATTCATTTAGTTTTTCAATCGTAAATTCATCTTGTTTACAACTTGGCGCAATTCCTTCAAAGGTATATTTTTCAGCCAAGTATTCTTGTTCATATTGACCCGGCGTGGGAATAAAAAATGCTTTTTTCCCTAATTTAGCTAAATCCATCACTGTGGTATAGCCAGAACGACAAAGTATGTCTTTACTTTGGTTAAAAGCAGTTTCTAATTGCTCAGAATTCATAAAATTATAATAAGTAATTTGGTCTTCAACACTGCAGGTTTGTAGTTCTTCAACCACTCCTTTTATAAAAATGACGGAACCGGTATATGATTTCAGTTCTTGTATTACTTTTTCTTCTAATAGCGTTCGTTGCGGTTCAGGTCCAGATAAAATAACCATTAAATCGTATTTTATTTTTTTTCGTTTTTTCTCAAACCTACTAAGCGGACCAATATAAATTACATTTTTCAATGGTTTGCTCAAATGACCTAATTCGCCCGTAAGATTAACTTCAGATTCGTTATCGGGTACCCAACATTGATTAAATTTTGAAATGAACTTTGAATGAACTTGAGTGGTTAGCCAAGAAGTTTTACCAGACAATACATTCAATTGATGTGTAATAAATACAGATGGAATTTGACTTGAAAAGACACCCAGTCGATTGTCTGAAATAATACCCTCTATCGCATACGTTTTAATAATGTCTGCGGTTATTTTTCGTTCCTTTATTACTGCCTTAAACATTTTTGGCATTTGAGATAATAACTTCCATTTGAAATTTTTACCTTTTTCAGCATATGAAATATCATACGGAGGAAGTTCTACCGAAATCAAATGCGGAAATTCTTTTTTCAATAAGGACAAAGCCACTCCGTCTGAAGCAATAATAGGGTTAAAGTTAAATTCTTCTAAAGCTTTAATGATCGGAATACAACGTGTAGCATGTCCTAATCCCCAATTTAAGGGCGCAATAAGGATATTTTTTTTCATGGTTGCTATTTAAGAAAAGTTATAAATTCTTCGGCTAATTTTTTTTCACGTTCAAAATCATATTCTTCCACAACAGCAATAGTATTAACATCATGTCGATACAATTTCCATTGCTTTTTATCATATTCTAAAGCGGTTAAATTTTCTATCCAATCACCCGAATTCAAGTAAAGGGTTTTTCCTTTTTCGTTTGTTATAGTTTCAATTTTTGGCTCATGAATATGGCCACAAATCACATAATCAAAATTATTTTCTATTGCTAGCTCAGTACAAACATTTTCAAAATTTGAAATAAATTTTACGGCAGATTTTACATTATTTTTAATCTTTTTAGACAAAGAGTAAGGCTCTTTGTTGCATTTTGCAAGAATCCAATTGATTAATCGATTGATCAATATTAATAAATCGTAACCCCAACCTCCCAATTTTGCAAGCCACTTAGCATGAGTAATAGATGCATCAAATACATCACCATGAAAAATCCAAGCTTTTTTATTATTAAATTCTAGAATTAATTTATCTACTAGACTTATATTTCCTAAATCTAGATCGGTAAATTTTCTTAAGAATTCATCGTGATTTCCGGTAATGTAGTATACTTTAGTTCCCTTAGAACTTAGCGAAATAAATTTTTTTATAACATCGAGATGGGAGGCCGGAAAATAAGACTTTCTAAATTGCCAGATATCAATAATGTCGCCGTTGAGAATTAAAGTTTTTGGCTTAATGGAAGATAAATAGGTCAATAACTCTTTAGCATGACACCCATAGGTTCCTAAATGAATGTCAGAAATAACAACAAGTTCTACATTTCTTTTTTTCAAAATATACTTTTTACAAATCAATAAAATGTAGATTTAGTTTGCGTTATATTAACATTATTAAAACATTATTTCAATTGAAGATTATTTGCCTTAATTTTGTCAACTAATAAATGAAACACACGTGGGAAGTAAGAATAAATTAAAGCGATTCAAAGAAAACGAAACATTTGTAAATGTTTTTCAGCCAACCAGAGAAGAGGTCGTTGCCGATCAATTTTCAATGAAAGGTAAATGGAATACCGATTTTTTCAAAAATGAACATCCTATTGTACTCGAATTGGGTTGTGGAAAGGGAGAATATTCTGTAGGTTTAGCCGAAAGAAACCCAAACAAAAATTTTATAGGAATTGACATTAAAGGAGCACGCTTTTGGCGAGGGGCCAAAACAGCGGTGGAAAACAGATTACACAATGTGGCTTTTTTGCGTACCCAAATCGAATTAATCGAACAGTGTTTTGCGCCCAATGAAGTCTCTGAAATTTGGATTACTTTTCCCGATCCACAAATCAAATACAAAAGAACCAAACATCGAATGACTAATGCCGTGTTTTTATCCAATTATAAAAAAATTCTTAAACCTAATGGATTAATGCATTTAAAAACCGATTCTGAATTTATGCACGGTTACACTTTGGGCTTGTTACACGGCGCCGGACACGAAGTATTGTATGCCAATCATAATATTTATCTCAATGAAGGAGCACCTGCCGAAGTTACAGGAATCCAAACTTTTTATGAAAGCCAATATTTAGAAGTTAATAAACCCATTACCTATATTCAATTTAGAATACTATAATTGTATGATATTTTTTTTAGCATTCATTTTAGGATTGGTTGTTTCCATTATTGGGATTATAATTCCGGGTATGTTAAACATGACGATTGCTAAAATTAGTGTGAATGAAAACCGCCACCAAGCCTTGCGTTTTGCATTTGGAGCCATACTTGTAGTTTTTTTTCAAGCTTTCTTAGGAACGTATTTCGCAAAATTTTTAGATGCGAATCCCGATTTTAGTGAGGGATTAAAAAAAATAGGCACTTTAATTTTTATAGCGATAACCATAGTATTCACCATTTTGGGAATGCAAGCCCACAAAAAAAATAAAATTACGGTCGAAATAGAAAATAAAAAAAATCGTTTTTTATACGGAATGGCGTTGTCGGCAATAAATATGTTAGCCATTCCATGGTATGCCTTTACCAGTTTATTGGTAGCCTCAAAAAAATGGTTTTATTATGACATCATTTCCATACTAATGTTTTCGTTGGCAGCCGCTTTCGGAACGTATGTGGTGTTTTATTGGTATGCTGTATTTTTTAAGAAAATAGAATATAAATTAGTTTTTATTGTTAAAAATATGAATTTTTTTATTGCTTTTCTAACCGGTTTAGTGGCTGTTTCATCGATTTATAAAATTTATTTTAAATAATGGAAAGCCATACTTCTCCAGATTCTTTTTTTGAACGAGTGTATTCAATAGTGCGCCAAATACCCTATGGGAAAGTAACTTCATACGGGGCTATTGCCAAAGCATTAGGAGCTGCACGTTCTGCACGAATGGTGGGTTGGGCAATGAATGCTTCTCACAGCTTGGAAAATGTACCGGCGCACCGCGTTGTCAATCGAAAAGGATTGCTCACCGGAAAACATCATTTTGAAGGCACTCAATTAATGCAACAATTATTAGAAAGCGAAGGCATAAAGATTCAAAACAATCAAATCGTAGATTTAGAAAAGTATTATTGGGAACCAAAATAAAGTAATGCATTTCAATGAGATGCCAAAAGTTACCTTCCTAAAATAACACAACTTTAAGAGATGATCTTTTTTAATCTCATAAACTTCTTATTATCTTTGCAATCTAAAATCAGTCTGAATAAAAATGAAACTAGATAGAAAAGAAATACTTACTGCGCTAGAATCCATTTCGGTTGCCGGAGAAGGAAAAAACATGGTAGAAAGTGGAGCCATTCAAAACGTGATTACTTTTGGTGATGAGGTAGTGGTAGATGTACTTTTAGCCACACCTGCCTTGCATATCAAAAAACGCGCTGAGGTAGATATCATCAAAGTCATTCACGAAAAAGTGTATGAAAAAGCCAAAGTAAAAGTCAATATTAAAGTGGAAGCTCCTGAAAAAGCAGAAAATCCGAATCTAATCAAAGGGAAAGCCATTCCTGGAATTTCAAATATTATTGCGGTTGCCTCTGGAAAAGGAGGGGTAGGAAAATCTACAATTACCGCTAATTTAGCAGTTACACTCGCTAAAATGGGATTTAAAGTAGGGGTGTTAGATGCTGATATTTATGGACCCTCGATGCCAATTATGTTTGATGTGGAATCAGCCAAACCTATTTCAATTGAAGTGGATGGAAAATCGAAAATGCAGCCCATCTCAAGTTATGGAGTGGAGATATTATCGATAGGGTTTTTTACAAAGCCTGATCAAGCGGTTATTTGGAGAGGACCAATGGCTGCTAAAGCACTAAATCAAATGATTTTCGATGCCAATTGGGGACGACTAGACTTCCTTTTAATTGACCTACCTCCAGGAACAGGAGACATTCATTTGTCGATCATGCAATCGTTACCTATTACCGGTGCGGTTGTAGTAAGTACGCCACAAGCGGTAGCATTAGCCGATGCCAAAAAAGGCGTATCCATGTTTTTATCCGATGCAGTGAAAGTTCCTGTTTTAGGAATTATAGAAAACATGGCTTACTTTACACCTGAAGAGTTACCAGAAAATAAATACTATATTTTTGGTAAAGAAGGGGCAAAAAATTTAGCGGCTGATTTACAAGTCCCGCTTTTAGGAGAAGTTCCACTAGTGCAAAGTATTCGTGAAGCGGGGGATTATGGTCGTCCTGCAGCATTACAAACAGCCTCGGTATTAGAGTCTATTTTTGAAACAATTACTCGAAATGTTGTGCAAGAAACTGTAAATCGCAACGAAAGTTTACCGCCAACAGAGGCAATTAAAATAACAACAATGGCAGGATGTTCTGCTGTAAAAGGAAAATAATCATCATTCACCGTGTCAATTAGTTAAATTTTTTTGATACAGCACACATTGAAAATAGATACATTAAATTATGACTACACTTGAAATTAAAGAAAATGTAGAAAAAGCACTCGAGGAAATTCGCCCTTTTTTGAATTCTGATGGTGGCAATATTTCGTTAGTAGAGATTATTGAGGACAGACATGTGAAAGTGCGTTTAGAAGGCGCATGTACCAGTTGTAATTTTAGTATGAGTACCATGAAAGCAGGTGTTGAGACTACCATAAAAAAATATGCACCTCAAATTGAAACTGTAGAAAATATTGCATAAGATTTATTTTTGCTATTTTTCATACGGTATAACTTTACTACATTAATAGATACTAAATGATTGAAACAGATATATTAATTATTGGAGCCGGACCTACAGGTCTGTTTGCTGTATTTGAAGCTGGATTATTGCAGTTAAGATGTCATATTATTGATGCACTTCCTCAGCCTGGAGGACAATTAGCAGAATTATATCCAAAGAAACCCATATTTGATATTCCGGGTTATCCTGAAATTTTAGCAGGAGACTTGGTAAATAACTTAATGGAGCAAATCAAACAATTTCAGCCCGGTTTTACCTTAGCAGAAACAGCAGAAACAATCGATAAGTTAGAAGACGGGACATTTATTGTTACCACAAATAAAGGAACAAAACATCACGCAAAAGCAGTTGCTATTGCCGGTGGTTTAGGCACTTTTGAACCTAGAAAACCAGCTCTTGATAATATTTCTTTTTATGAAGAAAAAGGAGTGGAATATTTTGTCAAAGATCCAGAATTATTTCGTGATAAAGAAATTGTAATAGCGGGAGGAGGCGATTCGGCTTTAGACTGGAGTATTTTTCTTTCCAATGTGGCTAAAAAAGTAACTCTTGTTCATAGAAGAAATGAATTCCGCGGCGCTTTAGATTCGGTGGAAAAAGTTCAAGAATTAAAGAAAGAAGGTAAAATCAATTTGATTACTTCAGCTGAAGTAGTAGGCATTAAAGGTGAGGAACATCTCGAGAGTATTACATTAGAAAGAAACGGTGTTTTAGAACCATTTAAAACCGATTATTTTATTCCTCTTTTTGGATTAACACCAAAGTTAGGAGCCATTGCCAATTGGGGATTGGAAATCGAAAAAAATGCCATCAAAGTAAATAATGCCTTAGATTATCAAACCAATATTGAAGGGGTATATGCCATAGGCGATGTGAACACGTATCCAGGAAAATTGAAATTAATTTTATGCGGATTTCACGAAGCTACCTTAATGTGTCAAAGTGTATACAACAGAATCAATCCGGGTAAACGGTATGTATTGAAATATACCACCGTTTCTGGAGTAGATGGTTTTGATGGTACTAGAAAAGAAGCTGAAAAAGCGGTTGTAAAATCGATTGATTAATATGCCACAAGACGTAACTATTTTTATAACCGATAGAAACGGAGTTAGACATGAGGTTTTGGCCCCTACCGACATGAACATGAACCTCATGGAGTTGATTCGGTCCTATGAACTGGCTGAAGAAGGGACTGTTGGTGTTTGCGGCGGCATGGCCATGTGTGCTTCGTGTCAGTGTTATGTATTGAACGACGTAGTTTCTACTGAGCGCAATCCCGATGAAGAAGCGATGCTTTGGGAAGCCTATCATGTAAAAGATAATTCAAGATTAGGTTGCCAAATTCCAATCACTGAAGCATTAGAAGGATTAGAAATTGAAATAGCACCCGAACAATAAAAAAGCGAGAATTTTTTCTCGCTTTTTTATTGTTATACTAATTCAAATTTTCGTTCCATTTGTTCTTCAATGGCGTTCCAAAGTCCAATTCTTTTTTCTAAAGCTAATTTCGAAACTTCTTGTACTTCGTTCCATTTTTGTTCGGAATCATCCGCTAATTCCACAACCATTTGTAACGCCATAGGACCATGCTCGTCGGCATCTAATTCAATGTGTCTTTCAAAATAATAGATTAATTTAGACAAATCGGTTTCTGGAAAATTCTGTTGAAAATTGCGTAGAATTTCAGTAAACATATTCGGAATCAAATCTTCTCTTCCAAAGGTAAACGCAGCAGCAATTTCATGTGGTTTCCCTTGTTCAATTACTCGAAAAGTAAAATCTAAAAACGCTTTCACATTCGGATGTAAATCACTTTGTTTGATCGATACAAATATGTTTTTCGTTGCTTCTAAATTCTTCAAAAAGGCATTGATTTGCGTGGTTGAAGCACCGCATTGTGACATGGCATCAAGATACATTTCAAAATGACTTTGACGTCTGCCATCAATAGTCAAATCGGTTTCTTCTGCCACCACAATCTCATTAATTAAATAACGAATTTCTGGATTTCCATTGGGCAACCAAGGGGTGGTTGTACATGTTAATTTATTTTGTAGGGCTTTTAGTAGCGACATAAAATCCCAAACGGCATAAATATGGTTTTCTAAAAAGCAATGTAAATCTTCTATTGTTTTAACTTTGTTGTACAACGAATGATTTAATAATTGCGCCTTTTGCTGTTGTATGGATTGATTGATTACTTCAATTCTCATGTGTAAATTTTTTCGTAAAATTATTAAAGCTCCCCCAAAAAGAGAAGCTTTTTATATTAATTTTATCTATTGTTTAATTACTTAAATGCGGAAAAACCTGTTATATCCATACCCGTAATTAATAAATGGATGTCGTGTGTTCCTTCATAAGTCACCACCGACTCTAAATTCATCATGTGTCTCATGATTGAATATTCACCAGTGATTCCCATTCCACCCAATATTTGACGAGCGTCACGCGCAATGGTCAATGCCATATCAACGTTGTTTCTTTTTGCCATTGAAATTTGAGCGGTAGTAGCTTTTCCTTCGTTACGTAAAACGCCTAATCGCCAAGTTAATAATTGTGCTTTTGTAATTTCAGTAATCATTTCGGCTAATTTCTTTTGTTGCAATTGCATAGCGCCAATAGGTTTGTCAAACTGAATGCGCTCTTTTGAATAACGTAAAGCCGTATCATAACAATCCATTGCAGCCCCAATAGCTCCCCAAGCAATACCATAACGAGCCGAATCCAAACAGCCAAGTGGCGCGCCTAATCCCGATTTGTTCGGTAATAAATTTTCTTTGGGCACTTTAACGTTGTCAAAAATAAGCTCTCCAGTTGCAGAAGCTCTTAACGACCATTTGTTATGCGTTTCAGGGGTAGTAAAACCTTGCATGCCACGTTCCACGATTAATCCGTGAATTCTTCCTTCTTCATTTTTAGCCCAAACGATTGCAATATCTGCAAAAGGGGCATTCGAAATCCACATTTTGGCACCGTTCAAAAGATAATGATCCCCCATATCTTTATAGTTGGTAGTCATTCCACCAGGATTTGAACCATGGTCAGGTTCCGTTAAACCAAAACAACCAATAAATTCTCCAGTAGCTAATTTGGGTAAATATTTCATGCGTTGTTCTTCGTTTCCATATTTCCAAATGGGATACATTACCAAAGAAGATTGAACTGATGAAGTTGAGCGAACGCCCGAATCTCCTCTTTCAATCTCTTGCATAATTAAACCATACGAAATTTGATCCAATCCAGCCCCACCATATTCTTCTGGGATATAGGGTCCAAAACCTCCAATTTCGCCCAAACCTTTTACAATTTGATGCGGAAATTCTGCTCTTTGAGCATATTCTTCGATGATCGGGGATACTTCTTTTTTAACCCAAGCCCGTGCAGCATCACGCACCATTTTATGTTCGTCAGATAATAATTCGTCTAATAAATAATAATCGGGCGATTGAAATAAGTCTGGTTTCATAGTTTATGATTTGAAAAGAACAAAAGTAAGTAAACATTTTTAACAAATCAATGAACGAATGTTATAATTTTTAGCTACAACTTCAAATAAAAATCCTTCGTCAAGGCAATATATTCTGGGGTATATTGATGGCGCGAAATTTCAATAGTGAGTTCGTCGATCAGTGGTGTTTGTTCTATACGAGTAAAAGCCAATAAACTTCTTTTAATATCCGATGTGGGCGTGCCTTTTACCCTTGTAATTTGGAGTGGAAATAAATCCAATTCTTTACACATCGAAACAAATTTTGCTTCTTCTTTAAAAGGAATAATTACTGAAAATATTCCGTTATCCGAAAGTAATAATGCAGCCGCTTCAATCAATTCTTCAAAAGGCATTGCGTCTTGAAATCGTGCCATGTCACGTTGCGAATCATCGGTTTTAAAATCTTCTGCATAAAAAGGCGGATTGGAAATAATTAAATCGTACTTGTCCTCTGGATCGTCCACAAATTCATCCAAACCCGCATGAAAACAAAATAAGCGATCACCCCACGGTGAAGTTTCAAAATTTTCAACACATTGTTCGTAAGCATCTTCGTCAATTTCTATAGCATCGATTTGCTCCGCAGTACTTCTTTGGGCGAGCATTAAAGACAAAACTCCAGTGCCGGCACCAATATCTAAAATAGCATTTGGATTGTTAATCAATGGAGCCCATGCGCCCAATAGGACACCATCGGTGCCAATTTTCATTGCGCAACGCTCTTGATTAACGGAAAATTGTTTGAAAGAAAAAGTCATTAGGGGTTATCCAAGATATAGAGCCACCAACCCTTCAGGAGTTTCTAAAGTGATGGTTTTGTTTTTTCGGTCCAAATCGATTATGAAGTCATCGATAAGCGGAATTAATAGTTCAATCCCGTTTTTGTTGATTTCAAAAAGGGGTTGAGCACCACTATCATTAATAGCGCTTATTTTTCCGATGTTCCCGTGTTTGGTATCAAGTACATCAAATCCTATAACTTCATGAAAGTAGAATTGTGTGCCTTCAAGTTGAGGCAACATGGAAAGGGGTAGGTAGATTTCGCTACCCATGATTTCGTCGGCATCTTCTTCAGTTTGAATGTCTTCAAAACGCACGCGCAAAAATTTTTCTTTGTGAAGCGAACTACTTTCAATAAAAAAAGGAACCAGTGTTTTGTTGAGCTCAACAAAAACTGATTCCAAATTTTGATACAATTCGGGTTCGTCGGTATCTAAATACGCTAATACTTCCCCTTTGAAACTAAATTTTTTCGCGATTTTACCTAAATAGAAACAATCTTCTTTACGCATAAATCGCAGTATGATTAAGCCTCTGTTTCTTCGTTGCTTTCTTCAGCTACTGGAGCTTCTTCTTCAACTGCTGGAGTTTCATCAGCAACTGCTTCAGTTACTTCTTCAGTAGCAACTTCAGCTACTGGAGTTTCTTCTTCAACTGCTTCAGTTACTTCTTCAACTGTTACTACTTCTTCAGTAGCAACTTCAGCTACTACTTCTTCTTCAGCCGCAATTTCAGCAACTGGAGTTTCTTCTACTACAGTTTCAACAATTTCAGCTGTAGCTTCTGTTTCAACTGCTGGAGTTTCATCAGCAACTACCTCTGTTACTTCTTCAACTTTCGCAGCTTCCGCTTGAGCAGCACTACGTTTTGCATTTGCTTCTTTTTCTGCTTTTAAAGCTTTTGCTTTAGCCGCTTCTTCAGCTTTAGACAATCCTTCTTTTTTAGCGTCAACTTTGTTTGCTTTTTCATCCAACCAAGCTGCTAATTTAGCATCGGCTTGCTCTTGAGTAATAGCCCCTTTACGAACTCCTCCATCTAAATGGTGTTTTAATAAAGCACCTTTATAAGATAGAATAGCTCTTGCCGTATCGGTTGGCTGTGCTCCATTGTGTAACCATTGAACAGCACTTTCTAAGTTAAGGTCAATTGTTGCTGGATTTGTGTTTGGATTGTAAGTTCCGATTTTTTCTAAGAATTTACCATCTCTTTTTGATCTTGCATCTGCTGCAACAACCCAATAAAAAGGTTTCCCTTTTTTTCCGTGTCTTTGTAATCTAATTTTTACTGACATAATCTTGTGATTAATTTTAAGGTACTCGACCTTGGTTATTTAAGGGTGCAAATATATAAAACTTTGTGTTACAAAAATAATAAGTAGGTAAAAATATTTTTTCGGGTATTTTGCATTTGTTTTGATAAAAAACTTATTTTTGTTTCCAAACATAATATTTTAGAACACTTTAATGAAAAAAATACTTTCAATACTCGCAATAACATTATTATTTAGTTCATGTGAACAAGATATTCAAACCAATACGCCCGGGTTTCAAGCCAAATTGAATGATGTGCAATGGCGAGCAAATCAAGTAGGAGTTGCAGTAGATGCAAGTGGAGGAATGACTATTACAGCATATACATCCTATGAAACAGTGGTTCTGAAAACAAATGCTACTACAGCCGGAACCTATTTATTAGGAACACAAAACACGAATAATTTTGCTACCTATACGTCAGCAGGTAATGCATTAAGTAGTTTCGTAGGGATATTTGATACTCATGTTGTAGCGGGTCCAGCTTATAAATTATCTAACGTATTAACTCCAGGAACAGGATATACAAGTGCCGCAGCTGCGCATACCAGTGGTGGATCAGGTTCTGGACTCCGATTGGCTTTAACTACGCTATCAGGAGCAGTTACTAAGGCTACTGTAGTTTCAAGAGGATTAGGATATGTATCGGGCGATGTTATTACCATTTTAGGAGGTAATAATAATGCAACGGTGCGCATTGAAAATGTTCAACAAAGTAATGGAGAAATTACTATTGAAGATATTTCCGGAGGATTTTTCACAGGAACTTTTAAACTCAATGCAACCAATACCGAAGGAGAAGTAGTTACGTTTTCAGAAGGACATTTTTATAAAGTGCCTTTAGGACAATAATCATATACTATCAAATTATCAAAAACCATTTGAAGGCATTCAAATGGTTTTTTTGTTAATAACTAAAATTGGCAAATTTGTTCAATAACTGTATTTTTGAAACAGTAATTTGCAATTCAATTTTCTGATTACACACCACAAATGACTCAATAAATGTATTTAATTTTCGATACCGAAACTACCGGATTACCCAGAAGTTGGTCTGCACCTATTACAGATACAGACAATTGGCCTCGTTGTATACAAATTGCATGGCAATTGCATGACGACATGGGAAATTTGATCGAGCATCAAGATTTTTTGGTCAAGCCCGAGGGTTTTAATATTCCGTATGATGCCGAAAGAATTCATGGCATATCCACAGAATTAGCCATCGAGCAAGGGATGCTTTTATCGGAAGTATTAGAAAAATTTAATAGCATACTTTCTAAAACCAAATTTATTGTTGGGCAAAATGTTGGCTTTGATATCAATATCATGGGATGCGAATTCCATCGTGTGAATATGGATTCCAATTTATTAAAAATGCCGGTATTGGATACCTGTACAGAGATAACAGCAAGTTTGTTAAAATTGCCCGGGGGTAGAGGTGGAAAGTTTAAATTACCAACGCTTACCGAATTGCATCAGTTTTTGTTCAATCAACCTTTTGCAGAGGCCCATAATGCAACTGCCGATGTAGAGGCTACAACTCGCTGTTTTCTTGAGTTAATCAAACGAGAAGTTTTTACCAAGGAAGAACTCGATGTAGCGCCAGAATATTTTAGAAGTTTCCGAGAAAAGAATTTGGGGGAAATCCAATTAATTGGTTTAAATCACATCAACCTAAAAAAAGCTTCCGAAGTCATTCGGTCCCGCGTAAAAAAAGAGGAACAGCAAGAAATTCAAACCACAATTTCGGCTTCAGTAAAATCTGATTTAAAAGATGCGGCATTTGCGCATTTACACAATCATACTCAGTTTTCAGTGCTGCAGTCCACAATAGCTGTAAATGATTTGGTTAGTGCGGCTGCAAAAAACAATATGCCAGCTGTAGCAATAACCGATACCGGCAACATGATGGGTGCCTTTCACTTTGTGAGTGCTGTCATGAACCATAACAAAGCCGCAAAAGAAAAAATTGATGCAGCTATTGCCGCAGGAGAAACCCCTTCGGAATCCGAAATTAAACCTATTGTAGGCTGCGAATTCAATATCTGTGACGATCATAAAGACAAAACCAAAAAAGACAATGGTTACCAAGTAGTTTTATTGGCAAAAAATAAAAAAGGCTATCATAATTTAGCTAAAATGTCTTCTATAGCTTATACGGAAGGGTTCTATTACATGCCTCGTATCGATCGAAAAATTGTAGAAAAGTACAAAGAAGACATCATCGTTTTGTCGGGAAATTTATACGGAGAAATTCCAAGTAAAATTTTAAATGTTGGCGAAAGTCAAGCCGAAGAAGCCCTCATATGGTGGAAGGAGCAATTTGGTTCCGATTTTTATTTAGAAGTCATGCGACACAAGCAAGAAGACGAAAATCGTGTCAATCAATCGTTAATTGCATTCGCAAAAAAGCACCAAGTAAAACTCATTGCTACCAATAATACGTATTATGTCAATAAAGTAGATGCCAACGCACATGATATTTTGTTGTGTGTAAAAGAGGGTGAAAAACAAGCAACACCTATAGGTCGGGGTCGAGGGTATCGTTATGGGTTGCCCAATCAAGAATATTATTTCAAATCGGGCGACGAAATGAAACAGCTTTTTGCCGATTTACCCGAGGCAATCATCAATATTCAAGAAATCATAGATAAAGTTGAAACCTATTCGCTCTACAGAGATGTTTTACTTCCTAAATATAAAATTCCCGATGAATTTGAAGTTTTAGAGGATGCCGAAGATGGAGGAGTTAGAGGAGAAAACAACTATTTAAGGGACTTAACGTATAAAGGGGCCAAAATAAGATATCCAGAATTGACCGATGCTATCAAAGAACGTTTGGATTTTGAGTTGCTTACTATTTCCAATTCGGGTTACCCGGGCTATTTCTTAATTGTTCAAGATTTTATCGCTGAAGCACGAAAAATGGATGTTTCTGTGGGCCCTGGTAGAGGTTCTGCTGCGGGCTCTGCCGTGGCCTATTGTTTAGGAATTACAAATATTGACCCTATTAAATATGATTTGCTTTTTGAGCGATTCTTAAATCCAGATCGTGTTTCCATGCCCGATATCGATATCGATTTTGATGACGAAGGACGTGGACGAGTTATGGATTATGTCATCAAAAAATACGGAGCCAATCAAGTAGCGCAAATAATTACCTATGGTAAAATGGCTACAAAATCGGCTATTCGAGACACCGCTCGTGTATTGGATTTACCCCTTTTTGAAGCGGATAGAATTGCAAAATTAATTCCAGGAATGATGCCTTCCAAATGGAATTTAGCACGTTTTTTAGCCGAAGACGAAAGTGAAGTTAAAAAAGCACTGCGTTCGGAAGAGTTTGACAAAGTCAAAGAATTGATTGAGATTGCTCATTCAGAAGATTTAGCTGGAGAAACCATACAACAAGCCAAAGTCTTGGAAGGTTCTATGCGAAATACCGGAATTCACGCTTGTGGGGTAATTATTACCCCCAGCGACATTACAAATTTTGTTCCCGTAACAACCGCAAAAGATTCGGATTTGTATGTTACGCAATTTGACAACTCGGTTGCCGAAAGCGCCGGATTGCTTAAAATGGACTTCTTAGGGTTAAAAACCCTAACCCTAATTAAAGATACGGTTAAATTGGTAAAATATCGATTGGATATTGACTTAGATCCCGATAATTTCCCCATCGACGATCTAAAAACCTATGAATTGTTCCAAAGAGGAGAGACCGTTGGAGTTTTTCAATATGAGTCGCCCGGAATGCAAAAATACATGAAGGACTTAAAGCCAACCGTATTTGCCGATTTGATTGCCATGAATGCCTTATATCGTCCGGGACCACTAGAATATATTCCTTCTTTTGTTAGGAGAAAAAACGGCGAAGAAGAAATTAAATACGATTTAGAAGCCTGTGAAGAATACTTGGCAGAAACCTACGGGATTACGGTTTATCAAGAACAAGTAATGCTTTTGTCACAATCTTTAGCTGGATTTACAAAAGGGGATGCCGACGTACTTCGAAAAGCAATGGGTAAAAAGGACAAGCCTGTTTTGGATAAAATGAAACCTAAATTCATCGAACAAGCGGCTGAAAAAGGACACGATCCGATTATTTTAGAGAAAATATGGAAAGACTGGGAAGCCTTTGCTAGTTATGCCTTTAATAAATCGCACTCTACTTGTTATGCTTGGATTGCCTACCAAACTGCTTATTTGAAAGCACATTATCCAGCAGAGTATATGGCTGCTGTACTTTCTAATAACATGAACGACATCAAGCAAGTTTCGTTCTTTATGGAAGAATGTAAACGCATGGGATTAGCAGTATTAGCCCCCGATGTCAATGAATCGTATTATAAATTTACGGTGAATGAAAATTATGCCGTTCGTTTTGGAATGGGCGCAGTGAAAGGGGTTGGTGCGGGAGCGGTTCAAACCATAGTAGAAAATAGAAAAGAGGGAAATTATAAATCCATTTTTGATTTGGCCAAGCGTATAGATTTGCGTGCTGCCAATAAAAAAGCGTTTGAAAATTTAGCATTAGCAGGGGGATTTGACGGCTTTACTGAAACACATCGGGCCCAATATTTTCATCACGATGGCGACGGAATTACGTTTTTAGAAAAAGCGATTCGCTACGGTTCAAAATTCCAGGAAAACGAAAATTCGGCTCAAGTAAGTTTGTTTGGGGATACTTCAGAAGTTCAAATTGCTGAACCTTCGGTTCCGCCATGTGACGATTGGAGTACCATGGAAAAATTAGCCAAAGAAAAAGAAGTGGTAGGAATATACATTTCGGGACATCCATTAGACGATTATAAATACGAAATGAAATATTTTTGCAATGCCAAGTTGGAATCGCTTAAAAATTTAGCACAGCATTTGGGTAAAAATCTTTCCTTTGGCGGCATCGTTACTAATGTACAACACCGAACTGCAAAAAACGGAAAGGGTTGGGCTACTTTTGCATTAGAAGGTTATGATGAAAGCTATGAGTTCCGAATTTTTGACGAAGACTATTTAAAATACCGCCATTTTTTATTACAAAACCAGTTTGTCTATTTTAAAATCAATGTAAAGGAAGGATGGGTCAATCGCGAAACGGGTAAAAAATCAGATCCTCGTATTCAATTTATTGATGCCAAAATGTTAGCCGATGTATTGAACGTTTTTGCAAAAAAATTAATGATTCATTTGGACATCAAGGAATTAAATTTGCCCTTTGTTACCGAACTGAATAATCTTTTTATGGTCAATAAAGGGGATCATACGGTTATCTTTGAAGTGATGGAATTAGAACGCATCAAAAAAATTATTGAAATGAGTCCGGTAATTATTGATGAAGAAATGGAAAGTATCGAGGAAGGGGAAGAGGAAGCAGCACTAAACCTAGCGATTCCTGTTGAGAAGGAAGAAATTGTAGTAAAAACAAAACTTTCTATGCCGAGCCGAAAATTGAAAGTGAAGATTTCTTTAGAATTACTTCAAGAACTGGATAAAATGCAGGTTAGTTTCAAACTAAATTAACACATAAGAAATGGCAATACCGACATAATTAAAACTAATGTTATTCGCTTTGTCATTGATAATAAATTCCTAAATTTGCAATTCAATTAATAATAAAATAAAGAACATATGGCATTAACAATAACAGATGCTACTTTTGATGAAGTAGTATTGAAATCAGACAAACCAGTAGTAGTAGATTTTTGGGCAGCTTGGTGTGGACCATGCAGAATGGTAGGTCCGGTTATCGACGAAATTTACAGTGAATACGAAGGAAAAGCAGTTGTAGGTAAAGTAGATGTAGATGCAAACCAAGAATTTGCTGCAAAATACGGTGTAAGAAACATTCCAACGGTTTTGATTTTTCAAAACGGTGAGGTTGTAGGAAGACAAGTGGGGGTAGCCCCCAAAAAAACCTATACTGATGCGATTGACGCTTTACTATAATAGATAAAAAAAGTAAAAAAAGGTTCAACTTTAGTTGGGCCTTTTTTTTATTCATAACCTTTTACTCATAACCTTTCCCCTATAAAATAAAATCTTTTCCTATCTTTGAACGTATGAATTTAGATCAGGAAATAGAAAAAATTGCCCGTTTTGAGCAGTTAGAAATTTTAGCCAATCAAATTGTGGAAGGTTTTATTTCGGGGATGCACAAATCGCCATTCCATGGTTTTTCAGCAGAGTTTGCCGAACATAAAATCTACAATCCAGGAGAAAGTACCAAGCATTTGGATTGGAAATTATTTGCAAAAACAGACCGACTTTATACGAAACGATACGAAGAAGAAACCAATTTAAGATGCCATTTGATTCTTGATAATTCTTCCTCTATGCATTATCCCAAGTTGAAAACCCAGCAATTATTTTTTGAAAATAAAATTGGATTTTCTGTATTGGCCTCAGCAGTATTGATGAATTTGTTAAAGAAACAAAGGGATGCTGTAGGATTAAGTATCTATTCGAACCGATATGAATATTATGCTCCTGAAAAAGGCAGCGAACGGCACCATCGCATGATTTTGAATCAATTAGAAGGCGTAATCAATAATCATAATTCTGCTAAAACGACCGATACTGTTACCTATTTGCATCAAATTGCAGAAAACTTACACCGTAGGTCGATGGTAATTTTGTTTACCGATATGTTTCATTCCGATACTTCGGATGAAGATAACGATAAAATTTTTAAGGCTTTACAACATTTAAAGCATAACAAACACAAAGTGGTTGTATTTCATGTTTATGATCCAAAAACCGAATTGCAATTTGATTTTGATGCTGCCCCAAAAAAATTTATTGATGTTGAAACAAACGAATCAATCCAGCTTTTTACTGAAAATAGTCGAGAAGCCTATCAAAAAATCATGCAAACTTATTTCAAAACCATAGCAACCACTTGCTTGCAATATCAAATAAAATATGTTCCTGTTGCCATCGGTGACGGTTTTGAAAAAATAATGACATCTTACTTGGTTGAAAAGCAAAAGTTTGCTTAGAGCGGCCAAAAAAGTTTACCTTTTTTTTAAAAAATATTTGCAGGAATCAAAAAGCGTAGTATATTTGCACTCGCAATGAAGTTCACCTAATATTTTATTAGTATAAGAAACAGTGAATAATGCTCTGGTTTGGTAGTTCAGTTGGTTAGAATACATGCCTGTCACGCATGGGGTCGCGGGTTCGAGTCCCGTCCAGACCGCCAGAAAATAAAAAGCACTTCGAGAAATCGAAGTGCTTTTTTGCCCATAAATGGTTTTTTTGATGTTGTTTTTATAAAGGACATTAAAAATCAAAATAGTTGTGTTGTTTATTCCCAAGCAATTGGGATTAGGTTTAGTAGTTAGACCAATGAAAAGCTTTGCATTTATGCAGGGCTTTTTTGATTGTATTCTGGGGCTAAATTTAGTATTGACGCAAGGCAATAGAAATCAATCGGGCCTATCCTAAAAGTAATCACAAAGATTCTAGTTCATGTCTAACAATTTTATAACTTTGTTCATTACAATTTTAGGGACTGCATTTTTTGATAATTAGCCTCAAATGTTAGCGTTGCTTTACCCAAAATTTTAGACGCAAGATTAATATGAAAAAAACAATCCAACTTTTAATGGTGTCTGTACTTTTATATTCTTGTCAATTATTTGATAAAAAAGTACCCGACGAAAATCAGTTGTTGCAACAAGAATTGCAAAAAATCAATTGGGAAGAAGTCGATGAATTACCATCGGTGCTTCAATGCGATACCATTAAAGATCCTGCCGTTAAAAAACAATGCTTTTTTGATTATTTAGCACAAACGATTCAAGAACGAATAGGAATCGATACCTTGCAAATGTTATATCCTGAAACCGATACCCTATCGGTTAAAGTAACAATACATCCAGATGCGAGTTTGCAATTTGAGCCTCAATTTTTAAAAGATAGTGTGGTCTATAATAAAATAAAAGCGGACAGCATTTTAATTGCACGCTTAGCCAATTTTCCAAAAGTAGAACCTGCCATTAAACGAGGCATTAAGGTAAAAACGCAGTTCATTCTTCCGGTAATTATTAAAATAGAAAAATAAATTTCATTGGCAAACGAACGCATCATATTAGGCATAGATCCTGGAACTACAATTATGGGTTTCGGCGTGATTAGGGTTGTCAATAAAAAAATGGAATTTGTTCAATTGAACGAATTGATATTATCTAAGTATGATAATCATTATCAAAAGTTAAGAGTTATTTTTGAGCGTACAATTGAATTAATCGACACCCACAACCCCGATGAAATAGCTATTGAAGCGCCTTTTTTTGGAAAAAATGTGCAATCGATGTTGAAGCTTGGACGTGCGCAAGGAGTAGCTATGGCCGCCGGACTCTCAAGAGATATTCCGATTACAGAATATGAGCCCAAAAAAATAAAAATGGCGATTACGGGCAATGGAAATGCTAGTAAAGAACAAGTGGCTAAAATGTTACAACAATTATTAGGATTAAAAGAATTACCAAAAAATCTTGATTCTACGGATGGTTTGGCAGCTGCGGTTTGTCATTTTTTCAATTCAGGAAAAACAATTGGTGAAAAAAGTTACACGGGTTGGGATGCTTTTGTGAAAAACAATGAATCTCGCATAAAAAAATAGCATGAGCGGAATATACATCCATATTCCTTTTTGCAAACAAGCGTGTCATTATTGTGACTTTCATTTTTCGACTTCATTAAAGAAGAAAGACGAAATGGTAGCGGCATTGGCAAAAGAAATTCAATTACGAAGCAATCCCATCACCCATCACCCATCACCCATCACCGAATCTATTGAAACCATTTATTTTGGCGGCGGAACGCCTTCAATACTTTCGATAGCTGATTTGAAATTTTTGATTGATGAAGTGTATAGAAATTACAAAGTTGTAGAAAATCCAGAAATCACTGTAGAAGCTAATCCGGATGACTTAGATTTAGAGACGATTCGGCAATTGGCCAATTTATCCGTGAATCGCTTATCCATTGGCATACAATCTTTTTTTGAAGACGATTTAAAACTAATGAATCGCGCCCACAATGCAGAAGAAGCCAAGAAATGTTTAGAATTTGCTAAGCACTATTTTGATAATATTTCGATTGATTTGATTTATGGGATACCCAATATGTCTTCTAAGAAGTGGGTGCAAAACATAGAAACAGCGCTATCTTTTGGGGTGCCACATATTTCGAGTTATGCGTTAACCGTCGAATCAAAAACTGCCTTACATTCCTTTATTCAAAAAGGAATTATTGCAGCTCCAGATGACGAAGTGGCACATGAGCATTTTCAAATTTTGGTTGACAAACTTTCAGAAAACGGATTCATTCATTACGAATTATCAAATTTCGGGAAAGAAAACTTTTTTTCAAAAAACAATACAAGTTATTGGTTGGGCAAAAAATACATCGGAATTGGACCTTCGGCACACAGTTATGATGGAACAAATAGGGGCTGGAATGTTTCCAATAACTCACAATATATCAAATCAATTCAAGAAAATATAGTACCTATAGCATTCGAAACGCTAACAAAAACCGATCGGTATAACGAATATGTTATGACAGGGTTGCGCACCATTTGGGGGGTTTCATTGGACCAAATTGAACAGAAATTCGGAAAAACTTATTTGGATTATCTCAACCAGCAAGCGGCCAAGTTCATTGACGATCATTTGCTTTTTTTGGATGAAAATATATTGCGTACTACAAAAAAAGGAAAGTTTTTGAGCGACGGAATTGCAAGTGATTTGTTTTTGTTAAATTTGGAATAGTTATTATATCATGAAAGCAACAATAAACAACCAACAAATCGACTTGTCTTTGCCCATAGACATTTCTATATCTTTGACCAATAACGAGCAAAATCCAATAGCTTGGTATCAAAATACACCAGAAATTGAACCTGTAACTATGGGTGATTGGATAGGCAAAGTTTCCGAAGGCAAATCATCCACAAATTTCAATAATATTTTCTTCAATCCGCATGCCCATGGAACGCATACGGAATGTTTAGGGCATATAACGCGCGAATTTTATTCCATTAATCAATGTTTAAAGCAGTTTTTCTTTACTGCTGAATTGATTTCCGTGCAACCCAAAAAGGTGAATGAAGATTTAATCATTACGAAAGAACAAATTGATAAGGCTTTAGGATCAAATTTTCCGGAAGCCATCATCATTAGAACCTTACCTAATCTGGAAGCTAAAAAGCATCTGAATTATTCGAATACGAATCCGCCTTATTTAGAAGAAGCGGCTGCCATTTTTATCAGAGAATGCGGCATACAGCATTTGCTTATTGATTTACCAAGTGTGGATAGAGAACACGATGAAGGAAAATTGTTGGCACACAAAGCCTTTTGGAATGTCAAAGACGTGCATAATGTAAATAAAGATGCTCGATTTCATTGCTCCATTACAGAAATGATTTATGTAAATGATACAATTCCAGATGGAAGTTATTTGTTGAATTTGCAATTTGCTTCTTTTGAAAATGATGCGAGTCCGAGTAAACCGGTTTTGTATAAAATTGAAAAGTAATTTCGAAATGAACATTCAACAATTATATGAGTTTTGTTTGACTAAAAAAGGCGTTACTGAACATTTTCCTTTTGATCAAGATACGTTAGTGTTTAAAGTGGGTGGAAAAATGTTTTGTTTAACCTCATTATCGGATTGGGAAAAAGGAACTCCGAGTTTAAATTTAAAATGTGATCCGGAATTTGCCGAAAAGTTAAGAGCGGAATTTGACGATATAAAACCGGGTTGGCACATGAGTAAAACTCATTGGAACACTATACAAATTAACCGCGAAGTACTCGATTCGTTAATAAAAGAACTGATTGACCATTCCTACGATTTGGTGTTTAAAAGCCTTACTAAAAAGGTACAATTAGAAGTTTTGGGATCTTAAAAACAAAACCCGACCGGTTTTTTAAAACGGGTCGGGTTTGAAATTATTCTTAAATCTAAATTCAGAAAGCTGAAATTAAATCTAGTATCTGTAATACTCAGGTTTGAATGGTCCTTGAACTTCCACACCAATATAATCTGCTTGGTCTTTACGCAACGTTTCCAATTCAACGCCTAATTTAGCTAAGTGCAACAATGCTACTTTTTCATCTAAATGTTTTGGTAACATGTAAACGTCATTATTGTATGCCGCACTGTTGTTCCATAATTCAATTTGCGCTAACGTTTGGTTGGTAAATGAGTTACTCATTACAAAACTTGGGTGACCTGTTGCACATCCAAGGTTAACTAAACGACCTTCCGCTAAGATGATAATATCTTTTCCGTTGACGTTATAAATGTCTACTTGTGGTTTTACTTCCGATTTTGTATGACCAAAATTTTCGTTCAACCACGCCATATCGATTTCGTTATCAAAATGTCCAATGTTACAAACGATTGTTTTGTCTTTCATTTTTTCAAAGTGCGAACCTAATACGATGTCTTTATTTCCTGTTGAAGTAATTACAATATCGGCTGTTGTAATAACAGTGTCTAATTTTTTAACTTCAAATCCGTCCATAGCTGCTTGTAAGGCACAAATAGGGTCAATTTCGGTAACCGTTACAATAGAACCAGCACCTCTAAAAGAAGCGGCAGTTCCTTTACCCACATCACCATAACCACAAACGATTACTCTTTTTCCGGCTAACATAATATCAGTTGCACGACGCACTGCATCAACAGCACTTTCTTTACAACCATACTTGTTGTCAAATTTTGATTTAGTAACCGAATCATTTACATTAATAGCAGGCATTGGTAATGTTCCAGCTTTTACTCTTTCGTACAAACGGTGAACACCGGTTGTGGTTTCTTCCGATAAACCTTTGATTCCAGCCACTAATTCTGGGTAACGGTCAATAACCATATTGGTTAAATCACCACCATCATCCAAAATCATGTTTAAGGGTTGTCTATCTTCACCAAAGAATAAGGTTTGCTCAATACACCAATCAAAATCTTCTTCGTTCAAACCTTTCCAAGCATATACTTGAATGCCAGCAGCAGCAATTGCAGCAGCAGCTTGATCTTGGGTTGAGAAAATGTTACAAGACGACCAAGTTACTTCGGCACCTAAAGCAATTAAGGTTTCGATTAAAACCGCTGTTTGAATGGTCATGTGTAAACATCCTGCAATTCTAGCCCCTTTTAATGGTTGGCTAGCCCCATATTCATCTCTTAACGCCATTAATCCTGGCATTTCAGCTTCTGCTAATTCAATCTCTTTTCTTCCCCAAGCTGCAAGTGAAATATCTTTCACTTTAAAAGCTACATAAGGTAATGTTTGTGTACTCATCTATTATGTATATTTGTATATTCTAAAATTAGAGTGCAAAACTACAAAATAACTTTTTATTTTATCAAAGATTTCTATTAATTTGTGAATTGTTTAGCTTTCTAAAGATTTGAAAAACAACAAAATATAAATGCCATTATATCAAACTTTATCGATAAACGAGACGACTACGGCGTATTTTTGGCATATTACCGAAGACGTTACCTCATTATTTAGAACGGTTTCATTAACTGACGTATCACAAAAGCGACTAGGTGGAATGAAATCAGAGTCGCATCAAAAAGGATTTTTAGCCGTACGAATGTTGCTCCAACATCTAGGGTATTCTGATGAAGATTTAACCTATGATGCCTCTGGAAAACCGCATTTAAAACAAGAGGTCAGAGGTACGAAGTACG
The DNA here is from genome assembly GCA_945890865.1 of Flavobacterium psychrophilum. GTDB lineage: Bacteria > Bacteroidota > Bacteroidia > Flavobacteriales > Flavobacteriaceae > Flavobacterium > Flavobacterium psychrophilum_D. Next base: position 65,022 of record CAMDDB010000001.1, read on the forward strand.
AAAATGAATACCCATCACCCAACAATAAGTACATATCAATTTCGCACTCACATGATTTTGCATCTATTTGTATAAGTGATCAAAAAGTAGGTATCGATATTGAATTACAAAAAGACAAAACATTAAAAATCGCAGCACGATATATGGATGTTCGTCATTTAGAGCGGTTATCAACGGAAGAGCAAATTGCAAAAGCAACAACAGTTTGGGGGATAAAAGAAGCCATTTTCAAAATAAAAAATGAAAGAGGAATTAGTTTTCCCGACCATATATTTGAATCCGATTTTAGGTTGTCGGATACCACAACCCAAGCCGAACTGCATTATAAGGGGCAAATCGATAAATTTACCATTCATTTTCAACCCATCGCCAACTATATTTTTGTTTGCGCCTTACAACAAATCGCATGATAGATTTTTTTATCAGTCAATATAAAAATGCATCTTCATTGCAAATTGGGGCCGAATTCATTGCCTTTTGCTTCGGAATTATGAGCGTTTATTTTGCCAAGAAAGAAAATATTTGGGTATATCCCACAGGCTTGGTTTCGACTCTAATAACCGTGTATTTGTTGTATCAAGCAGTCTATTTTGCAGACATGACCATGAACATATATTATTCGATCATGAGTATCTATGGCTGGTATCGATGGATTCCAAACGCTCAATTACCGGGATTGAAAATTTCTAGAACAACATTACAAGAAAAATTTATTGGTTTTGGATTGTTTGTTTTAACCATGATCATCACCTATTTGGTTTATGTTTTTTTTGAGTATAAGCTTGAAATTCCTAATTATATTGATATTTTTACATCAGGAATATTTTTTACAGCCATGTGGTATATGGCTTTGAAAAAAATTGAAAATTGGACGTTGTGGATTATTGGAGATTGTATTGCCGTTCCTTTGTTTGCTTATAGAGGATTAGGAATGCTCTCTTTACAATATTTTATTTTTAGTATTATGGCAATTGTTGCCTATTTATCATGGAGAACCTATTTAGCAAAAAAGATATAGCTTACATTACATCAAAAGGGTGCAATTTGGAAAAAATAAGACAACAACTTGCTTTTTTTCAAAAAGGATCTTCAACACTTCATATCGTGAAGTCTGCAACCGTTGGGGATGGAATCCAACTACTCAGTTTGGATGAAAAAATATTTTTTAGCCACTATTTTGATTCACATAAGGCCAATTATAAGCTAGAAAAATTTGTACCAGCTTCTGGGGCCGCCACACGAATGTTTCAATTTTTGAATACATTTTTAAATGATTTTGATCCAAAATTGGATACCATTACCAGCTATATTAATAAAACCGGGGAGCAAAATCTAAATGTATTTATCGTTGGGATACGAAAATTTCCATTTTATTTTCAATTGAAAGAAAAAACAAAATTACTTTTCCCTGATTATAATACTTTTACTAGGGACCAAAAAGTACATGCGATCATCTATACCTTATTGCACAAAACAGGTCTTGATTTTGCCACGAAACCTAAAGGGATTGTTCCGTTTCATAGGGTTGAAAATCAAATATTTACCCCAGTAGAAGAACACATCTTAGAAGCCCAACATTTAAGTGACGGCTCAGAAAAGGGTCGTATTCATTTTACGATTTCTAAAGAATTCCAATCTGATTTTGAAGCTATTGTTTCAAAATATCCGCAGGTTGAGGTTCATTTTTCTTATCAAAATGAAAGTAGCGATACTATAGCAGTGGATAAAAAAAACAGACCTTTTAGAGTAACAAATGGAGATTTGCTTTTTAGACCCGCAGGACATGGGGCATTGATTGAAAATTTATATCAAGTACATGCCGATATAATTTTCATTAAAAACATTGATAATGTCTCACAGGCCGAACAAGAGCAATCTATTTTTAATCAAAAAGTATTAGCAGGAAAGCTGATATACATGCAGCAACAAATTTTTGATTATTTGCACAAACTGCAAGCAGAAAACATCAATGTTGAATTCATACAAGAGGTTAAAATTTTTGTAGAGCGTCAACTATCTTTTTCCCTATCGAGTGAATTTGACATGTTTCAAAGTTCCTATCAAAAAGAATATTTGATAAAAATCCTAAATCGTCCTATTCGGGTGTGTGGTATGGTAAAAAATGAAGGAGAACCTGGAGGCGGCCCTTTTTGGGTAAAAGATGAAAAAGGTCAAGTTACCTTGCAAATAGTAGAAACGGCACAAATTAATTTTGCCAATGAGCTTCAAAAAAACAGTCTAAAGAGCGCTACACATTTTAATCCAGTTGATTTAGTTTGTGGGGTTAAGAATTTTAAAGGGCAAAAATTTAATCTTAACGAATTTATTGACCATGATGCCATTATCATTACACAAAAAACAATTTTTGGGCAACCCATTAAAGCACTAGAATTACCGGGTTTATGGAATGGAGCCATGGCAAATTGGTTAACAATTTTTGTAGAAGTTCCCTTAACTACTTTTAATCCTGTGAAAAGTGTAAATGATTTATTAAAGCCAGCACACCAGCCAGTTTTTGAACCATAGAAATGGAAAAAGAAATCCTTATAAAAGAGCTAACTTTTAAAGCCGTTCGCAGTAGTGGTGCAGGAGGGCAAAATGTAAATAAAGTGGCTTCAAAAGTGGTGCTGTATTTTGATTTGACCCATTCAAAAGGACTTTCTGAAGTAGAAAAGGAGCGTCTTCAAGTAAAACTTGCTTCAAAGTTATCACAAGATAATCTCATAATTATTACGTGTGAAAAAGATCGAAGTCAGTTCAAAAATCGAGTATTTGCCGAAAAAAAATTAATAAAATATCTTGAAGACGGGTTAAAAATTCCGAAAGTTCGTCAAAAAACAAAGACGCCAAGATCAGTGCATGAAAAACGACTACATGCTAAAAAAGTAATGAGCGTTTTAAAACAAAATAGAAAAGCACCAAATTTATAAGCGGTAAGCTTGGAATTTAATACTAAAGAGTTCTATCTTTGTCGTAATCTCAAAGGGGTGCTTGATTCTGAATTAAATTTAGAGTGACAGCTGAGATCATACCCATAGAACCTGGGCAGGTAATGCTGCCAAGGAAAATAGAGAAACCAACACCGATACATTCCATTTGGAGTAAAGGAATCTCAAAAAATTATTTAGTAACCAAGAATAATAACCCCTTTTATTCGTAAAAATTTTACGAATGAAAACTTTACCAAAAAAAAGTACAAAGTACAAAGTACGGAGTACGAAGGTCTTTTTAAACCTATTGTCTATTGCCTATTGCCTATTGCCTATTGTTTCTTTCTCTCAAGAAGTTCAGAAAGACACTACAAAAATCAACGCTTTAAACGAAGTAATAGTTTCTTCTGTACGAGCAAAAGACAACAATCCTATTACCTTTACCAGTATAAACGCAGCGGTTATTGCCCCGCGAAATTTAGCCCAAGACATTCCTGTTTTGTTGCAATATTTACCTTCTGTGGTCAGTACAACCGATGCTGGAAATGGTGTGGGTTATACGTATATGCGCGTTCGAGGGGCCGACGGCTCGCGCATTAATGTTACACTAAATGGTATTCCTTTTAATGATAGTGAAAGTCAAGGCACATTTTTTGTAAACCTACCTGATTTTGCAACCTCCCTTGAAAGTGTTCAATTGCAGCGTGGTGTAGGAACGTCTACTAACGGAGCAGGCGCTTTTGGGGCCAGTTTAAATATGCAAACAAAATCTTTTCGTGAAAAAGCATTTGCTGAAATTTCAAATTCGGTAGGAAGTTTTGCAACTCGTAAGCACACCTTGACTTTTGGAACGGGTGTGCACAATCATTTTGAAATGAATGCGCGTATATCTAATATTGCTTCTGATGGCTATATAGATCGAGCTTCTTCCCGTTTGCAGGGCTATTTTTTTAATGCAAATTATGTTAAAGAAGCTACACAAGTAAAATTTATGGCTTTTGGTGGGAAGGAAAAAACGTATCAAGCGTGGTATGGCATTGAAGACCCCGAAAAATTAAGAAAGGATCGAACGTTTAATCCGGCCGGAATGTATTTTGATACAAACGGCAACATGCAGTTTTATGATAACGAAACCGATAATTATTGGCAAAATCATTTTCAATTGCATTGGACACAAAAGTGGTCTGAAAAATGGATTTCAAACACAGCATTGCATTATACCCTAGGAAAAGGATATTTTGAACAATATAAAGAAGATCAAGATTTGTCGGAGTACAATTTGCCTGCTTTCAACGGTAATTTGATTTCCGATTTGGTTCGAAAACGCTGGTTGGACAATGATTTTTTTGGGGCTACTTTCGCGATGAATTATACCACACCCACTACTCAAATTACATTTGGAGGAGCTGCCAACCGCTATTTAGGAAAACACTTTGGAGAAGTAATTTGGACTCCAAATTACATTCCTTCTGCCAATCGTTATTATAATAATTATGGCAACAAGGACGATGTTAATGTATATGCCAAAGCCTCACATGCCCTGAACAATAAATGGAATTTATTTGCCGATTTACAATACCGAATGGTGTTCTACGAGGCCACAGGTATTCAGTTTTCTCCCGTTAATGATACGTTTCGTTTTTTCAACCCAAAAGCGGGAGTGAACTATCAATTAGATGCTAAAAATTCATTTTATGGTTACTTGGGTGTTTCGAATAAAGAACCCAGACGCGACGATTATGAGAATGGCAGTGTACAACCCGAGCGCTTATTGGATTATGAATTGGGGTGGAAATACACCTCTCAAAATGTCAAATTCAATGCAAATGCTTATTTCATGAATTATAAAAACCAATTGGTGTTAACAGGAGCTTTGAACGATGTGGGTGCGCCAATTTTTACAAACAGTGGTAAAAGTTATCGTTTGGGAGTAGAAGTAGCGTCGACAATTGCGCTCTCCAATAATTGGATTGTACAATCCAATGCTACCTTAAGTCAAAACAGAAATCAAGATTTCTATTTTCAGCGCGATGGCGTTTTGCAGAATTTAGGCAATACAAGTAGTGCGTTTTCGCCGAATATAATTTTGGGTAACAGCCTAACGTATTTGCTAAAAGATCATTTTCAAATTTCTTTCTTATCGAAATATGTGGGCGAGCAATACATGGGGAATATTGATTCTTACAAGTCAAAACTCGAGGCTTATTTTGTAAATGATCTGAATATTCAATACGAGTGGAACTTAAATAAAGCCATCAAATCCGTCGTTTTTTCGGGATTAGTTAACAATGTTTTTAATGTAGTATATGAGTCGAATGGGTATTTTTATACCTACGATGACAATTGGACCAATCCAGGAACTACCTCTACAATTGAAGGCACTGGATACTATCCACAAGCGGGAATTAATTTTCTTTTAGGGGTGAGTTTGAAATTTTAATTGTATACGCGCAAATTAAAATTATTTAATTGTTCTACACGGTATTGTTTTAAAGGGTATTGCATTCCGGCAGCTTGTCCCGAAAATAAGCTATACGAAGCATTATCACATGGACAAACTATATTGATTCCGTTGAGGGTCATGGTGGAACAGCTGCTCAAAGCTTGATTGGGGCATGCAGCATCAAAAGCGACATATCCACTGCCGGTATTGAAAACAAAAACACCTCTAACCCCAGTGTTTCCGGCATTGATGTAGACAGCATTACTAGGAAATTGTAAACTGCTGTATTGGGGTAAATTCATGTTAATGTTGTAGGTAAACGAATAATTGGGCAAATAAGGATTATTATTGCTAAAATTTTCTTTATCACAACCCATTAGTAGAAGTACAAAAACAAAAAGCAAATATTTTTTCATGGATAATTATTAGATCAATTAATAACAAATTTAATTAATTACTATTTACCAACATTATACAAGGTCATAAATTAATTTTAAAAAATAAATTACTATATTTGTCAATTGAAATCCCAGCTGATGGGATTTTTTCTATTTATATAAACGATGAAGTTATGAGTACAGTATCTTATTACACCGCAGAAGGATTAAAAAAATTAAGAGATGAATTAGAACATCTTAAAAGTATAGAAAGAACCAAAGCATCTCAAGCTATTGCCGATGCAAGAGATAAAGGCGATTTATCTGAAAACGCAGAATATGACGCAGCCAAAGAAGCCCAAGGATTGTTGGAAATGCGCATTTCTAAAATGGAAGAAGTGGTTTCGAATGCACGTTTAATTGATGAATCACAATTGGATGTATCCAAAGCCTTAGTGTTGTCTACCGTGAATATCAAAAACCAATCAAATGGAATGGAAATGACCTACACTTTAGTCGCTGAAAGTGAAGCTGATTTAAAAACCGGAAAGATTTCAGTTACTTCTCCCATTGGAAAAGGTTTGTTAGGGAAATCTGTTGGCGAGGTTGCAGAAATCAACGTGCCAAACGGAATATTAAAATTTGAAGTACTCGAAATTTCTAGAGATTAATAAATGGCTAGCATTTTTACTAAAATAGTAAATGGGGAAATCCCTTGTTATAAAATTGCCGAAGACGAAAATTATTTGGCTTTTTTAGATGTAAATCCGAATGTAAAAGGGCACACATTGTGTATCCCAAAACAGGAAATCAATAAGATTTTCGATATGGAAGAAGCACACTATTTGGGCTTGATGAAATTCTCTAGAAAAGTTGCTAAAGCAATTGAAAAATCGGTAGATTGCAAACGAATTGGAATGGCAGTAGTGGGTATAGAAGTGCCCCATGTTCACGTGCATTTAATTCCGCTTAACGATATGGATGATATGCGTTTTCAACGAAAAACTAGTTTGTCTCCAGAAGAATTTCAAAAATTAGCACAGCAAATCACAACTAATTTATAGTAAAATCTCGATTTATTCGAGATTTTTTTGTGTTGTATTGTAACTAATCTGAATTGACGTTCCTTTTCCGATTTCAGAATGCGCTACTTTAATTCTTCCTTTGTGGTATTCTTGTACAATTCGTTTTGTTAACGACAATCCCAATCCCCAACCTCTTTTTTTAGTCGTAAATCCAGGCTCGAAGACCCTGTTAAATTGGTTTTTTGGAATGCCTTTGCCGGTATCGGTAATCGTAATTTTTACCCTATTTCCTATGGCAGAGATGGAAAGATCTAAATGGCCTTTCCCTCTCATGGCATCAATTGCGTTTTTCACTAAATTTTCAATCGTCCAGCTATGTAATGAAGGATTCAAAGCTACATAAATAGGATAATCCGGAGCTGAAAAGGTAAATAAAATCTGTTTGGAAACTCTTGTTTGTAAATAATCTAGAGAGTTTTTTGTTTCCTCAATAAGGTCTCTTTTGTCTAAAATAGGCTCACTCCCAATTTTTGAAAATCGATCGGTGATGGTTTGTAACCGATGGATGTCTTTTTCTATTTCAATGAGTGAACTTTCGGCTACATTTTCTAATTTTAATAATTCTAACCAGCCAATTAAAGACGATAAGGGTGTGCCAATTTGGTGCGCAGTTTCTTTAGCCATTCCTGCCCAAAGTTTATTTTGGGTAGACATTTTTGTTGCCTTGTAGAAGTTATAAACTACTGCGCCAAATAAAATAATGATCAAAAGTAACGCAATGGGGTAATATTTTAATTTATTTAATAAAGGCGAATCGCCATAATAAACCAATTGGTATTCGTTTTTTGAGCGCTCAATTTTTATGGGTTGGTTGTCTTTTTTTATCGAATTAAAATAGGTTTTTACAGCGATGGGATCATTAGCAATAGCTTCATCAATATTGTTGGAATCAATAATACTGTCTTTTCTGTCTGTAATGAAAATGGGGATGGTCGTATTCTTACTGATGATTTCAAAAGGTAAATCTAAGTCGGAATTTTCGTTGGCATTCGCAACACTTGTTAGCGCCTTGGCCCAAAGTTCCATTTTTGAGCGTTCTTCATGCTTGAATATTTGAAAAAAATTATAGGTGTTCCAAAGTATTAATATCACAATGAAAAAGGAAGCAACTATAATGAACCAACGGGTAATATTTCGTTTTTCTGAAAACTGCATCAATCAAGATTTGATGTAAAAATACTAAAAACTATTAATTGTTTCGGAATTAGATCGATGATTAACGATAATTGATTGCAGAAATATTGAAGTTATATTTGATTTTTGAAGTTGCTCTTGTACTTCTTCTTATTATATTTGTAAAAAATTGTTCCCATCATGTTAAGTATTGATCCAAAAGAAATAGCTCCAGCTAAATTACAAGGGTATTTACAAAGTGCTGTGGCACCTAGACCCATTGCATTTGCAAGTACATTAGATGCTTATGGAAATCCCAATTTATCGCCCTTTAGCTTTTTCAATGTGTTCAGCTCAAATCCACCGATTTTGATTTTTTCACCGGCAAGACGCGTGCGAGACAACACCACTAAGCACACATTAATCAATGCAGAAACGACCAAAGAAGTTGTAATTAACGTTGTGAATTATGATATGGTACAACAAATGTCTTTGTCGAGCACCGAATATCCAAAAGGGATAAATGAGTTTGATAAAGCTGGTTTTACTATGCTGTTATCAGATAAAGTAAAGCCGTTTCGTGTGGCCGAAAGTCCGGTGCAATTTGAATGTAAAATCAACGAAATCATAGCTTTGGGTGATCAAGGAGGCGCCGGTAATTTAGTGATTTGCGAAGTGGTTAAAATTCATATTAATGAAGCTGTTTTAGATGCAACGGGTATGATTGATCAGCATAAAATAGATTTGGTAGCGCGAATGGGAGCCAATTGGTATAGTCGATCTAATCTTGGAATGTTTGAAGTAGAAAAGCCACTAACAACTTTAGGAATTGGGGTAGACATGATTCCCGATTTTTTTAAAGAAAGCGGTTATTTTAATGGAAATGATTTAGGTAAATTAGGAAATATAGAAAATATTCCAACCGAAGAAGAAATTGCTATATTTGTAAAAGAAAATTTTGAAGTCAAAGCCGTTTTGAGTGCCGATGATATGGATACAAAATTTCAAAAAGCAAAAGAATATGTAGACAACGGAAGAGCTATCGATGCTTGGAAATTGTTATTAGCCAAAAAATAAAATAAGTAATATGGAAGTTTTAGGAAGAGTAAAATTAATTAATTCGGTACAACAAGTGAGTGCATCTTTCAAAAAAAGAGAACTTGTAGTGACCACAGATGAGCAATATCCTCAACACATTTTGATTGAGTTTGCACAAGACAAAACAGATTTGTTAAACAATTATAATGTTGGCGAGCAAGTAAAAGTTTCCATCAATTTAAGAGGAAGAGAATGGGTTAATCCGCAGGGAGAAACAAAATATTTCAACTCAATACAAGGATGGAGAATTGAAAAACTGCAAGCTGAGGCATCGAGTGCTTCACAAATGCCGCCAATGCCTGCTGCTGAAGCTTTTGAACCAGCCACTAATTTTAAAGAAGAAGAACACGACGATTTACCTTTTTAATTTTTAATTAAAAAGTAAATTCCAAATTTTTAAATTCCAAATTTCAAAAGAAATAATCTAAATTTTTGAAATTTGGAATTTGATGTTTTTTGGAATTTGGAATTTGATGTTTGGAATTTCCATTATGTATTTTCTATCCAAAGAATTATATTTTCCTCCAGCGGAAACGGCTTCACCAGAAGGAATTGTTGCCGTAGGTGGCGATTTATCGCCCGAGAGATTGGTTTTGGCCTATCAATTAGGAATATTTCCTTGGTTTGAAGACGATGAGCCTATATTGTGGTGGAGTCCTCCCGAGCGAATGGTATTGTTTTTTGACGATTTGACGATTTCAAAAAGTATGCGAAATATCATCAATCGGAAACAATTCAAAGTAACCTTCAACACAGCTTTTAGAGACGTTATTGTGAACTGCAAAAAAATAACAAGAAAAGACCAAGCCGGTACTTGGATCACCGATAATATGGTAGAGGCTTATTGTAAGCTGCACGAATTAGGCATTGCAAAGAGTGTTGAGGTTTGGGAAAATGAGGAATTGGTTGGCGGGTTGTATGGTGTAGATTTAGGCCACGTTTTTTGTGGCGAAAGTATGTTTTCAAAAGTGTCAAACGCTAGTAAATTGGCTTTCATTGCGTTGGCAAAACAATTGGAAATGGCCGATTATCGTTTATTAGATTGCCAAGTCTATAACGATCATTTGGCCAGCTTGGGTTGTGTAGAAATTGATCGAGAAGATTTTTTGAAGGTATTGAAGGATTAAAACTTCGGTAAGGATCTTACATACAGTTCTTCTACTTTTTTTCGAGCCCAATCGGTTTTTCTTAGAAACTTTAAGCTAGAATTTATAGACGGATTCTCTTTAAAACAATTGATATTGATCAATTCGGCTAAGGTGTCAAAGCCATAAAAAGCAACCAATTGGGTTACAATTTCCTTTAACGATTTTCCGTGTAGTGGGTCATTACTCATTTATTTCTTGTAAAACAGTTTATTACATGATCATTGACCATTCCGGTGGCTTGCATGTGGGCATACACCACGGTAGATCCTACAAATTTAAATCCGCGTTTTTTCAAATCTTTACTTAGTATATCTGAAATTTCGGTAGTGGCCATAACATCTGCCATGGTTTTCGGGGTATTATCGATGGGTTTGCCGTCAACAAATCTCCAAATGTATTTTGAAAAAGTTCCAAATTCTTCTTGTATTTTTATAAAAGCTTGTGCATTGGTAACCGTAGCTTTTATTTTTAATTTGTTTCGGATTATTCCGGAATCTTCTGCTAATGCCGCTATTTTTTCTTCTGGATATTGTGCAATTTTATTCCAATCAAAATGATCGAAGGCACTGCGGAAGTTTTCTCTTTTTGCCAATACGGTATACCAACTCAAGCCGGCCTGAAAGGTTTCTAAAATTAAAAATTCAAAAAGGGTTGCATCATCATAAACAGGTTTTCCCCATTCATTATCGTGATAATTGCGGTATAAATCGTCTTTTTCGCACCAAGCGCATCGGTGTTTAGTTTCCATGTTTTTCTGTTCCTAAATAGTTGTCAATCAAATAATGTCCGAGATAAATTAAGGGAGTAAGTCCAACAGCAATTAATAATTTTACCGAATAGCCAGTAAATGCTGATGCTACAAACGTTTCACCATTTATTTTTCCGGGCAACCAAAAGGCAATTCCTAATACAATGAAGCTGTCAAATAATTGAGAAATAACGGTAGAACCGGTACTTCTTAACCACAGCATTTTTTTGCCCGTTCTATTTTTTACAAAATGAAAAATAGTAACATCAATTAGTTGGGAAACTAAAAATGCAGTAATGCTTCCCACAATAATCCACATGCTTTGCCCAAAAACGGCATTAAATTGGTCGTCCGAAATTAGTCCATCCCCTTTAACGGCGGGAATGTGAAGTCCAATTAATAAGAGAAAAAAGGTGTAGGCGATTAAACCTGCTGTAATTATGGATAATTTTTTAACCCCTTTTTCGCCAAAATATTCATTGATCAAATCGGTGGTAATAAATACAATAGGCCAGGGTAAAATTCCTAAACTCATTACATTGTCGCCAATATAGATGAGCTTGCCACCAATTAATTCGGCAACTAATGCATTAGTAATAAAAATACCCGCTAAGATGACGTATATGATATCTTTTTTCCTGTGAAACATTTGTATTGTTTTTTCAAAAGTAGTAGAATTAGCGCATAAAAAAAAACTTCAACCCGAAGATTGAAGTTTTTAAAGCTTGTAATCCAATGATTATCCTAAAGCAACTCTTTTGAAACCTGTAACGGTTAAGTTAGCTTCAACCGATTTGATGTAAGCAGCAACGCTCATCGAACCGTCTTTGATGTAATCTTGGTTTACTAAAGTATTGTCTTTGTAAAAACGTTGGATTTTACCTTTAGAAATGTTATCTAACATTGCTTCTGGTTTACCTTCAGCTCTTAATTGTTCTTTAGCAATTTCGATTTCTTTTTCAATGATTGCCGCATCAACACCTGCTTCGTTTAAAGCAATTGGGTTCATTGCAGCCGCTTGCATAGCCACGTTTTTCGCCGCTTCGTCGGCACCAGCTACATTTGCAGATAAGGCTACTAAAGTAGCAATTTTACCTGCGTGAATGTAAGAACCAATGTAGGCTCCTTCTAAACGCTCAAAAGCTCCAATTTCAATTTTTTCACCGATGACTCCAGTTTGCTCAATTAATTTTTCAGCCACTGTAATTCCGTTAAAGTCAGATGCTAATAATTCGTCTTTAGTAGCAAAGTGTAACGCTTGGTTCGCTAAATCAGCTGCTAATTTTACGAAAGCTTCGTTTTTACCTACGAAATCTGTTTCACAGTTTAAAGTAATTGCAACAGCAGCCGTTTTGTCTACGTTTACAACAGCAACAGCAGCTCCTTCAGTAGATTCTCTATCGGAACGGTTAGCCGCTACCTTTTGACCTTTTTTTCTTAAGTTTTCAATTGCTAAATCGAAATCTCCATCTGATTCTACTAATGCTTTTTTACAATCCATCATTCCAGCACCAGTAATAGTTCTTAATTTATTTACGTCTGCAGCAGTAATATTTGCCATTTTGTTTTTTTTTAAATTATTTGTAAAAGTAAAAATCCCAATTATTAAATCCCAAATTCCAATTTTACTAAATTGCTAACATAAAGTTAGAACAAGTTTGGAATTTGGAATTTAATTCTTGGAATTTAAATTATTTATGCTTCAGCTTCAGTTGTACTGGTTTCAGTTGAACTTGCTTCAACTTCACTTGCGCTCTCTACAGCTTCAGTTGTAGCGGCTTCAATTGTAGTTGTATCAGCTTCAATTGTAGTTACTTCAACTTCGGTTGCAGCTGCATCTTTAGCTGGTAATTCATCTTTTTCATCTTTTCTATCGGAAAGACCTTCTACTAAAGCAGCAGATACTAAAGATAAAATTTTATCGATTGATTTAGAAGCGTCATCATTTGCTGGAATAACGAAATCAATTGGACGTGGGTCCGAATTCGTATCAACCATTGCGAAAACTGGAATGTTTAATTTTTGAGCTTCTTTAATCGCGATATGTTCCGCTTTAACGTCTACTACAAATAGAGCTGCTGGAAGTCTAGACATATCAGCAATAGAACCTAAGTTTTTCTCTAATTTTGCACGTAAACGATCTACTTGCAATCTTTCTTTTTTAGATAAAGTTAAAAAAGTACCGTCTTTTTTCATTCTATCGATAGAAGCCATTTTTTTAACCGCTTTACGGATAGTAACGAAGTTTGTTAACATACCACCTGGCCATCTTTCAGTGATGTAAGGCATGTTACAAGCTGCTGCTTTTTCAGCAACGATATCTTTCGCTTGTTTTTTGGTAGCAACGAATAATACTTTTCTACCAGAGGCAGCAATTTTTTTCAAAGCTTCATTAGCTTCTTCAATTTTAGCTGCTGTTTTATATAGGTTAATGATATGAATACCATTACGCTCCATATAAATGTAAGGGGCCATGTTTGGATCCCATTTACGAGTCATGTGTCCAAAATGAACACCTGCTTCTAATAATTCTTTAACGTCAATTTTGTTTGCCATTGTGTAATAGTTTACGTTCCGTGATTAGCAATGTTCCGTTAGGCTTTACGCTTGAGGCTTCATTTAGATGCTAAACTAATTCCCTTTTTGAAAGGAATATCGACAACTTTGTTTTTAATTCAATTTTAATTGTAAAAATAGTACTGAAAAAATATTCTGATAAATATCGAATATTAACGTTTTGAGAATTGGAATCTCTTACGTGCTTTTTTCTGTCCGAATTTTTTACGTTCTACCATTCTTGGATCTCTTGTTAATAATCCTTCTGGTTTAAGGATAGCTCTGTTTTCCGCCTCAACTTCACACATTGCTCTTGCAATAGCCATTCTTACAGCTTCTGCTTGTCCTGTAGCTCCACCTCCATACACGTTCACTTTAACGTCAAAGTTGGTTGCATTTTCTGTCATAGACATCGGTTGCATTACTTTGTACTGTAAAGTAGCAGTAGGGAAATAGTTACTAAATTCTCTTTTGTTTACCGTGATTTTTCCTGTTCCTTCTGAAACATAAACACGAGCAACAGCGCATTTTCTTCTACCGATTTTGTGAATAACTCCCATTACTTAAGATCGTTTAGGTTAACTGTTTTTGGTTGTTGAGCGGCATGTTTGTGCCCAGAACCAACATTTACATTTAAATTTCTGAAAAGCTCAGCTCCTAATTTATTTTTAGGTAACATCCCTTTTACAGCTTTCTCTACTAATAATGCAGGGTTTTTTTGTTGCATTACTTTAGCAGTTAAAGTTCTTTGTCCTCCTGGATAACCTGTGTGTCTGATGTACGTTTTGTCATCTAACTTGTTACCAGTAAGGTTGATTTTTTCTGCGTTGATAACAATTACGTTATCACCACAATCAACGTGCGGTGTATAACTTGGCTTGTATTTACCTCTCAAAAGCATTGCTACTTTTGTTGATAAACGACCTAAGTTATGCCCTTCAGCGTCCACAACAATCCACTGCTTGTCTGCAGTTGCCTTGTTTGCTGATACTGTTTTGTAGCTTAATGTGTTCACAATAATTAATTTAAATTAAACATTCCATTCCCAATAAAGGGAGTGCAAAAGTACAATTAATTATTAGATATACAAATAGGGACACTAAAATATTACATAGAACCTGTTTTTGTTGTCAGTAAAATTTGGTTTTTTGCCATTTTAAAGCTAAAAAAATGTATTTTTACTTTTTAATTTAAAAGCATGAAAGCAAAAGCCACCTTAAAACAAATCGCAAAAGAATTTGAAGTATCTATTTCTACTGTGTCTAAAGCTTTAAGCGATAGTCCTGAAATTAGTGAAGCTACCAAAACTAAAATTAAAGAATATGCGAAGTTGCAAAATTACAAGCCCAATAGCATTGCAAAAAATTTAAAAAATCAACGCACCAATACGATTGGTGTCATCATACCTAATATACTAAATCCCTTTTTTGCTAAAGTATTTAGTGGAATTGAAAAAGCTGCTTTAGCTAAAGGCTATAATGTAATTACTGGAATATCCAATGAATCTCACGAAAAAGAGATGGAAGTCATGGATATGTTAAATAATGGCACTATTGACGGATTTATCGTTTCGGTGGCTGAAGAAACGCAATCTAAAAAGGAATACCAACATTTCAAAGAAATCATCAACAGCGGAACGCCTATTGTCATGTTTGATCGCGTGGCCGATTCTATTGTGTGCGATAAAGTAATTGTGGACGATTTTGAATCGGCATTTGAAGCGACGCAACACTTAGTTAAATTAGGAAGTAAAAAAATTGCATTACTTTCTACCATTGGTAATTTAAGTGTAGGAGAATTGCGCTTTGAAGGCTACCAAAAAGCCTTAAAAGAAAATCATATAAAAATCGATTCTAATTTGCTTGTGCTAGAAAACGAATTGGAATTGTTTGATGCAAAATTAGCCAATTTATTTCAAAAGGAAAAAGTAGATGCTGTATTTGCATTGGATGAGCATGCTTCAACAATGGCCATGAAATTAGCCATCAAGAAGGGTATAAAAATTCCAGAACAATTAAATATTATAGGTTTTGCCGATGGCGTATGGTCTAAACGATTAACGCCAAGTTTGTCTACTGTGAGTCAGCATGCACCAGAAATTGGAGCAAAAGCAGCTGAATTATTGATCGCCAAATTGAATACAAAAGACGAATTTTATCAACATCAAACCGTTGTGGTAAAAACAGAATTGCGACAAAGAGAATCGACCCGAAAGTTATAATTGGGCTTTTTTATCATCGTTCCAAGTGATGTATCCAATGATCGCATTGAAAAAATAAAACGCATACTTGGCAACATTTGCAACATTCATCAATAGGATGCTTTGAATGATTTTGGTTAGGTTATAAAATTGCCATAAAAACCAGTTATCTGGATACATGCGTGCCGTATTAAATGTCCCCCCAAAAGTAATACCAGCAGGAACAGCAATTGCAAAAAACAATTTCCAATCGATAGGTGTATGCGCAATGTATTTAAAAGCAATATAATTTAATAGGATGGAAAAGAAAAAACCTAAGAGTATATTTCGATAGAAAATAAAATCGATGGAACGTAAAATTTTGCTTTTTTTCCAGGCTTTAAACACCAAAAAGTTTCCAATAAATGAGATGGGATAGGTCAAAATTGCTCCTATATTTCCTAATAAATAATCGATACTACCACTTAAAAAAGTATTACAGGTTGTAATTAAATTTCCGAAATTATTTTTTTTGGTTACCAATCTATTTCCTATCATGGAAAACCCTGTGTTTACAATCGAAACATAACCCAGAAAGAAAACATATTTTGTACCTTTAAAAGTGAAATCTATTTCGGTTTTGTGATAGCCTAATGTTACCGAAGCCGCAAGTACAATGGCTAATCCAATAAAATCGAGATACGTGCTATTGGTTATTTTTTTTATGGTAGTAATGATAGTATTACTCATTTATTCTTTAGTAAAGTTAAAACGCATACCGCCTTGATTCAAGACAAAACTGTTTTCGCCAAAAATTATTTCGATCCCAGCGGATGCAAATATAAATGTTTTTTCTACTTTAAAAGTCAACGGAAAAGCACTTTGTCCGGTTGCTTGTGCAATCAGTTCTTTGTCTTTCTCTGTAATGGTTATTTTTAAGGGCAACTCTTTTGAAGCATATGTTCCGGTGTATTTGGCTAAAATAGCAGGATCAACTTTAGTAAATGTTGGAAAGGGAAAAGGCATTTTATAGTAAATACTGAGTATCCCAATCATAATATCATTTCTATTAAAGTTGTCACCGTTAACAATTAATGAAATGCCTAATTTTTCCGTTGGATAATACCCCACAACGGCTCTAAAGTTTTCGATCCCACCCGTGTGACCATAAAATCGACGTTCACCAAAGGGGAATTGCATTAATGCTTTTCCATAGCCTTCTTTGATTTCTTTCATTTGTTCTAAGGAAGAAGGTTTGATCAATTTTCCATCAAAAAGCGCATACATAAATCGCGTTACATCTGCTGGAGTTGAAATAATGGCTCCTGCCGAATAAGCAATTGAATTTTCCCATTCCGTAATTTTCTCCCATTGGGAACCATTATTGGTATACGAATAACTTTCACCTTTTGCAGTATTGATTTTTTCCGATGGAAAATAGGTGTTTACCAAGTTGGCTTTTTTTACAATTCGAGTTTGAAGGTTTTCGGCGTAGGATTTTTTGGTGAGCGTTTCAATAATGTAGCCCAGTAAATTATAGTTTGAATTGCTGTATTCGTGTTTGGTTCCAGGTTCAAAAAGTGGTTTGTAATCGGTTATTTTTTGAATCATTTCTTCTTTGGAATGAAAACGATAGATGTTTTTTGCGGTAATGGTATCTCCATTTATATAATCTACAATACCTGTTCTATGATGCAATAAATCATAAATTGAAATTTTTTCTGCATTCGGAATCTTAGGATAGAAACGACTCAATTTAGTTTGTAGATTTAATTTTTTCTCTTCCATCAATTGCATGATCATCACCGCAGTGAATGTCTTTGTTATCGAGCCAATTTTGTATTTGCTCAACCGATCGGCTGCGATATTGTTTTGTATATCGGCAAAGCCATACCCTTTATTGTACACAACATTTTCGCCTTCGCGGATGCAAAGTGCTCCCATGAATTTATCATTTTTATTCAAATAGGTGAGCAAGCTATCTATTTTTTGAAAGCGATCTTGCGCAACAGAAAGCATCGAAAAGGTCAAGGCTAGAAATAGGGTTATTTTTCTCATGGTAATTTTGTATTCTGTAGTGATATGATTAATTTGTTGCTAATTTTTCTAGGTAAAAAATTTTAAAAAAAATGAAATCGTTTGCTTTAACTACAAAAGTTAAAAAAGGGGACCTGCGATTGGCATAATCTAACCCCAAAAAATTAATGTGCTTCCAGCCAGTTTTTACCCCATCCAATTTCCACATCTAACGGAACTGCCATTTTGAAAGCGTTTTCCATTTCGTGTTTGATCATCGGTTGGATGCTCTCTAATTCGGAGTTGTGCACGTCAAAAACCAATTCGTCATGCACTTGCAACAGCATTTTTGATTTCCAATGTTCAGCGGTTAACTTCTTATGAATGTTAATCATAGCAATTTTGATAATATCGGCTGCAGAACCTTGAATAGGGGCATTCACCGCATTGCGTTCGGCACCACCACGAACAATAGCATTGGCTGAGTTGATGTCTTTTAAATAACGTCTTCTACCCGAAATGGTTTCTACATAACCGTTTTCTCTCGCAAAATCGACTTGCGAACTCATGAACGATTTTAATTTGGGATAGGTTTGATAATAGGCTTCGATCAATTCGGCGCTTTCTTTACGAGATAAATTCGTTTGGTTGCTCAATCCAAAAGCCGAAACCCCATAAATAATTCCGAAGTTTACGGTTTTAGCATGACTACGCTGTTCTTTTGTTACTTGGTCTAAAGGTACATTGAACACTTTTGCCGCCGTACTTTTGTGAATATCTTCGTTGTTTTGAAACGCTTTGATCATGTTTTCTTCACCACATAAAGCGGCAATAATACGCAATTCAATTTGAGAATAATCGGCAGAAAGTAAGGAGTAATTTTCATCCCTAGCTATGAAGGCTTTTCGGATCAATCTTCCTCTTTCGGTGCGTATGGGTATGTTCTGCAAGTTGGGATTATTAGAACTCAATCGGCCTGTAGCGGCAACCGTTTGCATGTAATCGGTATGCACTCTACCTGTTTTTTTGTCGACTTGATTGGGTAGCGCATCTATATAGGTACTTTGCAATTTTACCATTTGGCGCCATTCTAATATATCCCGCACAATTTGGTGTTCGTGTGCCAAGTAAATCAAGACTTCCTCGCCAGTAGCATATTGGCCGGTTTTGGTCTTCTTTTGTTTGGCACCCCCAATTTTTAGTTTGTCAAATAAGATACTGCCCAATTGTTTTGGAGAAGCCAAATTGAATTTTTCGCCTGCGGTTTCATAGATTTGTTGTTCAAAAGCATCAATGTCTTTTTGCATATCAACCGACATGCTTTTTAGAAAATCCACATCCAAACGAATACCTTCTTTTTCCATATCGGCTAAAACAGGGAGCAACGGAATTTCAATTTCATCAAATAATTTTTTGGTCCCTACTTTCTCTAAAATGGGTTGAAAATGTTGCTTAAGTTGCAAGGTAATATCTGCATCTTCAGCCGCGTATTCTTTGATTTCTTCCAGCAGAACATCTCGCATGGATAGTTGCCCTTTACTTTTTTTACCAATTAACGTTTCAATTGATTTTGGGGTATATTTTAAATAGGTTTCCGACAATACATCCATATTATGGCGCATATCGGGATTGATGAGATAATGCGCAATCATGGTATCAAATAGTTTTCCTTTGACTTGAATGTTGTAATTTGATAGAATTTTTAAATCATATTTCAGGTTCTGACCGATTTTTTCGATAATTTCATTTTCAAAGAACGGACGGAATTTTTCAATCAACGCTTGGGCTTCTTCTTGATTTTCGGGAAACGGAACATAAAATCCTTTTCCTTTTTCAAAAGAGAATGACAATCCTACTAACTCGGCATTCAAAGCATCAAGGCCAGTTGTTTCGGTATCAAAACAGACTGAGGTTTGCCCTAATAGATTTTGTAGTAACAACTTTGTCGGCAAATCACCCTGAATAGTTTGGTAAAAATGAGGGGTATTTTCTAACGTGGCATAATAGGAATGCTGCATTGCTGGCGCGTCCGATTCGTCGCTAAAACCAAACAAATCAAACTGTTCATCATTTGATTTTTTAATGGGAACTTTTTTAACGGCTTGTGGCGTTTCAGCTGTGTTTTCGTTACTATCTATTTCATCATATTCTTTACCGGTGCCGAATAGCTTATCAAACTGTGCTTTCATTTGGCGAAATTCCAATTCTTGGAATAACGCATCGGTTTTCTCTACATCGGGTTTGGATAATTCATAATCATCGGCATCAAAAGTCACAGGGCAATCGAGTAGGATAGTGGCTAATTTTTTAGAAAGCAATCCTAATTCTTTGTTTGCTTCAATTTTATCTTTTATAGCTCCTTTTAGCTGATGGGTGTTGGCTAATAAATTTTCTAAAGTACCAAACTCGGCTAAGAATTTTTTAGCCGTTTTTTCACCTACCCCTGGTAATCCTGGAATATTGTCGGCGGCATCACCCATCATTCCTAAGAAATCAATTATTTGATCTGGTCGCTCGATTTCAAATTTTTCTAAGACTTCAGGAATGCCCCATATTTCTATATCATTTCCCATACGAGCTGGTTTATACATGAAAATATTTTCCGAAACCAGTTGGGCAAAATCTTTATCCGGCGTTACCATAAATACTTGAAATCCTTCTTTTTCGGCTTGTTTGGCGAGGGTACCAATCAAATCATCCGCTTCAAAACCTGCTTTTTCAACAATGGGAATATGCATGGCTTTTAATAACTCCTGAATATAGGGAACAGCAATTTTAATAGCTTCTGGTGTTTCATCACGATGGGCTTTGTATTCTTGATACATTTCAAATCGATAATCACTCCCCCCTTTGTCAAAGGCAACCGCTAAATGATCCGGTTTTTCACGTTTAATAACATCCATTAAGGAATTCATAAATCCCATAATGGCAGAGGTATCCATTCCTTTTGAGTTGATGCGGGGGTTTTTTATAAATGCATAATATCCTCTAAAAATAAGGGCATAAGCATCCAGTAGAAAAAGTCGTTTTTGAGCAGCCATAAACTGATAATTGAATTTAAAGACGTAAAAATACAATTCTTAATTCATATACACTTTGTTAAATTTCATTTAATACGCTAGATTTTTGAACAACTTGTGCGTTACTTTGCAAAAAAAAATTACAAATGCTTCGTTGGATTGTTTTTTTATTATTTGTAGCCCTTTTAGAGTTCTATGCTTTTCAAGCATTTAAGACATTGATCAAATCCAAGTGGTTTTTTGTAGGCTATTATATTACATCTGCTATTGCCATTTCTTTTATAGTGTATCAATTGTTTCACTTTGATAGAAAAGTAGGACAAACGCCTAAAACTATGCTCACGTTAGGGTTGTTATTGCTTCTTTATTTGCCCAAATTATTGCTCACACTCATTTTATTTGGAGAAGATATGTTTCGCTTTGTTAGGGGATTATTTTCATTGGCAACAAAAACGTCAAGTGATAATTTCTTGCCCGAACGAAGAAAATTTGTCAGTCAAGTTGCACTTGGGATTGCTGCAATTCCTTTTCTTTCTTTACTTTATGGTATCACTTTAGGGAAATATAATTTTAAAGTGATTAAACAAACCTTGTTTTTTCCAGATTTGCCAGAGGCTTTTGAAGGGACAACCATAACTCACATTTCGGATGTACATAGTGGGAGCTTTGATGATGAAGCGAAAATCCTCTATGCAATTGATTTGATCAACAAACAAAATTCTGATTTGGTTTTGTTTACAGGTGATATTGTAAACACCCATGCCAGAGAAATGGATCCTTGGATTGATGCCTTTAAAGGAATTTATACACCAAAGTATGGTAAATTTTCCATTCTAGGAAATCATGATTATGGTGAATATGTAGAATGGAATTCCTCGGCAGAGAAAGAGGCTAATTTTGAAGCCATAAAAGACATACATCGTAAAATAGATTTTAAGTTATTACTAAACGAGCACATTAAAATCGCGAATGAGCAACAAGAAATTGCAATAGTAGGTGTCGAAAATTGGGGAAGAAAATTTGGCGAACGGGGTGATTTAAAGAAGGCTTCTAACGGATTAATGAAAGAAGATTTTAAAATTGTAATGAGTCACGATCCAAGCCATTGGGATGAAAAAATTCAGCACGATGAAAATCATTTTCATTTGACCTTATCAGGCCATACGCATGGCATGCAATTTGGTATAGAAATACCCGGATGGATCAAATGGAGCCCCATTCAATATGTTTATAAGCAGTGGGCCGGATTGTATGAAAATGCTGGGAAATATATTTATGTAAATCGCGGTTTTGGGTTTCATGCCTATCCTGGAAGGGTAGGTATAATGCCTGAAATTACAGTTATAGAACTAAAAAAAGGAGAAAAAGTAGTGTAATTCATTAAAAATACTACATTTGTATAATATTTTCGTGTGAAAAATATTATTTTTGATACTAATAAATTCAATTTATGTCAAAATTTGGAGAGCTTATCGATGCTCAAGTGCCAGTATTGATAGATTTTTTTACAGAGTGGAATGAACCATCAGTTGCGATGAATGAAGTAATTCGTCATGTAGCTGCCGCCTTAGGTGATAAAGCTCGAGTAATTAAAATTGATGTGGATAAAAATCAGGAATTAGCTGATGCGCTTCGTATTAAAGGGTTGCCTACATTGATGATTTACAAAGAGGGTCAAATGGTTTGGAGACAAAGTGGAGAACTAGATGCTAATACCTTAATTTCTTTAGTGCAGGAGCAAGCTTAAGCACCTACAAAGAAACAATTTCTTAATTTTCAGCTGTTATTTTCAGTGTAATTTTTATAATTTCTGCTATTGATTTATAGTGGATAATTTTTTGTTTTTGTATTTCAGAGTATATCAATAAAAAAATGTTCCAAAAGAAAGAAGTTTCATTTAGAACATTTTATATTTTTAAAAAAAGGAATTATTCCATTTTACGATTAAAAACAGCAAAACGTTTATTGAAGTTGTTAAATTTCGCTTTTTCTGTTTCATAAAATTCACGATCATCTGCAGCTCTTATAAGTTCAATTAAGCCTCTGTATTGTTCAATATCTGAAACAATATCGGAAGCATAATAATATTGATCGGCTAATTTAAACCCACTAAAATAGGTTAAACTCTCTTGGTATTTTTGAATTAACTCCGCAACTACTTTTCTGGCTTTGACTTTTTTACCCACTTCATAATAGCCCCTTGCAAAAGGTTCTACCATGGAATAATATTCAAAATAGGCAATGGGCATTTTAGCCATCGCTAAGTCAATTACTTTTTCGGCTTTGTCATTTTTACCTTCTAATAGTAAGGTTTCCATCAAACGGGCCAAATTAGTGCGATACGTAATACTGTTTTTGCGGGTTTCTGGGTCGTGATAAATCGTAGAATTTCCGCTGTTGCCCCAGTCCCATTTCATAACAATACTATACATTTTGTCGGTGTCAATGGATCCCATTCTCATTGGGTTTTGATCGTCAGTTGGCGTTTTTAAAGGAACCAATTTGAAACACATACCATCCAATTGTAAATAATTTTTCATCCAAATGTAATCGTCTTCACCAAAGCTACCGCCGGTAAAATAGATAGGTCGTTTCCAATTGTTTTCATTTACAATGTCCAACATCATCAAACGGTTTTTATAGAGCGCTTTGTCGGTGATTGTAAATTCGATTTGAGGCACTATTGAATCATAATATTTTGAATTGACCACTTTGTTTTTGATGATCGTGTTTTTGTCAATCGGGTAAATTACTTTTTTCGTTGGGAAATAGTTTACTTTATTTCCACTATCCAAGGAAATTTTTGCTCGTTCATCTTCCAAAGAAACAAATTGAAGTATTTCACTCAATAGTAAAGGTTCCTCAGTACGTTCTACAAACAAACTATAATCTCTTAAACTTCCTTTGTATTGCTCTCGATTAAATGAACTTGGGATTGGATCAGAATTGTGTGTTTTCATTTTCATTTGGTCGATATACCAATCAGTCATGAACAAGCTTGTGCATACAATTCGAATATCGGTTCTATATCCTTCAATTTCTTGCATGTACCACAACGGGAAGGTGTCATTGTCTCCAATAGTAAAAAGTATGGCATTAGGCTCGCACGAGTCTAAATAAGCTTTTGCCATTGCAAGTGCTGTATATTTGTTAGAACGATCGTGGTCGTCCCAATTTTCTTTGGCTAATAAGACAGGTGAAGCTAAGAAACATACGCATAATACTAATGGTATTGCAACTTTAGGTTTTATATAGTTAATCAGCCATTCAAAAATAGCATAAATCCCAAAAGCGATCCACATGGCAAAGACGTAAAACGAACCTACTAATGCATAATCGCGTTCTCTCGGTTCAAAAGGTCTTTCGTTGAGGTAAATTTTTAGCGCCAATCCTGTGAATAAAAACAGGGCCAGTAACACATAAAAACTTTTCACGTCTTTTTTAGCATGATAAAAAATGCCCAGTAATGCTAAAATGAAAGGCAATCCGAAATAAATATTTCGTCCTTTATTATTTTGCATATCGGAAGTAAGATTTTTTTGCGATCCTACTAATAATTCGTCTATAAAAGCAATTCCAGTGATCCAATTGCCATTCATATCGTCATATTTTCCTTGGTTATCATTTTGTCTTCCCACAAAGTTCCAAAGCAAATAACGGCCATACATGTAGCCAAATTGGTATTGAAACATGAACTTCATATTGCTTGCAAAAGAGGGTTTTTCGATTATTAAATATTCTCCATACGTGGTTAAAAACTTATCGTATCCTTTTAAATCGATTTCACCACTCGCAAAACCTTTTCTAAATTCGGTAACAATTTGTATTAATTCATCTTCATTCGAATACTCAGGATTGATTTGAAACGCTAAAGGGTTGCCAAATGTCATGTAATTAACATTGTGCTCGTTACTCCACATGCGAGGTAAAAAAGCCTTGTGTGCATCATCTGTATTTTGTTTGGCGTTTTTGAAATTATTGGTAATAACGTATGTATTTGTAGTATAGTCACGCTCATAATTAGGCTTATCGTCTAAATAAGGAGTTACAGAATCTAAGCCAGAATAGGTGTCCGAAAATTGTGGCCCATAAAATAATTTTTGTTCGCCATATTGTTCTCTATTATAATAGGCTAATACCTCTGCTGCATCGGATGGTTTGTTTTCGTTAATGGGCGTGTTTGCATTGGCACGAATAGGCAACATTATCCAAGTAGAAAAACCAATTAAGATAAAGAGGGTAGATAAAATTAAAGTGTTGTAAAAAACATGTCCTTTTTTCTTGGTGTATTGTAACCCAAAATAAAAGGCAGCTACTATAAATAAAAACGCAAAAATAGTTCCTGAATTGAAAGGCAGTCCTAAATCATTCACCATAAATATTTCGGTTTTACCAAAGAATCCCAGGGTAAAAGGCAATAGTAATTTAAAGATGAACAGCAAAATAGCGACGATCACCACATTGGCAAGTAAGAAGCTTTTAACAGTTACAGTTTTGTATTTTTTAAAGAAGTATAGGAAACCAATAGCCGGAAAAGTCAACAAAGCCATAAAATGCACACCAAAAGACAAACCAATTACTAATGAAATTAAAAGCAGCCATTTGTTGCCACGAGGCGTTTCCATTTCTTGCTCCCAACGCAATCCCAACCAAAACAAAAGGGCAATTAATAAAGAAGCCATAGCATATACCTCTGCTTCTACAGCATTGTACCAAAAACTATCTGAAAAAGTAAAGGAAAAAGCAGCAATAAGGGAACTTCCTAATATCATTAGGTTTTGAGAAGTAGTTAATTCTTTGGTTTGGCCAACAATTTTGCGCAATAACAACGTAAGCGACCAAAACATAAATAATACAGTAAATGCACTTGAGAAAACAGAAAGAAAGTTCACCATTAAAGCAATCTTATCAGCGCTAGCAGCAAACATAGCAAAAAATGCCCCTAACATTTGAAATAAAGGTGCACCAGGTGGATGACCAACTTCCAGATTTGCAGAGGTAGCAATATATTCGCCACAATCCCAAAAACTTAGTGTTGGCTCAACGGTTAACGAATAAGTTAGTAATGCAACTGCAAAAGCAAACCATCCTAAAACGGTATTCCATTTATTAAAGTTGAATGAGGTCATATGGTTAAAAAATTTCATAATTTCAACTACAAAGAAACTATTTTTTTGTAGATATAAAATGTTAAATTTATTTTTTAATAAAAAATTTGGAAAAATTTGTAGAATACAAAATATGTGCTACATTTGCACTCGCAATCGAAAAGGTTGCTTGGTAATTGGCCCATGGTGTAATGGTAACACTCCGGTTTTTGGTACCGTCATTCAAGGTTCGAGTCCTTGTGGGCCAACAAAACCCTGCTATTTTTAGCAGGGTTTTTTTAATTTTTATATATGTTTGATTGGCAGTATATTAATATAAAAAACGACCTCTTTAAAGGTCGTTTTTTATTTAAAATTGTGAATTAAATTTTAAAAGTAATTACAGGTCGTTTGGCATGATTTACTAAGTCTTCACTAATACTTCCATTAAAGAAATGAGATAAGCCTTTTCTTCCGTGTGTACTCATTCCGATTAAATCAGCGTCAATACTTTTTGCAAAGTGTAATATTCCTTTTTCAACATTGACATCATTATAAATATGAGTAGTAATTGACGAAGTATCTACACCAGTAAGAAATTCAGCCATTGTTTGTTGGGCCACTTTAGTTGACTTAAAGTTATTGGGTGTATTGATATTTACTAAATGCAAATGAGCCCCAAATCCTTGCGCAAATGACAGGGCCTTTTGAAATGGTTTTTTTGCTTCCTCTGAAAAATCAGAGGCAAATACAAATTTTTGAGCACTGAAAGGATCTTCATCTCGTTTAATAACCAATACTGGAATATCAGAGTTTCTAACAACTTTTTCGGTGTTAGAACCAATGAACATTTCTTGAAAACCACTTGCGCCATGTGAGCCCATAACGATTAAATCAACATTGTGTGCTTTGCCATTTTTAACGATTCCGTCAAAAGCCATTTCAAATTGGATCATTTTAGATATTTTAATGCCTTCAAGAAAATCGGCATTCATTACAGTATCTAATTTATTTACAGCAGCGTTTTTGAATAACATTAATTCTGGGATTTCATGAGCTGTAGATAAGGCATCATTTCCCGAAGTTGGAAGTTCCAACATGTGAACTAAAAAAATTTCACCGTCGTTCTTTTTTGCAATTTGCGCAGCCACTTTAAGAGCATATTCTGCGTGCTTAGAAAAATCGGTGGGCACTAAAATTCGTTTCATATTATTGTTTTAAATTATATAATTGGGTGTGAAATAAATACAATATAAAGGTATAAAAAATATCTGAATCCACAATATTTTTTTAATTCAAAATAATATTGTAAATTTGCCGAGTTATTTGGAGATAAATGAGTAATGAGGCACGCACAGCGTGCCTCTTTTTATAAAAAATATGACGTTTAAAGACAAGGTTCAGGAGTTGATTGCTGTCGCATTAGCAGAGTGTCCAGAACTATTTTTAGTTGATTTTTCAATAAACGAAGCCAATAAAATCAGTATCAATTTAGATGGCGATAAGGGCGTAAGTCTTCAAGATTGTATAGATCTAAGTCGTGCTATTGAAAACCAACTTGATAGGGAAGAACAGGATTTTTCGCTTGAAGTAGCCTCTGCGGGTGTTTCAAGTCCGTTAAAATTCATAAGACAGTATAAAAAAAATATTGGCAGAACACTTCAGGTAAAAACAACAGAATCTGCTGGTATAGAAGCTAAATTAGTGGCTGCAGATGAAGAAAAAATTACCTTGGAATGGCAAGCCAGAGAGCAAAAAAAAATAGGTAAAGGAAAAGAAACAGTGAATAAAAAAGTTGAGATTCTTTACGAAAAAATAAAAGAAGCAATTGTTATAGTATCATTTTAAAATAAAAAAGTTGACATGGAAAATATTGCATTAATAGAGTCGTTCTCAGAATTTAAAGACGACAAACTCATCGATAGAGTTACACTAATGGCAATTTTAGAGGAAGTATTTAGAAATGCTTTAAAAAAGAAATACGGTTCAGACGAAAATTTCGACATCATCATTAATCCCGACAAAGGAGATATGGAAATTTGGAGAAATCGAGTAGTCGTTGAAGACGGTGAAGTGGAAGATGAGAATTCAGAAATTTCATTATCAGAAGCTAGAAAAATTGAACCCGATTTTGAAGTAGGTGAAGATGTTTCTGAAGAAGTAAAATTATTTCAATTAGGAAGAAGAGCAATTTTAGCATTGCGTCAAAATCTTATTTCTAAAATTCATGAGCACGATAATACCAATCTATACAAGCAATTTAAAGATATTATAGGTGATATTTATACGGCTGAAGTACATCATGTTCGCCCAAAAGTAGTAATTTTGATGGACGACGATGGAAATGAAATAGTTTTGCCAAAAGAAAAACAAATTCCAAACGATTATTTCAAAAAAGGCGATAATGTGAGAGGTGTAATTGAAAACGTGGAATTGAAAGGCAATAAACCACAAATCATTATGTCTAGAACAGCTCCAGATTTTCTTGAAAAGTTATTTGAACAAGAAATACCTGAAGTATTTGACGGCTTGATTACCATAAAAAAAGTCGTTCGTATTCCGGGAGAGAAAGCAAAAGTAGCAGTAGATTCTTATGACGATCGTATCGATCCAGTAGGAGCTTGTGTCGGAATGAAAGGATCACGTATTCATGGAATCGTTCGTGAATTAGGAAATGAAAATATAGATGTAATCAATTATACCTCTAATCCACAATTGTATATTACAAGAGCATTGAGTCCAGCAAAAGTTTCTTCTGTTAAAATTAATGAAGAAGCTAAAACAGCAGAAGTCTTCTTAAAAATTGAAGAAGTCTCTAAAGCAATCGGACGAGGAGGGAATAACATCAAATTAGCCAGTTTATTAACGGGCTATGAAATCGATGTCATTCGTGAAGGTGTAGTTGAGGAAGAAGATGATGTAGAATTAAGAGAATTTTCAGATGAAATTGAAGAATGGGTAATTGAAGAGTTCGAAAAAATTGGATTAGACACCGCAAGAAGTGTCTTGAAACAAGAAGTTGCAGATTTAGTAAGAAGAACAGATCTTGAAGAAGAAACCATTATTGATGTAATGAATGTTCTTAAAGAAGAATTGGAAGGGTAAGCATTTACCTACAACAACAAAGAAGAATTTTTAAAAAGATTATATGTCTGAAGAAAGAGTAATAAGAATAAACAAAGTTTTAAGGGAGTTAAATATTTCTCTTGATCGAGCTGTGGATTTTTTAAAAGACAAAGGTCATGAAATCGAGTCGAGTCCAAATGCAAAGATCTCTCAAGAGGAGTATAAAGTCTTATGTGGTCAATTTTCTGCCGACAAAGGGAATAAGGTTGCCTCTCTTGAAGTAAGTGAAGAAAAGCGAAAAGAGAAAGAGGCACTAAAACGTGAACTTGAAAAAGAACAAGAATCAAAACGTTTGCAGGAAGAAGAACGCCAAAGACAAGAAATTATCAAGGCTAAAGCAGTTGTTACTGCTCCAAAATCAGTTGGTAAAATCGAAATCGACTCCAAAAAACAAGTTGCCTCTGAAACTCCTACTAAGGAATCAAAAGAAGAAGTTGGTGCTGCTAAACCTGCCACCAAAACAATTAAAGAAGTAAAAGTTACGAATGAAAAAGTAGTCATTCAAAAAACCGAATCAAAAAAACCTACTGCAGAAGAACCTTCAGACGAAGCTGAGGAAGAAAAAATTGAAACACAATACCATAAACTTTCGGGCGCCACTTTTACAGGTCAAAAAATTGATTTAGCGCAATTTGATAAAGCCAAAAAGAAAAAAGAAGACTTCAAAAAAGAAATAAAAAAACCGGGGACTCCTCAAGCACCTAATCCAGCTGGGGCTGCCAACGCGAACTCCAACGCTAATAAAAACAAAAGAAAGCGAATCATAAAGCCTGCTGGTCCAGGAGCACAAAGTGGAAACAATCAGGCAGGTGGTCCAAAGAAAGAATTTGTTAAAGGAGGCGCAGGCGGTTTTAATAAAGGTAAAAAACCAATCATTCAAAAGGTAGAACCTTCAGAAGAGGATGTAAAAAACCAAATAAAAGAAACGCTAGAGCGTCTTCAAGGTAAAGGGAATAAATCAAAATCTGCAAAATACAGAAGAGACAAACGAGATTCACACCGTCAACGTGTAGATGACGAACTACAGGCACTTGAAGAAGGTAGTAAAACCTTAAAAGTTACCGAGTTTGTAACCGTAGGCGAAGTAGCAACCATGATGGATGTGCCTATTACAAAAGTAATCGGAACGTGTATGTCGTTGGGTATAATGGTAACCATGAACCAACGTTTAGACGCAGAGACCCTATCTATAGTGGCAGATGAGTTTGGTTTTGAAATGGAATTCATCACTACCGATATTGAAGAAGCTGCAGAAATTGTTACTGACAATCCAGAAGATTTAGTACATAGAGCACCAATCGTTACGGTAATGGGTCACGTAGATCACGGAAAGACTTCATTATTAGATTATATTCGTAAAGCCAATGTAATCGCAGGTGAATCAGGGGGTATTACACAGCATATCGGGGCGTATGGTGTAATCTTAGAAGGCGGAGAAAAAATAACATTTTTGGATACTCCAGGTCACGAAGCTTTTACGGCGATGCGTGCTCGTGGAGCCCAAGTTACCGATATTGCAATTATTGTAATTGCAGCAGATGACGACATCATGCCGCAAACAAAAGAAGCAATCAGTCATGCACAAGCAGCGGGTGTTCCTATGATATTTGCTATCAATAAAGTGGATAAACCAAATGCAAATCCTGAAAAAATAAAAGAACAATTGGCAGGCATGAACTTGTTAGTTGAAGATTGGGGAGGAAAATACCAATCCCATGATATTTCAGCAAAACAGGGAACAGGGGTCTTAGAACTTCTTGAAAAAGTATTGTTAGAAGCCGAAGTATTAGAATTAACAGCTAATCCAAATAAACCCGCTTTAGGAACTGTTGTGGAAGCGCAACTAGATAAAGGAAGAGGTTATGTGTCTACTATTTTAGTTCAAGCCGGAACCCTACGCATTGGAGATTATGTATTGGCTGGAAAAAACCATGGTAAAATTAGAGCCATGTTTGACGAAAGAGGCCATCAAGTGAAAGAAGCCGGGCCTTCAACTCCGGTATCTGTATTAGGTTTAGATGGAGCGCCTACAGCAGGGGACAAATTTAATGTGTATGAAGATGAAAGAGAAGCAAAACAAATTGCCGCAAAACGCACGCAATTACAACGCGAACAATCAGTACGTACCCAAAAACACATTACACTTGCTGAAATCGGTCGCCGTATAGCTTTAGGGCAGTTTAAAGAATTAAATATTATCCTTAAAGGAGATGTGGATGGATCTGTTGAAGCTTTATCCGACTCTTTCTCTAAATTATCAACCGAAGAAATTCAAATCAACATCATTCACAAAGGAGTTGGAGCGATTACCGAATCGGATGTATTGTTAGCTTCGGCTTCAGATGCAATCATAATTGGATTTAATGTTCGCCCTCAAGGAAATGCAAAACAATTAGCCGACAAAGAAGAAATCGATATCCGTAACTATTCCATTATTTATGATGCAATTGACGACTTGAAAGATGCGATGGAAGGCATGTTGTCTCCAGAAATGAAAGAGGAAATAACAGGAACGGCTGAAATTAGAGAAATTTTTAAAGTTACAAAAGTGGGTTCAATTGCAGGTTGTATGGTTACCGATGGTAAGATTTTTAGAAATTCTAAAATTCGTCTTATTAGAGAAGGTGTAGTTATATATACCGGAGAATTGGCTACCTTAAAACGATTTAAAGATGATGTAAAAGATGTCGCTAAAGGCTATGATTGCGGTATGCAGATTAAGAATTACAACGATATTAAAGAGTTAGATTTAATCGAAGCATTCCAAGAAGTGGAAGTGAAGAAAAAATTAAAATAATTTAATTGTATAAAACAATAAACGCCTTGCAATGCAAGGCGTTTATTGTTTTATTTAGTTGGTTTAATGATTAATGCTGTGGGGTATTTTTTCTTAATTTCAATCATTGCTTTTTCCACTTCAATTCGGGTTTCAAAATTTCCAATCCAAACTTTATAATTGGGATTGGTATACACAATGGTACCGTCTAAGTCTTTAAATTCCGACTTAAATTCTTGTAATTTTTTTTTAGAATCATCACTATTTCCATAAAAAATTTGAATTTTATAGGTCTCATTTGAAGACAATCCGAGATTAATTTTTCTTTTTTCTTTTATCAGTTGCTCAATTTTTGGATCTTGAATTACATTCGAATTTACATCTTGACCCTTCATTTTTTGCCCTAAAAATATACATAGAATAAAGAAGAACAATAAGTTATGTTTTTGCGATTTTTCCATTACCTTTTTTTTTCATTACAAAAATACAATTTCATTTTATTGTAAGAGACATTAATGTTATTTAGAACAAGTATAAATTACATTTTAAGGTAAAATTAAGGTTTTAATAATAGTTCTAATATTGTATTTTTGTCGGAGTTTTTTAAAATTAGAGTTGATATAATTTTCAGCTTTAATTGTACCAAATAATTAGTTGATAATCATTTTAAATATGAAAAAGGTGGGTAACCATAAATCGTTTTCAAAGATTTTCTTCAGTTTAGCGTTATCGCTAACAATTTCTTTAACTGCATTTTCTCAAGATGCTGCAAAAGGTAAAGAAATTTTTAATGCCAATTGTGCTGCATGTCATAAATTAGATGCAAAAGCTACAGGTCCTGCACTTCGTGGCGTTTCGGCTAAGTACGACAAAGAATGGCTCTATAAGTGGATTAAAAATAGTGGAGAATTAATCAAATCAGGAGATGCACAAGCTGTTAAAGTTTTCGAAGAAAACAATAAAGTCGCCATGACTGCATTTCCACAATTGTCAAATGAAGATATTGACAATATTATAGCATATACTTCTGAACCAGCTCCGGTTGCAGCAGCTCCAGTAGCTGGTGCTGCAGGATCTGGCAATGCAGGATCAGATCAAAATGGAGTTTCTAACAATTTAATTTTAGGCGCACTTTCATTAGTAATGTTGATGTTAATTGTGATGTTGTATTTGGTATACAACATGTTAACAAAAATTGCAGATGCTAAAGGAATAGAAATTGTAAAGAAAAACCGATCATTGATGGGCTTGTTTACAGCGTATGCTAAAAATCAATTTTTGGTATTTGTTTCAGCAATACTATTTTTATTGGTCAGTGCTTATTTTGCTTATGGTTATTTAATGCAAATAGGAATTGATCAAGGATATGAGCCAGTACAACCTATACACTATTCGCACCGAATTCATGCTGGGGATAATGGAATTGATTGTAAATACTGTCACTCTTCTGCTCGCGTAAGTAAGCATGCTGGAATTCCTTCATTAAATGTGTGTATGAACTGTCATAAAAACATTAGTGAAGTGGCAGAAACCACAGCAACAGAAGAACATTCAAAAGCGTTTTATGACGCACAAATTGCTAAATTATATGATGCTGTTGGATGGGATAAATCCTTGCAAAAATATACAGGAAAAACTAAACCTGTGAAATGGGTTAGAATTCACAACTTGCCAGATCACGTATATTTCAATCACTCACAACACGTAACTGTTGCCGGAGTTGAATGTCAAACGTGTCATGGACCAGTTCAAGAATACGAATTTCAAAAACAATTTGCTCCTCTTACTATGGGTTGGTGTATCAATTGTCACAGAGAAACAAACGTAAAAGTAGAAGATAATGCTTACTACAAAAAAATCCACGAAGAACTTTCCAAAAAATACGGTGTATCGCAATTAACAGTTGCGCAAATGGGTGGTTTAGAATGTGGGAAATGTCACTATTAATAAAATAATTTAAGAAGCTAATATACTATACAATGGCATCAAACAAAAAATACTGGAAAAGTGTTGAAGAACTAAACGAAAATAGTTCTATTGTTGAGACGCTAAGAAACAACGAGTTTGTGGAACCTATTCCGGTTGAGGATTTTTTAGGAGATAAAGAATCGTTATCTTCTTCTTCAACTACTCGTCGTGACTTTTTAAAATATGTTGGATTCAGCACTGCAGCAGCATCTTTAGCGGCGTGTGAAGGTCCTGTTGTAAAGTCAATTCCTTACGTAGTTCAACCAGAAGAAATTATTCCAGGTGTTGCTGATTATTATGCAACTACTATGGCTGACGGTTTTGATTTTGCAAATATTTTAATCAAAACTCGTGAGGGTCGTCCTATTAAAGTTGAAAACAATAATTTAGCGGGAGCAAGCACTGGTGCAAATGCCAGAGTACATGCTTCTGTACTTTCATTATACGATAGTTTGCGATTGAAAAGTCCAAAAATTGCTGGTAAAGAAGCAACTTGGGCTGATGTAAATGCAAAAGTAAAATCAAGTTTAGAAGATGCAAAAGCAAAAGGGGGCAATGTAGTAGTGTTAACTAATACTATGGCAAGTCCTTCAACGGATGCATTAATTGCTTCTTTAATTGCTAAATATCCAACAACAAAACACGTTGTTTATGATGCGGTTTCTGAATCGAATACTTTAGATGCATTTCAAGCGGTATATGGTGTAAGAGCCATGGCTAATTACGATTTTTCAAAAGCAGATGTAATCGTTTCTGTTGGTGCTGATTTCTTAGGAGACTGGCAAGGTGGTGGTTTTGATGCAGGTTATGCACAAGGACGAATTCCTAAAAAGGGAATGATGTCTAAACACATTCAAATAGAAGCTAATATGACATTAGCAGGAGCTAATGCCGATGTTAGAATTCCATTAAACGTTGCAGACCAAAAACAAGCCTTAGTAAAAATATACAATATTATTACAGGTGCTGCAGTAAGCACATCAAAAATAGAAAAATACGAAGAAGCAGTTGTTAAAGCAGCTAAACAATTAAAAGCGGCCGGAAATAATGGTGTTTTTGTAACAGGATTAGACGATGTAAATGCACAATTAATAGCATTAGCGATTAACAATGCCCTACAATCTGTAGCGTTTAACCCTTCCGACGCAATATTAACTAGAAAAGGAGATGCTAAAGCGGTTACTCAATTAGTAACTGATATGAAAGCGGGTAAAATTCATACTTTAATTATGAATGGTGTTAATCCGGTTTTTACTTTAGCCCAATCAAAAGACTTTGTTGCAGCATTAAAATCGGTTAAATTATCAGTTTCTTTTTCTATGAAAGAGGATGAAACTTCTAGTCTAACTACAATAGCTGCTGCTGCGCCACATTATTTAGAATCATGGGGAGATGTTGCAATAATTAGAAGTAATTATAGTATTGTTCAGCCCACTATTCATCCTTTATTCAATACAAAACAATTCCAAGAAGCATTATTAACTTGGACCGACAATACAGTTGCTTATTTTGATTACTTGAAATCGTTTGCCACTTCATCTTTAGTCGGTAAAACATGGAATCAAGCTGTTCATGATGGTTTTGTAGCTTCAATTGCAAGTCCGTTAGCTGCTTCTGCTGCTAATTATGGAGCTGCCGCAAGCGCATTAGCACAAGCTAAAGCTTCTAATTTTGATTTGGTATTGTATGCCAAAATAGGAATGGGAGATGGGCAACAAGCAAACAATCCATGGTTACAAGAATTTCCAGATCCTATTACTAGAGTGTCTTGGGATAACTATGTTACAATGTCTAAAGCCGACGCTGAGAAAGGTGGGTTTAAAAATTGGAATGTTGCCAACGGTGGATTAAACGGAAGTTATGCTACTATTAAAGTAGGAAACGCTACATTAGAAAATGTACCCGTGGTAATTCAGCCAGGTCAAGCTAAAGGAACTTTAGGGTTAGCTTTTGGATATGGTAAAAAACTTGGTTTAAAAGAAGAAATGCAGGTGGGTGTAAATGCATATGCATTATATGCAAACTTAAATGCAAATCAGTCAGCTACTATTACTGTTGCAGAAGGCGAACATGAATTTGCATGTGTGCAGTTACAAAGAACATTAATGGGTAGAGGTGATATTCTTAAAGAAACTACCTTAGAAGTATTCAATACAAAAGAGGCTAAAGAATGGAACCCAATTCCAATGGTATCTTTAGATCATAAACCCACAGCAGCTACTGAAGTTGATTTATGGGATTCATTCGATCGTTCAACAGGACATCATTTCAATTTGTCAATCGATTTGAATGCGTGTACTGGATGTGGGGCATGTGTTATCGCTTGTCATGCAGAAAATAACGTTCCTGTAGTTGGAAAATCTGAAGTAAGAAGAAGTAGAGATATGCACTGGTTGCGTATTGATAGATATTACTCTTCTCAAGAAACTTTTGCAGGAGATATTGTTGTTAAAGAAGAAGCTTCAGGGTTATTAGATACAGTAAGTACTTTTTCAGATATGGAAGATCCTTCTGAAAATCCACAAGTTGCATTCCAACCCGTAATGTGTCAGCACTGTAACCATGCTCCTTGTGAGACGGTTTGTCCAGTAGCGGCAACATCACACGGTAGAGAAGGTCAAAATCATATGGCATACAACAGATGTGTGGGTACACGTTATTGTGCCAACAACTGTCCGTATAAAGTAAGACGTTTCAACTGGTTCTTGTACAACAAAAATAGCGAGTTTGATTATCATATGAATGACGATTTAGGTCGTATGGTTCTTAATCCAGACGTAAACGTTCGTTCTCGTGGGGTTATGGAAAAATGTTCTATGTGTATCCAAATGACGCAAGCGGTTAAGTTGAAAGCAAAACGAGAAGGAAGAATTGTTGGAAAAGAGGAATTTCAAACAGCTTGTTCTGCAGCATGTACAAATGGAGCAATGAAATTTGGAGATGTAAATGATGAAACAACAGACGTTGCCAAATTATTGGAAGACGAAAGAATGTATCATTTATTAGAGCACATTGGAACAAAACCAAACGTGATGTATCACGTTAAAGTTAGAAACGATAAATAAGTATTAATTAACAGAAACAATATAAAGGATTATGTCGTCTCATTACGAAGCACCCATTAGAAAACCGTTAGTAGTAGGAAGTAAATCTTACCACGATGTAACGGTAGACGTAGCTAGACCTGTAGAAGGTAGAGCAAACAAACAATGGTGGACAGTATTTTCAATTGCATTAGCCGCTTTCCTATGGGGATTAGGTTGTATGGTTTATACTATTTCTACTGGTATTGGAACATGGGGATTAAATAAAACAGTAGGTTGGGCTTGGGATATTACCAACTTCGTTTGGTGGGTAGGTATTGGTCACGCCGGAACTCTTATCTCAGCGGTTTTATTGTTATTCCGTCAAAAATGGAGAATGGCTATTAACCGTTCTGCCGAAGCAATGACTATTTTTTCAGTAATTCAAGCCGGATTATTTCCAATCATTCACATGGGTCGTCCGTGGTTAGGATACTGGGTATTGCCTATTCCAAATCAATTCGGGTCCTTATGGGTGAATTTTAACTCACCATTATTATGGGACGTATTTGCAATTTCAACGTATTTATCAGTATCATTAGTTTTCTGGTGGACCGGTTTATTACCTGATTTTGCGATGTTACGCGATAGAGCAGTAACTCCTTTTACAAAAAGAGTATATTCGATTTTATCTTTTGGATGGTCGGGTAGAGCAAAAGACTGGCAACGTTTTGAAGAGGTTTCATTAGTTTTGGCTGGTTTAGCTACGCCACTAGTATTGTCGGTTCACACTATTGTATCATTTGACTTTGCTACCTCGGTAATTCCAGGATGGCATACTACAATTTTACCACCCTACTTCGTTGCTGGAGCTATTTTCTCAGGATTTGCCATGGTAAACACCTTGTTGATCATCATGAGAAAAGTATCCAACTTAGAAGATTATATCACCGTGCAACACATCGAATTAATGAATATTGTAATCATGATTACAGGTTCGATCGTAGGTTGTGCATACATTACAGAGTTATTTGTGGCTTGGTATTCGGGAGTTGAATACGAACAATATGCTTTCTTAAACAGAGCTACAGGTCCTTACTGGTGGTCATACTGGTTAATGATGACTTGTAATGTAATTTCTCCACAAGTAATGTGGTCTAAGAAAATTAGAACAAACATTATGGCTTCGTTTATTATTTCAATTGTGGTAAACGTAGGAATGTGGTTTGAGCGTTTTGTAATTATCGTAACTTCTTTGCATAGAGATTATTTACCCTCTTCATGGACCATGTTCCAACCAACATTTGTTGATGCGGGTATTTATATTGGAACCATTGGATTCTTCTTTGTATTATTCTTATTATATTCTAGAAGTTTCCCCGTAATTGCTCAAGCAGAAGTCAAAACAATTTTGAAAGCTTCAGGAGACAATTATAAGAAGCATAGAGAAGAAAACGACCATAATCATTCAGATAATCATTAATATTATGAGTAATAAAGTAATACACGCTATATATAATGATGATGATGTTTTAATGGATGCTGTAAAACAAACTAGAGCAGCTCATCATCATATCGAAGAAATATATACGCCATTCCCTGTTCACGGATTGGATAAAGCAATGGGGTTAGCTCCAACAAGAATTGCAATAGCTGCATTTCTATACGGAATAACTGGACTTTTAGTTTATACTGCTTTGATGAATTTTATAATGATTCAAGATTGGCCACAAGATATTGGAGGTAAGCCAAGTTTTAACTATATTGATAATATGCCTGCATTTGTGCCTATTATGTTTGAAGGAACTGTATTTTTTGCAGCACATTTAATGGTAATTACTTTTTATTTGAGAAGTAAATTATGGCCATTCAAAAAAGCTGAAAATCCAGATGTTAGAACGACAGATGACCATTTTTTAATGGAAGTAGGTGTTCACGGAAATGAAAAAGAATTGGTTTCTTTTTTCAAAAGTACGGGAGCAGTAGAAGTTAAAGTAATTGAAAAGCATTAAGTAGGAGTTATGAAAAGATTATATAAAATAGTAGCAGTGGTAGGTTTGTCCTTTATGGCAACTTCTTGTTTCGATAAATCTAAACCTAACTATCAGTTTTTTCCAAATATGTATGAAGCGGTTTCCTATGAAACCTATTCTGAGCATAAGATATTTAAAGGCGGGGTGGAAGCTCAAACTCCTGTAAAAGGTTCTGTTAAAAGAGGTTTTGTACCTTATGAAATTCCTAATACACCTGAAGGGTATACCTTGGCTAAAGCCTCATTAAAGTCACCTTTAGATTCTTTAAGCTTGGATGCTGAAAAAGGAAAAACATTGTTTAATGTTTATTGTGCAATTTGCCACGGTGAAAAAGGGGATGGTAAAGGAAACTTAGTTGTTAAAGAAAAATTCTTAGGAGTTCCAAATTATAAAGACCGACCAATCACAGAAGGAAGTGTTTTTCACGTAATCACCTACGGTTTGAACTCAATGGGTTCTCATGCTAATCAATTGTCGCAAGAAGAGCGTTGGCAAGTAACCGATTATGTTTTAAAACTTAAATCACAATTATAATACTAATACTTTTTGAAAATAATAGATATGTACACGTTTTCAAGTAAATTAAAAACTTTTTCATTCCTCTTGATGGCTCTTGGAGCTATAGGAATAGTTGTAGGATTTTTGAATGCTCCTAAAACTATTGAAGATGTTGAAAAATTATTAGCAGATAGTCATCATACCGAGGCTTCTCATTCAGATAAAGTAGCTCATGATGCTCATGCCGTTCATGCCGTTGAAACTCCACATGCTGAAACTACTGCGGTAGTTGATTCTGTAAAAACAATTGAGGGAGACACAACACATGCTGAAGTTGCCACTTTAGATAGTACTGCAATAGCTGCAGTAGCAGTATCAGAAACCCATTCTGATAATCATGATTCTCATAAAAAAGAGGAAGTTGCTCATAACGATGAGGAACATACAAAACATTTAGAGCACGTTTTACATCAATTACAAAACAAACCTTGGTCTGCTTTGTACGTGGCTTGTATTTTCTTTATGTTAATTTCACTTGGAGTATTAGCTTTTTACGCCATTCAATACGCTGCTCAGGCAGGTTGGTCTCCAATCTTGTTTAGAGTTATGGAAAGTATTACAGCTTATTTATTACCAGGTTCCATCATTTTCTTCATCTTGTTAGTATTGGCTGGAATGCATTACAACCATATTTTTGTTTGGATGGATCCAAATCTAATCGATCCAACACATGCTGATTATGATAAATTAATCGATTTAAAATCGGGATATTTAAACGTTCCTTTCTTCCTTGGAAGAGCTGCTGTTTTCTTGATTGTATGGAATTTATACCGTTATTTCTCAAGAAAATATTCATTAGCACAAGATGCTGCTTCAGATAATTCTTTTTACAAGAAAAATTTCAAATTAGCAGCAGGGTTCTTAGTATTCTTTATTGTTTCTGAATCAATGATGTCTTGGGATTGGATAATGTCTGTTGATCCACACTGGTATAGTACATTGTTTGGGTGGTATGTTTTTGCAAGTTTCTTTGTAAGTGGTATCACTGTTATCGCAATGACCACTTTATATTTAAAATCTAAAGGATATTTAGAACAAGTAAATACCAGTCATATTCATGATTTAGCAAAATTCATGTTTGGAATGAGTATTTTTTGGACTTATTTGTGGTTCTCTCAATTCATGTTGATTTGGTATTCAAATATTCCAGAAGAAGTTACTTACTTTGTTACCCGAATTGAACATTATAAATTACCATTCTTCGGAATGTTAGCATTGAACTTTATTTTCCCATTGTTGATCTTAATCAATACCGATTTTAAACGATTAACTTGGGTTGTCGTGATGGCGGGAACAGTAATATTATTTGGACATTATATTGATTTCTTCAATATGATTATGCCGGCAACTGTAGGGGACCAATGGTTTATTGGTATTCCAGAAATTGGAGCCTTATTATTTTTCTTAGGATTGTTCATTTTTGTAGTATTTACAACCTTGACAAAAGCACCATTAATGGCAAAAGGAAATCCTTTTATTGAAGAAAGTAAACATTTTCATTATTAATAGTTAAAAAGAAATAAAATGACAAGTTTCTTGGTATTTACAGTTTTAGTTTTAATAGGAATAGCTGTTTGGCAGTTGACTAAAATTTATGATTTGACCCAGATTGGCAATCCTTCTGAAAATTCAGAAATTGCTAACGATAAGGATAATAGTGTTAATGGTTATTTAATGTTTGCATTTGTTGGATTCATTTATGTATTTACCATATATTCTTTCATTGCATGGGGAGATTTAATTTTGGGTACTCCAGCCTCTGAACATGGAAAAGACGTAGATAGCTTGATGGCTATTTCTATGGTATTAATTTTCTTTGTACAGACTTTAACACAGTTTTTATTGCATTATTTTGCCTTTAAATACAGAGGTAAAGAAGGACAAAAAGCGCTTTACTTTGCAGATAATAATAAATTAGAAGCCATCTGGACTATTATACCTGTAATTGTATTGGCAGGTTTGATCCTGTATGGTTTATTTACATGGAATAATATCATGTTTGTTGATGAAGAGGATAAGCAAGATGCCATCGTAATTGAGTTATATGCTAAACAGTTTGGTTGGGAAGCACGTTATTCTGGAGATGATAAAACGTTAGGTAAAGCTAATGTTAGATTAATTGAAGGGATTAATACCTTAGGTGTTGATTTATCTGATCCTGCTGCTCAAGATGATAAAGTGGTTACAGAATTGCATTTACCTGTTGGAAAAAAAATAATCTTCAAAATGCGTTCTCAAGACGTACTTCACTCCGCTTATATGCCTCATTTTAGAGCACAAATGAACTGCGTGCCTGGGATGATTACACAGTTTTCATTTACGCCCACAATTACTACCGCCGATATGAGAAATGATGATGGAATTTTGGCTAAAGTGGATAAAATCAACAAAATTAGAACTAAAAATAGTGCTAAAATTGTTGCAGAAGGTGGAGTTGCATTAGACCCTTATACATTTGATTATTTGTTATTATGTAACAAAATTTGTGGGGCGTCACACTACAACATGCAAATGAAAATAGTGGTCGATACTCCTGAAGAATATAAAGCATGGTTAGCTGAAAAACCTACACTAGTGCAAC
Organism: Flavobacterium psychrophilum; assembly: GCA_945890865.1. Lineage (GTDB taxonomy): Bacteria > Bacteroidota > Bacteroidia > Flavobacteriales > Flavobacteriaceae > Flavobacterium > Flavobacterium psychrophilum_D. Next base: position 106,887 of record CAMDDB010000001.1, read on the forward strand.
AATGGAAAGAAGCTAACGCTCCTAAACCAGCTGAACCCATAGGATTACCAGTAGTAGACACTACAAAAGTTATGGCTCAAGTAATTAAATAAGAATTTTTATCTCATATAATAGAATTAATATGTCACACGATCACGGTCATCATAAAGACACTTTCATTACTAAATATATTTTTAGTATTGATCACAAAATGATAGCGAAGCAATACCTTATCTCAGGATTATTAATGGGTATTGTAGGAGTTGTTTTATCTTTATTCTTTCGTATGCAAATTGCATGGCCAGAAGAATCTTTCGGAATTTTCAAAGTTTTCCTAGGAGATAATTTTGCGCCAGATGGAGTAATGCGTAACGATATTTACTTGGCTTTGGTTACCATTCACGGAACCATCATGGTATTTTTTGTACTTACTGCAGGTTTGAGCGGTACATTTAGTAACTTATTAATTCCATTACAAATTGGAGCACGAGATATGGCTTCCGGATTCATGAACATGCTGTCTTTCTGGATGTTCTTTGTTTCTTGTGTCATTATGATTGCCTCTTTGTTTGTAGAATCTGGACCCGCCTCTGCGGGTTGGACAATTTATCCACCGTTGAGTGCATTACCCCAAGCAATTCCTGGATCAGGCTTAGGAATGACGTTATGGTTGGTTTCGATGGCTATCTTCATTGCCTCTTCACTGATGGGATCTTTGAATTATGTTGTTACGGTTATCAATTTAAGAACAAAAGGAATGACCATGACAAGATTGCCATTAACAGTATGGGCTTTCTTTGTAACCGCTATCATTGGAATTGTATCTTTCCCTGTATTATTTTCTGCTGCCTTATTATTAATTTTCGATAGAAGTTTTGGAACATCATTCTTCTTATCCGATATTTTTATACAAGGTGAAGTGTTACATTACCAAGGAGGTTCTCCCGTATTATTTGAGCATTTATTCTGGTTCTTAGGTCACCCTGAAGTATATATCGTATTATTACCCGCTTTAGGTATCACTTCCGAAATTATAGCAACCAACTCAAGAAAACCAATTTTTGGTTACCGTGCCATGATTGGTTCTATTTTAGCTATTGCATTCTTATCAACTATAGTTTGGGGCCACCACATGTTTATTTCAGGTATGAATCCTTTCTTAGGGTCAGTATTTACCTTTACAACTTTATTAATTGCCATTCCATCTGCTGTAAAAGCATTTAACTATATTACAACATTATGGAGAGGTAACTTACAGTTAAACCCTGCTATGTTATTCTCAATTGGATTAGTATCTACTTTCATTACTGGAGGATTAACAGGTATTATTCTTGGCGATTCAACATTAGATATTAACATTCACGATACGTATTTTGTAGTAGCCCACTTCCACTTAGTAATGGGTATCTCTGCTTTGTATGGATTTTTTGCAGGTGTTTACCACTGGTTCCCTAAAATGTTTGGTAGAATGATGAACAAAAACCAAGGTTATGTTCACTTCTGGGTAACGGCTGTTTGTGCCTACGGGGTTTTCTTCCCAATGCACTTTATTGGAATGGCGGGTTTACCAAGACGTTATTATACCAACACAGCTTTCCCATTATTTGATGAATTGGCCGATGTGAATGTCTTAATTACCATCTTTGCAATCGTAGGAGCTGCGTTTCAAATTGTTTTCTTTTGGAACTTCTTTTATAGTATTTTCTATGGTAAGAAAACTACACAAAACCCATGGAGATCGAATACTTTAGAATGGACTGCTCCAATTGAACATATACACGGAAACTGGCCAGGTGAAATTCCAGAAGTACACAGATGGCCATATGACTACAGCAAACCGGGCCATGATGAAGATTTTGTTTCTCAAATCACACCCATGAAAAAAGGAGAAGAAGTGTTACACCACTAAGATTTTCCTCATAATATACAAACCTCTCCCATCCGGAGAGGTTTTTGTTTTATAAGTTTACTATCTTTGTTTTTATGAATGATAATTTGAATCCCAATAAAGAATCCTTTTCTCCACAAGAAATAGATATTGAAAAAGCGTTGCGTCCATTAAGTTTTAATGACTTTGCCGGACAAGAGCAGGTTTTGGAAAATCTGATTGTTTTTGTGCAAGCTGCTAATTTGCGAAATGAAGCCCTTGATCACACACTATTTCATGGACCTCCAGGTTTGGGTAAAACCACATTAGCTAATATTTTAGCCAATGAATTGGGAGTGGGCATTAAAATTACTTCAGGACCTGTATTAGACAAGCCAGGTGATTTAGCAGGATTACTCACAAATCTAGAAGAAAGAGATGTCCTGTTTATTGATGAAATCCATCGCTTAAGCCCTATTGTAGAAGAATATTTGTATTCGGCCATGGAGGATTTCAAAATTGACATCATGATTGAATCGGGTCCCAATGCAAGAACCGTCCAAATCAATCTAAATCCGTTTACGTTAGTTGGTGCCACCACACGTTCCGGATTATTAACTGCACCTATGCGTGCGCGTTTTGGAATTCAAAGTCGCTTACAATATTACAACACCGAACTCTTAACCACGATCGTTCAGCGAAGTGCTTCTATATTAAAAATGCCCATCACTATGGAAGCCGCTATTGAAATAGCAGGAAGAAGCAGGGGAACACCACGAATTGCAAATGCATTATTGCGTAGAGTTAGAGATTTTGCCCAAATCAAAGGGAATGGCAAAATTGATATCGAAATTGCAAGATTTGCCTTATTAGCATTGCATGTTGATGCCCATGGATTGGATGAAATGGACAATAAAATCCTTTTGACTATCATAGAAAAATTTAAAGGAGGCCCAGTAGGTTTGTCAACCTTGGCAACAGCTGTGTCAGAAAGTGGTGAAACTATTGAAGAAGTATACGAACCTTTTTTAATCCAGGAAGGCTTTATCATGCGCACACCAAGAGGACGCGAAGTTACCGAAAAAGCATATCAACATTTGGGTAAAATTAAAAACAACCTACAAGGAGGTTTATTTTAGCTTGATAAACAATAAAGAAAAATACACTCAATTGATCAAAGCCGAATCCAAAAGACTCGGCTTTTTGTCGTGTGGTATTTCCAAAGCTGGGTTTTTGGAAGAAGAAGCGCCGCGTTTAGAAAATTGGTTGAACCAAAATATGAACGGTCAAATGAGTTACATGGAAAACCATTTTGACAAACGTTTAGATCCAACGTTATTGGTAGATGGGGCAAAAAGTGTCATTTCTTTGTTATTGAATTATTATCCATCTGAACTTCAAAATCAAGAATCCTATAAAATTTCAAAATATGCATACGGTCAAGACTATCATCATGTCATTAAAGAAAAATTAAAGGAATTATTATTTTTCATTCAAACCGAAATTGGGGAAGTTTCTGGAAGAGCTTTTGTAGATTCGGCTCCAGTATTGGACAAATCTTGGGCAGCAAAAAGCGGCTTGGGTTGGATGGGTAAAAATAGCAATTTGATTACCCAAAAAATGGGTTCATTTTATTTTATAGCCGAACTAATAGTGGATTTGGATTTAGAATATGATACCGCCACAACCGATCATTGTGGATCGTGCACCGCTTGTATAGATGCTTGCCCTACGGAAGCCATAGTAGCGCCTTATGTGGTAGATGGTAGCAAATGTATTTCGTATTTTACCATTGAATTGAAAGATAATTTGCCACAAGAAATGAAAGGTAAATTTGACGATTGGATGTTTGGTTGCGATGTGTGCCAAGATGTATGTCCCTGGAATCGATTTTCAAATCCACATACTGAACCCTTGTTACAAGCTAGTCCTGAAATTTTAAAGTATTCCAAATCGGATTGGGACGAAATCACTAATGATACTTTTGAACGGGTATTTAAAAATTCAGCGGTACAACGTGCAAAGTTTGAAGGGGTTCTTCGTAATATTAATTTTTTAAAAGAATCCTAAAATAATTTCTCATTTTAGGCACATACCCTTATATTTGTAAGTTAGTAAAATACAAAAAACCATGCATAAAGATAGTAAACGTAGAGAAGCCCTATTATATCACGCAAAACCAACCCCTGGAAAAATACAGGTAGTGCCCACTAAAAAATATGCAACCCAAAGAGATTTAGCATTAGCCTATTCACCAGGTGTTGCCGAGCCTTGTTTAGAAATTGAGAAAGACGTTAACAACGTTTATAAATATACTGCAAAAGGAAATTTAGTAGCTGTAATTTCAAACGGAACAGCTGTATTGGGTTTAGGAGACATTGGTCCCGAAGCATCAAAACCAGTGATGGAAGGGAAAGGATTACTATTTAAAATTTTTGCCGATATCGATGTTTTCGATATTGAAGTCGATACAAAAGATGTCGATAAATTCATAGAGACCGTTAAAAATATAGCTCCAACTTTCGGAGGTATTAATCTTGAGGATATCAAAGCACCAGAGTCTTTCGAAATTGAGCGACGCTTAGTTGAGGAATTAAATATTCCTGTAATGCATGATGACCAACACGGAACGGCAATCATTTCTTCGGCAGCCTTATTGAATGCAGTTGAGTTGGCCGGTAAGAAAATGGAAGAAGTTTCTGTGGTAATATCTGGAGCAGGTTCTGCCGCTATTGCTTGTGCTAATTTATACGTTTCTTTTGGAGTGAAACAAGAAAACGTTGTCATGTTTAATAGTAAAGGGGCGTTGCGAAAAGACGATCCAAAAATATCAGATATGCAACGCGCCTATGCAACAGACAAACAATATAATGATTTAGCGCACGCCATGCAAGGTGCCGATGTTTTTGTTGGTTTATCTACAGGTGATATTGTGACTCCGGAGATGCTATTGGCTATGGCCGATAATCCAATTGTATTCGCTATGGCCAATCCAATGCCGGAAATTAATTACGATTTAGCCATCGCTACCCGAAAAGACATCATTATGGCTACGGGCCGATCGGATCATCCTAACCAAGTAAATAACGTTCTCGGATTTCCATTTATTTTTAGAGGTGCTCTAGACGTTAGAGCCACTAAGATAAATGAAGAAATGAAAAAAGCGGCTGTAGTTGCCTTGGCTAATTTAGCTAAAGCTTCAGTGCCAGAACAGGTAAATATTGCTTATGGCGAAACCAAATTAACGTTTGGTCGCGATTATATTATTCCCAAACCTTTTGATCCACGATTAATAGCCGAAGTACCGCCAGCGGTGGCAAAAGCAGCTATGGAGTCTGGAGTAGCTTTGGCACCCATTACCGATTGGGAGAAATATAAAGACGATTTATTAGAACGGATGGGATCTGATAATAAAATGATCCGATTGTTAACCAACAGAGCTAGAACCAGTCCGAAGCGTATTATTTTTGCAGAAGCCGATCAAATAGATGTGTTAAAAGCCGCTCAAATTGTTCACGAAGAAGGTATTGGATTCCCTATTTTATTAGGAAATAAAGAAATCATCAACGAATTAAAAGAAGAAATAGGATTTGATGTAGATGTTCCTGTTTTTGATCCAAAAACAAAAGAATCTGAAGCCAAACGATTAGAATATGCTACTCATTTCTGGGAAAGCCGCAAACGCAAAGGGGTTACTTTATTAGATGCTGAAAAGTGGATGCGCGAGCGCAATTATTTTGGACTAATGATGGTTAATACCGGTGAAGCAGATGCTTTTTTAACGGGACATGCTCGAAGTTATCCCTCTTCAATCAAGCCTGTCATACAATTAATTGACAGAATGCCTGGCGTTTCAAAAATTGCAACTACAAATATGATGATGACGGCTAGAGGCCCCGTTTTCTTATCAGATACTGCAATTAACCCAAACCCAACAGCTGAAGAGTTAGCCAAAATTGCCTTAATGACGGCTAAAACAGTCCGTATGTTTGGAATGGAGCCCGTAATAGCAATGGTTTCCTATTCCAATTTTGGATCTTCTCAAAATGAAGGACCTAATAAAGTAAGACAAGCGGTTAATTATCTCCATGAAAATTTTCCAGAACTAGTGGTAGACGGAGAAATTCAAACCGATTTTGCATTAAACCCGGATATGTTAAAAAGTAAATTTCCATTTTCTAAATTGGTAAACAAAAAAGTGAATACACTTATTTTCCCAAATTTAGACGCGGCAAATATTACCTATAAATTATTAAAAGAATTAAATAAATCGGAATCGATAGGTCCCATAATTCTTGGCTTGGACAAACCGGTTCACGTGTTTCAACTCGGGGCAAGTGTAGAAGAAATGGTTAATATGGCAGCTGTTGCTGTTGTAGATGCACAAGAAAAGGCCAAGAAAAAACAATAATTTTTAAATTATGATAGCACACATTCAAGGTAGATTAGTTGAAAAAACACCAACGGAAGTGATTATCGAGTGTAATGGAGTGGGATATCATATTAATATTTCATTACACACCTACTCGCTGCTACCTGATTCGGAAAATTTAAAATTGTTTACGTTTCTGCAAATAAGAGAAGATGCACACACCTTGTATGGATTTGTTGAAAAACAAGAACGCGAATTATTTAAATTATTACTTTCGGTTTCAGGAGTAGGAGCTAGTATTGCAAGAACAATGCTGTCTTCCTTAGCCCCTCAACATATCATTCAAGCCATTGCTTCCAATGATATTGGGACCATGCAATCCATGAAAGGTATTGGAGCCAAAACCGCCCAACGCATTATTTTGGATTTGAAAGAAAAAGTATTAAAAGTATATAATTTAGATGAAGTTTCTATCGTAGAAAGCAATACAAATAAAGATGAAGCGTTATCTGCTTTAGAAGTTTTAGGCTTTGTGAGAAAATCCGCTGAAAAGGTAATCGATAAAATTATCAGAGACACACCCAATGCTTCAGTTGAAGATTTAATTAAGCAAGCTTTAAAAAATTTATAAGACTTGAAAAAAATAGGACCAATACTGTTCACTACCTATCATTATTTTGCTTTTATAGTAATGCTTTTTTCCTATTCGCTACAAGCTCAAGTAGAAGAACAAGTAAAAGATTCTGTAAAAACAGGTATTGATTTTGGAAAAATTGAAATTCCAAATCCGAAAAGTATTTTAGATTCTTATACCTATGATCCAGTAACTGATCGATACCTGTATACAAAATCGTTTGACGGATTTAATATAAATTACCCATTGATATTGACTCCCAAACAATATCAAGAATTAATGTTGCGCGAGCAAATGCGTGCTTATTACCAGGAGAAATCAGCAGCTATTGACGGTAAAAAATCTGGTACTGACGCTGCTAAGAAGAATTTATTGCCGGTTTATCGTGTTAATTCAAAACTTTTTGAGGGAATTTTTGGGAGTAATACCATTGATATTAAACCTACAGGATCTGTCGAGTTAGACTTAGGTGTTCGATTTACAAAACAAGACAATCCGTCTTTTTCTCCGCGAAATAGAAAAACAACCAGTTTTGATTTTAATCAGCGAATTAGCTTGGGCCTTCAAGGAAAAGTAGGGACCCGATTAAAAGTGAGTATCAATTACGATACACAATCTACTTTTGCGTTTCAAAATTTAATAAAATTAGAATTTGATCCCAATGTTGCAGGGGGAGAAGATTCTATAATTAAAAAAATAGAAATAGGAAACGTTAGTTTTCCACTTTCCAATTCGTTAGTTCGCGGCGCACAAAGTTTATTTGGTGTAAAAACCCAATTGCAATTTGGCAAAACCACTTTTACCGGTGTATTTTCTGAACAAAAATCTCAAACCAAATCAGTTACTTCGCAAGGAGGTGGAACGATCCAAGATTATGAACTTTTTGCCTTAGATTATGATTCAGACCGCCATTATTTCTTATCACAATACTTCAGAAATAAGTACGATAAAGCCCTAGAAAATTATCCATATATTAATTCTCGCGTTCAAATAACGCGCATTGAGGTTTGGATTACGAACAAGCAAAACAGAGTAAGCACTACCGACAATAACTTAAGAAACATCGTGGCACTTCAAGATTTAGGTGAAGCACAACTTTTGGGAATTCTTGATAGCGAAGTTGTTGGAGTTTCAAATCCAGGTTTTTTTAATGTACCTCCCGATGCACCCTCAGACAACACGAACAATAAATTTAATCCACTAGGGATTGGAAGTAATTTTTTAAACAGTTCCATTCGTGACGTTTCCACGGCATTAAACGGGTTTAATATTGCCGGTATGGCCGAAGGAATTGATTTTGCAAAACTTGAGAATGCCCGAAAATTAGCTGCGTCAGAGTTTACCTTTCATCCACAATTAGGGTATGTTTCGCTTAATCAAAAATTAGCTAATGATGAGGTTTTAGCAGTAGCTTATCAATATACTATAGGTGATCAAGTATTCCAAGTTGGAGAATTTGGTACCGATGGAGTAGATGCTACCAATGTTAATACTGCCGGAGTTCCTTCTTCGCAAGCCTTAGTGTTAAAAATGTTGAAAGGGAATTTAGTGGTAGTAGACGAGCCGGTTTGGGATTTGATGATGAAAAATATTTATCAAATTCCGGGAGGATATCAATTGCAACAAGAAGATTTTAAATTGAATATTTTATATACCGATCCATCACCATTGAACTATATTTCGCAATCGGGCTCCGACCCTTTGCCTTCAAATGTAGCCGATACCCCATTATTAAAAGTATTCAAAGTAGATCAATTAAATTATACCAATGACCCTCAAGCTGGGGGAGATGGTTTTTTTGATTTTATTCCCGGACTTACCATTGACCCTCAAAAAGGGCGAATTATTTTTTCGACTGTTGAACCTTTTGGAAAACACTTGTTTGAAAAGCTGCGCACCAATGGATCTGAAGATTATGATGGTGGGATATACAACAGCAACCAATCAAAATACGTTTTTAGAAATTTATACAAGTCTACTCAAGCGGGAGCATTACAAGAAAGTGCCAAAAATAAATTTCAATTAAAAGGCCGATTCAAATCGGCCGGTGGCGATGGAATTTCAATAGGAGCCTTTAATGTTCCTCAAGGTTCTGTTGTAGTTACAGCAGGGGGAAGAACATTAATTGAAGGGGTTGATTATACAGTAAATTACCAATTGGGAAAAGTTCAAATTATGGATCCTTCCCTTCAAGCTTCTAATACACCTATTGTAGTTTCATTGGAAAATAATTCTGTTTTTGGCCAACAAACAAGACGTTTTTGGGGGTTCAATGTTGAACATAAATTTAATGATAAATTTTTAGTTGGGGCTACTGTGCTTAATATGACAGAACGCCCTTTTACTACTAAATCAAACTATGGACAAGAGTCAGTTAACAACACTATTTTTGGGTTCAATACAAACTATTCTACCGAGATTCCTTTCTTAACGCGATGGGTTAATAAATTACCGAATATAGATACCGATGTGCCATCCAGCATTTCGTTTAGAGGAGAATTTGCTTATTTGAAACCCGGAAGTTCAAAAGCCGATCAGTTCAATGGAGAAGCCACAACATATATTGATGATTTTGAAGGATCACAATCTACTATCGATATGCGATCGCCTCAATCTTGGACCTTAGCAAGTGTCCCTTTAGAAGGAAATTTTGATGGGGAACCTACCGCAAACGAACCCCCTGTTGATGTTTTGAATATTGGATTTAAAAGAGCAAAAATGGCTTGGTATGCCATAGATCCATTGTTTTATACACAGCGACCAGCGGGTGTATCCGATGATGATTTATCATTCAACAAAACCCGCCGTATTTTTAGTAGAGAATTATACCCAGTAACCGATATTGCTCAAGGGCAATCTACCATCATCAATACTTTAGATTTTACCTATTTTCCTAAAGACCGCGGTCCCTATAATTTTAACCCAACCTTAGCTACAACCAATATCTTCTCAGATGCTGATGCACTCAATAATTGGGCCGGAATTATGCGCCCTATCAACTCCACCAATTTTGAACAATCTAATGTAGAATACATTCAATTTTGGATGATGGACCCCTATTATGGTAATCCTGGCGATGTAGCCGATCCAACAAATACAGGTAAAATCGTTTTCAATTTAGGGGAGATATCTGAAGATGTACTTCGCGATGGGAAAAAATTATTTGAAAACGGCTTGCCCGAAGCCAATTCATCTCAGCCCACCCTTGATACGGCATGGGGTAAAGTGCCTGCTTCGCAATCATTAATTTATGCATTTGACACTTCGGAAGCGAATAGAGCAGTTCAAGATACTGGATTTGATGGGATAATGGATGCAGATGAAGCACTAAAATATCCAAATTTTTCAAGCCAACCCGATCCAGCAGCCGATAATTACCAATTTTATTTAAACGCTTCTGGCGATATTATCAACAGGTATAGAGATTATAATGGAAATCAAAATAATTCTCCCGTAAATGTTTCCGATACCAACCGAGGGAATACAACCTATCCCGATGTGGAAGATGTGAACCGAGATAATACCATGAATACCATAAATGCGTATTTTAAATTTGAAGTGCCAATCCAATATTATCCTGATGGAGCGGTTCCAGTAGGACAAAATTATATAGCCGATTCTCGAGAAGATAATAGTGTTGATTTGCCAAATGGAGAGCGCGGTAAAGTGCGCTGGATTCTTTATAAAATTCCTATTTTAGAATTTACGGATGCCAATAAAGTGGGGCCTATTTCCGATTTCAGATCGATACGGTTTATGCGGATGTACATGGCCGGATTCAAAGAAGAAGTTACCCTTCGATTTGGGGCCTTAGATTTAGTTCGAGGCGAATGGAGAAGGTTTAATTCCTCACTTGATGTTAATGATATTGATTTAGAAGATGACAATACAGGTTTTGATGTGGTGGCCCTTAATATTCAAGAAAATGGGAATAGAACACCCATCAATTATGTTACGCCACCGGGAGTAGTTCGAGAGCAGTTATACAATAATAATACAGTAATCAATCAAAATGAACAATCGCTATCGTTGCGAGTTTACAAAAAAGACCCCTCAATTTCTGGATTAGGAGGTTTAGAAACCGCCGATTCTAGAGCGGTATTCAAAAATGTAAATGTAGACATGCGTCAGTTTAAAAAATTACGAATGTTTTTACACGCAGAAGCCCTTGAAGGAAATACAAACCCAGATCGCCTTCTAGACGATGAAATGATCGCGTTTATCCGTTTTGGTAACGACTTTACAGATAACTTTTACCAGGTAGAAATGCCGTTAAAAGTAACAGCTCACGGTGCCACTTCTGCTGAAGAAATATGGCCTTCTGAAAATGAATTGGAATTACCGTTAGCTTTACTAACCAAATTAAAAATATTAGCCCTAGGAAATGATCCAAGTATTATTTATGACCCTAACAGCATCGGCTTTGTAGAAGAAGAATCCCTAGGTTCTTCAGATAATAAATTGACCCTTGGAATTAAAGGAAATCCTAATTTCGGATTAGTGAGAACCTTAATGGTGGGGCTTAAAAACAAGAATTCGGGCGATCCTTTGCGAGGAGAAGTTTGGTTCAATGAATTGCGCATCTCCGATATGGACAATAAAGGAGGGTATGCCGCAATTGCAAATCTGGATGCAAAAATTGCTGATTTTGCAAGCGTTTCAGCCACCACTCGTGTAAGCACTATTGGTTTTGGTGCCTTAGAACAAGGGCCAAATGAGCGAAGTCGTGAAAATGTATTCCAATATGATATTGTAACTAATGTTAACGTTGGTCAATTACTACCCAAAAAATGGGGGGTCAATTTGCCATTTAATTATGGGGTAGGAGAAGAAACCATTACGCCAAAATTTGATCCGTTCTATCAAGATATCGAACTCAATCAGTTATTAGAAATAACAAATGATGCTTCTCAAAGAGCAAACATAGAAAACAGAGCTATCGATTACACGAAAAGAACCAGTATTAATTTAATTGGAGTAAGAAAAGAAAAAAATCCAGAAAAGAAGGCTCATTTTTATGATGTTGAAAATCTAACCCTTTCCTATTCACTCAACCAAACAGAACATCACGACTATGAAATTGAAAATTTATTAGATCAACAAAATCGCACTTCTGTCGATTATGCATATACTTTTAAACCCTTAACTTTTGAGCCATTTAAAAACTCAAAGATGTTAAAGAAAAGCGGGTATTATAAAATGCTAAGTGATTTTAATTTTAACTTTTTGCCCAGTAGTGTATCCTTTAGTTCAAACATTATACGCCAGTTCAATAAACAGCGGTTTCGTTTAGTAGATGTGCAAGGAATTGGTTTAGGGGACTTGTACCGTAGAAATTACTTCTTCAATTATCAATATGGTTTTAATTATAACATTACAAAATCATTACGAGTAAATTATACAGCATCTTCAAATAATATTGTACGAAATTATTTAGATGAAAATAATATGCCAATTGATGGATTAGACCTTTGGGATGATTATTGGAATATCGGTCAATCCAACCAGCATAACCAACAACTAGTTGTAAATTATGACCTTCCTATAAATAAGATTCCTGCTTTGGCTTTTATTAAATCGACCTATGTTTATACCGGCGATTATAATTGGCAACGTTCATCAGATTCGTATTCGTCAATAGAAGCCGAAGACGGCACGCTATATGCGCTGGGGAATACCATTCAAAATGCGAGCTCTCATAAGTTAAACACAACGTTTAACATGGATACATTTTATAGATACATTGGCCTTACAAAAAATAAAAACAACAAAGCCAAAGCGACTAATTCTAAAGAAAAAGGAGCAACACCAAAACCAGGCCAAAAAGTAGTTGCTACAAATAAAAATACTAGTATAGAACGCAATGTTTTTGTAAGTGGATTAATTGGAGTGGTTACCAGTTTAAAAAATATGCAGCTCAATTACACAGAAAATAGTGGAACGGTTTTGCCGGGATATTTACCAGGATTAGGATTTTTCGGATCTTCAAAACCTTCACTTGGATTTGTGTTTGGAAGTCAATCGGATGTGCGTTATGAAGCTGCAAAAAACGGGTGGTTAACCTCTTTTCCAGAATTCAATCAAAATTTTACACAAGTTAAAAACAAACAATTGAATTTTACGGCCCAGTTAGAACCGTTCCCTGATTTTAAAATAGATTTGATGGGAGAACGCACTTATGCATTCAATTTTTCTGAACAATATGACGTTACCGCAGGACAATACAACTCACGTTCGCCCTATGATTTTGGAAATTTTAATATTTCAACCGTACTTATTAAAACGGCCTTTTTGCCAAGTGATATTAATAATTCTGAAGCTTTCGATGAATTTAGAACCAATCGTTTGGTCGTAGCCAATCGTTTGGCCGATAAATATTATGGAACAGGTTCCATTCCTAGAGATATTGATGGGTATCCTATAGGTTTTGGAAAAAATAGCCAACAAGTATTATTGCCCTCTTTTCTAGCGGCTTATTCAGGGCAGGAAGCTGGAAAGGTATCAACTGGAGTGTTTAAATCGATCCCGTTGCCCAATTGGAATATAAAATATACAGGTTTCATGCGCTATAAATGGTTCAAAGAATCTTTTAAAACATTCTCTATCCAACACGGTTATCGCGCAAGTTATAACATCAATGCGTTCCGATCCAATTTGAATACGACACCTACCGATGCTAATGGAAATTTTTATGCCAATAAGTTGATTTCTAATGTCAACTTAAGCGAACAGTTTAATCCCTTAGTAAAAGTGGACATGACTTTGAAAAATTCATTCAAAATTTTGGCCGAAATTAAAAAAGACCGAACCCTAAATATGAGTTTTGATAATAATCTATTGACCGAAGTAAGCGGTAAAGAATACATAATTGGATTGGGCTATCGCATCAAAGACGTCACTATTAATTCGGCCTTAGCGGATAATCCAACCGGATTAATCAAAAGTGATATCAATCTAAAAGCTGATTTTTCTTTACGTAAAAACAATACCATTGTTCGGTACTTAGATTACAACAACAATCAATTAGGCGGCGGTCAAGACATGTGGTCTGTTAAATTTACAGCCGATTATTCGTTTAGTAAAAACATGACCGCTATTGTTTTTTATGACCATCAATTTTCTCAAGCCGTCATATCGACTTCTTTTCCAATTACAAACATTAGAGCCGGATTTACATTGCGTTATAATTTTGGAAATTAAAAATAATGAAAACCCTTTTTACAATTCAATAAATACAATTACATTTGTACCACTAATTAATAATATCAAAATGAATATACCAACTAATTTAAAATACACAAAAGACCACGAGTGGGTTGCAATTGATGGTGAAATTGCTACTGTAGGAATTACTGATTTTGCTCAAAAAGAATTGGGCGATATTGTTTATGTAGAAGTAGAAACCCTTGATCAAACGTTAGATAAAGATGCAGTTTTTGGGACGGTAGAAGCGGTTAAAACAGTTTCTGATTTATTCTTACCACTTTCAGGAGAAATTATTGATTTTAATGATGCCCTAGAATCGGATCCAGAAAAAGTAAATACAGATCCTTATGGAGAAGGTTGGATGGTAAAAGTTAAAATTTCAGACATTTCAGAAATAGATACACTTTTATCAAGTGAAGATTACAAAGCACTTATTGGAGCGTAGTTTATTATTTCTTGCACTGCTTTGGACCTTTGGGGTTACTATTGGTAGTTTAGCAAGTTTAAATAATATACCAGCAGTCTCGATTCCAGGAATCGATAAAACAGCGCATTTTATTTTTTATTTTGTATTTTTTATCTTGTGGTATTTTGGGCTACGAAATAAGATTGTTTCAAAAAATTTTATTTTTATTCTAGTACTCATTACCTTGTTTTATGGTATAAGTATGGAAGTATTGCAAGCCAATTTTACCACAAATAGACAGGCTGATCTTTATGATGTTCTGGCCAATACCATAGGTACGTTTGCTGGATTTTTAATCGGCTATTTTTCAGAAAAGACATTCAGAAATAAACTCTAATAAAGACCCCATTTCGATGGGTCTTTTTATTTTTACTCTTGAATTAAAAGCGCATACAATGGACATAAGGCACTATTTAGATGCTACCTATTTAAAAACGGCAGCACAGGCAAATTTATCAGAGGTTGAAAATATTGAAGTGGTCAAAAAAGCCATTCAAGAAGCAATTGAATACCAATTCAAATTAATCATGATTCGGCCTGATCAAGTGTTGCTGGCAAAAGAACTAATCCAAAAGGCAAGATCAAAAGTCACTATAGGCACCGTAATTGATTTTCCGAAAGGAGAAGGATCAGTAGAAAAAAAAATGAAAGAAGCTCAAGTTGCTATTGCAAATGGGGCAGATGATTTGGATTTTGTAATCAACTATAAGGCATTTATAAAAGGGGCTATAGAAGAAGTAAAACAACAAGTTATTGTCTGTACAAAATTAGGCTTGGATCACCATAAAATTGTCAAATGGATTATTGAAGTAGCTGCTTTAAATCAGCATCAAATAGTACAACTCACGGCTTTGATAAAAAATACGGTAATAGCTCATTTTTCTGAAAAAGAGTATGAAAAAGTATTTGTCAAATCCTCTACCGGATTTTATAAAACTCCCGAAGGGGTTCCCAATTGCGCTACGTTTGAAACCATAAAATTAATGTTGGAAAATTCATTCCCACTGCCGGTAAAAGCGGCTGGAGGAGTTAGAACGCATGAAGAAGCATTGGCTATGATTCAACTTGGTGTGAAACGCATCGGAACTTCTGCTGCAAAAGCAATTGTTACGAGTGAAATTTCAAATAGCGGGTATTAAATATTTTTTTCACTATTTGATTAATTTTCTAAATTCTAAATTCTAAATTCTAATTTTCATATTGTATCTTTGCACGCATTTTATAGCCAAATACATCAATAAATTGGAAACCATACACCCAACTAAAAAATCTTATTTTAAAGACTTTGTAGAAATTACTAAAGCTCGTTTAGCTATTAGTGTTGTTTTTTCTACCCTTGCAGGATATTTGTTGGGAATAGATTCGTGGTCTTCTCACAATTGGTGGGTCATATTTTTATTAGCTATTGGTGGTTATTGTATGGTGGGTGCCTCTAATGTATTCAATCAAATTATTGAAAAAGACTTAGACGCGTTAATGGATCGTACTAAAAATCGTCCGTTGCCCGCTCAACGAATGACCAAGCAATCTGCTTTCATTTTTGCAAGCCTATTAACACTTTTAGGATTGATTATATTGTACAATGTAAATCCGAAAACGGCAATGTTTAGCGCCATTTCGATATTTATGTATGTAAGTTTATATACCCCATTAAAAACAATGACGCCGTTATCGGTTTTTGTGGGTGCATTTCCGGGAGCAATCCCATTTATGCTGGGATGGGTGGCTGCTACAGGTCACTTTGGTATTGAAGCCGGAACGTTGTTTATCATACAGTTTTTTTGGCAATTTCCACATTTTTGGGCCATCGGTTGGTTTTTGTATGACGATTATAAAAAGGCAGGATTTTTTATGTTGCCAACCGGCGAAAAAGATAAAAAAACAGCCTTACAAATTATACTCTATACTTTTTGGACTATTTTAGCATCAATAATTCCAGCTTTTGGTTTTACAGGACATTTATTCTTGTCTATACCAGCGTTAATTATTGTTTTGGCACTGGGAATATGGATGTTATTTTACGCTTTCAAATTGCATCAAGCTATGGAAGCAAAAGCGGCTCGAAAATTAATGTTAGTAAGTGTGTCTTATATTTCACTACTGCAAATTGTTTATGTAGTAGATAAATTTTTACGATAGTTATGGAAAATAGAATGACTTTTGAAGAAGAACAAGAACGAAAAGGAAAAACCTATAAGTTATTGCTTTGGTTTGCAATGATCAGTATTTGTATGATTTTTGCGGGTTTAACCAGTGCCTATGTAGTGAGTAAATCGAGACCAGACTGGTTAAAGGATTTTCACTTGCCAATTGCTTTTTTAAGCAGTACGATTGCAATGTTACTAAGTAGTTTTACCTTTTATTCAGCGTTACAAACCATGAAAAAAGGCAATCGAAATCAAACAACAATTTTATTACTTTTCACTTTAGCATTAGGAATTGCATTTATTGCTTTACAACTAAAAGGATTTGGGCAAGTTATAGAAAATGGCTATTTTTTTACCGGTAGTGAAAGTAATGTAACCACATCATTTTTATACATTACCGTTTTGGTTCATATTGCACACCTATTGGGCGGAATAATTTCGCTTTTAATAGTAATTTATAATCATTATAAACAAAAATACAATTCGACTCAAACCCTTGGTATTGAGCTAAGTGCGATGTATTGGCACTTTATGGATTTTATTTGGGTTTATTTGTTTTTGTTTTTCTATTTTTTCAAATAGAAAAAAAATAATAAATTTGAGGACTTTTAAACATTAAAAAATTTATGGGAGCGACAGTTATTTCAAATGAACACGCTTTAGACGGAGGACCAGGACCATTAGGAGCAACTTATGGTAAATTGATGATGTGGTTTTTCATCTTATCAGATGCATTAACCTTTTCAGGATTCTTAGCCTCGTATGGTTTTTCAAGATTTAAGTATATTGAAACTTGGCCCATTGCCGATGAGGTTTTTAACCACTTTCCTTTTGCCCATGGTGTTAACGCGCCGATGTACTATGTAGCGTTAATGACTTTTATTTTAATTTTCTCTTCTGTTACTATGGTGTTAGCTGTAGATGCTGGTCACCACATGAAAAAAAATAAAGTAGCGGTTTACATGGCGCTTACAATTGTTGGAGGATTTATTTTCTTAGGTTCTCAAGCCTGGGAATGGAAGAATTTCATTAAAGGGGAGTATGGAGCTGTTGAAACTAAAGGAGGATCAATCTTACAATTTGTAAAAAAAGGAGCTAACGGCGAATATGAAAGAGTGGCACTTGCCGATTTTGCATTAGTTCTACCCGAAGATAGAGCGCAATTAAACAGAAATAATGGTTTTTGGTTTATGGAGGAAGCGACTATTCCTTCACATTCAATAAATGAAGTATTACAAGGTTTCAAAGCCGATGAGTCTATTCTAGTGCGTACAGAAATAATTAACTCAGAAAAAGAAAAAACAGTTTTATCAAGAGAGGAATCCTTAAAGAGAATAGTTGAAACTAAATATGTTGTAGAAGGAGCTAACTTAGTTCGTAATGAATACGGCAGCAAATTGTTTGCAAACTTCTTTTTCTTCATTACCGGTTTTCACGGTTTTCACGTATTTACTGGAGTTATGATCAACATTATCATTTTCTTTAACGTTCTTTTAGGTACGTACGATAAAAGAAACAGTTATGAAATGGTAGAAAAAGTAGGATTATATTGGCACTTTGTAGATTTAGTATGGGTATTTGTATTCACATTCTTCTACTTAGTATAAATTATTAATAAAAGTATATCATGGCACAAGCACACGAATCACATACAGGAAGAATTTGGAAAGTATTTATAATTCTATCAATCATAACTATTGTTGAAGTTTTGTTTGGTATTTTTAAGCCCAAATCATTATACTTCAATAATTTTGTAGGGATGACTCTACTAAATTGGTTATTCATTATTTTGACCATTGTTAAAGCATACTATATCACTTGGGCATTTATGCACATGGAGGGCGAAAACAAATGGTTAAGAAGATCCATTGTTTGGACAGTTGTTTTCCTTATCTTATATTTATGTTTTATTGTATTAATTGAAGGAGCTTACGTTTTTGATATATACAAATCAGGACACATGAAGTGGAATTTTTAACACTTGTTTCTATAATTTAATCCCGATTTTCATCGGGATTTTTTTTACTTTTGTTCGAACCAATAATTAGCACTCCTAATGAAAAACAAATTAGTCCTCATTTTACTCTTTGTGTTGCCAATCGCGATCTATTTATTGTTTTCAACCGCCACACACAATTCACTTTTTTTACCAACGATTTCTAAAGCCAATGCTGATATTCCATCACACTGGCAAGGATTGAATCAAGAGAAAATAAGTATGAAAGATAAAATTACGGTTTTAGGGTTTGTAGGTAGCAACGTTATTGAAAACAGAGGTAATTTTTTTAATTTGAATCAGAAAATTTACAACAAATACAAAGGGTTTAAAGATTTTCAAATGGTAATGGTTGTCCCTGCAGGGAATGAACCCAAGGCACAACAAATTATTGATGAACTTGCACCTATTACTGGTGAAATGACCGGTTGGAAATTTGTATTTGCAGCACCTGAAGAAATTCAAACTTTTTATGATAGTTATAAATTAGTTGGGAAATTAGACACAAATCTTGGTACACCTGATGTAATTATTGTGGATAAAGAAATAAATCATCGCGGGAGAAAAGGTAAAAACAAAAAAGGCAAAGAAGAGTATAAGGAAAGTTACAATACCATTTCGGCGGCCGATTTACACAACGAAATGACCGACGATGTTAAAATAATATTACGCGAGTACCGCTTAGCATTAAAAAAGAATAACAACGCCCGAAAAGATGCCTTTAGAGATAACATCAAACAAAACATCGAAAGAAATAAGTAAACACCATGAAAAATAAATCATATATTGGAATTTCATTCATCGTGCTTATTTTCGGAATTTGGGCAGTGCCTAAAATTATTGCTAAATTTCAAAAATCGGACTTGGTAGAAATTGGCCCTGTTCCAGCATTCGAATTGACAGATCAAAACAATAAGAAAATTTCGAATACCGATTATTTAGGAAAAGTATATGTAGTGGAGTTCTTTTTTTCGACCTGCCCCACCATTTGTCCTAAAATGAACCAAAGTATGTTGCAATTGCAAGACGCATTTTATGGTAATCCTAATTTTGGATTGGTTTCGATTACTATTGATCCAGAACACGATACCGCTTTAGTATTAAAAGAACATGCTTCCTTATTAGGTGTAAAACATTACAATTGGCATTTTTTAACCGGAGATAAAAAATATATTTATAATTTAGCCAATAAAGGATTCAATCTTTATGCAGGAGAAAACAATAAAGCAGCCGGTGGTTTTGAACATTCGGGTTTGTTTGCTTTAGTTGATAAAGAAGGTAATATTAGATGTAGAAAAGAGGCACAAGGCAATCCTATTTTGTATTACGATGGATTGGAAACATCGGGTGTTGAAGCAATAAAAGAAGATATTAAAAAATTATTAGAAGAATAGATTTAAATTCAATCAGTATGGAAAATAATAAAGAAACAAAATACAATAAATTAATTACAGTAGTTTCTATTGCAATTCCGGTTGTAGTTGCTTTGCTTTTTGGAATAAACCTAAGAAAAATGGGTTTTGATGTTGAACCTTTATCGTTTTTACCACCAATTTATGCCACTATTAACGGATTTACGGCTGTGCTTTTAGTAGCTGCTGTAATTGCCATCAAAAACGGAAAACGCAAGCTGCATGAAAATTTAATGAAAACAGCTATAGCTTGTTCGGTGGCGTTTTTAGGAATGTATGTTGCCTATCACATGACGTCAGATTCTACAAAATTTGGTGGAGAAGGCCTCATTAAATATGTCTATTATTTTATTTTAATTACACATATAGTGTTGTCAGTTATCATAATTCCATTAGTTTTAACTACCTATGTAAAAGCGTGGTCTCAACAATTTGATAAGCACAAAAAAATAGCTAAAATTACGTTCCCAATTTGGTTGTATGTGGCGGTTACCGGAGTGGTAGTTTATCTGATGATCTCCCCTTATTATGCAAACTAAAAACAAAAGTTATCACATAATAGTTTATACTATTGTCTTTTGCCTTTTGCCTTTTGTTTCAAAAGCCCAATGCGCCATGTGTCGCGCAGCACTTGATAGTGAAGAGACCGGAGTAACGGCAGAAGCTGTCAACGATGGCATTGTATATCTAATGGCTATTCCGTATGTTTTGGTTGGAATTTTAGGTTATGCTATTTACAAAATGCGTTTCGGAAAGAAGAAGAAGTTGGGAGTTTAATTTCTAAATTCGCCTATATTACTATTCCATTCCGTCAACTTTGATTTTCAATTTTCCCGATATAGTTATAAATGCAATTATGGCTTTGTCTGTTAATTCTACTTTTTCAAATTCAAAATCATTGAGAGTACCATTTACAGCAACGCCTTTCATTGGAGTATAGTTTGTTAAATAGGGTTTCAAACTTTGTTTTCCTTCTTCTAAATTCCCTTTGATTGAGTACCTGCAGCTTTCCTGAATTTTTGACAATATAGTGCCTTGCATTAACCAGTTGGCCGATTTTAATAAAATGCTTTTAGTGTTGAGAACATATTCCAATTGGTCAAAGTATATTTCTTTGGTAATCGAATTATAATTTGGAATACCTGCCAAATAAATGGTACCATTAATACTACCTAATACATCTAAGGCAATCACAATTTTGCCGTCTTTGTGCCATAATGCTACTTTCTGTACGGTAATTTTCCTACTGCCCGACCCAAATTCTTGACCTTGAAAATTTTTAGTTACAATATTACTAGCACTTTCATAGGTAGATACAGCTACGACAGAAGCGGTTGTGTTTTCTGGAATGTTAGAAACAGGTTTTAAGACTAATTTTGATGCATCAAATCCATTTTTTGGTTGCTGACCCACCATGGTTTGCATAGTGCATTTTAATCCCATGGACAGGTTAATTTTTGATTTTGAGAGCACGGCATCCGTAACATATAATTCAATCGGAACCATTTTAAACCATGTTTCATAACGCTCACTCGTTTTAAAAGGGACACTTAAATTTTCAATTACTTTTAATACATGGGGTTTAAAATTACAGGTCTTTTCAATAGCATCGTCAATTTTTTTTGCAATTTTATCTTTAAAAATGCGAAGAGTAGGATTGATAATGTAAGTAATGGGCACATTTTTTCCAGCTACCAATATACTCGGACTTTCGCTCCAATCAAATGATTCAATTTTTGATTGGGTGCTAAGTTTCCAATTGGACAATTGGGAAGCACTGTTCAGAGTAATGGTTCCATTTATGGAAATTTCACGGGTATCATTTAGTCCCATAAAATCGGTTCCATATTTAAATTTTGCCCAAATTTTTAGTGGTATAATAGAAATAATGTTTCCGTTTTTTTCGGAGAGTAATATAGGCGCCGTTTTCCAAATTTTCATTTGGGTTTTATCATCACTTAATAGGGTATCGTTGTATATTAACCCAGATAAATTTTTGTTGAGTTGGTGCTCAATTTCAGAAAGTGTAATAGTTATTGGCATCGCAACAAATGAAGTTTTATTTTTAAAAACAATAGGAGAATCATTTGAAGGATCAGGTCTAAGCGCTTCTATTTTTTTTGTAGTACTACAAGAAACAAGTAATTGAAAGACACAAATTAGGCTAAGAGTAAAAATGGAGGACTTCATAAATGGTGCATTTTTTCAATGTAAAAGTAAAATATTATATGATATGTGTAACAAAAAAATAAAAAGGAGGTCTTATAGAAAATGAGAATTAAAGCGCATAAAATGATATTGAGAAAAATTTTACTATTGTTTCTTTTTACAGGACTTCAAATGGTAGCCCAAGGCAAAAAATGGACCTTGGAAGAATGTGTTGATTATGCCATAAAAAATAATATTTCTATCAAACAATCGGAGTTGGATTTAAAGACTTCTTCTATTGAAAAGATGGAAGCCATAGGCGGTTTTTTACCTTCATTAAATGCCAATGCTAATTATAGTGTAAATACAGGGGCAAGTATTAACCCTGTTACCAATCAGTTTCAAAACCAAACCTTCAAATCTTTTTCTGCGGGTACCAGTTCTAATATAACCTTGTTCAATGGCTTGGCGAATTGGAAAGTAGTTCAGCGTGCCAAGTTAAGCCGTATTGCAAATAGCTACCGTTTGGATAAGATGAAAGACGACATTGCCCTTTCTGTCGCCAATTCGTATCTGCAAATTTTATTCAACAAAGAGCAATTGAAAGTACAAATTAATCAAAATCTAATCACCAAAGAAAATATTAATCGTACAAAAGATTTAATTGAGGCAGGAGTTGTTCCGGCAGGAGATATTTATGAGTTACAAGCAACTGATGCTACACAACAACAACAAATAATCAATACAGAAAACACCCTATTTATCTCAAAAATTGGGTTGTGTCAAATCTTATTGTTGGAGGATTATCCTTCCTTTGATATTTCCGATGAAGTGTTCGATATTCCGCTTACAAATATCAGTAATGAAACACAAGAAACCATTTTAGTAAAGGCAAGAGAATCCGTTAAAGAGGTAAAAATTGCGCTATCAAATGTAGATTTAGCAAAAAAAGATTTAGCGATTTCTCGGTCTTCTTATTTACCCACTCTAACGGGTTTTGTGGGATATAATACACGATGGTCTGAAAGCACAATATTTAATTTTGCAGATCAATTATCTTTATTTGATGGAACTGGTATAGGATTGCAACTCAATATTCCTGTATTAAATGGTTTAGCAACTCGTGGAAGAGTGCAACGAGCTAAAATTAATCAAGAACGAGCTACCTATCAATTGAAACAAGCTGAATTAGATTTGGAACGTAATGTATATCAGGCATATAATGATGTAATTAATGCTCGAAAAGCATTTGAAGCAGCTCAAAAATCATTAGAATCGAGACTGCAAGCTTTCAATTTTTCAAAAGAAAGATACAATGTTGGATTACAAAATGCTTTTGATTTTTCTCAAGCAACTCTGGCACTTGAAAACGCACAATCTGAAGTAATACGAACAAAATATGATTATATTTTTAGAACTAAAATTCTAGAATTCTATTTTGGTATTCCTTTATTAAAAAAATAATAAATAAAAAACAAATAAGTAGTCATGTCAAAAAAAGCCATATACATTTTAGCGGGAAGTGCTGTTGGAATTATCGTGTTGTTAATTGGACTAAAAAAAGGAGGAGTTATAGGTAATACCGATGATTCAAAAATTGTGGAATTAGCCAAAGTAGCTCAAACCACTATCGTTGAAACAGTCTCAGCTACTGGTAAAATTCAACCCGAAATTGAAGTAAAAATTTCTTCAGAAGTATCGGGAGAGGTAATTGCATTGCCAGTAAAAGAAGGACAAAAAGTTAAAAAAGGAGATCTATTAGTTCGTATAAATCCCGATTTATATGAATCGGGTGTTAACCGTTCTGTGGCCTCTATGTCTACTACTAAAGCCGGGTTAAGCCAAGCAGATGCGCAAGTTAAAGAAGCCAAAGCAAACTACGATCGAAATAAAAAATTATTTGACAAAGGAATTATTTCTAAATCAGAATGGGATCGAATTGTTTCAACGTATGAAGTAGCAGTTGCCAATAAACAATCAGCTTATTATCAGGTACAGAGTGCTTCAGCTACTGTAACAGAAGCAAAAGATAATTTAGGGAGAACCACCATTTATGCTCCTGCAGACGGTACAATTTCATTACTAAATATTGAATTAGGAGAGCGCGTTTTAGGTACGCAACAAATGGCTGGAACCGAAATTCTTAGAATTGCCAACCTCAATAATATGGAAGTTGAAGTTGACGTGAACGAAAATGATATTGTAAAAATTAATATCGGAGATTCGGCAAATATTGAAGTGGATGCCTATTTAAAAAGAGAATTTAAAGGGATTGTAACCAGCATTTCAAATTCTGCTAGTACGGCATTAACAGCTGATCAAGTGACTAATTTTAAAGTAAAAGTTAGAATATTAAAAGCATCTTATCAAGATTTATTAGAAGGTAAACCTGAAAATTATTCTCCTTTTAGACCAGGAATGACCGCTACTGTAGACATAATTACTAAGCGCAAGGAAAATATTGTTGCCATACCCATTAGTGCGGTTGTAATCAAAGACGATACCACTTCGGTAAAAAAAGATATTGTTGCTCAAATAGAAAAAGAAGCGCAAGAGAAAAAAGGAACCGCTCCTAAAAGTGACAAAAAATTTGAATGTGTTTTTGTGAAAGTAGGGGATAAAGCAAAACTTCGTGTGGTTAAAACTGGAATTCAAGACGATTCAAATATCGAAATTATTACAGGATTAAGGCCAGGAGAAGAAATTATTATTGGGCCTTATTCTACAGTTTCAAAAGATTTAGTGTCCAATGACAAAGTAAAGACTGAATCGGAAAAGGATAAAAAAGACAAAATAGAAGAGAAAAAGTAAATTTTTGTTTGATTTGAGTTAGTTAAGACGTTAGAAATAGCGTCTTATTTTTTTTAATCTAGATTCCTTACTAACTTTGCATTTCAAAATACAATCATGTCATTTATATTAAACCTAGAAACCGCAACAAAAAATTGTTCTGTAGCACTAGCAAAAGATGGAATTACTATTGCTTGTAAGGAATTAGCCACAGAGAATTTTTCGCATGCCGAAAAATTACATGTTTTTATTGCTGAAGTATTGGTAGAAAACAACATCCAGTATTCCGATTTGAATGCGGTTGCTGTAAGCCAAGGACCTGGGTCTTATACCGGACTTCGAATTGGAGTTTCATCAGCTAAGGGAATTTGTTATGCTTTAAATATTCCACTAATTGCTATTGACACTTTGCAACTATTGGCCCAACAATTAACCATTAAAAGTGGCATGATTCTACCCATGATTGATGCTCGAAGAAGAGAAGTTTTTTCTGCGGTTTACGATAGAAATTATATACAAATTAGAACTACTCAGGCCGAAATAATTGATGAAAATTCGTATCAAGAAATAAACGAAACAATTCATTTAGTTGGCGACGGAGCTGGAAAATTTAAAGATACCTTAATCCATTCAAAATTTGTATTTCATAACACTATAGTGTATCCTTCAGCAAAAGAAATGAGCAGTTTGTCATTTGCAAAATTTCAAAATTCAGAATTTGTCGATGTAGCTTATTTCGAACCTTTTTATTTGAAAGATTTTCTTTTAGTGAAATAAATTACAATTTTACTACCGATTTACTAAATTCTAAGATGTCCGAATTTACCTGCGAATAGTCCTTGTTTTTTGTCCAAACTTTCACACTAAATATAATAGTGGTTTCAGACAAATCATCAATCAATACTTCTGGTTTTGGTTCTTGAATAATGAAATCGTGATGGGTCACAAATTCAATGAGACATTTTTTGATTGCATTAAAATCAGATTGGTAACTGGTTTTTAAAACAATATCTGCTCTTCTTACACCTAACTGCGAATAATTCTTAATTTTTCCATTCGATAATATGGCATTTGGAATATAAATTACTTGGTTTGTAGCTGTAATTAATTTTGTTGAAAAAAGTAAAATTTCGGATACTTTACCCGTTTCGCCTTGTGTTTCAATAGTATCTCCTAATTTAAAAGGTTTGAATAATACAATTAATATACCTCCCGCAAAATTTGACAATGAACCTTGCAGAGACAAACCAACGGCTATGCCTGCAGCTCCTAGTATTGCTACAAACGAAGATGTTTCTATTCCTAATTTAGAAATTACAGTTACAAACAATAACACGCGCAGGGTCCAAAAAATTAAATTGCCAATAAAATTAGAAAGCGTATGTTCTACCTTTCTTTTAAGAATTATTTTTTTGGTTGCTTTTGTAATCATACTAGTAGCCCATAATCCCACTAGCAATAAGACCATTGCTACTACAAATTTTGGCGAATATTCTAATACTACCGTTTTTATGCTGGTAAAATAGTTTTGAAGTTCAATTTTTGTCATGATATTAATTTTGTATGAATTGCTTCATAAGTATTTTCAGGAGTCAAACAGCTCTTGTTTTCACAAAGGTAAAACAAGGTTTTGGAAGGCACAAATCTGTGGCTCAAAAAGGGGAGCGAACTGTTTTTTGTACTTCCAGCAATAATAATGTTTGGATGGTATTCCTGGATTATTTTGGATACTTCAATAACTGCATTTTCTCCACAAATTGCCAGTTCTTTTCCTGTGTTTACCGTAATCCATAATTTTATCCAATTGGAGTAGGCCGAAACATAATCTATTTTGCCTGTAATATGGTGCAACATTTGACGGACAATTTTTTCATAATATGTAGAATTAAATAAAACGCTTAATACATATAAATTAGTTGCCATTACTGAATTTGCAGCAGGGATGACATTGTCTTCTACTTCAAAATGAGCCGCTATTAAAGGCGCTGTATTTCGGGAAGTAAAGGCAAAAAATTGTTGTTGTTCGTCATAAAAGTGTTCAAAACAATAATCGGCTAACTGTTTTGCATTATTTACGTATTCGTCATGTAGCGTCACTTGATACAATCGGATAAGCGCTTCAATTGTAAAGGCATAGTCTTCTAAAAATCCTTCAATTTTTGCTGTACTATTTTTGTAAGAGTGCCATAAATGGCTTTCAGTTGCCCAAAGATTTTGCATTAAAAATTGCGCATTCTTTTCGGCGGCTTCTAAATAGGCGGGAGTTCCTAGTGCGGTATAGGCATCCACATAGGCCTTGAGCATCAAAGCATTCCAAGAAGTTAGGCATTTGTCATCTAATCTAGGTTTTGCTCTTTCTTCGCGATTTTTGAATAATTGCTGCTCCCACGCTTGTTTTTTAGACGTTAATTTTTCAATCGAAATACTATTTCTTGTTGCAATAGTCTCTAGGCTATCTTTCTGAATCAACACATAATTATTGTGTTCCCAATAGCCATAAGAATTAATATTAAATACTTCAGCAAAAAGCGAAAAATCTTCAATAAGAATAGTTTCTAATTCCTTTTTTTTCCAAACGTAAAAAGCACCTTCGGTTAAATTCTGCTGCTCGTCTAAACTGTCGGCATCAAGTGAAGCATAAAATCCCCCATTTGGATCGGTTAGCTCTTGGGCAACAAACGATAGGGTTTTTTCAATAATTGTTTTATAAAGTGGATTTTTAGACCGCTTATAAGCATCTGCATAAACCGAAATTAATTGAGCATTGTCATAGAGCATTTTTTCAAAATGAGGAACATGCCATTTTAGATCGACGGAATAACGAGAAAATCCGCCTCCTACTGTATCAAATAATCCGCCATAGGCCATTTTAGTTAAGGTCAAATCGACATGGTTGATTATTGTAGGATCTTTATATAAGTAGCCATAATATTGTAATGCGTCCAAATTACTAGGCATCATAAACTTAGGGGCTCTTGTATAGCCTCCAAATTCCAAATCAAAACTTTTTTTCCATTTTTCTACTAGGGGATGAATGTTCTCATACGGAAATTCGTCCAAAAAGGTATCATGAGATACAATTCCTAGAGCGTTTAAACCCTCTTTCATTTTTTCGGCGTAGTCTATAATCTTTTCCGGATTGTTTTGAAACAAATGGGACAATTGCATTAACGTTTCCATCCAATTGGCTTTATTGACATAAGTGGCTCCCCAAATGGGACATCCATTGGGTAAACAAACCACATTTAATGGCCAACCCCCTTGTCCTGTCATCATTTGTAAAGCTTTCATATAAATCGCATCGACATCTGGACGCTCTTCTTTGTCCACTTTAATAGCGATGAAGTGTGCATTCATTACATCGGCTACTTCATGATCTTCAAAACACTCATGTTCCATCACATGACACCAGTGACAGGCTGCATAGCCAATGCTGATCAATAGGAGTTTGTTTTCTTTTTGAGCAGTTGCCAAGGTGTTCTCATTCCATGCTTTCCAAAAAATGGGATTGGTGGCATGCTGTAACAAATACGGACTGGATTCTAATACTAATTCATTCATAAAAAAAGCGCTCTTTTGGAACGCTTAAAGGTAAAATATTTTTAAATAGTAATTACCCATTAATGGCTTCAACTTTGATATTTGGATCTTTCAACATGTCTTTTAACATATTTTCAATGCCGTTTTTTAAAGTAAACGTTGAAGAGGGGCAACCACTGCAAGCGCCTTGTAAAATTACTTTCACTCTTTTTTCAGTGGGGTCAAACGAATCAAAAACAATGTTTCCACCATCACTTTGAACGGCTGGTTTTATATATTCTTCAATAATATTGATGATTTGTTGGGAGGTAACATCTAAATTTTCAAAATAACTTTCTTGTTGTTTTAGATGATTGGCTGTTTCTAGAATCGCCGTTTCATCAATAATAGTTCCGCCATTTTCAATAAACCCTTTAATAAAAGTTCTCAATTCAAGCGTTATTTCTTCCCATTCGGTCACTGCAAATTTGGTAATGGACACATAATTTTCGTCAATAAAAATTTCTTTTACGAATGGGAACATAAAAAGTTCTTTGGCTAAAGGCGAAGCTGCGGTTTCCTCGATATTTTTAAACTCTACCGGTGTTTTTGTTATTAATGTGTTGCAGACAAATTTTAAAACTGCTGGATTTGGCGTGGTTTCTGCATAAACTGTTACGGGTATTTTTTTGTTTTTAGGTTCTTCAACAATCAAAATTTCTCCTCCTTTATTAATGAAATCTCCAATTTGTTCGGCTACTTCATTTTGCACATCTTCCCATTCTACGATAGAAAATTTTTCTATAGCGATAAAATTACCGGATAAGTAAACTGTTTTTACAAAGGGTAAAAAAAACAATTGTTTGGCCAAGGGAGATGCTTGCGTTTCATCAATATTTTTGAATTCAAAATTGTCTGTTCGAACAATGAACTCGTCAAATTCAAATTTAAGAATTGAAGGATTGTTAGTGGGTTTTATAGCTATTATTTGCATTGTAGTATTATTTTCGGCAAAGATAAGAACAAATAGGCGGCATTCGAAAATATTTATTTAATTACAATAAAATTAACTAATGCTTAAATATAAAGGATCCATTATTAATTATTAAGGACACAATTTCTTATAAAAACAGGCATTAATTTACAAGTTAATTTAATAAATTAATCAGTAACTAATTGATTTTTAGCAAAAAGCATCAATTATTTTACAATATTTTATTTGGATTCTATTTTTTTAATCATTTACAAGAATATTTTAAAATAAAGATGCAATTAAAACACAAAATTTATATCTTTGACCATTAGGCTAAAAAGAAAAGGAGATATTATTTGAAAAGATTTTTTTAGCTCATAGATATAAAAATTAAGTTTCATTATCATATAATTAGGTAAATGATGAATTTTAAAAAGATTTTTTTTGTTGTTGCATTTTTAGTTACACAATTTACTTATTCGCAAGAAGGTATTGCGGTTTATTCTGATTATTTATCAGACAACTATTATCTAATACATCCGTCAATGGCGGGAGCTGCAAATTGTGGTAAAATTAGACTAACGGGCCGTCAGCAGTGGTTTGGACAAGAAGATGCTCCAGCTTTACAAACAATGAGTTTTAATACATCTTTAGATGAAGAAGGAACCTCGGGTATAGGAATGATTTTGTTTAACGATAAAAATGGTTATCACTCACAACGTGGAGGAAAATTAACGTATGCACACCATTTGCGGTTTTCAAGAAGCACAATAGATTTAAATCAACTTTCTTTCGGAGTTAGTGCTGCTTTTATTCAAACAACTTTAGATGGGTCAGATTTTACGGGTTTTGATCCCGTTATTGTTCCTGGAGTTATTCAAAAGGATGCTTATTTTAATGTTGATTTAGGGGTTTCTTATCATTACATGGATTTCTTTACCCATTTTACAGTCAAGAATTTTTTAGCAAATCAACGCAGAGAATTGTATTCGGAAGGATTTGAATCTGATAATTTAAGTAAATATTTATGGAGTGCTGGGGCTGTTTTTGGAGATGATAATGATTTATTATTTGAACCTTCATTTATGTTACAATATACTTCTGAAACAAAGGAAAAAGCAATTGATTTAAACTTAAAAGTTTATAAAGAACTTGAATTTGGAAAACTTTGGGGAGGGCTTTCCTACAGAAGAAGTTTTGATGGCGCGCAATATGTTAGTGGCAGTGGAATTCAAGATCAAAAATTGCAATGGGTGACCCCAATTGTAGGGCTTAATTATGATAAATTTATGTTCTCTTATACTTATTCTCATATCATGGGAGATGTAAAATTTGATAATGCTGGATTTCATCAAATTACCCTTGGAATGAATATTTTCTGTAAAGATAAAGAATGGGATTGTAACTGTCCAGCAGTAAACTAATCTTATAAATAGTGTATAATTGTCCCGATTCTTCGGGACTTTTTTTTAAATAAAAAACATGCTGATTAAAGAAGTAAACGGAAAAAAACCGCAAATTCCAACCGATTGTTATGTGGCTGAAAATGCTACAATCGTGGGAGATGTTGTATTAGGATCAAATTGTAGTGTTTGGTTTAATGCAGTGATTCGTGGGGATGTAAATTCAATCATAATTGGTAATAAAGTAAATATACAAGATGGTGCAGTAATTCACTGTACCTATCAAAAACACCCCACAATAATAGGAAATAATGTTTCTATTGGACACAACGCTATTGTTCATGGATGTACGGTCAAAGACAATGTATTGATTGGAATGGGCGCTATTGTTATGGATAATTGCGTTATTGAAAGTAATTCAATTGTCGCGGCAGGTTCAGTAATTACTCAAAATACAGTTGTCGAATCAGGTTGTATTTATGCAGGTGTTCCGGCAAAAAAAATAAAAGATATTGATCAAAGTGATTTTGCAGGCGAAATCGAGCGCATTTCAAATAACTATGTAATGTATTCTGGCTGGTTTAAAGAAAAAGAATAACTTAGAAATTTTTATGGAATATAGTATCTATAGGAATTAGTATCTTTTTCAAAACGTCTATAGAGCTGTTGGAGTAAAAAAGCTGAGTTGGATTTTTATTAGATTGATTGAGTAATCCAAGGTTTTCCAAGATTTTTTTTGTTTGCTTGGCCACCGCTTCTCCCGAATCGATTATTTTTATACTGGTTGGAATTATTTTTTTTATTTGGGGAATCAAATAAGGGTAATGGCTACAGCCTAATACTAAATAATCAATATTCTCTTCAATCATCGGTTGTAAGTAGCTTTCTAAAAGTTCTTTCATTTCTGGCGAATCTATAGCACCATTTTCTATCAATTGTACCAGACCATGACCTATTTGTTCAATAATTTTGACCTCAGGGTGTTTGGCTACGTTTTCATGAAACAAAGCACTGTTGAGGGTTCCTTTTGTAGCTAAAATTCCTATGGTTTGTGTTTTGCTATGAATAGCTGCTGGTTTTATTGCGGGTTCAATACCTATGAATGGGACGTTGTATTTAGCTCTTAATTCTTTTATAGCATTAGTAGTAGCTGTATTGCATGCCACAATAATTAATTTGCAATTTTGTTCGAGCAAAAGCGCTGTATTTTTTGAACTCAAATAGAGGATTTCTTCTTTTGATTTTAAGCCATAGGGTGCATTCTTGCTATCGGCAAGGTAAATGGTATTTTCTCTCGGTAATAACGCATGTACTTCTCTCCAAATAGAAGTACCGCCTATACCCGAATCAAATAAACCGATAGGATCTGAACTATTCATATAAACAAAAATAAAAAAAAACGGCTCAATCCAATTAGGTATGAGCCGTTTTTTTTAAAATAATGAATGAGAATTAAAATCCTAATTCTTTTTTAACTGCAACTAATAAATCTTCACCATCAGCAACTAATACACCACTTCCCGTTG
Source organism: Flavobacterium psychrophilum (assembly GCA_945890865.1). Classification (GTDB taxonomy): domain Bacteria; phylum Bacteroidota; class Bacteroidia; order Flavobacteriales; family Flavobacteriaceae; genus Flavobacterium; species Flavobacterium psychrophilum_D. Next base: position 139,325 of record CAMDDB010000001.1, read on the forward strand.
TAGCGTCTAATACATAAGTAATTTGTTTTGATTTGGCTACTTTTTTAATGGCGGTTTGTGCTTTTTCCATAATGGGTTTTAATAAATCCACCTCTTTCTGGCCTAACTCTTTTTGAGCAGTTTGTTGAAATTGTTGAATACGAGAACCCATATCTTGCATTTCTTTTGAACGTGTTTCGTTTAAAGCATCACCAGCAGTTGCTGATTCTTGCTCATACTTTTGCAATTTAGTTTGGTATTCAGTCACCATATTTTTGTAATCTTTATCATAGGTATCCTGAATTTTCTTTAATTGATCTTGAGCCGTTTTCATTTCAGGCATAGAAGTCATTAAAGCCTGAACATCAATGTGCGCTACTTTTGTTTGAGCAGCTACTTGTGTTCCAATAAAAAGTATAACTACGATTGCCAACGATTTTAATTGTTTCATTTTTTTTTAATTTAATTTAGGTTATTTACTCTTTTTTCTCTGTTTCTGTTTTTTGTTCTTTTGCTTTGATTGCAGCAGCTTTTTCTTCTGCCTTCTTTTTCTTTTTATCTTCTAAGGCTTTTTTACGTTCTTCAATTTTTTTATTGCGAAAATCAATAGCTTTCTGTTTAATTTCTTCAAAGGTTAATTTTTTTTCAGTAGTAATTGTTTTTTCAGAATCTGTAGAGACTACTTTTTCTGTTTTTGTTTCCTCTTCGGTGACTTCTTTTTCAATTACTGTGCCATTTTTTTTGGCTTCTCTATCCTCAATTAATTTTTTTCTTTTTTCAGCATCGGCTGCCTTTTTGTCTTCAATAGCTTTTTGACGTTCTTCCATTAATTTTTCACGGGCTGCTTTTTTCTCGTCTAACGCTTTTTGACGTGCGGCAATAGCGGGATTAGCATCTTGTGACTCTTTTGCTTCTTCTAATGCTTCCTTAGCTTCCAATGTTTTTAGTTGCTTTCTGCTCATTTCCTCTCTTTTCTGAACAGTAGTTAACTTTTTTACAACAAAATCACTAATATCATATTTTTTATCGGCAAATAGCATGGTTAAATCGGAAGCTCTATCAAAAACAAAATCATATTTTCTTTGTTCGGCTACATCCTGAACAATTGTAAATATTTGATCTTGAATGGGTTTTACTAAAACCGATTTTTGGATAATCAAATCGCCTTTTGGTCCAAATCTTTTTTCTTGATAATCTATTAATTCTTTTTCAAAATATGCAATTTCTTCTTCACGTTCTTCTATTAGTTCTTTGGTCAAAAGAATACGCTCCGTTTTTAAATTTTCTTTAAGTGTAGTTAGCGCTGTTCTTTTAGATTCAATTTCAATTTTCCAATTTTGAGCTTTTTGTTCGAGTATATTTAAGGCTTCTGCATAGTCAGGCACCTTCTCCAATATATATTCCATGTCAATATAAGCAATTTTAACTCCTTTGGCTGTTTGCGCAGGAGCACTAATTGAGATGAAAACAAGTAATATAAATATTTTTTTCATAAATAAATGGTTGTCTTTTTGAAATAAAGTAATACGTTTAAAATGGATTACTTTACTAACGCAACAAATATCAAAATATTTTCACTAAAATAATAAAAAACTATTAACTATATTTAAAATTGTTGTCCAATAATAAAGTGGGTCTGCCAGCCACTTTTAACGGTGTCACCCGGAATGGCATCAAACCCATGAGCAAAATCAATTCCTAATAGACCAAAAGCAGGCATAAATACCCGTATTCCAAATCCAGCTGAACGTTGCATTTTAAATGGATTATAGTCTTTAAATTCATTATAAGCTGCTCCAGCTTCTAAGAAGCTTAAAGCATAAATAGAGGCCGATTGATTAAGCGTGATTGGGTAGCGCAATTCCAAAGAGAATTTATTATAAACCGTTCCTCCGTCTGTTGAGGACAAGGAATTATTGGGATACCCTCGCAATTGTATAACTTCTCTTCCATCTAGTGCAAAATTTGCTAAACCATCGCCTCCCAGATAAAATCGTTCAAACGGGACCAATCCTCTGTCGGTATTGTATGCACCCATGTAACCAAATTCGCCTAATGAACGAAGTACTAATTTATCCCAAATTCGGGTATACCAATCGGCTTTGAATTTAATTTTATAGTATTCCAACCAATTGTATTTTTTTTGATCAACCTTAGCTGGATCTGCTACAGCATCAGATGGATTGGCAACCGGATAACCTTCAGCATTTAGATAAGAACCGGCAGTATAATTACTTCCATCGGGTGCAAAACCATCTGCAGTGGCTCGTTTCTTATACGCTGCTAAGTCGCCTAAATTTTTATAGTCTATCCCATTAAGTAATGAATAAGGCAATGTAAATTTTCCTGAAATACTAAATTCTGAGCCTTGTGTTGGATAAATCGGATTGATGGCTTTACTGTTACGAGATAATCCAATGGTGTAAGCTAAATTTCTTGAAGCGCCATTTCCAAAAGTAAATAATCCTGTGTTGTAATTATTTAAATTATAGTATTGAAATGATACGGCTTGTGATAACACAAAATAATCATCGGGAACAGTTAAACGTTTTGCAATACCAACCGATAAAGATGAAATAGTAAAACTTTGATTTCGAGTTACGTCTCTAGAAGCAAAATTATATAAATATTGTTTACTATGGGACAATGAAGTAGAGAAGCTGATGGGTTTTTTACCACCAAACCAGGGTTCAGAAAAAGACAAACTATAGGTTTGAAAGTAAGTACTTCCTTGTAATCGTAAAGCCATTTTTTGCCCATCTCCCATAGGTAAAGGTTTGTAGGCCGATTTTTTAAACATATTTCGTGCAGAGAAATTATTAAAAGATAATCCTAATGTACCAATAAAGCCTCCGCCACCATATCCTCCTTGCAATTCAATTTGGCTGGCACCTTTTTCCACTACATTATATTCGATATCTACTGTTCCTGATTGTGGATCTACATTTTTAAAATCGGGTTTAATAGCTTCTGGATCAAAAAAGCCCAACTGACCAATTTCTCGTATCGAACGAATTAAGTCTTCTTTACTATATTTTTGACCGGGTTTTGTTCTTAACTCTCTGTAAATTACATGATCGTTCGTTCGGTCATTTCCAACGACTGTTATTTTATTAAAATAGGCGATAGGGCCTTCTGTAATTCTAATTTCAAAATCAATAGTATCATTAACTGTTCTTACTTCAACGGGATTGATGTTTGAAAACAAGTAGCCATTATTTTGGTATAAATTAGTGATGTCTTCACCGTCTGGTTTTGATTGATCGGCAATTCTTTTTTGTAAAATGGTACCGTTATACACTTCTCCTTTTTTAATTCCTAAAAGCATATTCAGTTGTCGGTCGGTATAAATGGTATTTCCTAAATAACGAATGTCTCCAAAATAATATTTTTGTCCCTCTTCTAAATTGACTTTAATAGCAATGGTATTATTGGCCTTGTCATACGTCACCGAATCAGACACTATTCGAGCATCCCGAAATCCTTTTTCTTTATATTTATCGATTACGGCTGTAAGATCTTCTTTATATTTATCTTTTATATATTTTGACTTTTTTAAGATTCTAATCGGATTGCGCTGTTTGGTGTTTTTAAATGTTTTTTTCAAAGAAGCATCTGTCATTTTCGAATTGCCTTCAAATACAATGCTTTTTACTTTTACTTTTTCTCCTTTATCAATAAGAATTACCATTTTAACATCGGCAAATGCAGAATCTTGTAAGGTGTTAATTACTACTTTAGAATTATAAAAACCGTCTTTTTTGTATTTATTTTCTAAATAGATTTTGGTAGTTGTTAATAAATTTTCGTTTACTATCTTTCCTTTTTTAAGATCGGTTTCTTTAATTAATTCTTCTGCTTTCCCTTTTTTTACTCCTTGAATTTTTACATCGCCAAGTTTTGGTAATTCATTAATATTTAATTCTAAATAAATACTATCTCCCTCAATTTTATTGACATAAAAATTTACATCAGAAAACAAACCTAACTTCCATAATTTTTTGATGGCGGTACTAATATCTTCACCAGGAACCATTATAGATTGTCCTTTTTCTAATCCAGTAAAGGTAGTTACTGTTTGAGCATTGTAACTTATTTTTCCTGCGACATCAATTTTAGCTAGTATATATTCTTTTCCATTTTCAAGTTTCGTTTCTTGAGCAAAAAGGGCGCTGCTATTTAATAAAATAAAAATTGAAAGTAATTGTATTCCTCTTTTAAACATTTTTTTCGGGTATAATTTGTTCGCTTGTTTTTCCAAATCGGCGTTCTCTATTTTGATAACTAATAATTGCTTCATATAAATGGTCTTCTGAAAAATCGGGCCAAAGCACCTCAGTAAAATAAAACTCGGCGTAAGCAATCTGCCATAATAGAAAATTACTAATTCGATGTTCGCCACTGGTTCGTATTACCAAATCTACATCGGGTAAATTGTGCGTGTAAAGATGCTGATTAATAATGGATTCGTCAATAGCCTCTTCAGAAATTATATTATTTTTAACGTTGTTGCTAATTTTTTTAACAGCATGGACTAACTCTTCTCTTGCCCCATAACTCAGCGCTAAAGTGAGTGTCATTCTAGTATTGTCGGCAGTTTTTTGAATTACTTCTTGCAATTCTTTTTGAACGCTAGCGGGTAAATTTGTTAAATTACCAATTGCATTTAATTTGATGTTGTTGGTCTGTAAAGTTTTAATTTCTTTTTTTAACGAGGAGATTAAAAGTTTCATCAAGGTCTCAACTTCAAATTTTGGACGATTCCAATTTTCGGTTGAAAAAGCATATAAGGTAAGATATTTTATTCCAAGTTTGGCACAACTTTCAACAGTAACTCGCACCGATTTAGTCCCATTTTCATGACCTATGGTGCGAAGAAACCCTTTTTGTTTTGCCCAACGACCATTTCCATCCATAATGATGGCTAGATGTTGCGGCAGGGTTGCTGTATTTATTTCTTGCTCTCTTTCCATTTTATTATTCTGCACAAAAACACGGGTTTTGGCCAAAAGTGTAAGTAATCGTCACACCCGAAAACACATACCAATCATTGCTGTTTAAATTACCAAAGCGCCAGTTGGTAAAATTATCATTTTCTGGATTGCTTCCATCTAAATTATCAGTAAAAGAATATCGCGCTCCTAATTCTGCACCTACAACAAAATTCTCTAAGAAATGGGCTTTTACTCCAACAATCATCGGTAAGGCAAATGTACTGCTTTGATAATCTAGATAACTTCGTTTATTTGAAATAAAAATTTCATCATAAATAAAATAATTTACTCCAGTAAAAACATAAGGAGTTACCTTCTTTTTACCGTCGTGTAAATCAAATGCCATAAAATTGAATTCTAAACCCATGGAAAATTCCCTGACTTTATTTTCAAATGTATAGCCTCTTGCTTTTCTACTGGGCACCTCACTTTTGATATCATTAGCAGTAAGATCTCCTTGCATATATGAAAAACGCCAGGCGTGTCTCGGACTTCGATTCCATTTGTAAAGTATACCTAAAGCTGGTTTATTTGGATCAATATAGGTCGTAGGGCCGATATCTCCAATATAATTAATTCCGCCTGCAAAAACACCTAATTCATGGATTTGGCCATAGGTACTTAAAGCACAGAATAATAAGATAAAATAAGATAAAATATGTTTCATTTTTTCAAATAGTTTGCAAATATAACAATATTGACTACTTAACCCTATTTTAAAGGTTTTTTTTGTAATCTTTTTGGAGTTATAAAAACGCAAAAAAATCAAAAATGATATGCCTATGCCCTAATTTCTTTTATCGGCTCCCCAAAGTAATTTTTTTCGAATGGTTGATAAAAAGGTTTCTTCTTTAAATTCAATTACCGAGAGTGTAAAAGGAGCTTTTTTTATGAATACAGTGGTGTCCATTGAAACAGCTGCAATTCGAGAATCTAGGGAGATTAAAAATTGTTCTTCCCGACCCGAAACTTTTAATGTAATTTCTGTATCATCAGTAATTACTAAAGGACGGGCATTTAAATTATGGGGTGCCATAGGTGTCACTACAAAACTTGCTACTTCAGGCGTCAAAACTGGCCCGCCACAGCTTAATGAATATCCTGTGGATCCGGTGGGTGTCGATACAATTAATCCGTCTGCCCAATAGGATGTGAGGTGCTCGTTATTTAACATGGTATCAATGGTAATCATCGAAGTTGTGTCTTTTCGGGCTACTGAAACTTCATTTAATGCAAAATCTAAATCTTTAAAATTTTCATATTCGGGAACCGTTCTAATACACAATAAACTTCGCTTAGAAATGATATAATCTTTTACTAAAACTTTTTGAAGTAAAGCCTCAATATTTTCATATTGAACGGTTGCTAAAAATCCTAATCTTCCGGCATTGATCCCAATAATTGGAATGTTTTTATCGCGAATAAAAGTGGCTGCTTTTAAGATAGTACCATCGCCACCAATACTAATTAACGCGTCAAAATCGGGATCAAGTTCTGAGGCGTTCGAAAAACTAGTATAGTTTTGAGATACGATATTTTTTTCTTGAAGTGAAGCTAAAAAAGACCGCTCAAAAACAATCGAAATGCCATTGGTTTCTAAAAAATCGACAACTTTACTTACAATTTCGGCCGTATTGTTTTGATAATATTGTCCAAAAACTGCTATTTTCATAGGCGATCAACTTATATGTTAAGGTATTTATCCAAATAATCTGAACGTTCTTTGAGGCCATTCAAATACGAGTCCTCTTGATGTTCGGAAATAATTTCATAATCATACCTTCTAAAGGTTTGTATGATGTCATTCAGCCCACTTTGGCTAATTTTAATGGTAATTTCAACTTTATTTTGGGCAACATTAGAAATAAATAATCCTAAAATTTTAGCTTGATTACTTTCGACTATTTGTGCCACTTGACTCATCGAAAAGGTATTCACTTCTTTTTCTACAATTAAAATACCGCCTTCTTCTTTTAAAAAAGGAGTTTCGTGTAAAAAACGAATCACATCTTCAAGTTCATAATAACCGATATAGTTATTTTTTTCATCCAAAACAGGAAGCAAATTGGCTTCATTTTTTGCAAAAACTTCTAACACGTCAAGCCAAATCATATTGAACCGCACAAAAAAGCGTTCAAAATGAAATCGATTTTCATTAAGGAGCGCTGAAGGGTTTAAAAATTCGATACTTTCTTTGCTCACACAACCAATATAAACACCATCTTCGGTAACTGGAAAATGAGAGTAAGTAAAATCTTCAAAGAAATCTTGTACTTCTCCAATAGAAGTAGAGTGCCTTAAAGGTTGTATTTCGGTATTGAGATAACTGTTTAAGCTGTTCATGTGACCTGTTATGGAAATGAACCGCAAAATAATCAAAAAATACCATATGATACCTAATTTATACTTTGTATTTTTGCTAAATTAAAATAGGAACCATGACAAAGCTATCTGTAAATATTAATAAAATTGCCACTTTACGAAATTCAAGAGGAGGAAATGTCCCAGATTTGTTGAAGGTTGCAACCGCCATTCAGCAATTTGGAGCACATGGAATTACTGTACATCCAAGACCAGACGAACGGCACATACGTTATCAAGATGCCCGAGATTTAACTAAAGTTGTATTTACCGAATATAATATAGAAGGAAATCCACAACATAATTTTATAGATTTGGTTCTAGAATGCATGCCTACACAAGTAACGCTTGTACCCGACGCAATTGGCGCATTGACATCTAATGCAGGTTGGGACACAGTAAAGCATCAATCGTATTTAACAGAAGTCATTCAAGAATTTCAGAGAAAAGGCATTCGAACATCCATTTTTGTAGATGCAGATGAACGCATGATAGAGGGCGCAAAAGCTATTGGAACCGATCGGATAGAATTGTATACCGAAAGTTATGCCCATGAGTATGGTAAAGGAAATTTTGCCGCAATAGCCCCTTTTGTTACAGCTGCCGAAAAAGCTGCCGAATTGGAATTAGGCCTCAACGCCGGGCACGATTTGAGTTTGGAAAATATAAAATTTTTTAAAGACAATATTCCTAATTTACTCGAAGTTTCAATTGGACATGCCTTGATTACAGAATCTTTATTTTTAGGGCTTGACAATTTAGTAAATATGTATTTGCAAAAATTGAAATAAATGATTTTAAACTCAAGAATTGAAGGCACTGGGTCACCCATGATTATATTACATGGTTTTTTAGGCATGTCAGACAATTGGAAAACGCTAGCAAATCAATTTGCCAATGACGGTTTTCAAGTACATTCTCTAGATTTGCGAAACCATGGCAAAAGTTTTCATTCGACTACTTTTAACTATGAGGTTATGGTAGAAGACGTTCATAAATATATTGAAGCACATCAATTGAAAGAATGCGTCCTTTTAGGGCATTCCATGGGAGGAAAAGTGGCCATGCTTTTTGCAACTACTTACCCCAATATTGTTTCAAAATTAATTGTTGCCGATATCGGTCCCAAGTACTACGCACCGCACCATCAAACCATTTTGGAGGGATTAAATGCTGTGAATTTTGAATTAAAGCCTAGTAGAAATGATGTAGAACAAATTCTTGCACATGCTATTACCGATTTTGGAACCCGACAGTTTTTAATGAAAAATTTATTTTGGGAAACCAATGAGCAATTGGCATTTCGCTTTAATTTACCTGTTTTGACAAAAGCAATTGAAGAAATCGGTGCTGCTTTGCCGTTTGAGAAAACGTTTCAAAAACCAACTCTTTTTTTAAGAGGAGCTAAATCCAACTATATTTTGGAAGACGATTTGGATTTGATAGTACATCATTTTCCAAGCGCATCCCTTGAAATTATTGACAATGCAGGACATTGGCTTCATGCTGAAAATCCCTCAGATTTTTATTTAAAAGTGAATTTTTTTTTAAATCAATACAAATAAATTATAGGTTTGCGCAATTTTTTAAGTAAAAAAATTGTTAAATTCATATTTTGTCTTAATTTTGAACTATTGATTTTTATAAATTCAGAAAAAACTAACACTAATTTACATTATGAGAAAATTACTTTCTTTAACATTATTGGCTTTAGCTGGCTCAACTGCCTTTGCAGGAGGATATCGAGTTAGTATTCAAGGTCAAAAACAATTAGCTATGGGACACACAGGTGTTGCTGTAGTAAATAGCGCAGAAGTTGCGTTTTTTAACCCAGCAGGAATGGCTTATTTAGATAAAAAATTCAATTTATCTTTTGGAGCAAATGCTTTGTTTGCCAAAACTAAATTTCAAAATTCACAATACAATTGGGAAGCTACAACCGAAAATATGGGAACACCTTTTAGTTTATATGCTACCTACAAAGTAAACAATTGGTTAACGGCCGGACTAGCTGTATACACGCCTTACGGAAGTTCAGTAGAATGGGATCAAGACTGGCAAGGGGCACATTTAGTTAACAATATTGATCTTCAAGCTATTTTTGTTCAACCTTCTGTTTCTATCAGAGTTGGAGAACATTTTAGTGTTGGTGGTGGACCAATTTTCGCTACGGGATCTGTTAATTTTAATAGAAATGTTGCCATCAATCCTTTATTATCAGTAGGTGGTAGCGGAACGGATGTAACCTTAGATGCACAAGGAATTACAGCATGGGGATATACCGCAGGATTTATGTTCAATCCTTCTAAACAAGTAAGAATAGGGATGAACTACCGTTCTAAAATTATCATGGAAGCTAGAAAAGGGGATGCAACTTTTAATGATGTTCCAGATTTTGCTTCAACATCTCCAACGTTACAAAACACAACTTTTAATGCAGATTTACCTTTACCTGCTGAGTTAACGGTGGGTATGTCATACAAGCCATCAGACAAATGGTTGTTTGCTTTTGATTACAACAGAGCAATGTGGAGTGTATATGAAGCACTTACTGTAGATTTTCTTAACCCTGATGGAACAATTAGAAATACTTCTAACAATCCAAGAAATTATAAGAGTTCTAGTACATACCGTTTAGGGTCACAATATATTGCGAATGATAAATTTACCTTTAGAGCCGGTTGGTATTTTGACGAAAGTCCTGTTCAAAAAGGTTATTTTGCTCCTGAAACACCAAGAAACGATTCAATGGGTTTCACCGGAGGTTTAACTTATAAAGTGAACGATAAATTAGGAATAGATTTCTCATTCTTATATTTACACTTTGACGAGGTGGACAATTCATACGAACATTATCAAGAAAATGGAAATACATTACCCTTTGGAGGAACATACAAATCAGTTGTATTCTCACCAGGTATAGGTATTACATATGGTTTCTAATTTTAAATAAAAAATAATATGAAAAATAAATTTATATATTTAGCTATCGTAGCAGCTGGTTTTGCATCATGTGAGCCAGAATTTGAAAAAGCTGTTGATGCCGATTACACTTCTGGGGATGCCGATTTTACTTCCTATGTAGCCATTGGAAATTCATTAACTGCAGGATATATGGACGGTACTGTTTGCCGAGTGGGTCAAACGTATTCGTATCCAAATTTATTAGCGAAGCAATTTGCTCTTGTAGGTGGTGGTGCCTTTACGCAACCTTCTTACGCAGATGATGTTAATAATTTTGGTGGATTGGCTTTAGGCGGATTACAAATTGGTGCTACACGATTAGTAATTGATGCTTCTCAAAGTCGTCCAGAAAATATTGCTGGAACTTCAACAATCAATGTGGCAAATTTACAAGCTACAGCCTACAACAATATGGGAGTACCGGGTGCCAAATCTTTTCATCTATTAACTCCAGGTTACGGAAGTTTAGCAGGTGTAGCTCTTGGTCAGGCAAATCCTTACTTTGTAAGACATGCTACATCTCCAACAGCAACTGTTATAGCTGATGCAATGACTAAAAATCCTACGTTCTTTACCAATTGGATTGGAGCTAATGATGTTTTATCGTATGCTACAAACGGTGGTGCTAAGCCAGACGGAACAACTCCAGCTGACGATCACAATTCTACCGGAAATATCAACCCATTAACCTATGGTCCAAATGATATTACCAATGCTGGTGTATATGAAAGTGTATACAGAAATATGATTAATACATTGACTAATGGTGGTGCTAAAGGGGTAGTTTGTACGATTCCTAGTGTGACTTCAATTCCTTATTTTACTACAGTGCCGTTTGCACCATTGTCGCCAACCGCTTTAGGAGGTGCTACAAATATTGCAACATTAAATGCACAATTATATGGTCCATTAGATGCTATTTTTACTGCTTTAGGGGAACCAAATAGAGTGAATCCATTATCAGCAACAGCTGCAAATCCAATTTTAATTTTTGATGCAGATGCTGCAAACAGATCGGCACAAATTACTGCCGCTTTGTCTGGAACGTTAGGAGTACCTACTGCAACTGCATTTGGAATGGTATTTGGAAGAGCACGTCAAGCAACATCAAATGATTTAGTAGTTTTACCTGCTTCTTCTGTTATTGGTTCTGTTAATTCAGCTGCTCCTGCAGGAATTAACATCAATGGGGTTACTTTCCCTATGGCGAATAAATGGGTGTTAACTTCAGCAGAAAAAACAAAAGTGGCAAACGCTACAGCTACATACAATGCCGCTATTCGTTCAATAGCTACTACTAAAAATTTAGCACTTGCAGATATGAATGCAATCATGAATCAATTAGTAAGTGGTTTAAAAATTGAAACCGGGCAAATTTATACAGCTAACTATTTTAGTGGTTCAGCCACTGAAGGTTTAGTATTGTTCTCTTTGGATGGTGTTCATCCAAATGCTCGTGGATATTCAGTTATTGCTAATGAAATTATCAAAGTGATCAATCGTCATTATCATTCAAACTTACCATTAAATAACCCTTCTTATTTCCCTGGAATTAACATTGTAGGTACCAATTAAGAAAAGGCTTAAATAATTTTAAAAAAGGCATCTTTTAGATGTCTTTTTTTTGTAGTAAAAACTAAATTCCATTCCATTCCTATGAATTTTATTATCAAATTGCTCATTAGTTCTATTGTTGTATTTGGGCTTTCATATTTTTTACCAGGGGTCCATATAACTTCTATATTCGGAGCTTTATGGGTTGCCATAGTTATAGGTTTGTTAAATACATTTTTGAAACCAGTTTTAGTACTATTAACTATTCCAGTTACGCTATTCACATTAGGATTGTTCTTGTTGGTCATTAATGCAATGATCATTTTAATCTGTGATTATTTCATACCCGAATTTCATGTAGATAACTTTTTTACAGCCTTACTTTTTAGTGTTTTATTATCTGTTAGTCAATCTATTTTGAATAAAATATTCGTAAGTGACAAATAATTTTACACCGAATTGAATTTCAATAAATTAAAAACTTGTTTGGGTTGTAAAAATTCTATAATTTTGCAACCCAATTTTTAGGCACTTAAATAAACAGATAATGAACATTACAAAAGCACAAGTTGATGCATTAAATGCAATTGTTACAGTAGCAATTACAAAAGAAGATTATTCCGATAAAGTAGAAAAAGTATTAGCAGATTATAGAAAAAATGCCGCTATTTCAGGTTTCAGAAAAGGAGCTGTTCCGATGAGTTTAATTCAAAAACAATATGGAAAAGCGGTTTTATTAGAAGAAGTAAACAAAATTTTACAAGCTTCACTGAATAATTATCTAACTACTGAAAAATTAGATATCCTTGGAAATCCACTTCCAGTAGTAACTGAAAATATTGATTGGGATGCGGAGCATTTTTCGTTTGACTTCGAATTAGGTTTAGCGCCTGTATTTTCTGTTGATTTAACAGCAAAAAATTCGGTAATTAAATATAACGTAATTGCCGATGATAAAATGTTGAATGATCAAGTTGAGCGTATCCAAAAACAATACGGAAAATTAATTTCGCAAGCCGAAGTTAAAGCCGATTATGAGGTAAGCGGTACTTTTACAAATGAAGCAGAAGGGATTAATGCTCCAGCTAATTTTGCCCTAGATGTTTTTGCCAATAAAAAAGTGGCCAAAGCATTTATAGGCAAAAAAGTTGGTGATGAAGTAGCTATTGGTACAAAAGGCTTGTTTGATGATGACCATAAATTAATGGATTATTTAAAAGTAGGTCATGATGCAGTGCATGGTTTAGATATCACGGTTAACTTTACCATTGAAGAAATCAATGCGGTTGAGAAAGCTGAATTAAACCAAGAATTATTTGATAAATTATTTGGACCTGGAGTAATTACTTCTGTAGCAGATTTGAAAACTAAAATCAAAGCAGATGCCGAAGTACAATTTGCGCAACAAGCCGATCAAAAATTCTTAAATGATGTGACCGATTTCTTAATTGATTCAACAAAATTTGAATTGCCCGCAACATTCTTAAAAAAATGGATCAAAACGGTAGCCGAAACTCCACTTTCCGATGCGCAAGCTGAAGAAGAATTTGCAAAAGCAGAAAAAGGATTGCGTTTCCAATTAATTGAGGGAAAAGTAATGGCCGACAATAATTTACAAATAACTTTTGAAGATTTAAAAGCACATACCGCTGAAATCATCAAAAAACAAATGGCACAATTTGGTCAATTGAACCCCTCAGAGGATGAAATTAATGGAATTGTAGCCCGTGTAATGTCAAACCAAGATGAAGTAAAACGGCTATCAGAACAAGTAATGAGCGAAAAAATGTTAGGCCTTTACAAAGAAAAAGTAAAAGCCAAAGCTAAAGAAGTGAATTACGATCAATTCATTAAAGCCATGTATGGGGAATAAATTCTCATAAAAAATAATTATCTTTGAGCGTCAGACTAGTTTTGGCGCTTTTTTATACCTTTAATTTTCATTAAAAATACATTCAATACTATGAACTACGGAAAAGACCCAAGAGCGACCCTCGAAATGGCAAATCAATTTAAAAAATATGCGACCAAACACCACGGCGTAAACAGTTTATATTATGATAAAATTGTAAGTAGTATGACACCTTATATTATTGAAGAGCGCCAAATGAACGTGGCGTCTATGGATGTATTCTCCCGTTTGATGATGGATCGCATCATTTTCTTGGGAACTGGCGTTGATGATTATGTGGCCAATATTATTCAAGCACAATTGTTGTTTTTAGAAAGTGTAGATGCTTCTAAAGATATCAGTATTTATATCAATTCACCAGGAGGTAGCGTGTATGCCGGTTTAGGAATTTATGATACCATGCAATTTGTAAAACCCGATGTGGCAACTATTTGTACCGGAATGGCAGCTTCCATGGGAGCAGTTTTATTGTGCGCAGGAGCCGAAGGAAAACGTTCGGCGTTACCACATTCAAGAGTCATGATTCACCAACCCTCAGGTGGGGCACAAGGCGTGGCTACCGATATGGAAATCAACTTGAAAGAAATGTTGAAATTAAAAGAAGAATTATACGAAATCATTTCTCAACATTCCAAACAACCTTACGACAAAGTCTACAAAGACAGCGAAAGAGATTATTGGATGATTGCTGCTGAAGCAAAAGAATATGGAATGATTGATGAAGTGTTAACAAGATAATTGAAGCTGGAAGTAGGGTGCTGGAAGTAGGGAGTTTTCTCAACTTCCATCTTCCATCTTCCATCTTCCAACTCAAAAAAATGGCAAAAGAAGTATTAGAATGTTCGTTCTGCGGAAGAAAAAAGCCGGAAACCAATTTACTAATTGCAGGTATCGATTCGCATATTTGCGATAAGTGTATTGAGCAAGCCCACGGAATTGTTGTCGAGGAATTAAAACAATCGGGAAATGCTGATTTGGCAGCCGAATTAATTCTGTTGAAGCCAAAAGAAATTCGCGCGTTTTTAGATGATTATGTCATTGGACAAGATCAAACTAAAAAAGTGATGAGTGTTGCCGTTTACAACCACTACAAACGTTTGATGCAAAAGCAATTAGATAATGAAGTAGAGATTGAAAAAAGTAATATTTTAATGGTAGGCCAAACCGGAACGGGTAAAACATTAGTAGCGAAAACCATTGCTAAAATGTTGAATGTGCCGCTAGCTATTGTTGACGCTACCGTATTAACCGAAGCAGGCTACGTAGGAGAAGACGTAGAAAGTATTTTAACCCGTTTGTTACAAGCGGCTGATTATGATGTGGCAAAAGCCGAAAGAGGTATCGTTTTTATCGACGAGATTGATAAAATTGCCCGTAAAAGTGATAACCCTTCGATAACTCGAGATGTTTCGGGAGAAGGGGTACAACAAGCCTTATTGAAATTACTTGAAGGAACGGTAGTGAATGTGCCACCAAAAGGAGGAAGAAAACACCCCGACCAAAAATTTGTGGAAGTGAACACCCAAAATATTTTATTCATCGCGGGTGGTGCTTTTGACGGAATTGAACGCATTATTTCCAAACGATTGAACCGACAAGCCGTAGGGTATAGTTCGTCTTTAGGAACCGACCATATTGATAAAGACAATTTGTTGCAGTATTTGATTCCAAAAGATATCAAAGATTTTGGATTAATACCTGAAATAATTGGTCGTTTGCCGGTATTAACACACATGGATCCTTTGGATGCGGAAACGTTAAGAGCTATTTTAACCCAACCTAAAAATGCCTTAGTAAAACAATATCAAAAGTTGTTTGAAATGGATGAAGTTACGTTAGCGTTTGAAGAAGAGGCCTTAGCATATATTGTTGAAAAAGCCTTAGAATATAAATTAGGCGCTAGAGGACTGCGTTCGTTGTGCGAAGCTATTTTAACCGATGCCATGTATGAATTGCCCAGTTCAAACGACAAGCACTTGCAAGTAACTAAAGACTATGCCGAAAACAGTTTGAGTAAAAATTTATTGAAACGACTGAAAGCGGTTTCGTAAGTCATAAATTTAAATATAAACAACACTTACATGGTTTTCAAAAACTAGTAGGTGTTTTTTTGTGTCTATACCTAATATAGGAAATTGTTTTTTATTTATTTCACACCGTCTTGGTCCACAACCATAGCGTTTGGGACCGCAAGCAGAAACTACGATCAAGCATAGTATTACAAGTATTTTTTTCCGCAGCATTACAATTCCAATAAGCTTTCTAAATAGGTCCGTTCGTTAGACAAACGCGGTACTTTGTGTTGACCTCCAAGTTTGTCCTGTTGTTTTAACCAGTCATAAAACAAATGAGGTCGGGCTACGTGAAGTACTAACCGGTTTAACGTCATATTATTATAGCGTTTGGCTTCATAATCGGAGTTGAGCGCTTGTATGTTTTCGTCTAAAGCTTGCGAAAATTTTGCGATATCTTCGGGTGGATTTTTAAATTCAATGATCCACTCGTGTGCGCCTTTTTGGTTGTCTTTCATAAAAATGGGAGCCACTGTATAGTCGATCATTTCGCAATTAAAACCTTTACAGGTTTTGGCCAAAGCGCTATCGGTATTTTCTACCATGAGTTCTTCACCAAAAACGTTTATGTGGTGTTTCGTTCTTCCGGTTACTTTAATGCGATACGGATTTAAGGACGTAAAACGAATGGTATCGCCAATGAGATAGCGCCACAAACCCGAATTAGTCGTGATGACTAATGCATAGTTTTTATGCAATTCCACTTGATTCAATCGAATTACGCGTTGGTTGAGTGTGCCAAAAGTATCCATGGAAATAAATTCGTAAAAAATACCATAATCAAGCATCAACAACAATTCATCACTTCCATTCTGATCTTGAATTGCGAAAAAACCTTCCGAGGCATTGTAAATTTCGTAGTATTTAAAACTGTCTATGGGAAATAATTTTTTGTATTGTTCTTTATAGGGTTCAAAACTGACACCGCCATGAAAATAGACTTCGGCATTGGGCCACACTTCAAATAAGTTCGATTTTCCGGTGGTTTCCAATGCTTTTTGCAACAGTACAAGCATCCAACTCGGCACTCCAGCTAAACTGGTTACATTTTCATTAACGGTTTCATTGATTATCGCAGGAAGTTTCGTTTCCCAATCGCCCATCAATGATATTTTGCTGCTTGGGGTGGAGCTAAATTCGGCCCAAACGGGCATGTTGTCAATCAAAATAGCTGATAAATCCCCAAAAAAAGTATTGTTGTCTTCATACAATTGCTTGCTTCCGCCCAAGCGCAAACTTTTTCCCACAAACAATTCAGAGTTTTCGTTGTTGTTCAAATACAAACACAATAAATCTTTGCTGGCTTTGTAATGGCAATTTTCTAGGGCTTCTGAACTTACTGGAATAAATTTGCTTTTTGCATTGGTAGTGCCACTCGATTTTGCAAACCACTTAATGTGAGAGGGCCAAAACACATTTTGTTCTCCTTTTCGTGTCAATTCAATTAACGGTTCTAAATCTTCATAGGTAGCTATG
The DNA here is from genome assembly GCA_945890865.1 of Flavobacterium psychrophilum. Taxonomy (GTDB): domain Bacteria; phylum Bacteroidota; class Bacteroidia; order Flavobacteriales; family Flavobacteriaceae; genus Flavobacterium; species Flavobacterium psychrophilum_D. The sequence continues at coordinate 156,637 of CAMDDB010000001.1, forward strand.
GGGATGCGTTCGCTAAAAGTGGTATAATTTTTTATAGAAGTAAAATCATGTTTTTTCCCAATTTGCGTGGCTTCTGCTGATTTCATCAAACTAAACAATAATTCTTCTTGCACCTCATGCGGATATTTTAAAAACAATTCCATTTGATGAATTCGTTTTTTTAAAATCCAAGTAGCAAAAGAATTAATGATTTGTAATGGCATTTTGCGCGTTTGATTTTGAATTTTGAATTGGGAGTAATAACTTTACCAAAAATAGTATTTTTTTTATACAATCGTGCAAAAATCTAAATCTAAACGCAAATGATCTATCAGGGCACTTTGACCAAAATGCAGACCGAACATGGCACTCCCATTCAGTATTATTTGGTTTTTGATTCGGGATTTTTACACCTCAATCAACTTTTGGGTAAAGAACTGACCATCGAATTTCAGGGTTATCAATGTTTGAATTGTGGCAAAGCCAAGAAAATTTTTCGTCAAGGATTTTGTTATGATTGTTTTATGAGTAGTCCGGCGGTGGGCGATTGGATCATGAAACCCGAATTGAGTTCGGCACATTTAGATATTGAAGATCGTAATTTGGACTATGAAAAGCGTGTGCAATTGCAGCCCCATATAGTTTATCTAGCGTTGTCAAGTGAAGTAAAAGTGGGAGTAACTCGAAAAACGCAAGTGCCAACACGCTGGATCGATCAAGGCGCCGTGCAAGCCATTTCGGTTGTAGAAGTTCCCAATCGGTATTTGGCTGGAATTACAGAAGTAGCCCTAAAAAACCATTTTGCCGATAAAACCAATTGGCAAAAAATGTTAAAAAATGAATACCTCAATGCCGATTTAGTAGCCGAGCGTAATAAAGTATACGACTGGTTGCCGCAGGAAGTAAAACCCTATTTTTCAACTGTGGAAAATATCATTTCATTGGATTTCCCAGTGATGCACTATCCTTCAAAAGTGAGCAGTTTAAATTTAGACAAGACACCTCAATTTTCTGGAAAGTTAATGGGAATCAAAGGGCAATACTTGCTTTTTGAGGATGGTACCGTCTTTAATGTGCGCACCTTTGAAGGCTATGTTGTCAAAATTAGCTTGTAAAAAAAATTCCCAAAAGCATTGCCTTTGGGAATGTTATAAAGTGTAGCGAGTTATTAGCGAATGTTCAGTTCGTAGGGCATTAAGGTTTGAATTCCTTTTCTACTTTTGATGCGTTTGATTTGTTCTAGCATTTGAAATCCTTCTTCCCCTAATTGCTCTTTCAAGAGTTGTTCCTTGGTTTGAAGCGCTGCAATTCCGGTAAAATTGGCCAATAAATCTTCAAAGTCTTTTTCATACTCTGGGAAATTCTCAGTTCGGTACGATTTTGTTTTTCCCAATTTTGCAGCATATTTGATGGCGTCTTCCAAACCTCCAATTTCATCAACTAAGCCCAGTTTTTTAGCAGCACTTCCGGTCCAAACTCTTCCTTGTGCTATAGCATCTACTTGTGCCATAGTCATTTTTCTACCAGCTGCAACCCGTTGTAAAAATGTGGTGTAGGTTTTCTCAATGCTCTCCAAGGCATATGCTTTGTATTTTTCATCCATAGGTTCAAAAATACTATACCCGCTTGCATTTTCATGTGTTTTTACTTGCTCGGCATTGATGCCAATATTCTTACCCAATTGGCTCATATTGGGAAGCATCCCAAAAACACCAATTGATCCGGTGATGGTGTTGTTTTCTGCAAAAATGCGATCGGCATTTGCGGCAATGTAATACCCACCCGAGGCTGCATAATTCCCCATAGATACTACTACTGGTTTTGTCTTTTTGGTAATTTCAATTTCTCTCCAAATCAATTCTGAAGTTAATGCATTACCACCCGGACTATCCACCCGCAATACAATAGCTTTAACATCGTCGTTATTTCGTGCTTCTTCTAATGAACGTTTGATCGACCCCTCACCGATGACATTGACATCGCCTTCTCCGCTTAGGATTTCGCCTTGCGCATAAATAACCGCAATAATATCGTCTTTCGTATAATCTTCAACCGTTAAAGCAGCAGTTTTTGCATACTCTGTAATACTTATTGTGTTGTATTTCTCTTTTTTACCTACTTTTAATTGGTTGCGAATGGCTTGGTGGTATTCGTCTTCATAGGCTATTTTGTCAATCATTTTATTGGCTAAGGCTAATTCAGGAGTTCTTGCACCTAGGGTGGTTGCAATGGCATTCAATTGTGTTTCCGACAATTTTCGGCTTATTGCAATATCCTTCACGAATGCACCCCAAACCGAATTCAAAAGAACCGTCATTTGTTCTCTATTTTCTGGACTCATTTCTTGCGCTAAGAAGGGCTCTACAGCACTTTTGTATTTGCCATGACGTATGATTTCAAATTTTACCCCAGATTTTTCTTGAAGGTCTTTTAGATATAAAATTTCCGCAGACAATCCTTTAAAGTCAACCGTGCCCACCGGATTTAAATAGATTTGATCGGCCACAGAATTTAAATAATAGGATCCTTGGGTGTAATAATTGCCATAGGAATAGATAAATTTACCTGTTTTTTTAAATTCGTCTAATTTATCTCTAACCGATTTCATTTGAGCCAGCCCCAATTGAGATTCGAGGTTAACCATTGAAATCCCCTTAATTTTATCATCTTTTTTTGCTACTTCAATCGCATTGATGATGTCGGTAACCCCATCGTGATCGGCTTCAAAATAGTTGAAATCTTTATAGCTTGTTTTTCCTGCATAATCCAGTGTAACTTTAGAAAGATCCAATTCAATTACCGTTTTTTCTTCTACCTTAACAACGTCTTCATTTCCACTGGCAATAGCTCCAATAATTATGATTCCAAAGAAAAATAACATACAAAATACAAAGAGCCCAACAATTGTGGCCAGAACATTTCCTAAAAATTTCATAGTGAACTTTTTTTTAATTAAGTATAAGTAGTAAAAGGGATAAATTTGTTACATGTTCATAAAAAAACGGAAAAGGTAAATTATAAGTCTAAAAATGTTTGTTATTTTGCCTTTATGAAGCAACATCAAGTAATGGTATCTCTCGGAAGTAATCAAGGCAATCGCTTATCCTTGATTGAATCGTGTATTGTGTTGATTCATAACGAAGTAGCAGTGGTGGTTAAGGTTTCAAAAATATATGAAACACCCGCTTGGGGTTTTGAGAGTGACCCTTTTTATAATTGTGTTTTATTGCTCCATACCTCAAAAGCCCCTCAAAAATTACTCAATCAGCTTTTAAAAGTAGAGAAAAAATTAGGTAGGGTGCGAAATCAAGTTGCAGAATACCAGCCACGGCCTATTGATATCGATATTCTAGCCTTTGATGAGGAAATTGTGGCTACCGAAACCTTGCAAATACCCCATCCGATGTTGCAAAAGCGAAAATTTGTTCTGCAACCCCTATTGGATTTGGATAGTAATTGGGAGCATCCTGTTTTAAAAAAATCGGTAGCACAATTATTGGCCGAAACGGAAGATGATAGTCCTATTGATGCTTTACACATTCTTGGTTCTCCAATTGAAAAATTAGGATTACAATCTTTTAATTATATCGCAATAGAAGGAAATATTGGGGCAGGCAAAACCACCTTAGCAACAAAATTAGCTGAAGATTGCAACGCAAAATTAATTTTGGAGCGCTTCGCCGACAACCCTTTTTTGCCCAAGTTTTATAAAGATCAAAGCCGCTACGCATTTCCCTTAGAAATGTCGTTTTTGGCTGATCGATACCAACAATTGTCGGATGATTTGGCGCAATTCGATTTGTTTAAAGATTTTGTGGTGGCTGATTATCACATTTTTAAATCGTTGATTTTTGCCAAGGTAACCTTGCAAGAAGACGAATTTAGACTCTATAAAACGATGTTTGATATCATTTATAAAGAAATGACAAAACCCGATTTGTATGTGTATTTATATCAAAATACAGCTCGATTATTGCAAAACATCAAAAAAAGAGGACGTTCTTATGAGCAAGAAATTTCTGCAGAATATTTAGAGAAGATCAATCAAGGCTATTTGGATTATATTAAAACCCAAACCGATTTGAATGTACTCATTATTGAAGTGTCGGAATTGGATTTTATAAAAAATCAATCCGATTATGTCTTTGTGTTAGAAAAAATACAACAAGCTACCTTATCGGATTAATGAAAAATGCCCTTTAATAATTTGTTGTGTTTCTGGAATTTCTGCAACAAACCAATAATCAGTAGATGGTAATTTTTCATTCTGAAAGGTGCCATCCCACAACAAGTTGTTTTGTGTTAAAGTCTTAATTAATTGGCCATTACGGTCAAAAATCACGGTAGTTGCTTTTGGATAATATTGCAGTCCTTTAACTGACCAAAAATCATTTATTCCGTCATTATTTGGGGTAAAATAGGGAGGTTTAGAAACTACTACAAAATTTTTACTTCGATAACCACAATCATGAATTTCTCTAATATAAGCCGTATATAAACCCCCTTCGGTTATGGTAAATTGCGGCGATGGAAAATAGGTAACCCCGTCAATTGAATATTCAAAATCACCAACATTGAGTGGAACAATAGTAATTTGATCATTTTCTACCAAAACGGTATCAATTCTTGGAAGTGGATACAATGTAGCGGTGAAATTTTTAGTAGCACTACAACCAAAACTGTTTGTGATGGTAACACTATAATTTCCGGCGTTCCAAATAATAATCGTTTGTGTTGTAGCACCAGTCGACCATAAATAAGTAGCATTGTTTATGCCTGCATGAATTGTTACTCCCGTGTTTTCGCAAATCCCAATAATTTCATTTTGCACACTGGGAGCAGCACTTACTTGAACAGTAATTAGAGTTCTTTGAGAAACACAATTGTTGTTTAATGCTTCAAAATAATAGAGGGTTGTTGCCGATAAATTAGGAGTTGTAAATGTAGTACCGGTTGCTAGAGGTGTTGTGCTTGTTGCAGAATCGTACCAATTAATTATGCCTGCATTTGTAGAGGCAGTTAGCGTTGTACTGGTGTTTTGACAAATAGTCGTAGGGGTTATGAACTGGGTTACGGGTAATGCATTTATGGTAGCGGTTACCATTATTCTGTTTCCTGCGGTGCAGCCAAGTGCCAGGGCATCAACATAGTAATTGGTACTAGCGGATAATACAGGTGTGGTAAATGAATTTCCTGAAAAAACAGGAATCCCTCCGGTTGCTGTAGTATACCAATTTACCGTTCCGCCATTAGCTGTAGCTTGCAAAGTAACACTGCCATTTCCACAACGTTCACCATTTGTAGTGGCAGTAATTTGTGGGATAGTTATAGTTGCAGTTGTAGAAATTTGAAGTATGGGATCTCCTGGCATTCCACCATATTCCACTATATACCCTTTTGGTTGATAAGCACCACTAGAAGCGCCTGCAAGAGATAAATCGTTCCATGAACCTGGTTGGCCTACTCCGGGAGCCGTTACGTGTGCATAATGTTCTTCTCCTAAGTTGTTGGGTTCATTCGTATTCCAAAACGCAAAATTAGGAGTGCTACCTGAAACCGAACCATTCCAAAAAATAGTTCCTAATTCTGGGCCAGTAGCCCATTTCCAAACGCCTTCAGTTGCCAAATCAGTGCCGCCGATCCATCCGGCTCCGGAAGCTTGAACCCCAGAAATTTGGACTTCATCCATTGTGGTAATCGTGGCCAAATAGCCTTGTAATCCATAATAGGTTGAAGCTGCAGCTGCATCTTTTGCAGCATTCCAGTTGATGCCAATATTAGGAACAAATTCGTAATAATGGTCGGTTGATGCCAAATAGTTTGCTTGCCCCACCGTAATAGAAAAAACCCGCTGACCACTAGGATTTGGATTACTAGTTGAAAAAACAACAGCTTCAATAGCGGCAATAAAGGCAACATAAGTGGGATTTCCGCTTACGCCATTTAACGATAATTTTCCTTCAATGGCATTCCAAGAAGCAGAGATACTAGGATGAACCCCTGTTAAGGTTAAAACGTCTTGTCCAAAAACATAGCCTGAAGAAATTTGGATATACATGGCGCTTATACCCACATCATCCGGATCGATAATCGACATATCAGTTACGATAGGAAGCGTAGTTTGCGGACAATATAGTTGATTCCCAGTAGCTTGTAATACTGGAGCAACATTTTGCCCGAACAAGATACTTGAAAAGAAAAGGAATAGTAAAAGCGACTTTTGAATCAATTGCATAGCACAAAGATAAGACTAAAGTGTTATTTAGACCTACTAATTTTCTGAAATAAATCCCAAATAACAATTCCAGCACTCACCGAAATATTCAATGAATGTTTGCTCCCCAATTGCGGAATTTCAATCACACCATCACTTAAGTTAATGGCTTCTTGTGAAACGCCTTTCACTTCGTTTCCAAAAATTAAGGCATAAGTGGTGTTGGTTTCGGGTTGAAAATGATCTAACATTATCGCATTTTCAGTTTGTTCTACCGAATACACTTTTATTTTTTCCGACTTCAACTGCTGAACTATTTCTATGACGTTTTTTACATATTCCCAGGCAACTGTTTCAGTAGCACCAAGCGCCGTTTTATGAATTTCTTTGTTGGGCGGAGTGGCAGTAATGCCACACAAATATAACTTTTCAATCAAAAAAGCGTCGGAGGTTCTAAAAACAGAACCAATGTTATGTAAACTTCTAACGTCATCTAAAACAATGATAATAGGTATTTTTTCAGCTTCTTTAAACTCTTTGATGTTTTTGCGATCTAATTCTGCATTGGCTAATTTTCTCATAGTGCAAAAGTAAGGGATTTGTTTTAATGTGTCAATGAGACAATGTTTCAATTTTGATAGAAAGTGTAATTGTTCATGAACTTGAAAATTGTTCTTGCCCTTGCCTTGAAATTGAACTTGAATTTCTTACCTTCGCAATTATACTTAAACGAATCAATTGTGGCAAAGAAATCAGCAGCAGCTCCTGATAAAGCTCCAAAGGAAACCCCTTTAATGAAACAATACAACGAGATAAAAAACAAATATCCCGATGCGTGTTTGTTGTTTCGTGTGGGTGATTTTTATGAAACGTTTGGAGAAGATGCTGTGCGCGCGTCACAAATTTTAGGCATTACATTAACCAAAAGAGGAGCAGGTTCTGAAACCGAAACCGCGTTGGCTGGATTTCCACATCATTCCATAAACACCTATTTGCCTAAGTTGGTAAAAGCCGGCCTTCGTGTTGCGATTTGTGATCAATTAGAAGATCCAAAAATGACTAAAACGATTGTCAAGCGTGGTGTAACAGAATTAGTTACTCCTGGAGTTTCTATGAATGATGAGGTGTTACAGTCTAAATCCAATAATTTTTTAGCAGCGGTTCATTTTGGAAAAAAAATGCTAGGTGTTTCTTTTTTGGATGTTTCCACCGGCGAATTTTTAGTGTCACAAGGCAATGAAGAGTACATCGATAAATTGCTGCAAAATTTTCGTCCGAGCGAAATATTAATCCCAAAACAATTCAAAAACCAATTCAATGCGGCCTTTGGATCCGACTTTCATACCTTCTTTTTGGAAGATTGGGTATATAAAGAAGATTTTGCCTTGGAAAGTTTAACCAAACATTTTCAAACCAATTCGCTTAAAGGGTTTGGCGTTGAAGAATTAGCAGAAGGCTTGATTGCTTCGGGTGCGATTTTGTATTATTTATCGGAAACACAACACAATAAAATACAGCATATTTCCAGTATCCAGCGAATTGCTGAAGATGCTTATGTGTGGATGGATAAATTTACCATTCGAAATTTAGAGTTATACCACAGTTATAATCCTAATGCTGTGACACTTTTAGACGTAATTGACAAAACGCTTTCTCCAATGGGGGCGCGATTATTAAAACGCTGGTTGGCACTTCCGCTAAAAGATGTTTCAAAAATTAGAAGTCGAAATGAGGTGATTGCTTATTTGAAAACCAATCTCGAAGTATTTCAACAAATTCAATATCAAATCAAACAAATTTCCGATTTGGAACGTTTGATTTCTAAGGTTGCTGCGGGAAAAATTTCGCCCAGAGAAGTCAATTTCTTGAAAGATTCGTTAGATGCCATTATTCCAATTAAAACATTGGCTTTAGCTAGCGATAATGAAGCTTTGCGTATCCTTGGTGATCGTTTGCATGCTTGCGAATTGTTACGCGAGAAAATTAAAACTACCCTTCAAGAAGAAGCGCCAGTAAGCATTCATAAAGGAAATGCAATTGCATTAGGAGTGCATTCTGAGTTGGATGAGTTGCGAGCGATTTCTTCAGCTGGAAAAGGCTATTTGGAAGCATTAGAACAAAGAGAAAGTGCTGCTTCAGGAATTCCCTCATTGAAAATTTCTTTCAATAATGTGTTTGGCTATTATATTGAAGTGCGAAACACCCATAAAGATAAAGTTCCCGCCGAATGGATTCGAAAACAAACATTAGTCAATGCCGAGCGCTACATCACAGAAGAGTTAAAAGCATATGAATCTAAAATTTTAGGTGCCGAAGAAAAAATTCATCAAATAGAAACTCAATTATTTGAACAATTGGTGCATTGGATTGCAACCTATATTAAACAGGTGCAATCGAATGCTAGCTTAATAGCCCAATTGGATTGTTTAACTTCGTTTACACAACTAGCGTTGGATAACCACTATGTATGTCCAGTCTTAGATGAAAGTTATGATATAGAAATAAAAGAAGGACGTCATCCTGTAATTGAAAAGCAATTGCCTCTGGGCATTCCATATATTTCAAACGATGTGTTTTTGAATCGCGAGTCGCAACAAATCATCATGATTACAGGTCCCAATATGTCTGGTAAATCGGCAATTTTGCGACAAACAGCTTTGATTGTATTAATGGCGCAAATGGGGAGTTTTGTACCAGCAGAAAGCGCGAGAATGGGCGTTGTGGATAAAATTTTCACCAGAGTGGGAGCAAGCGATAATATTTCGATGGGCGAGTCTACTTTTATGGTTGAAATGAATGAAACCGCTTCCATTTTAAATAATATTTCGGATAGAAGTTTGGTTGTGTTGGATGAAATTGGAAGAGGAACTTCAACTTATGATGGTATTTCGATTGCCTGGGCAATTTCAGAATATTTACACGAGCATCCCAACAGGCCTAAGACTTTGTTTGCAACCCATTATCACGAATTGAATGAAATGGAAGCTACGTTTGATCGCATACAAAATTATAATGTTTCAGTAAAGGAATTAAAAGAAACGGTATTGTTTCTTCGAAAACTTGTAAAAGGTGGAAGTGCTCATAGTTTTGGAATTCATGTTGCAAAAATGGCAGGAATGCCTCAAATTGTAATTCAGAAAGCGCAAAAGCTATTGAAACAATTAGAAAAACGTCATTCAAGCGAAGAATTATCCGGAATTAAAGCAGCAAATGACGAATTACAATTGAGTTTCTTTAATTTAGACGACCCATTATTAGAGGAACTAAAGGAAGAAATCCTGAATATTGACATCAACACTTTAACGCCAGTTGAAGCGTTGATGAAATTGAACGAGATCAAGCGGATGCTGGTAAAGAGATAATTTTTTGAATAAAATATTCGGTATCAAAAGGTTATAAAAAAGAATTAATTTTAATGTGAAAGTACTTGCGAGAATAAAAATATGTGCTATATTTGCACTCGCATTATGAAACAAGGATGCAACGTTCTTTTTTAGATAACGAAACGCGAAAATAGCTCAGTTGGTAGAGCGCGACCTTGCCAAGGTCGAGGTCGCGGGTTCGAATCCCGTTTTTCGCTCAACTACCAAAATATTTGCTTGAGTGGTGGAATTGGTAGACACGCTGGACTTAAAATCCAGTGGGTAGTAATGCCCGTGCGGGTTCAAGTCCCGCCTTGAGTACAAAAAGCTTCAAACTATGTTTGGAGCTTTTTTTGTTATACTAGTTTTCTACAATAGAATAAAATTATTCAATTCAATTTCAACAATGGGGACATTTGTCATTACACAGCGCGCAAGCGGACTTTATAAATATGAGTTTGTTTCTAGAAAAGGGAAAACCATTTTTACAAGCAACGATTTTGAAATGCGATTTGAATGTGAGGAACAAATACATGTACTTAAAAGTGCACTAGAGCGATGTGTTTTTATGCGTTTTAAATCCTCTAGCGGTAAGTTTTTCTTTCGATTGATTTTGGATGAGCAGGAAATAGCGGTAAGCAGGCGATATACCACCCAATTATTGCTTCAGAAAGGAATCGATGAAATTATTAACTATGCCGATAAAGCAGAATTTTTAGATTTTTCTGCTGCTACAGATGTTTTCGGCACTCATTAATAAAAAAAGGGTCTACATTGTAGACCCTTTTTTACATCCTAAAACTATCTTTTTTATTGGTTTGATTCTTCATGTTCTGCTTCTGTTTTCATGATTTGATCCTCTAGATCGGTTTCATCAGCTGCAATAGAATCAACAGTTGCGTTTGTAGAATCTGGCGTTGGGGTTGCAACTACTGTAGAATCTGCTGCAACTTCTTTTTTTTCGGTTGTTTCTTTACAGGAAACAAATAGAGCAGACACTACTGTTAAAGTCAATATAAATTTTTTCATATAAGGTATAGGATTAATTAATTTTTTAAATCACTATTGATTAGGTTATAAAAAAAAAGCCCCACTTAGTGGAGCTTAATTTTTTCTGTAGCAATAAATTACTTAGCAGGTGCAGCTTCAACAGCAGCAGCAGGTGCAGCAGCAGAGTCAGTAGCAACAGCAGTAGAATCAGCAGGAGCTTCTTCAACAGCAGGAGCTTCAACAGCAGTTGAATCTACAGCTTCTGTAGTTTCAGCAGCATTTTCTTTACAAGAAACGAACATAGCAGCAACGAATGCTAAACTTAATACAACTTTTTTCATCTTACTAAATTATAAAGGTTAATTATTAATTCGTAGCAAAGATATAAATTTTTTAACATGTCAAAATATTTTTAGACAATTTTTTTCATTTTTTTTCATTGTTTTTCAAAATTTTTATTCTTGAAGGCTGTGTCAACTTTATTTTTTGAAAAATAATTCAAATTATTTGATTTTTTTTGACTTTGGAAATACAATATTTAGCTCCTCTATAATATTTTTTGCGTTAGCAAATTTATCAATAATAAATAAAATGTATCGTGTGTCTACCATGATGTTTCTGCAGATCTCAGGACTGTAATAAATATCACTCATTGTGCCTTCCCAAACTCTATCAAAGTTCAACCCAATTAAGTTGCCATTTGCATCAAGAGCAGGGCTTCCCGAGTTTCCACCTGTGGTGTGATTGGTTGCAATAAACGCCAATGGCATTTTTCCATTCGAATCTGCATAATTGCCATATTCTTTTGAATTATACAAATCGATTAGTTTTTTTGGAACGTCAAATTCATAATCGCCAGGGATATATTTTTCTATTACGCCGTCTAAATAACTAATGGGTTCATAAACAACTGCATCGCTAGGTTTGTAACCTTTTACTTTTCCGTAGGTTACACGCAATGTGCTGTTGGCATCCGGAAAAACTCTATCATTAGGAAAAAATTCCATAATTCCTTTCATATAAGTTCTTTGTAAAGCGATATTCTTTAAGTTAATCTCGTCAAATTTAGGAGCTACATTTTTTTGATAACTATCGGCTATCGATTTTACCAATTGATAGGCTGGATCTTGATTTAATTTTTCTATAACTATCTTAACATCACCATTCATCAAGTCTTTTAAACCATCGAAACTTGTTAATTTTGAGGAACGAAAAATAGTGTTTGTTATATTTGAGGTACTGCTATTGTTCAAACTTTCAGGTAAAAATTGTTGGGGAGATTTTGTGGCATACAAATGAAGCAATTGTTCAAAAACTTTTTCGTCTACTTGTGCACTGTAGTCTTTATATAAGCCTTCAAATCCGTAGATTAAATTGTTTTTTCTATCGGTAAAAGCCTGTTCACCTCTAGCGTTGTATACTTGTTCTAATTGATATAATCGGTATCCAAATGATAATATTTCTGAATTTCGCAATACTACCTCAGTAAAGTAATCTTTTGCAATGGCGTAGGGTCTAATCTCGGAATAGTTTTTCTCAAAATCGGCTAACAAGTTTCCATATTCAGCTTGTTTTCCAGCTTTGATTAAGCGCTCTTGAAATTTCTTTTCGAATTCTTTTTTGAGGGCAACCGCATTCGATTTTTTTAATCCTTTGGTTTCACCGATCCATTTTTTCCAATAATTTGCAACACCGGCATATTTTGATGCATACTGAATTTTAATGGCATTATCTTTTCTCATGAAACCATCTTGCACTTTCAAGGCGGCATCACGAATTTCAATTTTGGCAGGATTTAAATCAGTTACAATTTGTTCCACTGCAAATGAGGGTAAGTATTCTTGTGTTCTTCCTGGATAACCCATTACCATTGTGAAATCATTCTCTTGAATGCCTTTTGCTGAGATTGGGAAAAAATGTTTTGGTTGATAGGGCACATTGTCAATGGCATATTCGGCAGGGCGATTGTTTTTATCTGCGTAGATTCTAAACAATGAGAAATCTCCAGTATGACGCGGCCAAACCCAGTTGTCTGTATCGGATCCAAATTTTCCAATGGAACTTGGTGGTGCTCCCACCAACCGAACGTCTTTAAAGGTTTCGGTGACAAATAGCAAGTATTGATTTCCATCATAAAAAGCGCGAATCATTGCTTCTTGCCATGCTTCTTTTGAGAAATTTTTACTTACCGCTGCAATATTTTGTTGGATTTTTTTTTGTTTTTCAATTTCCGTTGGAAGATTGGATACACCTTCAATTATTTTAGATGTGACATCTTCAATTTTAATGATAAAGGTTACTGTTAAATCTTTGTTGGGTAACTCAGCTTCCATTTTGTAGGCCCAAAAACCATCGGTTAAATAATCATGTTCTACAGTAGAATGACTTTGAATGTTGTCGAAACCACAGTGGTGATTGGTTAACAAAAGACCTTTAGAAGAAATCATTTCAGCGGTGCATCCTCCATCAAAATGGGGAACAGCATCTTTTAAGCTTGAATGGTTTACCGAATAAATGTCATCGGCACTAATTTTCATTCCTAAAGATTTCATTTCTGCTTCGTTGACTCCTTTTAATAGGCTTGGAATCCACATACCACCCTGTTGAGAAAAGACTGGTAAAACAAATAAAATAAGTAAAATTCTTAATAATTTCATTGTAGTGTAATTAATTTTGTGTGTATTATTTAACCCTGGCAAGATACAATATTGTCTCTTTTTTTCATAAAAAAATCCTCATGTTATTTTCATGAGGATTTTCAGTTATTTTTTTGCGGATTCTTTTATTTTTTTTGCGCCTTGTTCTACTTTTTCAGCTCCTTTTACTACCAACTCTTTAGCTTTTTCTTTTACTTTTGACGAATCAATCACTTCTTTCGCTTTTAGTTTAGCGGAATCTATTGATTCTATAACATCTGTAGAAACTGCTTCTGAGGCTACTTTTACTTTTTCTTTTGTTTCTTGTTTACAAGCTATGCCAATAGTAGCAATTGCAAGTAATGTGCAGATTTTTTTCATAAGGATACGATTTAATTTGTTTGCAATAACTTAGCAAAATAGATGCCAAAATAGCGACTTACTAGAAAAATTATGCAGAATAGGTTTCCACTTGGTTATTAATTTTATTGACTAATCCAACCAGTACTTTTCCAGGGCCAACTTCTGTAAAACTAGTTGCGCCATCGGTTATCATTTGTTGTACCGATTGCGTCCATTTTACAGCTCCAGTTAATTGAGAAATTAAATTTTTCTGAATGTCAGCCGGATTGGTAACTGCATTTGCCGTTACGTTTTGATAAACGGGGCAAATAGGGGTTGAAAAAGTCGTGGCTTCAATAGCTGCGGCTAATTCAGCTCTTGCGGGCTCCATCATGGGTGAATGAAACGCGCCTCCCACAGGTAAAATTAAGGCTCTTTTGGCACCGGCTTCTTTCATTTTTTCACAGGCAATTTCCACGGCTTTGTATTCGCCAGAAATGACTAATTGTCCCGGACAGTTATAATTGGCTGCCACCACTACACCATCAACCGAAGCACAAATTTCTTCTACTAATTTGTCGTCTAAATTTAAAACAGCTGCCATGGTAGAAGGTTTAATTTCACACGCTTTTTGCATGGCCATAGCTCTTTGATAGACTAATTTTAATCCGTCTTCAAATGAAAGCGCTCCATTAACTACTAATGCAGAAAATTCGCCTAATGAATGTCCGGCTACCATTTCGGGTGAAACGTCTAAAACTTTCGCTAAGATTACTGAGTGAAGAAATACCGCAGGTTGCGTTACTTTGGTTTCTTTTAGTTCCTCGGCGGTTCCCTCAAACATGATGTCCGTTATTCGGAATCCTAATATTTCGTTTGCTTTTTCGAATAAATCTTTTGCTACTGCTGAAGTTTCATATAAATCTTTTCCCATTCCTGGGAATTGTGCTCCTTGACCTGGAAATATGTATGCTTTCATAATTTGTATTTCAAGTTTAAAGTTTTTGTACTAGGCAAAAATAGTGTTTTTTATGGAACACTAAAACCCTAACCGGGATCTCTCTATTTATTGAACCATAGGAATTTCCATGATTAAAAATTTCGAATCAGATGTGGCTGTAAATTCCAAATTTTTAAAATCCCAAATTCCAAAACCATCTCGGGTTTCTAATTCTTGACCATTAACCGTAATTGTTCCTGAAATTACAAAGACATACATTCCATTGCCTTCTTTTTTTATTTCGTACGTTTTAGAAAAATCTTTTTCGAAATCAGCTAAATAAAACCAAGCATCTTGATAAATCCAAACTCCCTCATCTTCTTCATTTGGTGATAAAATTTGCGCAAAATTATTTTTTTGTAATGATTGGTCTAAAGTAATTTGTTGGTAACGCGGTTCTACATTTCTATATTTCGGGAACAACCAAATTTGAAATAATTTCGTTTGTAAATCAGCATTTGGGTTAAATTCACTGTGTTGAATTCCGGTTCCAGCACTCATTACTTGTATGTCGCCCGTTTTAATGATAGATTCATTTCCCATACTGTCTTTGTGCGCCAAATCGCCTTCCAATGGAATGGTGATAATTTCCATATTGTCGTGTGGATGCGTGCCAAAACCCATTCCGGCGGCTATAGTGTCGTCATTTAAAACGCGTAACACTCCAAATTGAACTCTTTCTGGGTTGTACCAACTTGCAAAACTGAAACTGTGGTAAGCGTTTAGCCAACCGTGATCAGCGTGACCTCTTGTATTTGATTTATGTAAAACTGTATTTTCCATTTGTATTAAATTAATCTTCCTCTTCTATTTCAAATTCGGCATCTTTTTCCCAGATTTCCATTTCGCAAGGTTTGCAATTGAATTTGAGTTTGTATTCTAATTCGCCTTGTTTGAGTACTAAGGGTTCTTTTACTTTTTTATCTCGGTGTTCTGGGTGGTATTTTGGGCATCGTTCCAATTCGTATTTTATGCAATATTTGGTCGTCATTACTCGAGATTTGCCGGGATCCCATTGCAATTCGAAGGCTTTTTCAATTTCAGTAACACCATGACGTTCGTAAAATTTACGTGCGGTTTTATTGGCCACATTGTACATAAAATCCAGTTTTGTTTCTGGATAAGGATGTGATGTTTTTACTAATTTGTGTTCTTTGCGGACATAATTTTTCAAACGAATTTCAGATAATCGCTCGTAAACCGTTCTTCGCAATTCGTTAATTTTTGATATCGGTAAAAACCAATTCTGAGAAAATTCAATCGTAATTTCATCAGCAGTATAGGGTGTAAAACCGGTTTTAGCTAAATTAACTTTGAAATTCTCTGCTAAAGATTCGTTGTTTTTAGTTTGTTCTTTCGGGTGAACCAAATTTACGATACTTACATTTCCATCTTCATCTGTAGCAATTAATTCAAAACCAGTTTCGTTTTCTTTTAATACTAAAGTAGTACTGATTTTTCGGACGGCACTGTCTTCACGTTCTACCAATTTTATAAAAGCGGCATCATTATTTCTATAAATGAATGTGCCTTCTTTGATTTCTTTCAATACATTTGGGTAGATAATTCCGTTTTCGGCACGGTTGACGTAAATGCCTTCAGCATCATTATTTTCGTTGATAAAACACAATCCGTCACCATTATTTAACAATTCACCATTTTCAATTTGGTAGGCATTGCCCACAGTTTGGATGAGTTTTCCGATATATTGTCCTTTCGATTTTGGGCTTTCCCAAGATCCGATCGATTGATGTCTTTCGTTTACAAAATAATCGGTATACCCCCGATTGAAGGTTCTGTCTAATGAAGAATCGAATAAATAGGTACATTTTCCTGAGGAAGCTTTAGCGTATTTATCATTATTTTCCATTAAGAAAGCGTCTAATTTCTGACGTAAATAGGAAACGTTATTTTTTACATACACGATATCTTTCAAACGCCCTTCAATTTTAAAAGACACAATTCCGGCTTTTACTAAATGGGGTATTTGGTCTGAAACGTCAAAATCTTTAATAGAAAGTAAGTGACTATTTTTTATCAATGTATCGCCATTTCCGTCAATTAAATTATAGGGTAAACGGCAATTTTGCGCACAGGAACCTCTGTTTGCTGAACGCTCGCCATTGGCAACACTCATATAACAATTCCCACTAAACGAAACACATAAAGCGCCCGTAACAAAGAATTCTAGTTCTACATCGGTAGTCTCGCTTATTTCTTTTATTTGGTGTAAGTTTAATTCACGCGCTAAAACGACACGTTTGATTCCGGCATCAGCCAAAAATTTAATTTTATCAGCATCTCTATTGTTGGCTTGCGTGCTGGCATGAAGCACAATAGGGGGCAATTCCATTTCCAATATCGCCATGTCTTGAATGATTAAAGCATCAACACCAATGTCATATAATTTCCAAATCAATTGGCGGCAAGGTTCTAATTCATTATCGTATAAAATCGTATTGATAACCACAAAAACCTGAGCATTATATAAATGGGCATATTGTACTAACGCAGCAATATCTTCAACAGAATTGGTTGCATTTGAACGAGCACCATATAAAGGAGCGCCAATATAAACGGCATCTGCACCACTATTTATGGCTGCTATACCTTGAATTAAATTTTTTGCAGGCGCTAAAATTTCGATCTTCTTTTTCATGGGTAATACTGATAAATCCGGTATTTTTTGAGATTAAGCGTACAAAGGTCTTATAAAATTAATTAAGATTTCTAATTCAAGTTGGCTTTTTTTGAATTTGTTGCATAAAAAAGCACGAAATCAGCTATTAAAAATTGAATTCGTGCTACTTTGTATTTGTAAAATGTTTTAAGCAACAGCTTCTTTAATTCTTAGCATTGCTTCAGTTAGCAACGCTTCACTTGTTGCATAAGAGAAACGAATACAATTTGGATTACCAAAAGCATCTCCAGTTACCGTTGCAACATTAGCTTCAGCCAATAGGAACATAGAGAAATCGGTGGCATCTTTAATTTCAGTTCCTTTGATGGTTTTACCAAAATAATACGATACATCTGGAAAGACATAAAATGCTCCTTCGGGTACATTCAATTTGAAACCTGGTATTTGATTGACCAAGCCTACTACTAAATCTCTACGATTTTTAAAAGCCATAACCATATCGTTTAATACACTTGGATCTGCTTCTACAGCAGTAATTGTGGCTCTTTGCGCAATTGAATTGGCTCCGGAAGTTACTTGTCCTTGAATTTTTGTACACGCTTTTGCGATGAATTCGGGCGCACCTATGTAACCAATTCTCCAACCCGTCATCGCAAATGCTTTTGCCACACCATTTACGGTGATAGTTCTCTCTAACATTCCCGGGATTGAGCCTATACTACAAAATGTTCCTGAAAAATTAATGTGTTCGTAAATTTCATCCGAAACTATATACACGTGCGGGTGTTTTTCTAATACTGCAGCTAACGCCGTAAGTTCTTCGCGGTTGTATACCGAGCCACTTGGATTACATGGCGAACTAAACCACATCATTTTAGTTTTTGGCGTAATGGCCGCTTCGAGTTGTTCAGGTGTAATTTTAAAATCGCTTTCGACAGAAGTAGGCACTTCGACTGGAATGCCTCCTGAGAGTTTGATAATTTCAAAATAGGAAACCCAATAGGGTGCAGGAAGAATTACTTCGTCACCTTCGTTAAGCATTACTTGAGCAATATTGTATAAGGACTGTTTAGCACCCGTAGACACAACAATTTGTGAAGGTTTGTACTCTAAATCATTATCTCTTTTAAATTTTTTACAAATGGCTTCTTTCAATTCCAAATATCCTTCAACTGGAGAGTAGGTGCTGTAGTTTTCATCGATAGCGCGTTTTGCAGCTTCTTTAATAAATTCGGGTGTATTGAAATCAGGTTCACCTAAACTAAGACTGATTATGTCTTTTCCTTGTGCTTTTAATTCTCTAGCAAGAGCCGCCATTGCTAAGGTTTGTGAAACGGCTAAGTTGTTAATTCGGTCCGATAACGGGTTCATAGTTGTGTGTATTTATCTAAAAAAAATTAAAGTCTTACTACTTTTTATGCTAATTGCGGTTTTCTGCCTAATTCTCTCAAATGCTTAAAGTGCGAAGCAATTGCTGCTCTTGTAGTTTTAAACTCATGGTAAGGTAAATTACACTCAGCGGCAGTTTGTTTAACAATTTCAGCAATTTTGTTGTAATGAACGTGACTGATATTTGGAAAAATATGGTGTTCTATTTGATGATTGAGTCCGCCGGTATAATAGTTTACAATCCAGTTTTTAGGGGCAAAGTTTGCCGTAGTAAACAATTGGTGTACTGCCCAAGTATTTTCAATTTCTCCATTATCATCCGGTATAGGGTTTGCAGTATCTTCCACCACATGTGCTAATTGAAAGACTACACTTAAAATTAAACCGGCAGTATAATGCATAACTGCAAATCCAAGAACAACTTTCCACCATGTTATGCCTAATACCATTGGTAAAACCAACCAAACGGTGAAATATATTATTTTAGTAATTACTAATGTTGTCCATTGAAAAGCAGGGCTTTTTGCTTCACCATAAGATAATTTTCGTTTCAAATACCGTTTCATTTGAAGGAAATCAGTAGTGATAGCCCAGTTAAATGTAAGTAATCCATATAAAAAAACGGAGTAGTAATGTTGGAATCTATGGTGGCTGTACCATTTAGCGGTTTTAGAAAATCGTAAAATACGACCCGCTTCTAAATCTTCATCATGCCCGATGATGTTCGTGTAGGTATGGTGTAAAACATTATGTTGTACTTGCCAATTGTAGACATTTCCGGCTAAGATATAGATACTTCCACCCATTAATTTATTCACCCAAGATTTTGAAGAATAAGCGCCGTGATTTCCGTCATGCATTACATTCATCCCTACGCCAGCCATCCCTATTCCAATTACTACGTTCAGCAATAAATAGGTCCAAAACGGCATGTCCATTGCTAATAAAAAGAAGTATGGGGTTAAGAAAAGAGCAAACATCACTATTGTTTTTAAGTGCAATTTCCAATTTCCAGTTTTGTCAAGTTTATTTTCTTTAAAATAATCGTTTACTCTTTTATTTAAGGTTCTAAAGAATTTTAGATTGTCGTCTTTTGAAAAAACAGGTGATGATGTATTCATATTTTTTGAATTCAAATTTCATCAAAGATAATTATAATAATTTTTTCATGTACGCTATTCTTAATTTTTATTAACCAAAAAACGTATTTTTGTGCAAAATTTAACGAATGAAAACTATTTTAAGTCAATTCCCAAATTTGACCGAAATTCAAGTCCTTCAGTTTCGAAAACTGCAAGAGATTTATGTGGATTGGAATGCAAAAATTAATGTCATTTCTAGAAAAGATATTGACGAGTTATACACGCGTCATGTATTGCATTCGTTAGGAATTGCAAAAATTATCGAATTTCGTCCAGGGTCTAGAATTATGGATGTGGGAACTGGTGGTGGTTTTCCGGGAATTCCATTGGCTATTTTACATCCTGAAGTTGATTTTTATTTGATTGATGTTATTGCTAAAAAAATCAAAGTAGTTGCGGAAGTTGCAAAAGCCTTGGGGTTAAATAATGTAAAAGCCGAACAAAAACGCGCTGAACTGGTAAAACAAGAATTTGATTTCATCGTAAGTCGTGCCGTAACTAATATGCCTGATTTTGTAAAATGGGTAGAAGATAATGTGGCTAAAAAACAACACCACGAATTGGCCAACGGTATTTTATACTTAAAAGGGGGCGATTTAACCGAAGAATTGGCAGCTTTTCCAAAAGCAACAGAATATAATTTATCGGATTTCTTTACTGATTCGTTTTTTGAAACCAAGAAAGTAGTTCATTTGCCTTTGAAGTATAAGAAATAGTGTTTTTGTAATGGGTGAAAGGAAAAATAACATAAAAACCCGATTTTCATTTGAAAATCGGGTTTTTATTTTGTACTTCGTACTTTAAACTTTGTACTTTGAACTATCCTAAAAACGGATATTTATAATCTTCGGGTGTTACAAAGGTTTCTTTGATGGTTCTTACAGAAGCCCAACGCAATAAGTTTTGTGCCGAACCCGCTTTATCGTTAGTTCCAGAACCTCTAGCGCCTCCAAAAGGTTGCATTCCGACCACAGCTCCTGTTGGTTTATCGTTGATGTAGAAGTTTCCAGCTGCATTTTGTAAGGCCACGGTTGCTTCTTCCACCGCATAACGACATTGGCTAAACACTGCACCTGTTAAGGCATATTCTGAAGTTTCGTCCACTAATTTCAAGGTTTCAGACCATTTGGCGTCTTCAAACACATAAATCGTAACTACAGGTCCAAATAATTCGGTTTCCATAGTTGTATATTTTGGATTGCTGGTTAAAATAACCGTTGGTTCGATAAAATATCCTTTTGATTTATCATAATTTCCACCGATAATTACTTCTGCATCGCTGTCTTTTTTGGCTTGATCAATGTAACGCGCTAATTTGTCAAATGAAGCTTCTGAAATGACCGCAGTGATAAAATTACTCATGTCCTCTGGCGAACCCATTTTCATTGATTTTAAATCGGATTCTAATTGAGTTTGAACCGCTGGCCATAAACTTTTCGGAATATAAACCCGAGAAGCCGCACTACATTTTTGTCCTTGGAATTCAAAAGCACCACGAGCAATTCCTACCGCAACTTGAGCTGGATTTGCTGATGGATGGGCAATGATGAAATCTTTTCCACCCGTTTCACCTACAATTCTTGGATAGGTTTTATAGGTGGCGATATTCGTTCCAATGGTTTTCCAAATATCATTGAAAACACCTGTCGACCCTGTAAAGTGAACACCTGCTAAATTGGGATTTGATAAAATTACGTCAGAAACCATTCCAGAATCGCCCATTACCATATTGATAACACCGTCTGGTAAACCAGCTTCTTTAAACACCTGCATGATTACATTGGCCGAATATACTTGTGTTGCTGCAGGTTTCCATACGACAACGTTGCCCATTAAAGCGGCACTTGAAGGTAAATTCCCAGCAATAGCAGTAAAGTTAAAGGGCGTAATTGCATAGACAAAACCTTCTAAAGGGCGGTATTCCACTCGGTTCCACATGTCTGATGTAGAAGCGGGTTGGTCTGCATATATTTTGGTCATGAATTCTACGTTGTAACGCAAGAAATCAATTAACTCACATGCGGCATCAATTTCGGCCTGGTGAATGGTTTTTGATTGTGCAATCATGGTTGCCGCATTGATTTTAGCACGATAGGGACCTGCTAATAATTCGGCAGCTTTTAAAAAAATACCGGCACGATTCTCCCAGGCCATGGCTGCCCATTTTTTGCGAGCTTCCAAAGCGGTTGTTATAGCTTTTTCTACTAATGCTTTATCTGCTTGATGATAGACACCCACTATATGTTGATGATCGTGTGGTGCGGTCATTTTTTTAATATTTCCGGTTGTAATGGTTTCACCACCAATATAGAGTGGAACTTCTATACTTGCCTTCCACATTGCTTTATACGTTTCGGCTACTTTTGTACGTTCTGGAGTACCAGGAGCATATGATTTTACGGGTTCATTCACTGCTTTTGGAACATTAAAAAATCCTTTTAACATGGTGTTATATTTTGCATTACTCTCAGAACATTTTCTGAAAGTAAAAATTAAACAATTGGACGTATCGAATTATGTATTTATCGAAATTGATTACAAAAATACGAAGTAATTTTTGAATTATGGATAACAAAAGTTTGGTTTGCTAGACTTGGAAAAAAACAATTTTTAATTGAGTGCAAATGGTGCGCCTAATTTAAAGGCAGGAATTTCAACTTTGAAACTGCGAGTAGAAGTAAAGTTGACCATATTAAAATGTCCTTTCATGGCGCCTATTGGAGATGATAACAAACAACCAGAAGAGTAGGTGTAAATTTCACCGGGTTTTAATACAGGTTTTTTCCCAATTACACCTTCGCCATCTACCACTTCTTGGTCGTTGAGTGCATCAAAAATTTCCCAATGCCGCGAGTTTAATTGTACAGAATCTTTGCTTTGATTTTCAATAGTAATATGATAAGTAAAGGCATAATGGATTTTATAGTTTTTGAAATAAGTGCCTTCAAAACTAGTGATTACAGAAATTTTTATTCCTCTCGTAATTTGACTTACCATTAATTATTCCTTTATTGATCGAGTGATCGATGTTTCAAATTTACAAATTATATCTTATTTTAGGTAAGGAGAATGCTAAATTTTTTTTAAAATAATCTTAATCAACTGATTCGTAGGGTATCGTTTAATTTTTTATATCCTCGCTGCTAGCCGTGCCAATTCCGATTACTCGCTCATAGCGTTCATTGTTTCCTTTATAATAAATGAGTGCCGTGTAATTGTTTTCGGTTTGAAAAAAGTTGCCATCAATAGCATTTTTTTGATCAATGGTTCCCGATTTATCTGCTAGAAGGTATTGGTAATTTGTAAACCCTTGTTTGATTAATAAAGCTTTTTCATAACGTTGTGAAGTAGTATTGTATTCCATTTTTGCTTCTTCCGATAGGCTATAATTTGTAAACATACCCGCAATATATATATTTTTATCGGGTACAGGCGGTAGTGCTAAAGAAAAATAAACCCAGGAATAATCGGCTTCTGTTTCCGGATAATTTGAATTAATATTTTGCACAAAAAAATTACCATTAATATCTGGAAAGTAAGTATAAATACTCTTATTTCTTGGTGTGTTTGTGTATAAATAGGTATTGTAGATTTGGTCACCTGAAGTTACTTTTGCAACTGTATTATTGGTGCTACGAATGATCTTATTATCGAGGGTATAACATTCATTTCCGCCCCAAAACTGTGTTTCTTTGTTGTAACGATAAATCAATTCGCTGCCCAGGGTATATTGTGGTTTAATTCCTGAGATACTGGTGTTCCAATTGCCGTTTTGTAATAACGTAACTTTTACATTTTGAATAGGGTTTTGTAAAATTTTATCGCCATAATTTAAGGTCAATTCGATATTCTGTTTGGCATCAATAGTTTCAAAATCCCTCGGTCTTCGTACGGATAAACCGACTTGGATGCCTTCTTCATACACTACAAATTTTCTTGAAAAAACAACTTCATTTTCATCATTTAAGACCGTGAGTAAATAATTACCACTTTTTGTAATTTGATTGAATTTATTGGGAAATACTTGCTTGTAGTGGGAGTAAAGTTGTAGGGTATTGAATGAATTTTGGTAGGTAATAATCCGTTGATTATCGAGTCCTGTGAGATACTCTGCTTTGGAAATATTAGAAGGAGCGCTCCAATCAAAAGTATAATGCGTTATAATATAATAGTAATCGGCTTCATCACTGTATAGGTCATCGAATTGAAATTCAAATAGATCTCCTAGTTTAAAAAAAGGGATTACGTTCCTTCCATTTTGAACAAATGAGAGGGTTTTGATGTTAAACGGGGGATCTTGTTCTACTGCCGTTTGTCCATATAAACAAGGAAAAAATAAAAAGGGCAGTACAAGCCAAAAATTTTTCATTTGAAAAAATTTATTCTTCGTAAAAATAGCAAACAAAATTAAGGTCTGCAACTCTTAAGGTTAATTTCTAAAAATGAAAAGTATAAGTAGCCTTATTTATAACACACGGGGATAATTTCTCCTTTGGCAAGGCAATATTTTTGGACTAGGTCTGATGAGATGGTTTCGGTATATTTAACTTCTTCAACCTGGAAGCCAATACTTCTTAGTTTGTCAAAATAATCCAATCCATAAATACGTACATGGTCATATTGACCAAATATTTTAGCACGCTCTTTAGGATCAATTATGGTATCATCTGAAAAGGTAGTAGCTCTTTTGATGTCTTGTGGGATTTGAAAAATACCCATGCCCCCTGGTTTTAATATGCGATATAATTCTTGCATGGCTTTTGTGTCATCTGGAATGTGTTCCAACACGTGGTTGCATAAAATGATGTCATACGTATTGTCTTCAAAAGGAAGGTTGCAAATATCAGCCTTGACATCCGCTAAGGGCGAGTATAAATCGGTAGTTGTATAATCTAAATTGTTTTGTTTTTTGAATCGTTTGTAAAATTCTTGTTCTGGAGCAAAATGCAAAACTTTTTTGGGTGCCGTAAAAAAATCGGTTTCATTTTTCAAATACAACCATAACAAACGGTGTCTTTCTAATGAAAGGGTACTTGGAGATAACACATTGTTTCGTTGGGTTCCATAGCCATAAGGCAAAAACATTCGAAAGCTTTTCCCGTCAATAGGATCGGTATAGCGGGATCCTTTTAATAATAAAGCTAAAGCCGGACGAAGTAAAAAGCTCAGCCGAATCAAAATGGGACGAGGAATCGTGTTTAATAGTAATTTAAATATTTTTTTCATTATAATACCAATGGTTTTTGACGCAAGCCTTGTTCCTCATTACTCACAATTCCCAAAGCTTCATAAACGTAGGCAAAAGTAGATAATAATTCGGGTTTACCTTCTATGATGGCCACGTCGTGTTCAAAGTGTGCACTCGGTTTTCCGTCGGCAGTAGTAATGGTCCAGCCATCCTTGTGTTGTTTGATATTTTTGGTTCCCATATTAATCATCGGCTCAATGGCAATAACCATTCCGTTTACTAATTTTTTACCACGTCCTCGTTTTCCATAATTGGGTACTTCCGGATCTTCGTGCATTTTTCTTCCTAAACCGTGTCCGCACAACTCCCTAACTACGCCATAGCCATGCGCCTCACAATATACTTGTACTGCATTTCCAATATCTTCTACTCGGTTGCCAACCTTAGTGGCTCGAATACCTTCATAAAGCGATTCTTTCGTAATTTTTAATAATTTTTTGGTTGCTGCATCTACTTCCCCCACTTCAAAAGTATAGGCGTGATCGCCATAAAAACCATGCTTCAACGCCCCACAATCTACCGAAATAATATCTCCTTCTTGCAATGGTAATGCATTCGGGATTCCATGTACAACTTGTGTATTAGGACTCATGCAAAGACTATTTGGAAATCCATACATGCCTAAAAATGCAGGTTCGGCTCCATGAGAACGGATAAAGTCTTCGGCTAATTTGTCAAGGTATAAAGTGGTAACACCTGGTTTGATTTCTTTCGCAATCATTCCAAGAGTTTTAGAAACGATTAAGGCGCTTTCACGCATCAATTCAATTTCTTCAAGGGTTTTGAGTACAATCATAATGGAAAATTTCGAGACAAAAATACGAATTCATGTTCAATTACAAGGCCAAATTCAAAATTCAATACAATAGAAGCAAAACATCTTGTAAACATGAGCAATATCATATTTTTTGTACCCCAGATAAAATAACTTTGCGGAATAAATTTCATTAGGTATGGGAAAATATGTAACCGCAGCGGCAGCTGTACAAGTAATTAAAAGCGGCGATAGGGTTTATGTTCATGCAGCAGCAGCTACCCCAACAATATTAACCAAAGCAATGGCTGAAAGAGCTTCAGAATTGCGAAATGTTGAGGTGTGCCATTTGCATACAGAAGGGGAAGCACCTTATGCTAACCCTGAATTAGCCGCTAGCTTTCATGTCAACTCGTTTTTTATTGGTGCCAATGTTCGGCATACCCTTAAAGTTGGAAATGGTTCATATACTCCTGTTTTTTTAAGTGAGTTACCCTTATTATTTCGAAAAAATGTTCTTTCATTAGATGTAGCTTTAATTCATGTTTCGCCTCCAGATGCTCACGGATATTGTTCGTTAGGGGTTTCTGTTGAAGCTACTGTAGCGGCCATTGAAAATGCAAAAACAGTCATTGCACAAGTTAATCCAAATATGCCCAGAACTTTTGGGGATGGAATTATTCATGTATCTGAAATTGATTATTTAGTGGAAGTTAATGTACCCATTTTTGCGCATGAGGGGGCACCTTTTTCTTTAGAAGAAGAAAAAATTGGGACCTATGTTGCCTCATTAATAGAAAATAAAAGTACGCTTCAAATGGGTATTGGATCGATACCAAATGCGGCCTTGAGCCAACTTACTCATCACAAAGATTTAGGATTGCATACCGAAATGTTTTCTGACGGTGTGATCGATTTAATTGAAAATGATGTAATTAATTGCAATTACAAAGGAACTTTACGCGGAAGAGCTTTGGCTACTTTTTTAATCGGTTCTAAAAGGTTGTATGACTTTGTAAACGACAACCCGTTTATAGAAATGAAAGAATCTTCCATGGTAAACGATACAGCACGTATTCGTAAAAATCCAAAAATGGTTTCTATTAATTCGGCTATTGAAGTCGATGTTACGGGTCAAGTTTGCGCAGATTCAATAGGCAGTACAATGTACTCTGGGGTAGGAGGGCAAATGGATTTTATTCGAGGAGCATCATTAAGCGATGGTGGAAAAGCCATTATCGCATTGCCTTCAATTACCAAAAGAGGAGAGAGCCGCATTGTACCGTATTTAAAGCAAGGGGCAGGAGTAGTAACCACTAGAGCCCACGTACATTTTATAATTACAGAAAATGGAATTGCCGATTTGTACGGTAAAACGCTGAAGCAACGGGTGACCGAGTTAGTAAAAATTGCACATCCAATGCATCAAGAGCAGGTGGAACGGGCCTATTATGAAATGACGGGTTGTAAATAAATAGTATGATTGAGTTAGAAAAAAAAGCGTTTTGATTTTAAAATAGGTAGTAAACCCCTTGTTTTTTAAAATATTTGAAAGTTTAACGGTTTAGCAACATTAAATAGTCTACCTTTGTTGCGAATTAAATTTTTCATAGATGAACATTTTTGTAGGAAGTCTTCCTTTCAGTGTAGAGGAAGCAGATTTAAGAGGTTATTTTGAAGAGTATGGAGCTGTTGAATCAGTTAAAATTATCTCTGACAAATTTACCGGAAGAAGTAAAGGATTTGGATTTGTTGAAATGCCTGATGATGCAGAAGCTCAAAAAGCAATTGACGAATTAAACGGTGGAACTATCGAAGGTAGAAAAATCGTAGTGAACAAATCAGAACCAAAACCAGAAGGAGAAAGAAGAAGCTTCGATCGTAATTCAGGTGGAAACAGAGGTGGATACTCTAGTAATAGAGACAACAACTCTAGAGATCGTTACTAATATTTTTTAATATAAAACGAAAAAAAACCTTCGCATTTGCGAAGGTTTTTTAGTTTATTGCGGTTGTGCCATGGTTTTGTACAAACCCAAGAGCGCTTGAAAATAGCGATTTTCTAATCCTATTGCATTCAATTGTACACCAATTGAGATTTGTATTCTTGTTGTTGTGAATAGATAAAGACAAAAAAAAACACCACTGAAAAGTGATGTTTTTTTAATTTTTTTTTATTTAGTCACAATGTAAATGAATCAATTCCATTAATGCATTTTGATTTGCTACTGTGTAAGTTACACTTGGATTATCTTCAAATGAAACAGTAATAGGATAATTGAATGCCGGACATGGTGCTTGCGATTGATTAGGATTGTAAAATTCTAAAAGTTGAGCGTCGTTTTGAACAGTAACGAGAGTTCCATTATTCTGTACTTGAACAGGATAAGAAATATTTAAACAACTTTCTAAAACATCTTCAAAATCATCATCAGAACTACTATTGCTACAGTCTACAAAATCTTCAGATGAATAGCCACTACATTCCGCAAGACATTCATTTGGAAACTCGAGAAACACTCCTCCAACTTCAACACAAACAGGGTCATAAACATCAGGGCAATTACAATTTGAAGAATTACAATTACTTATCAATTCTTCAAATTCATAAGCATTATCAATTTGTATGGTTTCATTATTAAATACCACTGAAAAAGGGTATACAAAATCTACAATATAGTTGTCTTCGTTATCATCATCTAGTATATCATACAAAGCGCTTTCACTTGTAATAACAACTGTTTGATTACTACTGGTCAACAATGAAAATGGATATACAAAGGTATAACAGTCGTTTTCACTGATTGAATCATCGTAGGTATCCATGTCACAATTTACAATGGCATCCCAAAAGGCCTCCTCATTAGTAATAGTAACAGGGACAGTACTTCCCGCAACTAAAATATCAAACGGAAAATCAATTCCATCGATATATAAATCGCTGGTTTCATTTTCTAAAATTGTAAGTAATTCATTTTGGTTAGCGACAACAACGGTGGTTCCGTTATTATAAGAAAGTGTTAATGGATATACAAATTCAAAGCACATTTCTGGTTCATCACTTGCAGTTCTACCGCTAATATTATAGGCAGATTTCATTTCTTTTAAAAAAATGCGTAGCGCCGAACTCTTTTGTGGATCTGAAGTATCTTCACTGGTAGAACACGATTGTAATATCGTTGAAGAAATCAACAATAGAATAAGGAGATGTTTTATTTTTTTCATAGTATATTAATTTAAGATTCAAAAAAAATTTTTCAAATATATATAAAAATTTAAAATTAAAAAAAATGTTTAAGTTTTTTTAATTTATTTTAAACAAAAAAATTTCTTTCTATAGTAATGATTTACAACTCATTAGAACTGGTTTTTCAATCCCTAGTAATGCCAATATTGTAGGGGCAATATCTCCAAGAACGCCATTATTGATGTGCTGTAATTCGGGATCAACTAAAATAATAGGGACAGGATTGGTTGTGTGCGCGGTATTGGGCGAACCATCCGGATTAATCATGGTTTCACAATTTCCATGATCGGCGATAATTAGAGTAGTGTAGTTGTTTTCCAATGCCGTTTCAATTACTTCTTTTACACAAGCATCAACAGCTTCACATGCTTTTATAGCCGCTTCCATTACACCTGTATGTCCAACCATGTCTCCGTTGGCAAAATTGAGACATACAAAATCTACGGTTCCTTTTTTTAATTCGGCAACCAAGGCATCTTTGAGTTCAAAGGCACTCATTTCAGGTTGTAAGTCATAAGTGGCTACTTTTGGAGAATTTTTCAAAATGCGCGTTTCGCCCACAAAAGGTTCTTCACGACCCCCTGAAAAGAAAAAGGTAACGTGTGGATATTTCTCCGTTTCTGCAATTCTTATTTGTGTTTTTCCTGCTTTTTCTAGAACCTCCCCCAGGGTTTCTGTAATATTATCCTTGTCGTATATGACCTTAACATTTTGATAGGTTTCATCATAATTGGTTAGGGTTACATAATATAAATTCAATTTATGCATATTGAATTCATGGAAATCTTTTTGCGACAGCACTTCGGTTAATTCCCTACCTCTGTCAGTCCTAAAGTTGAAGAACAGGACAACATCATCTTCTTTGATAGCGGCAATTGGTTGGTGGTCATTGTCAACTAATACTAAGGGCTGGATGAATTCGTCGGTAATGTCTTTGGCATAACTTTCTTGGAGACTAACAGCAACGTTTTGTGTGGGGGTCCCTTCGTTATTAATTAATAAATCGTAGGCTAATTTTACGCGTTCCCATCTTTTATCACGATCCATCGCATAATAACGACCAATAACCGTTGCCAATTTTGCGGGTGTATGTTCTAAATATTTTTCTAGATCCGTTAGGTAAGTAATTCCCGATTTAGGATCGACATCTCTACCATCTGTAAAAGCGTGCACAAACATTTTTTGAACCCCGCTTTCTTGGGCGGCATCAATTAGTCCGCGTAAATGTGAAGTATGAGAATGAACTCCTCCATCCGAAACCAACCCTAAAAAATGAATGGCTTTTTGATTTTTTTTTGCATATTCAAAAGCTTCTTGTAGCGGAATTTCTTGACTCATGGTTTTGTTTTCCACCGCTAAATTGAGTTTTGCTAAATCTTGGTAAACGATGCGACCTGCACCTAAATTCATGTGACCCACTTCAGAATTCCCCATTTGACCTTCGGGTAAACCTACATTTAATCCATCGGTTCGAAGTTGAGCATTTGGGTATTGGATATATAATTGATCAATAAATGGAGTGTTTGCCTGATCTATGGCCGACACTTTTGGATCGGGTGATTTGCCCCATCCGTCAAGGATCATCAAAATAACTTTTTTGTTCATGACTTTGAATTTGTACAAAGATAAACAATTGACTCTTTTTTTAGCAGCTATGTATCCCTAATTTTACGAAAACGATTACGCAAATTAGCCTTTTTTAATCCAATTTTTGGCCTGATTGTAATCGATAAAATACCGAACACTAATTGATAAAATATGGTTTAAATTGTCAGCGAATAAGTTGGTAAAATTGGAGCTAAAATTCTTATCAATAGTCCGATCAAAAGTTGCTGCATTGTTGCGATACAAAATTGACATTTGACTGCCTGGTGCAAACCACCAAGAATAGGATAAATCCAAATTCCAACTACTAAAATTGGAATTTTTATTGGTGGTATACGTGATGTTTGGTGACAAGCTACCATCTGAATTCAAAGTATTAATTTGATTGTTTTCGGCAATCGACCAATAATGCCGTACCGATAAATTAAAATTCATCACGCTACTGATTGAAAATTTACTACTCAATGCATTGGTGAAGGTGTTTCGATCTCTACGAGCAAAAATAATATCACTGTTATCAAAATCAATAAACCCAATGTCATTTTGTTGTCTGGCATAGTCAAAACTATATACTAAAGAAAATCGGTCATTAAAACGGTATCTCGGACGGATGTTGATTCCGGCTTCGTATCGATTTTCGTTCAATACATGAGTGAGATAGGGATTCAAATCAATGGCAAATTTATAGTTGTAATTGGATGAAAAATAAAAGTAACCCCCTATATTTTTTGGGTTTACAAAATAGCGATTGGCCACCCGAGGTTCATAATAATCATAATTTTCAAAAGGATTTATATTGATCCCTCCACCAAAATAATGATTGTTTTTGTTAGTAGAATTGAGATTGAAATTAAAATTACTAGACTGAATTTGTTGGGTGGGTTTATAAAATTCAATATACGACCCCAAACTAATTCTAAACGTATTAAATATTTTATTTGGGTTGAGGATGCGATAGTTTACATTGCTGTAAACAGAATAATAATTGGTTTTAAAATTAATTCCTAAGTCGTTGTTGTCAAAATCCTTTGAAATGTATTCACCGCCCACACTGTATCTAAATTTTCCATTTGTCTCGGCCAAATTTAAGGTAGCATTTACACCGTTTGAATTTGTAACATCATAAATTTCACTTGATTTAATACCTCCTGAGGCATTATATTTGTTTGATTTGTTGTTCAAATCAAAGAGTAATCCGGTCACGTTTGCATCTCTATAACTTCCGTTTCTGGTTACATTGGTATTGATGAAGGTTACGGATGAATTTTGATTAAAACGTTGATCAAATACCGTTACATTGTAATTGGTCAGCGGAGAAACTATCACTTTTCTAGTGCTATTGTCACTGGAATTTAAAACAGTTGCACTTGTTTTTTCAGTAATAGCATTCAAAAATCCAATCCCCAAACCGTCTTTATTTCGACCCGAAATTTTTAATGCATTTAATAAGTTTACAGACCCAGGAAAATCTGTAAGGGTTTCGCCTTCACTTAGTGTAGGGTTGAAATCGGGTGTCTGGCCAATGCGTCGAGAATACAATAAATTACCTTTACTAAACAAATCGGTTCCTTCGGTAAAAAAAGGTCTATTTTCGTTAAATTGCTGTTCAAAGGGTCCTAAATTTAAAACCACATTGTCAAATTTGGTTTGGCCAAAATCGGGTATTAAAATAGCATCCAAAGTTAAGGCATCATTGATGCCATATTTGACATCAATACCGCCTTTGAGTTCGCCCTTTGTTTTTTGAGTGTCTCCTGCATTCAAATAAAAAGAAGAATACGGAATTAAAAATAGGCGAGTAGGGGTTTGAATATTTTGAATTCCTTTTAAAATTCCAGCTTGTTGAATGACAGCTCCAATTTTTGAATCTACATGCGTCCAGGTATAAATGCGTCGTTCTCTTTTGATGTCTCGAACAAAATTTAATCCCCAAGTTTGTTTTTTTTCAGAAGAAAATCGCAAAGCAGCATAAGGAATTTTCATTTCAATGGCCCAACCAAAAGGAGTTATTTTTACCTTACTCTCCCAAATGGCATTCCAAGAAAAATCTTCTCCAATTTGTTCTGTTGCCAAGCAGTCCAATTGCCCGCCTGCAGCGGTAACAAAAAATCGAAAGTCTTGCTGCCCATCGTTATAACCATTGATAAATATTCCAAAGACATCTGTCGATCCAAAGTCGTCACGCTCTGTAATTTCTTTCATTATTTTTGAGGGTTCATCGTCAAAGAGTAGCGCCCCTACATAGATGGCTTCATCGGTATAAAGGATTTTAACTTCCGTCTTTTTTTTGGGATTTATGGGTTGTCCATTATCGGGTTCAAACATAACAAAATCGGTTGCTATATCCGCATTTTTCCATGCTTCCTCGTTTAGTTCAGCGTCTATAGCTATAGTTTCAGAGATTTTCGTAGTCGTAATGCTCTTTTTAGTTTGAGCATTCGAGAAAAATAAATTTCCAAGAAAAAGAAGAAATAGTATACAGATTTTAGTTGGCATATGAATAATTTTGGCGCAAATGTATGCGAATATTCTATTGGTCTATTTTTTTTAATTTATGTTTAACTTTTGAAGAAATAATCGATGAAATACATAAATAATCGATTAAAAGTATAAATTTATAAAAATTGTGACAGTAAATTTCTGTAGAAGTAAAAATCGAATGTGAAATCGGTATGCTTATTACAGTTTTTTAAACATCACAAAATGAGTACCCACATCCGGAATTTCAAATGCATCTCCTAAAATTTGATAGTCATTTTTTTCATAAAATCGAACTGCTTTTTCTCTTGCATTGAACCAAATAACGACACTTTTATGTTGTCTGCAATAATTTTCAGCATGCAGCATGAGCTCGTTTCCAATGCCACTACACTGAAATTCATTCAAAACAGCCATTCCTCTAATCTGAAATTGTAACGGCGCATCAAATAACGCAGAAGGCGAATTAAAAACAGAAACTACTCCAATTAATTGGTCCGCACGAAAAAAACCAAAATGCGCTGTGCTTTTAGCTGCGTCGCCAGTAAAATAGCAGGTTTCAATAGGCTTACCCTTTCGTAATACTTCGTGCCGAATTAAATAGGTGTCTTGATAATTTATGGGTAAGATCATTTTAGCTAACTAATTATTTTTTAATGAATTATGAAAGTGTCTATTCCTGAGACCAAATTTATAACAAAGGATTTAAAAAAAATATGTTTAAAATTTGCAATTCAAATAACTTTTGGAGTATATTTGCCCCCACAAAATAAGTAATTGATTACTTTTTTTTGCGGAAGTAGCTCAGTTGGTAGAGCTCCAGCCTTCCAAGCTGGTTGTCGCGAGTTCGAGCCTCGTCTTCCGCTCCAAAACAAGATAAAGTTTTAAAAATTATCACCTGCGGAAGTAGCTCAGTTGGTAGAGCTCCAGCCTTCCAAGCTGGTTGTCGCGAGTTCGAGCCTCGTCTTCCGCTCTACAAAATAGCCTTGCAATTGCGAGGCTATTTTTATTTTAAATCTTTCAGTTCAGTTTCGGGTGTAACTTCGTAGGGTGTTTCATTTCTTTTAAAAACTCTAGCAGTTAATGCCCCCTTTAGAATAATAGAATCCCCTTTCACTTCCAGCCAACTTCCTTCTCTCAAACCAATTACGGGTTCTGCATTCAATTGAAGAAATTCTAGTATTCTCGTTTCACGAGTTTCCCCCATATGTGTTGAACCTTCAACAGGATCAAGGTAATGCGGATTGATATTAAAAGGAACCCATCCTAGGGTTGTAAAGCTTGGCGGATATACTATAGGCATATCATTTGTAGTACTCATAGTAACGCCACAGATATTGCTTCCGGCACTGGTGCCTAAATAGGGTGTGCCATTTAATACAGCTTTTTTAAGGGTTTCAACAAGGTTGTTTTCATACAATTGAGAAACTAATAAAAAAGTATTGCCTCCTCCTGTAAAAATGCCTTGTGCCTTTTCAATGGCTTCAATGGGGTTTTTAAATTCGTGAATTCCTTTTACGGCAATTGAAATTTTACCAAAAACTTGGGCCACTTTTTTTGTATAATCGGCGTGTGATATTCCGCTTGGACGGGCATAGGGTATGAATATAATTTCCGAGCAATGTCCAAAAAATAATTGTATCTCAGGTAATAAATAATCTAAGTATTGGCCATTGTGTAGCGTAGATGTGCTGGCAATAATAATATTTTTCATGGTTCTTTTTTTACAAAAGTAAGGCTTTGAATTAACATAAGTTTATCATCATTTTAGGATTTAGTTTCGAGGTCTATTTGGTACATTTACAAAAATATTCAAAAGAATTGTAATGTCGTACAAGTTATTCTGTTTAGTTTTCATGATTTCGATTTTTGCTTTTTCGCAAAATACGAGTGTTGTGAGCGGCAAGATAATTTCCGAAGCTACTGATGTCGAAGGAATAGTGATAAAAAACAGCACATCAAATTTTGAAGTTTTTTCCAAACGCGGGGGTTATTTTATGATTCAAGGAAAACCAAATGATACATTAACATTTAGTGCCTTTAATTTTATTCCTGCCATTCATGTTATTTCGGAACGTGATTTTGGTGAAAATTTAGTTTTTATTACCATGTTGATGAACCGAACCCAACTCAAAGAACTTGCAATTATTGATTACAAAAGCATTAATGCCGAATCTTTAGGGATAGTTCCAAAAGGACAACGAACCTATACACCTGCTGAACGAAAACTAATTGCTGCAGGCGAATTCAAATGGTACAGTCCGCTTTTGATTCCTTTGGGAGGCATGAGTGTTGACGGACTCATCAATTCCATTAGCGGGCGAACCAGTATGCTCAAAAAAGAAGTAGAAGTAGAAAAAAAAGAACGGCTTCAAACAAAATTAGCTGCAAAATTTGATAAAGAATACGTTCAAAAAACACTCGAAATTCCGGAAGCTTACGTTGAAGGATTTATGTTTTTTGCAGCAGA
Organism: Flavobacterium psychrophilum; assembly: GCA_945890865.1. Classification (GTDB taxonomy): domain Bacteria; phylum Bacteroidota; class Bacteroidia; order Flavobacteriales; family Flavobacteriaceae; genus Flavobacterium; species Flavobacterium psychrophilum_D. Next base: position 192,134 of record CAMDDB010000001.1, read on the forward strand.
ACACGAGGGTTTTGCTGCGGCTATGAAAGTAAAAAATTATACGATGGCGTCGTTCATTCTTTCTGAATTAGCTGCAAAATATCGAGAATTGCAAGGTTTTAAATAGAATTAAACACTATCATATGAAGGCAATTTTGTTTGTTATACTTAGTTTGATTACTAATTTTTTATTTGCTCAAGGAATCGAAAGAAAAGTCCTTCGAGGTATTGTAGTGGTTGATTCATTTGATGTTGAAGCGGTTACTGTTCGTAATATTTCGTCAAATCTTAACGCAAAAACAGATATAGATGGTAAATTTTCAATTCGAGCGCGAGCTACAGATACTTTGTTTTTTGAAAGCCCATCTTTTATTTCACAAAAATATATTTTAACACAAAAAGATTTTTGGAAGGAAGAGCTCGAAATAAGATTACATGTAAAAATCACAGAATTGGACGAACTCGTTATTACGCCCTATACGCTTTCCGGAAATTTAATAGAAGATACCAAACGAATACAAGTTTATGGGGATGGTTTTGCCGTTATAGATGCAAAAAAAATTATGCACTATGAAGATGATGTAAGATCCGGTGCGCCTATAAATTCAGCTTTGCCAAGTGTATTTGCGCCTAATGGCTCTAATTTCAATTTTTTAGCTATGGCTGCAGGTTTAGTCAGTTTGTTTATAAAACCGTCTCTTTCAAAAAGTCATTCCAAAAGAGTTTATGAAGAAAGGCGAATTAAAAATTTACAATCAAAATCGTATTCCGATCATCTATTTGAACGTTTTTCGCACAATTTTTTTGTAGAAACTTTAAAAATTAAAAATGAAGATATACCCTTGTTTATGAGTTTTTCTGAACTAAATGTGTATGAATTATCACCCTTATTAAAACCAGAAAACGAGTTGAAATTAATTGAATATTTAATTAAAAAGGCTTCGGAATTTAATCTGCAGAACTCAAAAAAATAATTCCTATTTTTACCAGATGAAAATCAATTTTAATAGTTCGATTTGGCTAATTAGTTGGCTAGTTTGTAGTTCGTTCGGAATTCACAAGTATTATGTATCCGTTACACAAATCGATCTAGTGTCTCAAAAAAAACGAATTGAAATCAGTTCTCGAATTTTTATTGATGATTTAGAAAAAGCATTACATAAAAAGTACAATAAAAAGCCAAATTTAACCGCTGCGAATGAACTTCCAGAAGCAGAAAATATGATCAAAAGTTATTACAATGAAAAAATTAAAATTGTGATCAATAAAAAACCACAAAATATGGAATATTTGGCAAAAGAAATAGAAGGCGATGTGTTAATTATATATTCAAAAATTGCCATTTCAAAAAAAATAAATACCTTCGAAATTTACAATTCATTGCTAACCGAAACCTTTGAGGAACAGCAAAATATTGTACACACCAACATCAACAGTAACAAAAAAAGCTTTTTGATGACTAATTCAATGTTTCAAGAAAAAATTGACTATTAAATGACTAATATATTATGAGAAAATCAATTCTATTTAGTGCTTTATTATCCCTAACAGTTGCTTTAGGTGCTTTTGCTCAAGAAGTGAAAACAGAAGAAAAAAAGCGCGAATCGGGACATTATGATGAGAATAAATTTCGCCAAATGTACAACGAGATGGCAACGCCAAACATGTTTAGAACTGCTTCAGGAGCTCCAGGTCCTGCGTATTATCAACAAAAAGCAGATTATAAAATGAATTTGGAATTGGATGATAAGAATAAAAAATTATACGGTTCTGAAACTATTACCTATTACAACAATGCACCAGAATCTTTAGAGTATTTGTGGTTACAATTGGATCAAAATATTGAACGCCCCGATTCTAAAACCCCTTTAGCAGAAAGTGAAACTTTAAACAAATCAATTACAACCGATGGTTTTGCTAAGAAATTTATGGAAAAACCTTTTCAAGGAGGATTTAACATTGAATATGTAAAAGACGCTAAGGGAAATCCAATGAACTATACCATCAATCAAACGATGATGCGTATCGATTTAGCAAAACCCTTGAGAAATGGTGAAAAAGTTACCTTTTCAATCAAATGGTGGTATAACATTGTTAATTATCAAGAACAAGTTAATAATGGTCGCTCAGGGTATGAGCAGTTTCCTGACGGGAATCGTTTGTATGTAATGGCGCAGTTTTTTCCACGTATGGCCGTATATAGCGATGTAGAAGGATGGCAAAACATGCAGTTTTGGGGCAGAGGTGAGTTTGCTCTTACCTTTGGAGATTATGAAGTAAATATTACGGTTCCTGCCGATCACATTATGGAAGGAACTGGAGTAATTCAAAACAAAAGTGAAGTGTATACAGCCGAGCAAATGAAACGATGGGCATTAGCTGAAACTACTTTTGATAAACCAGTGGTAATTGTTACCCAAGAAGAAGCTATGCAGGCCGAAAAAGGCTTTTCTGAGCTAAAAAAAACATGGAAATTTAAAGCCCAAAATGTGCGTGATTTTGGATTTTCAACTTCTAGAAAATTTATTTTAGATGCGATGGCTGTTAATTTGCCAACCAACAAACCCTTGGCAATTTCAATTTATCCTAAAGAAGCAAATCCTCTTTGGGGCGATTTGTCCACCAAAGCGGTAGCTCATACTTTAAAAACCTATTCGCATCATACTTTTGATTATCCTTATCCTAAAGCGGTTTCTGTATCTGCCGAAGATCAAGGTATGGAATATCCAATGATTTGCTGGAACTACGGTAGACCCGATGAAAAAGGGTTTATTAGTGACAGAACAAAATATGGAATGCTAGGTGTAATTATTCACGAAGTTGGACACAATTTCTTTCCAATGATTGTGAATTCAGACGAACGTCAATGGACGTGGATGGATGAAGGTTTAAATACATTTTTAGAATATTTGACTGAAGTATCATTTGACTCAAACTTTCCCGCTACGCGAGGACCGGCTAAGAATATCGTGCCTTACATGAAAGGAAATCAACAATATTTAGAACCCATTATGACCAATTCAGAGAGTATTTATAATTTCGGAGCCAATGCCTATGGAAAACCTGCTACTGGATTAAATATTTTAAGAGAAACTATTATGGGACGTGAATTATTCGACCATGCGTTTAAAACCTACGCTAATCGTTGGAAATTTAAACATCCAACTCCTGAAGATTTTTTCAGAACGATGGAAGACGCATCAGCAGTCGATTTGGATTGGTTTTGGAGAGGTTGGTTCTACTCAACGGATTATACCGATATGGGGATTAAAGATGTAAAACAATTTTATGTTATCGAACAAGATCCTAAAGAAGCCCAACAACAGTTTAACAGACGTGGAAGAAAAATTGGAGATGGCCAATCTATGCTAAAAATGGTATTAGAAGCTTCCACCGATTTTAAACCGGAATTAAAAAATGGTTTTGACGCCTCAAAAGCTCAAGCATTAACTGATTATTTAAATAAAAATTATACAGCAGATGAGATTAGTGCTTTAAAATCTCCTAAGTTCTTTTACGAAGTTGAATTTGATAAACCAGGAGGATTGATCATGCCAATTATCGTTGAACTTCAGTTTGAGGATGGTACAAATGAGACTAAAACTTTTCCTGCTCAAATTTGGAGAAAAAATAATGGCATTGCAAAAAGAGTTTTTGCAACCGAGAAAAAAGTGGTCAAAATACAGTTGGATCCAAAGTTAGAAACTGCCGATATAGATGTTAGCAATAATTTCTGGCCAAAAGCCGAAATGGAATCTAAATTTGATACCTTAGAAAAAAAATAACGACTAAAAGACTATCTCCGGATGGTCTTTTTTTTGTTTCGTTGTGAATATTCGAATTAAATCTTTGTAACTTTGTCTATTAAAAAAAGTTAATTATGTTTGATGGAATTGGCGAATTATTGTTAATTTTAATTGTAGTGTTAATGCTTTTTGGATCCAAAGAGATTCCAGAAATTGCTCGATTTATAGGTAAAACTATGGCGCAATTAAAAAATGCAACCAACGAAATTAAAAGCGAAATTCAAAAAAGTGCTCACGATAATGGGATGGATATCGACTCATTAACAGGAGGAATTTCTCAAGAGATACATAAAGCAAAATCGGGCATAACACAAATAACAAATCCCTTAGAGTCTGTCGATTTAGGTCTTCAAAAACCACTCGATGACGTAAGTGAAAATCTTGAAGATAAATCTGGCCCCATCAAAAGACAATCATAATGTGGGATGTACTAACTCAACTCGACACAGATATTTTTCTTTTCCTCAACGGTTTAGGATCTGAGCCTTTTGATCCCTTTTGGAAAATTATCACCAAACAACTCTATTGGACCCCATTATTTTTGGCAGTATTTTATTTGATTCAAAAAAAAATGGGCTGGAAAAACGTAGGTATTATTTTGCTGTTTCTCGTGGTTTTGATTACCTGTACCGATCAAATAACCAATCTATTCAAAACCACTTTTGAGCGTTTACGACCTTGTAATGTTCCAGAATTAAAAGGAATAATGAGAGCTGTCGTTACACGCAAATCGTTTAGCTTCTTTTCGGGGCATGCGGCTAATTCAATGGCTTCTACAATGTTTGTGTTTTTAATCATTAGGTCCTATTATAAAAACACCTATTTGTTGTTTTGCTTCCCACTCATTTTTGCATATAGCAGAATATACCTTGGTTTACACTTTCCGGGTGATATACTTATAGGCTATTTATCTGGAGCTACTTTGGGTTGGTTGTGTTTCAAAGGGTATAAAAAATATATACTATCAAAGAACCCTACTAATGGTTAACCCATCTCGAATGGGCAATAAGACAGTTTCAACTCTAGGGTCTTCTTTTACTAATTTATTGTATTCAAGTAACACTGTAGTGCTTTTGTCGTTCCCTTTTACTTCTTCCAAAACTTTTCCGCTCCATAAAACATTATCCGATAAAATGATTCCACCTTTGTTCATAATTGGTACAATCAAATGAAAATAATTAACGTAATTTTCTTTGTCGGCATCTATAAAAACCAAATCGAATTTTTTGTTCAGTGTTGGAATGATATCAATTGCATCGCCTAAATGTTGAAAAATTTGATCTTTCCACGGCGAAGCATCAAAATATTTTTTTTGAAAATCGAACAATTCTTCTTCAATATCAATTGTATCTAAAGTGCCGTTTTCAGCTAATCCTTCGGCCAAACACAAGGCAGCATAACCAGTATAGGTGCCAATTTCTAAAATATTTTTTGGGCGAATGATTTTCGATAACATACTCAAAACTCTACCCTGAAAATGACCGCTCAGCATTCTGGGTTGTAAAATTTTTTGATGCGTTTCTTTGTTAAGTTTCGCTAATAATTCAGGTTCAGCTTGTGAATGATTGGTTACGTAATTTTCTAAGTCTTCGGATATAAAGTGCATGATGAAATCAAATTTTGACAAAAATACAAATTAACAATTAAACGAATTAACATTTTAACCTAACTTTGCACCATGCAAATGGAGAAAAAAGACATACGCGCACTATCAAAAGAACAATTACGACAATTTTTTGTTACTAATGGCGATAAGGCTTTTCGCGGCAATCAAGTCTATGAATGGTTATGGCAAAAACGCGCTATAACCTTTGAAGACATGACCAATCTCTCTAAAGAAACACGTGCTATGCTTGAAGCTAATTTTGTCATCAATCACATAAAAGTAGATACGTTACAAAGAAGTGAAGACGGAACGGTTAAAAATGCAGTTCGATTGCATGATGATTTGATTGTTGAATCGGTATTGATTCCAACCGAAACAAGAACGACGGCTTGTGTGTCTTCACAAGTGGGTTGTAGTTTAGATTGTAATTTTTGTGCAACTGCTCGATTGAAACGCATGCGTAATTTAGAACCTGGTGAAATCTATGATCAAGTGGTAGTAATTGATAATGAAAGTCGGTTGTACTTTGATAGACCTTTATCAAATATCGTTTTTATGGGAATGGGTGAGCCCCTAATGAATTATCCAAATGTGATGAAAGCTATCGACATGATTACTTCAGCTGAAGGCTTAGGAATGTCGCCAAAAAGAATAACAGTTTCTACTTCGGGCATACCAAAAATGATTAAAAAAATGGCCGATGATGCAGTCAAATTTAAATTAGCAGTTTCCCTACATTCAGCTGTAGAAGAAATTCGAAATGAAATTATGCCTTTTACTAAAAATTTTCCGTTGACCGATTTGCGAGAAAGTTTGGAATATTGGTACCGCAAAACCAAAAGTAAGATTACCTACGAATATGTGGTTTGGAAGGGAATAAACGATGATAAAAAATCGATTGATGCCTTGGTCAAATTTTGTAAATATGTACCGTGTAAAGTAAATCTTATTGAGTACAATCCAATAGACGATGGTGTGTTTCAACAAGCGGATGAGCATACTATCAATGCTTATTTAGCGGCACTTGAAAAAAGTAGTATAGTGGCAAAAGTTAGAAGGAGTCGAGGCAAAGACATTGATGCTGCCTGTGGTCAATTGGCCAATAAGTCATAATAAAAAAAGGGTTTTAGAAGTAAAACCCTTTTTTTATTGTATTAATTTCCTATGATTATAGTATAGGAAATACCATTAATTGTAAATACGGCTATATTATCACAATCTCCATTTCCATAATTTAGGGTAGAAGTAATATTATTTCTTACAAAGGATATAATACCTTTGGCTAGTATAGGTTTATTTACCGCAATACAACTCATTTTTGCTCGAAGAGGTTCCGTAATTGTAGCAGTGTGTTGGCTTCCATTCGGCATAGTTGTAGTCCAATTACCAGTAATTTTATAAATATTATCCATAAAATTATTTTCAGTACTAAATCCTTCAATTAATTCTCTTGTTCTGGTGCCTACACGTTCATATTGATCTCCATTCGGCATAGTAATTGTCATGTCTAATTCCATTACAACAATTGGATGTCTACCCGTTGTTGCAGTTGGAGTGGTCATAGAGCGTGTAAATGTTTTGGTTCCTTCAAATTGTATTGCGTTGTGAAAAAAATCATCAAATCGGTATGTAATAGTATGCGAAACAGCATCTGGTTGGTAAACAAAAGTGATGATAATTTTTCCTCGAACTATATTTCCGTTATTTAATACACAACCGGTAGTTCCAAAATTAATCGTTTTTGTTACTTGAGTTCCTGGTGTTAGAGTTGTTCCAAAAGCAGGTACTCTGGTGATAGTTGCGCAATTTGAAAAAATGGTATTCATGTTATCTGTAGAACGATAGGTTATCGTGCTGCTGTTAACGTTATCAAATAATTGATCGGCAATAGTAGCAATATCATCACTTGCCAAATCAATTTTAGTGTTTACAATTGCGTCATCCGAAGTCAATTGGGTTGTATTTTTTACAATATCATTTTCACAACTAGTAGAAATCATAAATAAAGCCACAACAGCGCTTAATTTTAGTACATTTTTCATATTTTGAAGTTTAAAGTTCATGTTCTTAGACACAAATATAAAAAAAAATTTTATACCTAAAATTTTCTTCTATTTCAGGGTGAGAATGTTATCTTTGTAGCAATGAAAATTACCGAACAAATAAAGTTACCAATTGCTCAAGAAATGGATCTCTTCGAGGAAAAATTTCGTGAAGCAATGTCTTCAAAAGTGGCTTTATTAAATAAAATTACCCATTATATTGTTAATAGAAAGGGAAAACAAATGCGTCCTATGTTTGTTTTCTTAACGGCAAAAATGATTGCGCAAGGCACAGTTAATGCTCGAACTTATAGAGGGGCGTCTGTAATTGAATTGATTCATACCGCTACATTGGTGCACGATGATGTAGTTGATGATAGTAACAAAAGACGCGGTTTTTTCTCTATCAACGCCCTTTGGAAAAATAAAATTGCAGTATTAGTTGGCGATTATTTATTGTCTAAAGGATTATTGTTATCGATAGACCACAACGATTTTGATCTGTTGAAAATTATTTCGGTAGCAGTTCGCGAAATGAGTGAAGGTGAATTGCTCCAAATTGAGAAGGCAAGAAGATTGGATATAACAGAAGATGTTTATTATGAAATTATTCGACAAAAAACGGCAACTTTAATTGCTGCTTGTTGTTCTTTAGGGGCTTGTTCTGTGGCTCCGAAGGATACAGAAGGCATCGAAAAAATGCGAAAATTTGGAGAACTTATCGGCATGGCCTTTCAAATCAAAGACGATTTGTTTGATTACACCGAGGATGCTATAGGGAAGCCTACCGGAATTGACATCAAAGAACAAAAAATGACGTTGCCCATGATTTACACTTTAAATCAGTGCAACCCGAAGGAGAAAAGCTGGTTGATCAATTCGATAAAAAATCACAATAAAGACAAAAAAAGAGTTGCTGAGGTTATTCGGTTTGTGAAAGATCAAAATGGATTGGCATACGCCGAACAAAAAATGATTGAATTTCAACAAAAAGCACTAAATATTCTTCAAGATTTTCCAGATTCAGCATATAAAGAGGCCCTTGAATTGATGGTGAATTACGTTATTGAACGAAAAAAATAGCCATAATTACTTTTGTGAATAGGAAAATTCTAATACTACCCGTGTGTTGAATGGAATACTCTGAATGTTAATCGTTCCCTTCAACAATTCTGTAAATTGTTTCGCAACAATGAGTCCTAATCCAGATCCTTTGATATTTGATGTATTACTACCTCGAAAAAAGGATTTGAATAAATGCTTGTTTTCCTCGGGTAAGATACCAATACCATAATCGATGATTTCGATGGTATAGTTGTGATCTAAATAGGTAATCAATAATTCTGGATTTTGGCACCCTTTAGAATATTTAAAAGCGTTTGAAATCAAATTGGTTAGAATATGAATCAATAATCGTTCGTCAGTTTCAATTTTTTGTTCAGTACCAATAGTAGATACGATTAATTTTCGACCATCTTTTTCATTTTGATAATAGGTTTCAATTACACGCTCAATAAATTCACTAAATGCTATTTTTTTAAGGTCTATTTTTAATTTATTGGATTCGTTTTCTCCGAATAATAAAATATTATTCATCAATTCGGTCATTCGATCCACTTCTGAGGTAATTCTACCGGTAATGGTTTTGATCTCTTTTTTATTGATACTTTGATTTACTTTTAAGTTTAACAACTCAATATTAGAATAAATAACTGAAAGGGGTGTTCTAAACTGATGCGAAGCCATTGTTACAAATCCCGATTTTAAATCGTTTAATTCGCTTTGTTTTTCTAGAGCAAGTTTAACTTCTTCTTGATATTTGAGTCGTTGAGTAATATCTCTGCTCGAGGTTTGAATACCTATTACATAATCGGCCGAGTCTCTTATGATTTTAACTGAAGTTTCAAACCAAACATATTCCTGATTTTTCTTTAAGAAACGAAATGTTATAACTTCATTTCGTAAATTTAAAATATTATTATGTTTTGTTACAATTTCTTGAATATCATCGGGATGGATAAATTGATAGGGATCTTTGTCAAGTAATTCTTCTGCATTGTATCCTGTAATACGGGCACAATTGTTTGAGATGTATTTTACTATACCATTAAATTGGTGCTGGACTACTAAATCAGAGGTGTTTTCTGCAATAAAACGGTATTTTTCTTCCGATATTTCGAGTTCTTTTCGCAATGAAATTATATCATTGATATCGGTAATACTTCCTAAAATAAACGGGCTGTCGTCTTTATAATCTGTTTGTAGACTCAATAGTAATAAGACGCTAATTTTTTTTCCTTTGTTGTTGATTAATTTACCTTCTAATACTTTAGATTGATTTAAATTTTGATGAAATGATTCAGGATCTATATGGGTCAAAAAGTTGAAGATGTTTTGCCCTATGCATTCAGGAACATTATATCCTGTAATTTTTTCCCAGTGTTTGTTAAGAAAAAGCAATTGACCGTTTAAATCTGTTTTAAATACAATTTCGGCCAAATTATTTACCATATTATCATAATCATTGCGTTGTTGTGCCAACTCAATTTCTTTTTCTTTAATGGCGCTAATGTCAATTTGGGTCCCAATTATTTTACTGGGCGTGCCTTGACTATCCAAAAGCAAGATTCCGGAATATTTTGTCCATATATAATGGCCATTTTTATGTAAAATCCTTGCAACACCATCATAACGATCAGTTTTTTTAAAAATATAGTTGAATAATTGGTTTCTAATTTGATCATAATCTTCTGGATGTACTTTCTCTCGCCAAACTTCAAGACTGTTTCCTAATTCTTCAATGGTATAGCCAAAAATTTCCATCCAATTGTAGGAATACGTAATTTGATGTGTTTTTAAATTCCATTCCCATTTGGCTTGATTTGAGCTTTTCATATAAAAATTAAGTTCGTCTAAAGTAGTTTCAAGGATAGACAATACTTTATCTTGATTTAAGCGGATTCCAATATTTCGAGCTACAGTATGCAAAACATTTACTTCTTCTTCTTGCCATATGCGCTCCGACTCACAATCGTCAAAGCCAATCCATCCCCAAAATTGGTCTTCTGAGAAAATGGGTATAAATAAATAGGATAGAATGCCTTGCATTTCCATGGTTTCTCGAAAAAGGACATTGTCGCTTTTGCTAACTAAACCATATAAGGGACGGTTTTGGTTTAAAGTTTCAAATAAGCCAGGAAACACATCATAAGGCAAGCCACTCAATTCTGGACTTCCTATAAAAGGTAGAACCCCTTCTTTGCACCATTCAAATTCATAATTTAAGATGAGTACTCCTCCTTTGACTTCATTTTTAAAAATGTAACATCGATCGACTAATATATTGCTACCTAAAGCGCTAATGCATTCTTGAAGAGAATCGTTGATATTGTTTTCTTTCAGCAAATGATTATTTGCTTCTGAAATAGCTTTTAATAGGTGAATCATTTTTTTGGCTAAATTAATATATGTAGTACTAAATTAAAAAAAAATACGTATAATTTAACAAATAAAGGATTAATTTTACCTTATGAAGACAAAAGCACCAAAAATACTATTGATTGAGGATGATATTTCTTTAGGTCAAACTGTTGCAGAATTATTAGAAATCAACGGATATGAGGTAAAGTGGTGTCATAATGGGCTTGAAGCCTATCATTATTTAGAACAAAAAATACCAGATATTATTGTTTGTGATCTCATGATGCCGATTATGTCAGGAGAAGAGTTGTTTTTAAAAATTAGAAATTACAAAAAGTATGATGAAATTCCATTTTTAATTATCACTGCGGATATTACTTTTGAAATGAAAATCAAACAATTGGAAAACGGGGTAAATGATTTTATCATTAAACCCTTTAAAATTCAAGAACTTTTATTAAAAATTAAAAATTTCCTTCAGTTTAAAAATACACTTATAAAAAGAAGCACACCAGACCCTTTTTCTAAAGTAACTATTAAACTTAAAAACAAAAACTTTTTTGAAAAACTAAATGATATTATCATCAGTAATATTAAAACCAATATTACCATAGATAAAATAGCAACTGAATTATTCATTAGTAAGTCAGCTTTAGATAAAAGAATTCGAAGAGATAAACAAATGAATACCACAACTTATGTGAGACAGTTGCGCATAGAATATGCCATTCGTTTAATAGAAGCAGGTGAAAATAATGTACAACAACTCGCAGATGCTTGTGGCTTTAATTCGTTATCCTATTTTTCAATTAGTTTTAAAGGCTACACCAATACCTCTCCTAAAAGCTATATCAAGAAGAGAAATTTAAATTAATTTTTCCCCTAAAAACATCTAAAGACGAGACTAAAACGTACTTTAAAACCCACGAATCGGTTCGCATTGGAATCGGAGGATATTCAGGCATTCGTGTTAAATCTAAGCAATTGTTGCACTATGAAGAAAACGGGGGTGCTATAAAAAACAAACAAAAAGGAGATTTTAATGTTTCTGATTTCACCTACGGATTAAGTACCTATATTGGATTCTATTCAACCAGTCTATATGTTAAATATGACTTAAATCCGATGTTCAAACACAATACAATAGATCAAAACAACGTTTCATTGGGTATACGCTTTGATTTTAATTAAAAGTAAGAGTTAGGTTAAGTTCTTTGTTTTGAAAAAGTACTTCAGCAATGAAGTACTTTTTTGTTTGTATACCTTTTTTTATAGATTAACTTTGTAACTTTGAATTCGTTTTTTAAATATCCGAAAATCCAAAATCTAAATATCCAAAAATCTATTTTGATATCAAAAGACACCATAGAAAAAGTATTTGAAACCGCCCGTGTTGAGGAGGTTATTGGTGATTTTGTGCAACTCAAGCGTGCCGGAAGTAATTTGAAAGGCCTGAGTCCGTTTGTGAATGAAAAATCACCTTCGTTTATGGTATCTCCCGTAAAACAAATTTGGAAAGATTTTTCATCGGGAAAAGGCGGAAATGCGGTGACTTTTTTGATGGAACACGAGCATTTTACCTATCCAGAGGCTATCAAATACTTGGCGGTAAAATACAATATTGAAATAGAAGAAACGGTTCAAACGGATGAAGATGCAGCGCAAGCCAATGAAAAAGAGAGCATGTATTTGGTTTCTGAATTTGCGCAGAAGTATTTCCATCACACCCTATTAGAAACCGAAGAAGGCAAAGCCATTGGACTTACTTATTTTAAAGAACGTGGTTTTACCTCAGAGACCATAAAGAAATTTGGTTTGGGTTATTCGCCAGAAACTTGGGATGCTTTTACTAAAGAAGCTTTGGGTAAAGGGTATAAATTAGAATATTTGGATAAAACAGGTTTGTCAATTGTGAAGGAAGACAAGCAATTTGACCGTTTTAAAGGCCGGGTTATGTTTCCTATACAGAGTATGAGTGGTCGGGTTTTAGGATTTGGAGGTCGAATTTTGACCAACGATAAAAAAGCCGCAAAATACCTCAATTCGCCCGAAAGCGAGATTTACCATAAGAGTAAAGTATTGTACGGCATTTTTCATGCGAAACAATCCATTGCCAAACAAAATAATTGTTATTTAGTAGAAGGGTATACCGATGTGATTCAAATGCATCAAGCCGGTATAGAGAATGTAGTGGCATCTTCAGGAACGGCATTAACAACCGATCAAATCCGATTAATCAATCGTTTGACGCCTAATATTACCGTCCTTTTTGATGGGGATGCAGCGGGTCTTCGTGCTTCCATTAGAGGAATCGATTTGATTTTGGAGGCTGGGATGAATGTAAAAGTTTGTACGTTCCCCGATGGCGACGATCCCGATAGTTTTGCTCGAAAAACTTCGTTTGAGGACTTGCAACTCTATTTGGAAGAAAACGCTAAAGATTTTATACAGTTCAAAGCATCTTTGTTGATGCAAGAGGCAAAAAATGATCCCATAAAAAAAGCCGATTTAATTCGCGATATGGTCATTAGTATTTCTAAGATTCCTGATCGTATCAAGCGTGAGGTGTACATCAAAGAATGTTCCAGAATTATGGATATTTCCGAGGAGGTGCTTTTTAATACCTTAGCGCAGTTGGTTAAAAAGGATCTTACGGAAGCCAATAAACAATATAAAGAAGAGCAAAAGGCATTTCAGGTGGTTAAAAATGACCTGTCTGAGCCAACGGCCAAAGTAGATATTCAATACGAATTAGAACATAAAATTATTCAAATTTTATTATTATATGGATCTAAAGAAGTAGAATTTGAAGACAGTATCTTAACGGAAAATGGGGAAGGTGAATATACCGAAGTAATTGAAAAAAAGAATTTCAAAGTATTTCAGCGGGTCTATATGAGTTTGCAAGTAGATGAGGTGGAATTAGCCAATCCTTTATTTAAAGCCATATACAATCATTTGATTGCCTATTTCAATGAAAACGAAGTGTTTGAATTGGAAAAATATTTAATGCACCTCCCCGAAGAATTGGCACATGAAGTAACTTCTATTTTGATGAATGAAGAACGAGAAGTACTTCACAATTGGGAAGTGCAACAAATTTATGTCAAACAAAAAGAAGCGACAATTAGTCAATATGTTACCGAAACGATCATTACATTACGTTGGTATTTGGTCAATAACATTATCGATGATTTAAAAAATAACTTGTCTACTGAGGAGGAACAAGACAATCGAGAAGCATTGGAAATGGTTATGGCTTATTTAGGACTTACTCATGTTTTTTCAAAACGATTGGGAAGGGTACTGTCACGGTATCATTAAATGATTTCCAAGTCTTTTGCTTTTTGTAACAAGTCGACTAAGTTGGTAACATTTAATTTTGTCAACAGTCTTAATTTATACGTACTGATTGTTTTTTCATCAATCGCTAAAAGATGAGCAATTTCTTTGTTCTTTTTACCATTACTCAAGTAGCGTAGTACTTCAATTTCACGGTTCGATAATTTTTTATACAATCGTTCAGATTTTTTCTCCTGAACCGCTGTTGCATTGATCTTCTTTAGATGATTTGTTTCATGTGCTACATCATGCAGGGTTTTTTCCAGGGAAGCTAAAGATGATTTTTTGGAGACATTAGCTACAGCACCTATTTTTAGAGCAGTTTGAGTATACCCTTTTTCAGCGGCATTTGTAAAAAGGATAATTTTTAGTTTTGGATATTCGGATACTATTTTTTTCAGATCTCTTAGGCTTGAAAATCCCTCCAATTCAATATCCAAGAGTAGAATTTGAATTTCTTTTGCTTGAAGTTCTTGTAATAAATAGTCTATATTTTTTGCTAACGAAACACAGGCAATTTGGGAATGATTTTTAAAATAGGAATGTATCCCAAAGGTAATCACAGGAGCACTATCTGCAACACAAAATTTTATCATAGTCAAATAATTACAGAATTAAAACTAACTTCTCAAAGTTACTGATAAAATATTGTAATTAGCTGTTAATTAGCAAGATAATTAATGGATATCCTTTGGAAGTAGGCAAACCGGTATGGGTTGCATTTTGTGTTGGTTGGCCGAATGAAGGCGATTAAAGATGCCAAAAACATCGGCCTCTCTTCCCGAAAAATCAGATCCTTTTTTGCCCAACTCCATTTGTTGCATCGCCCATTCTAATTCGTCATAATTGGCCCCAATTTGATCTTCATCACTGCGATCATCTCCAAACAGACCGTCTGTTGGCTTGGCATTTAAAATACTTTGAGGAACCTTCAGATAAGCAGCTAATTGACGCACTTCGCTTTTTACTAAATCGGCAATCGGGCTAATATCTACCCCGCCATCACCATATTTTGTAAAAAATCCGACACCAAAATCTTCTACTTTATTTCCGGTACCTGCCACTAAATAGCCGTGTAATCCAGCAAAATAATATAATGTAGTCATCCGCAAACGGGCTCGTGTATTTGCTAATGATAAGGCAAGCGTTGCTCCATTATCCGATGCTGGAACTTGAGCTTTAAATTGTTCGAATAGAGGGGTTAAATCGGCACGTTCACCGCATACATTTGGAAACCTATTTTTTAATTGGTCAATATGCTCATTAGCTCTATTTACGTGACTTTCCGCTTGATGTATCGGCATTTCAATACAAAGAGTTGGGAAACCAGTTTGCGCACATAGCGTCGAAGTAAGCGCGCTGTCAATACCGCCCGAGATACCCACAACAAATCCCTTTACTTTTGCGTTAGTAGCATAATCAAACAACCATTTTACAATGAAATCATTTATTTTTTCTGCTGGAAAAGGAGTAGAATTTGTCATTTTATATGAAAATTTATGAGTCGATAACTGTATATTTGTATTCGAATAATTCGTTGTTAAAAATATAAAAAATACCCCATATGAAGCAATTATTGTTTGCGCTAATTTTAGTTTCTTTATTTTCATGCAAAGAAGAGAGTAAAATAGAGGAAGCGGTAGCACAAATCCCCGTCAGTTTTAAAGTAGAGCGATTTGATCAAGTTTTTTTTGGTTCAAAACCGGAAGAGCTTCCTCAAATAAAGGCAAAATACCCGTTTTTTTTTCCGGCGGGTAATCCCGATTCGGTTTGGATCAACAAAATGAAAGACCCGTTACTTAAAGAATTGTACAATGAGGTCCAGTTGAAATTTTCAAACCTAGGAAAAGTAGAGACTGATCTAGAAAAATTATTTGCACATGTGCAGTATTATTTCCCAAAATTTAAAACACCTCGAGTAATTACGCTCATCAATGAAGTAGACATGGAGGGTAAAGTGTTCTATGTAGACACATTGGCTTTGGTTTCTTTGGATTGTTATTTAGGTAAAAATCATCGTTTTTATGTCGATTTTCCAGAATATAAAAAAGAGGAATTAGAAGCGAATCAAATTGTGCCCAATCTAGTTTCTAGTTTTTGTTATGGAAAAATTGCGACTCCCACGGATCGTACCTTGCTATCAGCCATGCTTTATTATGGTAAAGAGCTGTATATTAAAGACAAGCTGATTCCGGAGTATTCCGATGCGCATAAAATTGGGTATACTGAAATGCAACTTAAATTTTGCCAAGAAAACGAATACTATATGTGGAGTAATTTAGTTGAAAATAAATTGTTATTTGATGCCAATCCAAAGAACGAACAACGCTTTATTTATCCGGCTCCATTTTCTAAATTTTATTTAGAAATCGACAATCAAACACCAGGACGTGTAGGACAATGGTTGGGATGGCAAATTGTAAGAAGTTATATGGAAAACAATGATGATGTAACGCTAGAGCAATTAATGGCTATGGACGCAAAAACAATTTTCGATAATTCTAAATACAAACCAAAGAAGCAATAAAAAGACATGAAAAAATCAGATATAAAAATAACAGTAGGATTGGATGACAATAATGTGCCCGAAAAATTAATGTGGACTGCCCAAGATGGAGGAGTAGAACAAGAAGAGGCAAAAGCACTATTGTTATCGGTTTGGGATAGTAAAGCAAAAGAAACCCTTCGTATTGATTTATGGACTAAGGATATGCCAGTTGACGAAATGAAGCAATTTTTTCACCAAACGTTGGTGGCTATGGCCGATACATTTCAACGAGCAACGGCCGATGAAAAAATGGCAGACACCCTGCGCGATTTTTGTGATTACTTTGCCGAAAAAATGGAATTAAAAGCCTAAAAAAAGAGCTGCAATTTGCAGCTCTTTTTTATTAAACAAATCCTTCGTTTTTAAAGATATCCTCGTTAATTTGATTGATATATTCTACAATTCCTTCTCTTCCTATGGCTTCTAGGGAAGACGTCACAAAGTAAGGTGGCATCTCAGCCCAATCTCCAGCTAAGAGTTGTTTCTTGTAGGCTTCTACATGATTGTTCACTTTGTTTTTTCCTAATTTATCGGATTTGGTAAAAATAATTGCAAACGGAATTTCGCTTTCGCCCAAGTATTCCATGAACTCTAAATCAATTTTTTGTGCTTCCAATCGTATATCAATCAAAACAAAGGCACACACAAGTTGTTCTCTTTGTTCAAAATAATCCATAATAAATTGTTGGAAAACTGCTTTTGTTTTTTTTGATACCCGTGCGTAACCATAACCCGGTAAATCCACTAAGAACCAATTGCTGTTGATTTTAAAGTGGTTAATTAACTGAGTTTTTCCAGGTTTTGAGGAGGTTTTAGCTAAATTTTTATGATTGGTCAACATATTGATCAATGAGGATTTACCTACATTGGATCGACCAATAAACGCATATTCGGGCAAACGTTCTTTCGGACATTTATCCACTTCGGAATTACTAATGATAAATTCAGCAGTATTAATTTTCATCTGTTTTTATACTAAAATTCCCCACGAAGGGGAATTGTTATAATTTATTTTTTTGAAGCCATTTATATAATATTTCATTAAAGGCATCAGGGTGTTCCATCATTGCGGCATGGCCACACTGGTCTATCCAAAACAACTCCGAATTGGGTAATAATTTATTGAATTCTTCCGCAACATTTGGAGGAGTAACTTTATCATTTTTACCCCAAATGATGCAGGTAGGCGTAATCATTTTTGGCAAATCTTTTGCCATATTGTGGCGAATTGCACTTTTTGCAATGGTCAAGGTTTTAATCAGTTTAATACGATCATTAACCGTTGCAAATACTTCATCTACAATTTCTTTTGTAGCAATTTTAGGGTCAAAGAAAACATCTTCCGCTTTCTTTTTAATGTATTCATAGTCACCACGTTTTGGATAACTTTCGCCCATTCCGCTTTCATACAGACCTGAACTTCCAGTAATAACCAACGCTTTAACTAAACTAGGGTACATTTTGGTGTGATATAATCCAATATGGCCACCTAAAGAATTTCCAACAAGTATTACTTGGTCAAAGCCTTTATAAACAATAAAGTCTTTTACAAATTTTGAAAAAGCTTTTACATTGGTTTTTAAAATATTTTGCGTGTAAATCGGCAACTCGGGGATAACGACTTTATATCCTTTTGCCGGGAAAAATTGCGCCACACCTTCAAAATTGCTAAGACCCCCCATTAAACCATGTAAAATAATGATTGGGGTGCCTTCTCCGGCTTCATAATAGGTGTATTTTTTTTCTTTTTTTAACATAAATGCCACTTAAAGTGTTTGTTGTCCTAATTTGACAAATATACTATTTTATTGCAGAAAGCAAAGAAAAAATAGATAGCTTTTTGATCGGAAGGAGTTATTAAATTTTCCAGTTATAAACAATTTCAACACAATTATCAACCCTTTGGTTTTGAAGTAATTACTTTTTTTTAACAACCTAAAGCATCCTATTTTTTTAAGGGTTTAATAAATACAATTCCTACTAAAGTGGTTTTTAAGGGCTTAATTTTATAAAACTTATTAACAAAGTGGTATTTTGTGGTAAAAAGTGGTAAAATTTATTTAAATTTGTCCTTATTCAAATAGAAATAAGAATTGAAAACATTAATTGGAACATACGAATGTAAAGTAGATGCTAAAGGGCGTCTCATGTTGCCTACCACGCTGAAGAAACAATTGGGTTCTTTGGAAGGAGGATTCGTATTGAAACGATCTGTTTTTCAGCCATGCTTGGAATTATTTCCAATGACAGAATGGAATAAAATGATGTCGAAAATCAATAAATTAAATCGTTTTGTTAAAAAGCATAACGATTTTATTAGACGATTTACAGCTGGCGTGAAAATCATTGAAATCGATGGTTCGGGAAGACTTTTGATTCCTAAAGATTTGGTAGTTTTTGCTAGTATTGATAAAGATGTCGTATTGAACTCGGCTATCAATATTGTTGAAATATGGGATAAAGGGCATTATGAAAGCGCCATTGAAAATGCAACGGATGATTTTGCAGCATTAGCTGAAGAAGTAATGGGTAATTTAAATGATGATGACGATGGATTATCATAATCCGGTACTTTTAAAGGAAACAGTAGATGGATTAAACATTCATCCAGACGGAATTTATGTGGATGTTACTTTTGGCGGAGGAGGTCATTCTCGAGAGATGATGAGCCGTTTGGGGGTAAATGGGAAATTAGTTGCTTTTGATCAAGATGTAGATGCTTTGAATAACGCCATTGAAGATGATCGGTTTGTTTTGATTAATGAAAATTTTAGATTCATAAAACGGTTTTTACGTTTTCACGGAATCAAGCAAGTAGATGGAATTTTAGCCGATTTAGGTGTTTCATCCCATCAATTTGATGTAGCAGAACGTGGTTTTTCAACCCGATTTGATTCTGAACTAGACATGAGAATGAATCAAAAAGGAGAGTTAAGTGCCTATCATGTCATTAATAAATATGAGGAGCAGGATATAGCGCGAGTATTGTTTCAATATGGCGAATTAAAAAATGCAAGAGGGATGGCTAACGTAATTGTATTGGCTAGAAAAGATAAAGACATTAAAAATTCGGAACAATTAAAGCAAGTCTTGACTAAATTTTTACCCGCTCACAAAAGCAATAAGATATTAGCCCAAATCTATCAAGCCATCCGAATAGAGGTAAATCAAGAAATGGATGTATTGAAGGAGTTCTTAGAACAGTCGTTAGAAATTCTAAAACCAGGAGGAAGATTGAGTGTAATTTCATATCATTCTTTAGAGGATCGATTGGTAAAGCGTTTTTTTAGAAATGGATTGTTTGAAGGCGAACCAGAACGAGATTTTTTCGGAAATTTTGAGGTGCCTTTTAAAATAATTGAAAAATTAATAGTACCCACAGCCGCTGAAATTTCAATGAATAACAGAGCTCGAAGTGCTAAATTAAGAGTAGCAGAAAAAATATAATACAGGATGAAAAACGGGATTTACAGTTTATTAAAAGCCAAGTTTCTAGTAAGTGACGACGCACTTAAAAATTGGAAGTTTATTGTTTTTTTAGTGCTAATAGGCATGATCATGATAGCTAATAACCACTTGTATGATGCAAAAAATTATAAGATAACCGAATTGACTAATCAAGTCAAGGAATTGCGTTCTGAGTTTGTTGACAAACGTTCCGAATTGATGAAGTTGAAAATGGAATCAACAGTGGCTCAAAAAATGGAAGCACGACAAATTTTCCCTTCGGAAGTTCCGCCAGTTAAAGTTGTAGTTGAAAGTAAAAAAAGAAAAAAGAGTTTTTGGGATAAATTAAAAATATGGCAATAGAAGATAAAAAAATATCGTATCGCATGTATTTTGTAGCCGTCCTATTTTTTGTGATGGCAGGCTTGGTTTTGATCAAACTCAATAATATTCAATGGGTTGAAGGGAAGTACTATCGAAAATTAGGAAATAAGCGCACGGTAAAAAACTTTCCAATTCCTGCTAACAAAGGAAATGTGTATTCTGCAGACGGCAGTTTGTTAGCTACTTCTATTCCAGAATATGCGGTGTATTTTGACGCAGTAGTTCCAGCCGACACACTTTTTAATAACAATATTAAAGGACTTTCCGATTCTTTGTCGGTTATGTTTAATAAGCCAGCCGGTTTTTATCAAGCAAAATTACAGAAAGCCAGAGCGCATAAAAGTAGGTATGCCTACATAGCAAAAAAATTAAGTTACACCGAACAAGTTCGGTTAAAAACATTCCCAATTTTTAATGAAGGAGCCAATAAAGGGGGGATAATTATAGAACAAAAAACGGTTCGAAAACATCCGATTGGTTTAGTTGCAAAACGAACTATTGGTTATGAACGATCCAATGAAGATGGAAAAGGGTTGGAGTATGCATTTAGAGAATATTTAAATGGTAAAAACGGCCATAGAATGATGCAAAAAATTGCAAAAAATCAATGGAAACCTATAAGCGATATAAATGAAAAAGATCCGCAAGATGGCTATGATATCATTTCAACAATTGATGTATACATTCAAGATATTGCGCATCATGCCTTATTAAAGCAGTTGGAAATTTATAAAGCAGATCATGGTTGTGTTGTGGTAATGGAAACTAAAACAGGCCATGTTAAAGCAATAGCAAATTTGGGAAGATCTGAAGACGGAACATATTTTGAAACCCAAAATTATGCCATTAATGAATCGCACGAGCCAGGTTCAACTTTTAAATTGGTTGATTTAATTGCAGTACTTGATGATAAAAAAGCAGACACTAGTACCGTTTACGATTCTCGTGGTGGGCAAATTCAATATTATAAGAGTTGGGTAAGAGATTCTCATGAAGGAGGATATGGTAAAATATCTTTGGCAAGAGGTTTTGAAGTTTCATCGAATACAGTTTTAGTGCAGTCGGTATTTAATAATTATAAGAACAATCCGAAACAATTTGTAGATCGAATTAGAAGTTATGGATTGCACAAACCGCTCGGATTGCCCATTAAAGGAGAAGGCAGAACCTATATTCCGTATCCAGGAACAAGTGGTTGGTCGGGAACCAGTTTGCCATGGATGGCTTTTGGATACGGATTAATGGTAACACCATTACAAACCTTAACATTGTATAATGCTGTAGCAAATAATGGAGTTATGGTGAAACCCATCTTTGTGAGTGAAGTAAAAGAATGGAACAAAACCATAAAAAAATTCAATACCGAAGTGATCAATCAAAAAATTTGTTCACAAGAAACAATAAACAAAGTACATGCTGTTTTAGAAAATGTTGTAAAGAAAGGGACGGGTTCAAAATTGTATTCTAAAGATTTTTCGATGTCGGGAAAAACAGGTACAGCACAGGTTAATTACGGTAAGCCTGATATGTACTATGCTTCTTCATTTGTAGGATATTTCCCATCGGTACAACCTAAATATTCTTGTATTGTAGTAATTCATAAACCCGATAAGTCAGTAGGATATTATGGTGCCGATGTTGCCGGACCGGTTTTTAAAAGAATTGCTCAGAAAATATTTACCGATTCGCCAGCCACAAATCATGTAAAAAACATTGATGCTAAAGTGGTTTCGCAAGAAAAAAAATATGCAAATTATTACCAAGAAGTAGTAAAAGAAGAATTTGTTGTTCCTAATGTAAAAGGAATGGAGGCAATGGATGCCATAGCCTTATTGGAAAATTTAGGCCTAAAAGTAAAGGTAATGGGAATCGGAAGAGTAAAAAAACAATCGATTTCCTCCGGTCAAAAAATAAATAAAAATCAAACCATCATTATAGAATTATCGTGAAGCGCTTAAAAGACATATTGTATAAAGTTAGCCTAGAAGCAGTTCATGGCTCAACCGATGTGGCTATTTCAAAAATAGAATTTGATTCTAGAAAAATCGAGTTGGATGCTGTTTTTGTTGCCATTCGTGGAACGCTTTCCGATGGACATGATTATATCCAAAAAGCAATTTCTCTAGGTGCTCGCGTTATTATTTGTGAGGTATTTCCAAGTGAATTAACCGCTGGAGTTACTTTTATTCAAGTGGCAGATTCTAATGAAGCATTGGCTTTTTTATCGGCTAATTTTTATGATAATCCTTCCGAGAAAATCAAATTAGTGGGCGTAACCGGTACCAATGGAAAAACAACAATAGCTTCTCTTTTGTATCAACTGTTTAAAAAAGCTGGTTATAAAGTAGGATTACTTTCAACGGTAAAAATTATAGTGGATGCAGATGAGTTTAAAGCAACACATACTACACCTGATTCGCTAACGCTCAATTATTATTTGGACCAAATGGTTCAAGAAGGTTGCGAGTTTTGTTTTATGGAAGTGAGTTCGCACGGAATTCATCAAAAAAGAACGGCAGCACTAGAATTTGCTGGAGGCGTTTTTACCAATTTATCCCATGATCATTTAGACTACCATAACACTTTTGCCGAATATCGCGATGTGAAAAAAGCATTTTTTGATCAGTTATCAAAGACTGCTTTTGCTATTACAAATGGCGACGACAAAAATGGAAGTATTATGCTCCAAAATACAAAAGCAAAAAAAATCACCTATGCCTTAAAATCATATGCCGATTATAGAGCGCAAATATTAGAAAATCAATTGTCTGGATTGTTATTGAAAATCAATGAAAATGAGGTTTGGGTAAAATTAATTGGTTCGTTCAATGCCTATAATTTATTAGCCATTTTTGCTGTAGCTGTTGAATTAGGGATTGAAAAAGTAGAAGCATTACGATTGCTTTCTGAACTCGAGAGTGTTTCGGGTCGCTTTCAGTTTGTGGTTTCGGAAACAAAAATCACGGCCATAGTAGATTATGCACATACACCCGATGCTTTAGAAAATGTGTTACAAACCATTCAAGACATTCGTACCAAAAACGAACAATTAATTACTGTTGTAGGTTGCGGCGGTGATCGCGATACAACCAAGCGACCAATTATGGCAGCTATTGCTGCTGCATTGAGTGATAAGGCCATTTTTACAGCAGATAATCCCAGAACAGAAGATCCCGAAACAATTATTCAAGAAATGGAAAAAGGAGTAGCGCCACAAAATTATAAAAAAACGCTTTCCATATTGGATCGAAAACAAGCCATTAAAACAGCATGTCAGTTGGCAAATACTAACGATATTATTCTAATCGCTGGCAAAGGTCACGAAACCTATCAAGAAATAAACGGCGTGCGATATGATTTTGATGATTTAGAGATAGTAACAGAGTTGTTGCAACAATTAAATAAATAAGAAGCCAATAGTAACCACTAATAAGAAGCCAAAATTATGTTATACTATATTTTTCAATATTTAGACAAAGCTTTTGATGTTCCTGGAGCAGGGGTTTTTCAATATATTACTTTTCGTTCGGCGTTGGCCTTTATTTTATCCTTGTTAATCGCAACGATTTATGGAAAAAAAATCATCAACTATTTAAGAAATCAACAAGTAGGTGAAACCGTTCGCGAATTGGGATTGGATGGACAAACAGCAAAAGCAGGAACACCAACTATGGGGGGAATCATCATCATCCTTGCCACTTTGATTCCGGTATTTTTATTGGCAAAACTAAATAACATCTACATCATCTTGTTGATTATGACTACGATTTGGATGGGAACTATTGGATTTATTGATGATTATATTAAAATATTTAAAAAAGACAAACAAGGTTTAAAAGGAATATTTAAAGTTTTTGGTCAAGTGGGTTTGGGATTAATTGTCGGAACTGTTTTATACCTGAGTCCAGATGTGACCGTACGGAAAGACACTGTTAACTCACGTATAAAAATAGAAAACAACATCAAATCTTCTGATTTAGAAGAAAAATCAACCGCCACAACCATTCCGTTTATGAAAAATAACGAGTTTGATTATGCCGAAGTTTTGTCTTTTATGGGAGATGATTATAAAAATTATGCCTGGTTGATCTTTATTCCAATGGTTATATTAATCATTACGGCGGTTTCAAACGGCGCCAACTTAACCGATGGAATAGATGGTTTGGCCGCAGGGACATCTGCTATATCAGTCTTGACTTTAGGATTATTCACTTTTGTTTCTGGAAATATAATTTTTTCCGATTATTTGAACATTATGTACATACCCAATTCGGGAGAAATGACAGTTTTTATTGCAGCATTTGTAGGAGCGTTAGTCGGATTTTTATGGTACAATGCTTATCCTGCTTCTGTTTTTATGGGTGATACGGGTAGTTTAACGATTGGGGGAATAATTGCTGTGATTGCTATTGCGATTCGAAAAGAAATGTTGATTCCTGTAGTATGTGCTATTTTCTTGGCCGAAAACATGTCTGTGATTATTCAAGTAAGTTATTTTAAATATACCAAAAAGAAATACGGCGAGGGAAGACGAGTTTTTTTAATGTCGCCATTGCACCACCATTACCAAAAGAAAGGATATCACGAAAGTAAAATTGTTACGCGCTTTTGGATTGTAGGAATACTACTAGCCATTTTTTCATTGGTATCGCTTAAATTAAGATAACATGCGATTGGTGGTTTTAGGAGGCGGAGAAAGTGGTGTTGGTACTGCAATATTAGGAAAGCAAAAAGGATATGATGTTTTTGTGTCTGATTATGGAAAAATAAAAGACACCTACAAAGAAGTTCTTACACGTAATGAAATTGTTTGGGAAGAGGAGCAACATACCGAAGCCCTTATTTTGAATGCCAATGTGGTAATGAAAAGCCCTGGAATTCCGGATAAAGTTTTGATAGTTAAAAAACTAATTGAAAAAGGGGTGTCTGTTATTTCAGAAATTGAATTTGCAGCGCAATTTACCGATGCAATTACAGTAGGAATTACCGGAAGCAACGGAAAAACTACTACAACATTATTGACGTATCACATTCTGAAACAAGGAGGATTAAATGTGGGACTTGCCGGAAATATTGGAAAAAGTTTTGCCTGGCAAGTAGCCGAAAACAAACACGATGTCTATGTATTAGAATTGAGCAGTTTTCAATTGGACGGCATCATAAATTATAAGCCACATATTGCCATAATTACAAATATAAGCCCAGATCATTTGGATCGATACAATTATGATTATAGTTTGTATATCGCTGCCAAATTTAGAATCACCAAAAACCAAACAAAAGATGATTATTTAATTTTTGATAATGAAGATGAAGCCATTCAAAATTGGCTCCTCCAAAATACAATTAATGCACATCAAGTTCCCTTCTCGTTGCTTGTAAAACCAGAACATGAAGGCGCTTATTTAGAAGAAGATAAAATATTTAGTACAATTAATAACAACGTATTTACTATGCCAATAAACGAACTAGCCCTAGAAGGTAAACACAACATTAAAAATGCAATGGCAGCATCAGCTGTGGCACAATTGCTGAAGATTAGAAAACAAACCATTAGAGAAAGTTTGATTAATTTTCAAGGTGCCGAACACCGTTTAGAAAAAGTATTAAAAATACAAGGGGTTCAATATATTAATGATTCCAAAGCAACCAATGTAAATTCGGTTTTTTACGCTTTGGATAGTATGACGACCCCTACAGTTTGGATCGTTGGTGGTGTTGATAAAGGAAATGATTATGATGAGTTGATGCCTTTAGTACGGGAAAAAGTTAAAGCTATTGTTTGTTTAGGAGTCGACAACGAAAAAATCAGTAATGCCTTTAATAATGTGGTAGACATCATGGTGGAAACTACTTCTATGGCAGAAGCTGTTCAAATTGCTAAACGATTAGCAGAAAAAGGGGATAGTGTTTTGTTATCACCTGCCTGTGCCAGTTTTGATTTGTTTGAAAACTATGAAGATCGAGGCAACCAATTCAAGCAGGCTATTTATAATTTGTAAAATTAAAACTCAACCAAAATATGTTTGACATAATAGGTAAAATAAGAGGTGATAAAACCATTTGGGCTATAGTATTTCTATTGGCACTAGTTTCTTTTTTACCTGTTTATAGTGCCAGTACAAACTTGGTTTATGTCATAGGAAAGGGTTCAACCATTGGTTATCTTTTCAAACATTTTGTTCACGTCATGTTTGGGTTTGCCATCGTGTTTTTCATTCATAAAACCCCCTACCATTATTTTAAAGCTTTGTCTATTTTTGGGATTCCCTTGGTAATCTTATTGTTAATTTATACCCTATTTAAAGGAACTGTTATTGATGGTGCCAATGCTAGTCGCTGGATACAAATCCCATTTGTGGGAATAAGTTTTCAAACGTCTACTATTGCTTTTATTGTCTTAATGATTTATGTGGCCCGTTATTTGTCAAAAGTAAGTGATAAAGAATATTCCTTTAAAGAATCTTTATTGGAACTATGGTTGCCCGTTTTTGTAATTTTAGCACTAGTACTTCCAGCCAATTTTTCCACCACGGCGTTAATTTTTTGCATGGTGTGTATGTTGGTTTTTATTGGACAATATCCGCTCAAATATTTAGGTTTTATTGTGGGTTCTGGACTTGTAAGTTTGATTTTCTTTGTCATGGTTGCAAAAGCATTTCCAGATGCAATGCCCAACCGTGTGGATACATGGATGAGTAGAATAGATAGTTTTTTTGACGACAAACCCAGAGATGATGATTACCAAATTGAAAATGCTAAAATAGCAATTGCTTCTGGAAAAATTTATGGTTTAGGACCGGGTAGAAGCGTACAAAAGCACTTTTTACCGCAATCTTCTTCCGATTTCATTTTTGCCATTATTGTAGAAGAATACGGATTAATAGGTGCTGTTGGAATATTGTTTTTGTATTTATTATTGTTTGTTCGATTCATCATCGATGCTCAAAAAGCAAGTACCTTATTTGGGAAATTATTAATCATCGGATTGGGATTTCCAATTATTTTTCAAGCCCTCATCAATATGGGTGTAGCGGTAGAATTATTACCCGTTACAGGCCAACCTTTGCCCTTAATTAGTAGTGGTGGTACTTCCATTTGGATGACTTGTATTGCAATTGGAGTGATCTTGAGTGTTACCAAAAAAGATGAAGAAGTAGCATTGGATTTAGAAGAAAAAAGAAAACGTGATGAAGCCTTGCAACAATTAATTGATGCTCAAGTAGCAATTAATGAAGAAGATCCTTCCGAGGAAAACCAACAAAAATTAGAGGAATTGAGATATTCCATTAGAGAAGAAGTAAAAGATTTAGAAGGCGATAGTTTAATTGACGGAGAAAATCCAATGAATAGTGTACGAAATAAAGAATAAATGAAACAACCTAAATTCATAATTAGTGGCGGCGGTACAGGTGGACATATCTACCCGGCGGTTGCTATTGCCAATGAATTAAAAGCACGTTTTCCTGAGGCGAAGTTTCTTTTTGTGGGAGCAAAAGACAAAATGGAAATGCAAAAAGTGCCTCAAGCAGGTTATGATATTAAAGGCTTGTGGATTGCAGGGTTGCAAAGAAAATTAACCTTTCAAAACGCATTGTTTCCAGTGAAGCTAGTGGCAAGTCTCATCAAGTCGTTTTTTATAGTGCAACGTTTTAAACCCGATGTGGTCATAGGAACAGGTGGTTTTGCGAGTGGAGCGGTATTAAAGGTTGCTACGCTATTTGGGATTCCAACGGTGATACAAGAGCAAAATTCGTTTCCAGGAATTACCAATAAATTATTAGCAAAAAAAGCTCATGTGATTTGTGTGGCCTATGAAAATTTAGAACGTTTCTTTCCAAAACAAAAAATGATCCTTACAGGTAATCCAGTTCGACAAGATTTATTAATCCCAGCGGATAAAATGGAAGCCATGAATTATTTTAAACTAGACGCTTCTAAAAATACAATTTTAGTACTAGGGGGTAGTTTGGGTGCTCGAAAAATTAACCAACTTATTGAAAAAGAATTGGAGTTTCTATTAGGCCTAAATGGTCAAATTATTTGGCAATGCGGAAAGCTATACTTGAATGAGTATGCAAAATACAATGAGCGAAAAGGTGTTCAAGTTGTTGCATTTATTGATCGAATGGATTTAGCATATGCTGCTGCAGATAGTATTATTTCCCGTTCAGGAGCCTCTTCTGTTTCGGAGTTGTGCATCGTAGGTAAGCCCACAATTTTTATTCCGTCGCCCAATGTGGCGGAAGACCATCAAACTAAAAATGCTAAAGCCATTGCCGACAAGAGAGGTGCATTATTGATCAAAGAATCGGAATTGGATCAAACATTTGAAAAAATAGTAACGGACTTACTTGCAAACGAAAGTTTGCAAACCGAGTTGGGTCAAAATATAAAAAAATTAGCCAAGCCAAACGCAACAAAAGATATAGTTGAAGCAATTATCAAACTAATCAATTAAACAAATTAACAGTTATACATTTAACTAAAAATGAACCTAAACCAAATACATAACGTCTATTTCATTGGCATCGGGGGCATCGGTATGAGTGCATTGGCACGTTATTTTCAATACATTGGAAAAAATGTGGCGGGGTATGACAAAACCGAAACCCAATTGACCGATGAATTGCAAGCTTTGGGTTTAGCCATTCATTTTGAAGATAATATTCAGCTAATTCCAAATGATTTTTATAACGAAAATACTTTGGTTGTGGTAACACCTGCCATTCCAACTTCCCATTCCGAATGGAATTATTTTGTGGAACGACACTATGCAATTAAAAAGCGTGCCGAAGTATTAGGCTTAATTACAAAAGACACCTATTGTTTTGCAGTAGCGGGTACGCACGGTAAAACAACTACTTCGAGTATATTGGGCCATATTTTATACGAAAGTGGTGTAGATGTAACGGCATTTTTGGGTGGAATTGTAGAAAACTATAATTCCAATTTAATTGGTTCGGGTAAAACAGTTACCGTTGTTGAAGCCGATGAGTTTGATCGTTCTTTTTTACACCTGCATCCAAATGTATCGTGCATTACTTCAATGGATGCCGATCATCTTGATATTTATGGAGATGCCGCTCATCTTGAAGATTCGTTTCGGGAGTTTGCGGCCAAAACCGATCGCGAAAATTTATATGTAATTAAGGGATTGCCCTTAGATGGAATAACGATAGGCGTTACTCAAGATGCTGATTTTTCGGCGCAAAACATCCGAATTGAAAACGGGTATTATGTGTTTGATGTCAAAACACCCACAGAAGTGGTGCAACATATAAAATTTGGATTACCAGGTCACCACAATTTAACCAATGCTTTGTTGGCTTTTGCTATGGCAAAATCGTATGGGGTTTCAAATATAAACATTAGCACAGCACTAGCAAGTTTTAAAGGGGTAAGAAGACGTTTTTCGTTTCAAATCCGAGAAGAAAACAGAGTTTTTATCGATGATTATGCGCACCATCCTACCGAAATAAATGCGGTGCATCAAGCGGTTCGTGAGTTGTACCCTGGAAAAAAAATAATAGCGGCTTTTCAGCCCCATTTGTTCAGTCGCACCAAAGATTTTGCTGATGGTTTTGCAGCGAGTTTATCCCAATTTGATGAAATACTCCTTTTGGATATTTATCCCGCTAGAGAATTGCCAATTGATGGTATAACGTCTACTTGGTTGTTAACAAAAATTGCGCATCCAAACAAAAAATTAGTCAATAAAATAGAATTGATTGCAGCGTTTAAAAATTCGGATGCAACGGTGTTCATTACAATTGGAGCTGGAGACATTGGTGAGATGGTAAAAGATATTAAAAGTGCGCTATATGAAGAGAATTAATTGGCATAGTATAAGATTGGTGTTGATCATTTTTGCAATGATTTTTCTGTATTCTTTTTCCTCAAAAAGAAATAGAGTGCGTAAAATCAACAAGATAGAAATCAAATTTCAGTCGAATGAAAATATGTTTTTAACACATCAAATGGTTAATAACTTGTTAATACAAAATTTAGGAGACGCTTCAACAATACAAAAAGATAAAGTAGATTTGAATACTTTAGAAAACTCCCTAAATCATCACGAGATGATCGAAAAAGCAGAAATTTTTTCAACGATAGATGGTTTTCTAAACACACGTATTACTCAAAAGATCCCTATACTTAGAGTTATATCAGAGAACGACAGTTATTACCTTGATCACAAAGGGAAAAGAATGTCGCTATCTCCAAATTTTTCGGCACGTGTTCCGCTCCTTGTGGGAGAACTTAGTAAAGAAAAAAGAAAGGCCTATTTGAATTTGTTTACAGAAATTAAAGAGGACGATTTCTTAAATAAAAATATAACGGGTGCACAAATTTTGCCATCGGGTAATGTAGTGTTAACCAACCGAAGTTTTGATTATAAAATTGCTTTTGGAAAACCAATAAATGTAAAAAAGAAGCTAAAAAATTATAAGGCTTTTTTTCATCATGCCATTAAAGATACATTGATTAAAGAATACAAAGAGATAAACTTGATGTTTATACAACAAGTGGTTTGTAAGAAATAGCGTAAAATTATGAACAAAGACAACATTGCAGTAGGATTAGATATTGGTACAACCAAAATTGTAGCAATGATCGGAAAGAAAAATGAATACGGGAAATTAGAAATTCTTGGAGTAGGAAAATCTAAGAGTCTGGGTGTTCATCGAGGTGTTGTAAATAATATTACTCAAACTATCCAGTCCATTCAACAAGCGGTTTCAGAAGCTGAAAATGATTCGGGTTATAAAATTAATGATGTGGTGGTAGGAATTGCGGGACAACACATTCGCAGTATTCAACACAGCGATTACATAAGCAGACCCAAGGCAGAAGAAGTAATTGGTGATGTAGATATCGATACGCTTATTAGTCAAGTACATAAATTAGCCATGTTGCCGGGTGAAGAAATTATTCATGTGTTGCCACAAGAATTTAAAATTGATGGGCAAGCTGAAATAAAAGAACCAATTGGTATGTATGGCGGAAGACTAGAATCTAGCTTTCATGTGGTAGTAGGACAAGCAGCGTCGATTCGCAACTTGGGGAGATGTGTAAAAAGTGCGGGATTAGAATTGTCTGGCTTAACCCTAGAGCCATTGGCTTCGGCAGATGCAGTATTAAGTCAAGAAGAAAAAGAAGCGGGTGTTGCTTTAATTGATATCGGAGGAGGAACAACGGATTTGGCTATATTTAAAGATGGTATCATTCGTAATACGGCCGTTATCCCTTTTGGAGGAAATGTAATTACTGAGGATATTAAAGAGGGTTGTTCGATCATTGAAAAACAAGCAGAGTTGTTAAAGACTCGATTTGGATCGGCATGGCCAGGAGAAAATAGAGACAACGAAATTGTTTCAATTCCTGGATTAAGAGGAAGAGAACCAAAAGAAATTTCACTTAAAAACTTATCAAAAATTATCCATGCACGAGTGGTGGAAATTATTGAGCAAGTTTATGCTGAAATCAAATTGTATGGTCATGAAGATCCTAAGAAAAAATTGATTGCAGGTATTGTTTTAACCGGAGGTGGCGCGCAATTACAACACATCAAACAGTTGGTAGAATATATCACAGGAATGGATACGCGTATTGGTTATCCAAACGAGCATTTAGCGGGAGATTCGATCGAAGAGTTGTCTAGTCCCTTGTATGCTACTGCTGTTGGATTGGTAATGAATAGTATTCGAAACAACACCAAAAGCGCTACGCCTTTTGTTGAAATGAAGAAAGAGGAGCCAGAAGTAGCCCCCGAAATTATATCAACTGACGTGCCAGTTATCGAGAGACCAACTGAAACGTCAACCCCACAAAACCCTATTCAAGAGACAACTGATGACAAAATCAAACGTTCGTTTTTTGATAAATATATAGATAAGATTAAAGATTTTTTAGATAACGCAGAATAAAAGGAGATACTATGTCAGAATTTGGAAACATTTCATTTGATTTACCTAAAAACCAATCGAACGTAATTAAAGTAATTGGCGTTGGAGGAGGAGGTAGTAATGCTATAAACCACATGTTTAAACAAGGCATTAAAGGTGTTGATTTTATAGTTTGTAATACTGATTCGCAGGCATTACAAAATAGCCCTGTACCCAATAAAATTCAGTTAGGTGTAAACCTAACAGAAGGTTTAGGGGCAGGTGCAAATCCTGAAGTAGGGCAGCAATCTGCAATTGAAAGTGTCGCAGAAATCGAAAAAATGCTTGACAGCAATACCAAAATGGTTTTCATCACCGCAGGAATGGGTGGAGGAACCGGAACGGGAGCAGCACCTGTTATTGCACAAATGGCAAAAGACAGAGATATTCTTACCGTTGGTATAGTTACCATCCCTTTTCAGTTTGAAGGGAAAGTTCGCTCTGAGCAAGCGTTAGCAGGAGTAGAACGTTTGCGCAAGCAAGTTGATTCTTTAGTTGTTATCAATAATAATAAATTACGTGAAGTATATGGAAATCTGGGTTTTAAAGCGGGTTTTTCAAAAGCAGACGAAGTACTAGCAACCGCCTCTAGAGGTATTGCAGAGGTAATTACGCACCATTATACCCAAAACATCGACCTTAAAGATGCTAAAACCGTATTATCAAATAGTGGTACAGCTATTATGGGTTCGGCTACCGCTTCGGGGACCGACCGAGCAAAACAAGCTATTTCAAGTGCTTTAGACTCTCCATTGTTAAATGATAATAAAATTACCGGTGCAAAAAATGTACTGTTATTAATCGTTTCGGGTACCGATGAAGCAAATGAAATTACTATAGATGAAATTGGAGAAATCAACGATTTTATTCAATCAGAAGCCGGATTTAATGCCAATATCATTATGGGAGTTGGCGAAGAAGAGGCACTAGGAGATGCTATTTCTGTAACGGTTATTGCCACAGGTTTTAATGTGGAACAACAAGCAGATATTGTGAACACCGAACCTAAAAAAATCATCCACTCGTTAGAAGATGAGCAAAAAATTGTTCATGAATTATTGAATAAGACAATTACTGCACTTCCTGTGAATGAGCCAATATTTGAGGCGCCAAGAGTAGAGGAAGCCCAACCAGAAGCTGAAAAAATAATATTTACCTTAGAAGAAGAGGCAGACGAACCAGTTTTTGAAATTCATGCTCCTGTAGCTTCAATGGATTTAGTCCCTACATCCGAGTTTCTTAAAAATATAGCAGTAACCTATGAAGTAGTAGCTGCTCCAACCGCTTCTCAATTTGAAGTAATTACGCCACAAATTAGAGAAATTAAAGTGATCGACCCTGAATTTGTAAAAGCAAATGACGACTTTAATTTTGAATTAGATTTGTTTGATATAAATATAGAAACAAGTTCAAATACATCCATTAAAAATACAATTGTATTTGATTTATCGGATGAAACACGTTCTTTAGAAGTTAAAGATCCTATTAATGTGGTTCCGGTTACCGAAATCAATCAAAACGGAATTATCAAGTATTCTTTAGAAGATTATTTGGAAAATGAATCTGATATTACTCCCGTTAAAGAAGTACACAGAGTTAATGAACCCATAGATCAGGAACTTAATTTTACACTTAAAAATGAAGTTCAAAAATTAGAGGACAACATCCTTTTTGATGCAGTTTCACCTTTAGAGATGTCAATTGAAGATACCTTAAAATTTAGAGCCGAAGAGCGCAAAAGAAAAATGAAGGAATTCAATCATAAATTCAACAACAGTACTTCCCAAATTGATGAATTTGAAAGAGAGCCTGCCTATAAAAGAATGGGAATAGATCTAACATCTCCCCTTTCTGCAAACAGTAATCAGTCTAGAATGTCACTAGGAACCGATAGTAACGATGATATACAACTTCGTTCAAACAATTCATTCCTTCATGATAATGTAGATTAATTTACAATGAACTAACCTACCACATAAGACCCGGAGAGTTATTTTCGGGTTTTTTTTGTTACCTTTGCCCACAGAATTAATAATAAACAATTCACATCGATATGAGTTTAGAAGTAAAAATCATGGAACACATGAAAGAGGCCATGAAAGCTAAAGATTCGGTTGCTTTAGAAGCTTTACGCGCTATTAAATCGGCGATCATCTTGGCAAAAACAGAGGTAGGTGCTGCCGAAGGGATAACCGAAGCTGACGAAATAAAAATGTTACAGCGTTTAGTAAAAATGCGAAAAGACAGTTACGAAATTTTTACAGCACAAAACCGTCTCGACTTAGCTGAACCAGAATTAGCTCAAATTGCTATAATAGAACAGTTTTTACCGACTCAATTAACCGAAGCAGAAGTAGAAGCTATTGTGGCAAAAATCATCTCCGAAACTGGCGCAACAGGCATTGCTGCTATGGGAAAAGTAATGGGATTGGCTTCGGCTCAAATAGGAGGACAAGCTGAAGGTAAAGTAATTTCTGGAATTGTAAAAAAACTTTTAGTATAAAAACAGAATATATAGTATAGAATATAGAAAACAGATTAAGTTCTATTATCTAAAAAAATGGCCTCGTAGTTCAACTGGATAGAATGACGGATTTCGGCTCCGTTGGTTGCAGGTTCGAACCCTGCCGAGGTCACGAATAAATACTTCAAAAGAAAAAAAACGCCAAACTTTTTGAGCGTTTTTTTATTTTATAGTATTTTCAAAGCGGAGCGTTGAGAGATGTTGCGAAGCAAAATTTATTTAAATATCACCATTTATTTGCTTTCTGTCGGATAAAAACTCTTTATTGTAAGCTTGTGGTGTAGTTCCTGTAATTTCTTTAAAAGAAGTAAAAAACGGATTATAAGAAGCAAAACCAACTTTTATTGCTAATCCTTCCAGGGTGTTTAATTTTAAATAACCCGTTTCAATTAGTTGAAGCGCGTCATGGATTTTTATCATTTTTTTAAATTCAGTATAATTTATTTTTGAGTGATATTTAAAAATATATTTCAAATGACTTTTTGGAAGCTCTAATTTTTTAGCTATTTCTATTTTGGTAATTTTTTGATTTCGAAATACTTTTTCTTCTATTGCAAGACGTTCAATATTTTTTATGCAACCTATTAAATTAGGATATATCTTATCTTTTAACAAAGCATCTTGTTGATTTTTTATTTCTTTTTTATCATTTAACAGCCAAATATCATTCAATAAAAGAGATGTTTTTTTTAGATTTATTTTTTTATATAAGGCATTGTATCCAAAAAGAATTTCGGGTGTAGATAATACTTTAATAAACAGTATTATAAATAATATTCCAGATATCCAAAGTTCATTTTTTCTACTAGTATAATCACCACTTATTAGATCAATGAAAATTGAAGTAGATAATCTTATTGCAGCTAAAAATATTATGATAAATAAAAAGATTGACCAATTCATAATTAACTCATTTTGTTGATTAATAATAATAATTTTTGAATTTCTTTTCCAAATAGAATTTTTGAGTAGTATGAATATTTTTAACACATAAATAAAAAGATAGACAACAATAACGATCCTCAATATCAGTTCTGATGAAATTCCAAAATAATTAAATTTATTATTAATTACATTTAAACCTCCTAAAAATAGTGGAAATATAATATGTATTATATCTTTCTTTTTTATTTTTTTGACGTCATTGACTAAGTTTTTAAAATAAAGATAAACGATAGGTATTAATAAACTAAAAAAATGGTTTAGTGATAATAGTGGGGCAAAATTCTCATTAAATTTAGTCATTATCACAAACAAAAATCGAAAAGATATAATTGATAATAGAATAATCAAATAAATATTAAAGGCTCTATTTGATTTATTTTGTGAAATAATAGCGGCGGTAATAACTCCAAGAATTACTACGGCTATATAAATGATAATTTCTACAGTTAATATATCATACATGATTTAGTATATTTAATTGTATATTCTAATAAAAATAGAATTTATAATTTCACATTCAAATGTACTGTATTATTTCGGTAGAGAAGTATTTTACAACTTAATTTTCGTTGTTAGTCAAGTTTTCTACAATTTACTAAAAAGGTAAAAGTTGTTACTATATTGTTCTATTTTTTGATGCAAAATTTTTTCAACAAGTATGTAATCCTAAATATCATTAGTTTTGAAAAAATTATAGAACTATGAGAATATTAGTATTCATTATCATTTGCCTCACAACTTCCCATTTATTTGGACAAACCCTACACCATCAAATGATAAGCGCACAAGGCGGTAAAAGCGGCTCAGAGTCTGGAATTTTGTTAAACTTCACAGTAGGCCAGCAATCTGTTGTAGGAACAAGAACTGGAAATATTACTGTCCAACAAGGCTTTCAACAAAGCAATTGGAATAAAATTATTGCCCAGAACAATGTTTCAGTTAGTACTTCTACTTTTCCCAATCCATTTTTAGATCGAATCAATTTTACTTTTACAGGAAGTGTAGGAGATACTATTTCTCTTCACATCTATGATGTTTCTGGTCGATTAGTTTTTACGGATAACCTTCAAGTAGTAGAGCAAACCACTTCAATAGATTTGAAGCATTTGCCTAGTGCAAACTATTTCATACAACTTTCAAATTTAAACTATTTATACTACACTAAAATAATTAAAAATTAAAACAAGATGATTAAAAAATGTTTCCTTTTCTTACTGCTGTTTTCGGGATGCTATATGCAATCTCAAGAACTATTTTTTTCTACAGGAAAAAATTTCACAAGCTATGATTATAAAAATTCTGCGGGATTTTCAAATCCAAATCTAAGAAGCGGAGACGGTTCTTTTTACCAGGCAGGTATGGATTTTAAGTTGAATAAATCAGCTGCATCAAGTAAAGTAAGTTATGCAATTAGTGTAATTTATAATCAATTCAACGCTGTTGGCGGCACAAGTTCGGATGATTATTCGTGGAAGACAAATTATTTAGGAGTTCAAAACGCACTAAATTATACGTTGTATCAAAATGCTGATTTTTTTACCGTTAAAACAAAATTAGGTGTTGCTACCTCAACTATAATTAAAGGCGAACAATATATCAATAATAGGGTTTATGATATTGCTTCTCATGAGGAGTTTTCTGGAATTGTAGTTCAGCCAAACGTGGGTATTGATTTTCAATATTCGATTAACAGAGATATTAAAATTTCTGCAGGATATGAATTTTCTAAGTCCTATAACATTTCTAATTCATCTTCAGAAAAGCTTTCATTTACTAATAACCAAATCCATTTTGGATTTAATTTTCTATTAAAATAAATCAAACATCATGAAAAAAATAGTTAGTATTCTTTTGTTATTTATTGGTTTTATGGGTTATTCTCAAACTAATGGGATCACTTATCAAGCCGTAATATTCAATCCTTCTGGCGAGCAATTACCGGGGGTAAATAATGCAAATGCACCGTTAGCAAATAAAAATATTTGTTTACGATTTACAATCATTGACCACAATTCGCAACCAGAATATATTGAAAGCATTCAAACCACAACAGATGAATTTGGAATGGTGAATTTAATTATTGGAACAGGATTACAACTTGGGGGGTATGCAACATCCTTTTCAAATATACTTTGGAATGCCAACCCAAAAAATTTAAAAGTCGATTTAAGTGCTACAGGAGTTTGTGCCTACTATACTGAAATTAGTAATCAACCATTTACGTCTGTTCCATTTGCTTTATATGCTGTAAATTCAGAAAGCACAGCGGCAATAGCAGCGCTTCAAGCTACAGTGGCCGCAAATGCTACAGCAACCACGGCAGCATTAGCAACCAAAGAAAATACGGCAAATAAATCAACAACCACAACATTAGGAACCAGCAATGTGTTATTTCCAACACAAAATGCAGTGAAAACCTATGTAGATACCAATATTACAAACGTAAATGCTTCTAATACAGCAGCTATTACTACACTTGGAAATACAGTAACTGCAAACGCGGCGGCTACCACAACAGCTTTAGGGTTAAAAGAAGATGCTGCAAACAAATCAACAACCACAACATTAGGAACCAGCAATGTGTTATTTCCAACACAAAATGCAGTGAAAACTTATGTAGATACCAATATTTCTACTTCTAACACAGCAAATACAGCAGCTATTACTACTCTTGGAAATACAGTAACTTCAAACGCAACAGCTACAACAGCTGCTTTAGCGTTAAAAGAAGATGCTGCAAATAAATCAACTACAACAACTTTAGGAACAAGTGATTTGTTATTTCCTACTCAAAAAGCGGTTAAAATATATGTGGACAATCAAGTTACAAATGGTATCGCTACAAACGTGTCTGGTATAGTTGCCATTGCCAATGGGGGAACAGGTTCTAGCACTCAAAATTTTGTGGATTTAACAACCAATCAAAATATTGCTGGAAATAAAACATTTACTTCTAATTTGAATGTACCAACGGGCACAGTAGGAGTAGGAACTTCTTCCCCTAATTCATCCGCAATTTTAGATATCACTTCGACTACTAAAGGATTTTTAACGCCAAGAATGACTATGATTCAAAGAAATGCAATTTCGAATCCTGCTAATGGATTAATTATTTATTGTACTGATTGTTCTATTTCTGGAGAGCCACAGTACTTCAATGGCAATTCTTGGAAAAAACCAGATGGGAATATTGCTACTGCACCAATACAAGGGTCAGTTTCAATTCCATCTTTGTTTTCTACTACAAATGGTACAAACGGGTCCCAAAAAGGGCAAAGTTTCACTATGGGAGTAACAGGAGGTTATTTAAATAAATTACGTACAAATGCATTTGGAGGTGTTGGTGGTCAGCAGTTGTTAAATGGAATAGCAAATTCTTCAATAAAAATTAGAGAGTATGTAAATAATTTAGAGACAGGTACGACACATGCTTTGACAGGAGCAGTATTGGCAACTTCTAGTTTGCCAACTGTAATAGATTATAGCTACAGTGATCCTTTATATCCTTATTACCCTACAATTGAGTTTAAATTTGATAACACAATTTATCTAAATCCTAATGCTCAATATGTTATTGAGTTTATTACTGGAAATGGGGTTTCATTATATTGTAGAACACAAGACATGTATAATGGTGGACAAGCTTATGATATAAATGGAGTTAACCTATCATTTGCTAGAGATTTTCCTTTTGAATTGTATGTTGTTAACCAACCTATAACACCTTTAACCTCTGGAACCGTTACTTACCCTTCAACCCATGGAACAGCTGGTCAAGTATTAACAACTAATGGTAGTGGTACTGCAATTTGGAGTACTCCAGCTACTGTTGATACATCTAATTTTGTTAATTTAACAACCAATCAAACTATTGCGGGAAATAAAACATTTAGTTCAGATATTGTAGTTAATGGAATCAAAGTAGGAAATGGCGGCGGAAGCCAAAGCACAGTAATTGGAGATAGTGCAAATGCTACTCAAGCCAATAACACAGCCTTAGGGTTTATGACCTTAGATGGTAATTCAGGGACAGATAATACAGCTGTTGGAACAAATTCTATGAGAAATTCTGGTGCTACATCGCAAACAACAGCAATTGGAGAAAACGCTGGAACGGGAATCAATACGGGTAACAATAACACCTATTTAGGATACAATGCAAATGTTACGAGCAATAGCTCCATTTCTAATGCTACAGCAATTGGATCAGGCGCTACAGTTACATCTAGTAATACCATTCAGTTGGGGGCAGATGGAACCAATGGAACAACGGCAGTGACCAATGTAAACACAAGCGGCTCAATTACAGCAAATGCTTCAATAAGTTCCGAAATAACAGCTAATTTAACCATCAATAATGCAAATGCAGAGCAATACAAAGCTAAGGTATTGATTTGTAATCCATCAAGTCAAATTACGATTACTTTTAATAATGATTTGCCCGTTGGGTTTAATTGTATGGTTTTACAAAAAAGTATTGATGCCAACAAAATTAATTTAGCAGGTGGATCGGGAGTTACCTTAAAAAACAGAAATAATTATACGGCAACTGCTGGAAATTATGCTATAGCTACCATTGTAAATATTGGTGGGGGCATTATTGTTACAGCAGGTGACATGCAATAAAATTAAAACAACTAAAACAGAAAATAAATAATATATAACTCAATTAAACCTTCAAAAATGAAAAAATTATTTTTAATTACCATTCTATTCTTGGCAAATAGTTTTCAAAGTCAGGCAAATAATTTAGTGGTGGGAACACCAACAATCAGTGGAAGCACACTTACCTTTACTATTAAATGGGATAACAGTTGGTATGTTACTACAGGGCCATCTAACTGGGATGCAGTTTGGATTTTTGTTAAAAGACAATCTTGTGTAACAGGCGCTGTAAGCCCTTGGCTGCATGGTCAATTATCTGCAACAGGACAATCCGTTACCGGTTCAGTTCTACAAGTTGATACAGTATCAGATAATGCTGGAGTTTTCGTAAGAAGATCAGCTGCTGGAATTGGTAATATCGCTCAAGCCACAGTAACAATAACATTGGCGAGCCCTGTTGGCGCAGACAATATTGGAGTTTATGCTATGGAAATGGTAAATGTACCGCAAGGGGATTTTTATATAGGGGACAATAATAGACCTTCTTATTATGTATTTGGAAATGCAACTAACCAAGCTGTACAAATTACTAGTACTACTACAAATTTAACTAAGGAACAATATGGAGCTCAAGAACAACTTGGTTCTACAGTTGCTTTGCCTAGCACCTACCCTTATGGTTACAATCGTTTTTATTGTATGAAATATGAAATTACATGTGCTCAATACGTTTCGTTTTTAAACACCTTGAGTTATGAACAACAATTACATAAACAACAAGACATGAACTGGAATACAACACCGCCAACCTCATCAGCCGGAACAGTTTTTATGAATAATTGGGGCTATAGAATAGAAATTAAAACACCAGCTATTTCAACAACAAGTTTGACGCCTGCCGTTTACGCATGCGATGCTAATGATAATGGAGTATATGATGAAGATTGTGATGGTTTAGGTTTTCCTGTATCATTAAGACAAGAGCACTGGTTGACTTACATGGAATGGGCGGCTTTACGACCTATGACAGAATTTGAATATGAAAAAGCTTGTAGAGGTCCACTTGCGTCAGTTAGTGGAGAATATGCTTGGGGTACCACTGATATTGTACAATTTCAATACACCAATGCTAACTGGGGTTGTTCAACAGATATACAAACCTATTTTGCTTTAGGTTTAAGTAATTGGCAAACAGGCAGAATGTATAGAGCTGGAAGTGCCGCTACAGCAAATACTGATAGAGTACATGCTGGAGCAACTTATTATGGTATAGCTGATATGACTGGCGGCACCTATGAGCGTTGTGTAGGAGGCTGGGGTTATGATTATTCTACTTTTACTACGGCAAATGGTGATGGCAATATCAATGCAGATGGAACTTGCGGAAATTTAATATGGAATAGTATGCAATATCATAATAGAGGTGGTTCTGCTCAAAATGGTAATGGTAGCCAAATTTCCTCCAGAAATTATGCAAACGATGCAAGTTATGGTCAAGCCCAAACTGGTAGAGGAGTAAGATCGTATTAATTGTATTCAAGTGATAAAAAAAATAATAATAGTAGCATTATTTTGTTTGGCGCAAAATACTTTTGGGCAAATTGCGCTACCTTCTATGCGTGGGGTTTTTAATTCTAAAAAGACCATGACCATGTTTTCAGGTGGCATAGGATTTGGATCCTCTCAGCAAAGTTTGTTTCAAAACGTTTGTGCGCCAGTTCAATTAGAATCCATTTTTTATGGAGGCATTGGCTTTGGCGATCAGCAGAAAATAATTGTGCAAAACATTTGTACTCCTATTGCTGTAGAATCGATTTTTTATGGAGGCGAAGGATATGGAGACCAACAAAAAGCGATAGTACAAAGTGCTTGTATTCCGCCAGCTATTGAATCCATATTTCTTGGAGGCGAAGGATATGGAGACCAACAAAAATCAGTTGTTCAAAGTGTTTGTGTCGCCCCTGCTATAGAATCCATATTTTTAGGTGGAACTGGATATGGATCTCAAGAAAAAATTATAATTCAAGCGGCTTGTACCTATTAACGATTCGGAAGTTTTTTCAAAATAAATATATTGATAAAATATAAATCCAGTTAAATTTGTATTCTAAAAATAAATGAGTTTTCTTACTTAGTTAAGTTGTTTAGAGCATCTGACTGTTTATCAGAGAGTCCTTGGTTCGAGCCCAAGAGAGGGAGCAAAAGTCCAGCAGAAATGTTGGACTTTTTTTATTGTCTATCATTCAGTCAGGCTAGTTATATCTTTTTATTATATTTACATATGAAAAATCTAATCCTGTTATTATTAACTCTCACAATTTGTACAAGCGGTTTTGCACAAATCCAAGATGAAATAAAAGTTGAAACCACTCAAACTGCGCTTTTTAATGAAATAGCCAATCTTGATAGTTCTTTATTCGAAGCATATAATTCAAAGAATCTAGATTTGATGAAGACCTATTTTACAAAAGATCTCGAGTGGTATCAAGATAATGGGGGGTTAATAGATTTTGAAAAAGTGTTTTCGAATTTTCAGTCTATTTTTAATAGAGATTATGACCTCAAAAGAAATCTTATTAAAGAGAGCTTAGAAGTACATCCAATAGAAGGTTATGGGGCAATAGAAATTGGCAAGCACCAATTCAAACACATTGAAAATGGTAAACTCGAAATTGGCACTTTCAAATTCTTAATGATTTGGAAGAATGATAATGGTAACTGGAAAATTTCAAGAGTAATTAGTTATGACCATTAGTTCAACCTTTTGATTTTTGATAGACACATACTCAATCATAGCATTATAGTTGCATCTTTCTCCAATAGGGAAAAAAAGCCTAACGAGTTGTTAGGCTTTTTTACTATTATTTTGTCAATTGTTTCAAATGGGCAATGGTTGCTATGGGGTCTTGTGCGCTAAAAACATAGCTTCCAGCAACCAATACATCGGCACCAGCAGCCACTAATTGTTGGGCATTTTTATCGGTTACACCACCATCGATTTCAATGAGGGTTCCGGCATTTTTTTTATGGATCAACGCTTTTAATTTTTCGACTTTAGCATACGTATTTTCAATAAAAGATTGACCGCCAAAACCCGGATTAACACTCATGATACAAACTAAATCGATATCTTGAATCACATCTTCTAACAAGTCAACATTCGTATGTGGGTTTAGGGCCACGCCAGCTTTCATGCCTTCTGCTTTAATCGCTTGAAGTGTTCTATGCAAATGGGTACAAGCTTCGTAATGTACCGTTAATATATCAGCTCCTAATTTTTTAAATGTAGT
This sequence comes from Flavobacterium psychrophilum, assembly GCA_945890865.1. Taxonomy (GTDB): domain Bacteria; phylum Bacteroidota; class Bacteroidia; order Flavobacteriales; family Flavobacteriaceae; genus Flavobacterium; species Flavobacterium psychrophilum_D. The sequence continues at coordinate 236,020 of CAMDDB010000001.1, forward strand.
AATGTACCGATCGGGATCTACAATCATTAAGTGTACATCGATGGTTTTTTTGGCGTGTTTTTGAATGGCGTCTAAAACCGGCATTCCAAAAGAAATGTTGGGAACAAAAACGCCGTCCATAATATCAATATGAAACCAATCGGCTTCACTAGAATTGATCATTTCTATATCGCGTTGTAAATTGGCAAAGTCGGCAGCAAGAACTGACGGTGCAATACGTGTGTTTTTCATATTGTAGTTGTGTTGTTTATTGTAACTTTCAAAATTCGGTGTTCAATATTGAATGGTCAACCTGGTGCAAAGGTACAAATTATAAACTTTTAATTAAAAAAACTTGAATTGTCCACTTGGTGTGTTTAATTCATAAAAAACTCTGTAATCAGCTGGGTTTAAATGCTCTAATTTTTATCAAAATTTTTCTATTTGTTTGTTTATTTCTTTTTGAATTAAGTTCCAATCGTAGTAATGAAAGACCATGCCATTACTCATGGCTACCATCATACCATTTGGGAACTTTTTACTAATTTGAATTGAAGTTGCATCAGCACCATCGCATTCAATTGTTGCTACAGGAATTTCTGCAATTTTAATGTGTTTGTTTTTTTTATGAGAATTTTCTTCTCGTGTGTATACAATAAAAGTATTTGCTTGTTGGTTGGAAACTAAAATATAACCAGTAGTTTTATTTTTTTTATAAATAGCAATTCCCTCATTGTCGGATTTGAAATCATTTTGCCCAAAAAATGCTATTTCATTATTATCCTTTTTTAAAGGGTCTGCATAATATTTTCGTATTCCTGATTGTTCGTCTGAATAATAAACAAATCCCAATTCATTATCTACTGCTAATGCTTCAATCTCTTTTTTTCCACTATAATTACCAAATTTTCTTATGAGTTTAGCCGAAACGATTCCCATAGTAACTTCCAATTGGTATTGCCATAAATAACTTCCTGAAGTACCGTTTTTTCTTCCAATAATTGCAAAAATTTCTCCATCCGATGGTCGTGTGTAAAGTGCTATCCCCATAGGGCTTCTCTCTATTTCGTCCACAAATATTTCAATTCCACCATTATCTATTGGCTCTAATTTAGGCAAAGAAAACACCCTAATTTTATTTGTTTCTCTTTCTGTTGTTACTGCGATATCAATAGTGGAATTACCTGCTTTTAACTTGTATGCAACATCAACGTTATTGGGCCTTTTTAAAGGGATCGATTTTTTGATTATTTTGCCATTTAAATCGTATAAAAATAGGCCGCCATTTGAGTCTTTGTCTGTGCCTATGATAAGACTATTTGAAGCAGTCGTTGGATGAATCCAAATTGCGGGATCATCGGTATCATGCTTTGTTTTTTCAGTAACGACTGTAGGTCTTAGTGCATTTTTTGGTATTGGAGCAAGTTTGTCTTTACAACCGGCAACAGCAACAATAACTACAAGTACTAATTTAAGTTTATTCATTGATTTTATTTAATTGAAATGTGAATAAATCAGTACCAAAAGTATTTATTAAACGGACTAGAATTTTATCTTCGCTTACAGAAAAAGCCATAAATCCTGGAACTGAAAGAGCAAAGATAGTACCTTCTCTATTTCCGGTTGGTCTTACCTCACTTCCTGCTCCAGATAGAAATTGAGTAGTGAAACAATTTTTTGATTTAATTATTTGTAAATCGTGTTCATGTCCACATAAATAGGCATCAACTTTATATTCATTAAATAGGCCTGATAAAAGGGTTTCTATGTCTTTTGTGTCTGGACTTTTTAATCTTTTTCCACCAGTATACATAGGATGATGTCCTACAACTATTTTCCATAAAATAGAGGTGTCTTTTTTCTTCAAAGTTTCAATTAGCCATTTTTTTTGAGCTATAGTATCTTGTTTTTTTACATTACGTCCTTTTTCATCATCATTTTTATAATAACTTTTTATGAATGGATTCGTATCAATAAAAATTAATTGTAGTTTTTTTCCTCCTTTTAATTCTATTATTTTTTCAAAATATTGCTCAGGCATATGCCATCTTCTACTGACGTTTGAATAATCTATTTGAGCTTGAATATTTCCTGAGTAATCATGATTTCCTAATCCTAAATACCAATCACATTGCAAATCAAAATGGGGATAAATATTCTCAAATGATTTTTCAAAATGGGGATCTTGAATGCTTTGAACGCCATTTGGGTAGAAATTATCTCCAACAGAAACCACAAAGTCTGCATCAATTTCAACAGCAGTTTTAGCCATTTGGTTTGCCACTTCTTTTTGATTGTACTCTCCAAATCTTCCAAAGTCTCCAAGAACAATAAAGTTTTTACTATTTATTAATTTTTTATGTTCATCTTTTTGAGCACTTGAAATTTGTATGTTTAGTACCAAGAAAATAAGGAAAACAAATTGTTTCATAATCTAAATTATTTTTGTTAAAAAAAAATTCGGCAAACGAGAAAGCTTGCCGAATTTAATAAAAATTAATTGTAATTTAAAAATCAAATTTTAATCCTAGATTAAATCTTGCTTGATAATATTCCATTTGCATAGTTCTACTGGAAGCTCCTTGATAATATCGTAACGGTTGGTTTGTTAAGTTATTAATTTCAGCAAAAACACGCATTTGTTTTGTAAATTTATAGGATGCGTTCGAATCAATAAAAGTTTGTTTGTCGTAATATCTATCTTCAAATGCATCTGCACCTAATTCATCCAAATAATCAGCGGTGTAATTCATAGAAACACGCGCAGAGAATTTCTTGTTTTCCCAAGACAATGAGCTGTTAAACATATGAGGCGCTGTGCCAGGTAGTGCTACATTTTTTCTTTCATCTCCATCAGCATTAGTAATTCCATTTGCTTCTGAGTTTGTATACGTGTAATTCAAGTATACACCTAATCCTTTGAAAAATTTACCTGGAATAAAATCTAATTGTCTCTGAATAGCAACTTCAAAACCATACACACTAACGGTTTCTCCATTGCGTTGTTGTGTTAACGACCAATTTCCTGGATTAACTGCTGGGATTGGGTTCTCTAAGTTAGGGAAGTCTTGAGCAAATTTAGAATTGGTATATTGATTATCTTTATATGTGTATATAAAATCATTAAGCTTTTTATAGAATAAACCGGCTGATATCAAACCAATTGAATTGAAATATTTCTCAAACATTTGATCAAAATTGTATGCATAGGTGGCTTTTAATTTTGGATTACCCGCATCAATTGCAGAATCATCATCTGGAATTACACTTAAATAGGGTGATAATGCATAGTAGTTTGGTCTTGCTAGTGATGTTGTAAATGAAGTTCTTAATACCCAATCATTTTCACTATACTTAAGCGCTAAACTGGGTAATACATTGGAATAAGAGTTAGAATTGTTAATTTTTCCTACTAAGTCTTCTTCGTCTTCAATATAATTAGCAGTATAATCAAGATCAGTGTTTTCTATTCTTAAACCAGCAATCATAGAAAGTTTATCATTAAAATCTTGATCAAATCGAATATATCCTGCATAAATGTTTTCTTTAGCATCATAATTAACGCCTAAATATTCTGATGGTATATTTTCTTTATTAAAAAGAGCTGCGTTATTTAGATCTAAATTTCCTAAAAATGAATTACTTGCAAATGTACCAGGAATATATTGTGAACCTGCTTGCCAATTTTCTCCACCATAATATGAGTTTTGAATGGTATTTAGATTTTCAAAAGCTGTAATGGGGTCAAATTCAAAAAATATATTATCTCTAAATTTATCTTTAATACGTACTCTAGCTCCAAAACGAAATCTTCCTTTTTGGTCTTCAATTATTGATAAAGGCACTCTAAAATTAATTTTAGCTCCTAATTCCGTTTCCTCTGTATAATCGTTATTTTCAGACAAGGTTCTAAATTCAAAATCTTCGGTTGCATTATCTCCTACACCAGTTATTAATGGAAATCTTGGGTTAGTTAAATTCATTTCAAAATCTAGTCCTTCATTTTGAAACTCTATATAACGCTCATTAGGTCTGTCTTCACTGGCTATAGCATAATTTACAGACCAATCCATATCAAGTTTAGAACCAATCAAATGTTCACCACCAATAGAATAATTTTGCACTTTTTGTCTTTCTAATCGCGCATTATTATTTCTGTTATTATCTATTCCACCTTTGGTTTGTCTTCTTACATCTCCTTCAAATCCAATGATATTATCATTGGCATCATAAATGGGGTCAATTCCTCTGTATCGAGCACGATAACGATTTTCTTTATCATCTCTCAAATTAAACATTGCATTTAAGTAAATACTATTGTTGCTGTTGAATTTGTAATCTGTTGCAAAAGAAAATGAATTTCGGATTCTTTGAATATCATATTTTCTCACATCATATTCTTCCATATACACATTGTCAAAGTCATCTTTTACCCAAACGCCTTCTACATTATCTGAACCATAAATATTGTTAAAATGCGAAGCACTAAATACAAATCCTAGTTTATTGTCAAAATAGCGATTTCCATAAATAAAACCTGCAGTGTAATTTCCTTTATCCCGTATCGGACCATATCCTCCGGCAAGGGTTGCAGATATCCTTTCGCTATTAGGAGTTGCTCTAGTGATAAGATTAACGGATCCCCCAATTGCATCTGCATCCATATCTGAGGTTAACGTTTTGTTCACTTCGATTGTAGAAATCATATCAGCTGGAATTAAATCCATTTGAACATTTCTATTGTCTCCCTCAGCCGATGGAATTCTGTCTCCATTAATCGTAACAGAATTTAAATTTGGAGCTAAACCTCTAATAATAATATTTCTAGCTTCACCTTGGTCATTTTGCATCGTAATACCCTGAACTCTTTTTAAGGCATCTCCAATATTTGCATCAGGGAAACGACCTGTTTGGTCAGATGAAATGACATTGGTAATATTTTGATTACTTTTTTGTTTGTTGATAGCTTTTGCTTGCCCGCGTAAACGGTCTCCAATGATTACAAGTTCTTCAAGTTCGTTAGAAGCAGTAATTAAAACAAAAGATATATTTGTGTTTTTACCAGATTCAACTTGCACTTCTTTTGTTTGTTTTTCATATCCAATATATGAAACTTCAAGTTGATAATTACCTGCTGGGATATTTAAAAATTCAAATTCTCCATTTTGATTCGTGAATGTGTATTTATTAACACCTTCTAGTTTAATTTTGGCACCTGGTAACGAAAACTTGGTTTCCGCTTCCGTAATTTTTCCAGTTATCACTCCTCCTTTTTGAGCAAAAGCAAAGAGATTAACAAATAATACAAGAAATAGTACTAATTTTTTCATTTTTTTCAAGTTATTGATTACCGTACAATATTAATTGATAAAAATAAATGGGCCGTTTTTATACTATCAATAAAGTGTTATTGAAGTGTTACTTTATTTGCGCTACGTTAACAGTATATTAAAAAAAAACTCCGGTAAGAAGCCGGAGTTTTATTAGGGTTACCCTAAATATGTTTTTAAAATTTTACTTCTTGAAGTATGTTTTAACCTGCGAATTGCTTTTTCCTTAATTTGACGCACACGCTCGCGAGTCAAGTCAAAGGTTTCTCCAATTTCTTCTAATGTCATCGGATGTTGGTCGCCTAAACCAAAGTACAAGCGAACTACATCTGCTTCTCTTGGAGTCAAGGTTTCTAATGCTCTCTCAATTTCGGTTTGAAGGGATTCATGAATTAATTCGCGGTCTGGATTTGGAGATTCACCCGAACGCAAAACGTCATATAAATTAGAATCTTCACCTTCTACTAATGGAGCATCCATTGATAAATGGCGTCCCGAATTTTTCATCGACTCTTTAACGTCATTTACGGTCATGTCTAATTCTTTAGCAATCTCTTCTGCAGAAGGAGCACGTTCTTGCGATTGTTCTAGCAAGGCATACATTTTATTGATTTTATTGATCGAACCAATTTTATTCAAAGGTAAACGTACGATACGAGATTGTTCTGCTAAGGCTTGAAGAATCGATTGGCGAATCCACCAAACGGCATATGAAATGAATTTAAATCCACGTGTTTCGTCAAAACGTTGAGCAGCTTTAATTAAGCCTAAATTTCCTTCGTTAATTAAATCGGGAAGGGTAAGACCTTGATTTTGATATTGTTTTGCTACAGAAACCACAAAACGCAAATTGGCTTTGGTTAATTTCTCTAACGCTTTTTGATCACCGGCTTTAATTTTTTGAGCTAATTCTACTTCCTCGTCTGCAGTAATTAAGTCTACTTTTCCAATTTCTTGAAGATATTTGTCTAAAGAAGCAGTTTCTCGATTGGTTACCTGCTTGGTGATTTTAAGCTGTCTCATCTATATATTTCCTTACATTAATAATTTCTGTAGGTTATACGCAGGAACTTTAAAAAAGTTACAAAATCAGTTAAAAATAAAAAAACCCACAAATGATTGTGGGTTTTTTGGTATAAAATATAAGAAATTATCCTTGAGGGGTATCTTTCTTTTCAATAGGTCTTTCTTCTCTAGGAGGTCTAGGTATAAGTGCTTTTCTAGATACTTTTTCTTTTCTAGTTTTAGGATCGATTCCTAAGTATTTCACTTGAAATACATCTCCCATATTGACAACGTCAGTTACATTTTCTGTACGTTCCCAAGCTAGTTCAGATACGTGTAATAAAACTTCATTTCCTGGGGCATCTGTATATTCTACAACAGCACCAAAATCTAACATTTTAATTACTTTAACCTCATACGCTTCTCCCATAGCAGGTTTGAATATGATGGAATCAATTTTAGCTAATACTGCTGCAATTCCATCAGGATTAGTTCCAAGAATTTCCACTACGCCTTGTTCGTCCACTTCGTTAATTACGATGGTACAACCCGTAGCTTTTTGTAATTCTTGAATTACTTTTCCACCCGGTCCAATCAAAGCACCAATGAAGGCGCCTGGAATAGTACGCATGATGATTTTTGGAGCATGAACTTTAACATCTGCATTTGGTTTATCAAGTGTTTCCATCAATTTACCTAAGATATGCAAACGGCCATCACGAGCTTGAGCCAAAGCTTGCTCCATGATTTCATATTTTAATCCGTCAATTTTAATGTCCATTTGACAAGCGGTAATTCCTTCTGAAGTTCCAGTTACTTTGAAATCCATATCTCCTAAATGATCTTCATCACCTAAGATATCTGATAAAACAGCAAAACGCTCACCGTCAGTAATCAATCCCATTGCAATTCCAGAAACCGGACGAATCATTTGAATACCCGCATCCATTAAAGATAATGTACCCGCACAAACCGTAGCCATTGAAGACGAACCATTTGATTCTAATACTTCAGACACCACTCGAATCGTGTAAGGACAATCTGCTGGAATCATGTTTTTCAAAGCTCTTTGCGCTAAATTTCCGTGGCCTACTTCTCTTCTTGAAGTTCCTCTTAATGGACGCGCTTCTCCTGTAGAAAATGGTGGGAAATTATAATGTAAATAGAATTTTTCTTCACCTTGTTCCGATGGCGAATCAATTTGATTGGCTTCTCTAGAAGTTCCTAAAGTAGCAGTAGCCAAAGCTTGCGTTTCTCCACGAGTAAACAATGCCGATCCATGAACCGATGGTAAATAATTTACCTCACTCCAAATAGGACGAATTTCATTAGTTTTTCTACCGTCTAAACGTGTACCTAAATCTAAAGTTACATTACGAACCGCTTCTTTATTGGTTTTGTAGAAGTATTTAGAAACTAAATCTCCGTTTTCTGCTAATTCTTCTTCCGTAAATAATGCTTTAACTTCTTCTTTTACAGCGTCAAATGCAGCTGAACGTTCGTGTTTAGCCGAACCTTTGCTAGCAATAGCGTAAATTTTATCATAAGCCGCCGCTTTCACTTTAGCGTAAATAGCGTCGTCCGTTTTTTCAGTTTCGTACGTACGAACTTCTTTTTTTCCAAAAGCTTGCGCCAATCTTTCTTGTGCAGCAATTTGTACTTTAATATGTTCGTGAGCAAATTTAATGGCTTCTACCATTTCAGCTTCTGAAATTTCTTTCATTTCTCCCTCTACCATTGCGATAGAATCGGTAGAAGCACCAATCATCATGTCAATATCAGACAATTCTAATTGTGCGCGAGATGGGTTGATGATGAATTTACCATCAATTCTTCCCACTCTAGCTTCTGAAATCAACGTTTCAAAAGGAATGTCTGACAAAGCTAGTGCCGCTGATGCCGCTAATCCAGCTAATGCATCGGGCATAACGTCTTCGTCATGAGACATTAATTGAATCATAACTTGCACTTCCGCATGGTAATCTGATGGGAAAAGTGGACGCAATACACGGTCAACTAAACGCATCGTCAACACTTCGTTATCACTTGGACGCGCTTCTCTTTTGAAGAAACCACCAGGAAAACGACCTGCTGCTGCAAATTTTTCACGGTAATCTACCGTCAAAGGTAAAAAGTCAATCCCGGGACTGGCTTTTCTTGAAGAAACAACTGTACCTAATATGACAGTATTTCCAATTCTTACTACTACAGATCCGTCTGCTTGTTTGGCTAAACGACCTGTCTCGATTGTGATGCTTCTGCCATCACCTAAATCGATTTTTTCTACAAATAATTGTGGAATCATAAATTTAATTCTCAAAGGTTATACAAAGGATTAGTTGTGTTGTTGTGTGTAGTTGTTTGTAACCCAATGAAAAACCAAACTTTTTCTGTTAATATATGCAAAACAAAAAGGGGCACAAAGCCCCTTTAGTTGATTATTTTCTAATATTCAATTCTTTAATAATCTCACGATATCTGTTGATATCTTTTTTCTTTAAATAGTCAAGAAGACTTCTTCTTTTACCTACTAAAAGTACTAGCGAACGTTCTGTATTAAAATCATGACGATTTTTTTTCAGATGCTCCGTTAAGTGAGAAATTCTAAAAGTAAATAATGCGATTTGCCCTTCAGCAGATCCAGTGTTTTCAGCTTTTCCTCCGTGTTTAGAGAAGATTTCAGCTTTAGTTTCTTTTGTCAAGTACATGCCAATATTATATTTAATGATTTTTATGTATGAATTGTATGGTGGCAATTCGGCTGCAAATATAAAGATATTTTAGAATTTTGAATTATAAATTCAGAATTATTTTAAAAAAAGTTTAAAATCAAACTATTTTTTCAATCGATTTAAAAGCTCTTTTAAGTAAAAAAGGAGTTGATAATGTGGTAATTAAACCCATAATGACAAGCATGGAAAATATTTCAGTATTGATAATTCCTGCTTTGTAAGCAATATTTGCAATGACTAATTCCATAATTCCTCTTGCATTTAATCCAATACCAAGTGCCAGCGAAACTTTATGATTTAATCGAGCAAATCGGCCCCCAATGTATCCTCCAATTATTTTAGATAAAAATGAAACCGCAATAATGGCAATCAATAAAGGATAGTTTTGTATTGAAGAAAATTGAAATTCAAGTCCGATACCTGCAAAAAAGATAGGAGCTAAAAATCCCATCGCCATGCTGTTGGTTGTATTATGAAATGTTTCTAAGTGTTTTTTTCCCACCAATTCTTTTGAAATTAACATTGACGCAAAGAAAGCCCCAATAATAAAATGCAATCCAATACTTTCTGTTATGGTTGCAAATATTAAGATAAATACAAAAAAGACAGCAAATAAAGACTCTTTACCTTTTAAATACGTTAGAATTGTATTGAGTTGGTTTTCAATAAAATTTTCTTTTTGAGCTAATCTTTGAATTAGTTTATAGGTTAACGCAATGATAAATAAGAAGGCAACAAGTTTAAGAACGGTAAAAACCGTGGCTTGAGAAATGTTAGCAAAGGTAGGTTCGACATCTTTTAGATCTAATAATATACCTAATACAGTTAGGGCAATTACATCATCAAAAATAGCCACAGAGATTATTTTTTGGCCTATCGGAGAATTTAATTTACCCAAATCCATTAAAATACGGATGCTAACAGGCAAAGCGGTAATGGCCACGCAAAGCCCTATAAAAATAGTTGACATTACATCCTGTCCAAAATAATTACCCACTAGATAACCCGAGAAGAGCGGAATGAAAAACGCCGAGATGGATATCACAATATTTCTGCCTTTCATCGATTTTACAATTTCATCCAAATGAATTTCAAGTCCGGCAATAATGACCAATAAGAAAACCCCTAATTCTGAAATTACTTTTAAATCTTCTGTGCGATGGATAAAATTTAATACTGTAGGTCCGAGCAATACACCCGCTAAAATTTCACCAATCATAGCAGGTTGTTTAAAACGCTCCATGATTTCACCAAAAAGTCTGGCTAAAACTAATAATATTAAAAGATTAGCAAAAAAAGGAAGTTCTAAACTAGGAACATTGAATGGCATAATTAACTTGTATTAAGTTGTAAATTGTAGACAAATATATTAAAAAGGCTTTGATGTTGTTATGCCTTTAAAATAATTTTACTATTTCTTGATTTACATACTCTAAAAAACGTTCATCAGCCTCCGTAAAGGGGTCCAAAACATGGGAATCAATGTCGATTTGGCCTATATTTATTCCGTCAACAAAAAGCGGAACTACAATTTCAGATTTTACCGTAAAACTACAGGCAATGTAATTGTCTTGAGCGGATACATCGGGGACTACAAAATTGGTATTGGAAACCGCTACTTGTCCGCAAATCCCTTTGCCAAAAGGAATAACTGTATGGTCGGTGTGCGCGCCAACATAGGGTCCTAAATGTAAGGTTTGAGTTTCATGATTTGCAAAATAAAAGCCTACCCAATTGTAATAGTCAATGGAATCGGTTAATAATTGGCAAATGGATAAAAGTTTCTCCTCTTTGCTTGTTGCGTCGTTTAAAACAATTGCAGCAACTATTGGTTTTAAATTATCAAAAGTCATTTTTTTATTTTTTACAAAAGTATTTATTCCTTCCTATTAAAAAATCTATATTTTTGTTAAAAATACACATCTTGAAAAATAGTTTTAGCCAACATAAAGTTTTCTTTACTTTTTTAGCAAAGTTTTTACTTTTTTATATTGCTTTTTCGGCACTCTATTACTTGTATTTGAGTCAATTTGATGAGAAAAAGAATGAGTTGGATGGTTTTACCCAATTAGTAGCTAAACAGTCGGCTGCCATTATGCGTTTTTTTGCGGAAGATGTTGCCACCCAAACCCATCGATTTCAACCTGCTGTGCAAATAATTTATAAGGGAGAATATCTGGCTCGAGTGGTTGAAGGTTGTAATGCGCTAAGTGTTATGATTTTATTTGCGGCCTTTATTTTTGCTTTCTCGACAAATTGGAAAAAGACAGTTCCTTATATTTTTATTGGCATTGCTTTGTTGCATGTACTCAATTGCTTCCGAATTGCTTTTTTGTGCTTTGCGCTATATCATTATAAACAATATGGGACACTATTGCACGGTACTATTTTTCCACTCATCATCTATGGTGCTGTATTTTTGCTTTGGATTTTATGGGTAACTAAATATTCAGGTTATGCTCAAACAATTACAAAAAAATAAATTTAGAGTTATCGGGTTAGTACTATCTTTGCTGGGTTTGGTACTTATCAGGGCTTTTGAAGAGACGCTTTTTTATGATCCATTTTTGACTTTTTTTAAAAGTGATTTTAAAAATAGTGCTTTGCCAATTTTTGATACGATACCTCTTTTCTTTGGGCTTGTATTTCGATATTCTTTAAATACAATAGTATCTCTAGTTATACTTTATTGCTTGTTCAAACAAAAACAATTGCTGCGGTTTTCGGTTCAATTGTATTTGCTTGTACTTCTTGCCTTGTTGTTTGTTTTTTTTGGAATGTTATTTCTAGTTGATCCACCCAATTATTTGGTGTTGTTTTATGTGCGCCGATTTTTAATTCAGCCTATTTTATTATTGTTGTTTATTCCTGCGTTTTATTTGCAATACCGTTCAAAATAAGTTGTATTTTTGCCTTATGAATTGTAGTAAACAAATCAGTCTTTTTTTAGCCACACTTATTTTGCTTGCCAATCTAGGTTTGACGTTGTCAGTGCATTATTGTCACGACGAAATTGCCTCGATTTCTCTACAATTGCAAGAAGAGCCCTGTGTGGCCAAAGAATCATCTTGTTGTGCAAAAGTTTTGTCACACAATTCTTGTTGTTCAAACAAAATCATTAAAGTTGTTAAAAAGACCGATACAATTGTGGTTAATACAGCTCAATTGGATCTAGAGGGTTTTGTGGTAACATCCAAATGGAGTCCTTCTAAAATGAATTCAGATGTAGCGCAAACTGAATTCTCTTTTGTAGATTTTTATTGCGACTCACATGCACCCCCGCTCTACGAACTCCATTGTCAATTTGTTTTTTATGCCTAATTTTTTTGTTTTTATTCTGTAATTCACTGAATTTTAACATTAAAATAATCATCATGTTTAATAAAATAGCCTTCTTGCTATGCTTTATTACTTCTGTCACAAGTGCTCAAGAAATTATAAATGGCAAGGTCATTGACAAGAGTAAGCAACCCATTAGTGGCGCAACTGTTATTTGGCAAAATACAGCAGTAGCTACTAGTACTAACGCAAACGGAGATTTTGCGATAGAAAAGTCTTCTGAATCTACAATTTTGATCATAAGTTTTGAGGGTTTTGAAACTCAAAAAATAGCAGTTAACTCAACCGAGAGCATCACAATTATTCTCAAGGAAGTAGAAAATCTCGAAGAAGTTACCATTTCAAAAACTAAAAAAAGCACCGAGCATTCTCTTTATAAAGTCACCAACGTGCAAACCATGGGACAAAAAGAATTGTTGAAAGCGGCCTGCTGCAATTTGTCTGAAAGTTTTAGTACCAATCCTTCCATCGATGTTAATTTTTCGGATGCAGTTACTGGAAATAAACAAATAAAGATGTTAGGATTAACGAGTCCCTATATTTTAATTACGGATGAAAATATTCCTTCTGTTCGTGGTGCTTCACAAGCCTATGGATTGTCTTTTGTGCCCGGTACATGGGTAGAAAGTATCCAAATAACAAAAGGTGCAGGAAGTGTAATAAATGGGTACGAGAGCATTTCGGGTCAAATTAATTATGAGGTATTAAAACCTTTAAATGATATTCCTTTTTTCTTAAATGTATATGGTTCACAAGACAGTCGATATGAATTAAATACGCATTTCAATCATAAATATTCAGATAAATTAAGCGCTACTTTATTTTTACATGGTAATACAAGGCAAAGTAGAAACGATATGAATGACGATGGATTTTTAGACAATCCAATTGGCAAACAAGTTAATATTTTAAACCGTTGGCAATATAATGATGCCGAAAAAGGTTGGGTTAGTTTTTTAAACCTTCGCTATATGAATGATGAGAAACAAGCAGGAGAGGTTAATTTCAATCCGGAAACAGATCAATTCACCACAAATGCTTGGGGAAGTGAAGTAAATACGGAGAAAATTGAGATTTCAAATAAAACGGGGTATGTATTTCCAGAGCGGCCTTATCAAAGTTTTGGTTTTCAAAATTCATTTCAATCCCATCGACAAGATTCGTATTTTGGTTTGAACCAATATAATGTGCATCAAAAAAGCTTCTATTCCAACATGCTGTTCAATTCCATTATTACCAATACAAAAAATAAGTTTACTACCGGAATCAACGTTGCTTATGATCAATACGATGAAATAGTGAAGGTTAACTTTACCCAAGATTTTTCAAGAATTGATAATTCGGTAGGTGCTTTTTTTGAATATACGTTTGACAATTTAGATAATTTTAGTTTGGTAGCAGGGGCAAGAGTAGACCACCACAATAGATTAGCCACTTTTTTTACACCCAGATTACATCTTAGATACAATCCTTGGGTAAAAGCTGTGTTTAGGGCTTCTGCAGGAAGAGGAAAACGTGCTGCAAATATTTTTGCTGAAAACCAACACTTATTAGCTTCTTCAAGAGATTTTTCTATTCGAAATACGGAGGGTAAATTATATGGTTTACAACCCGAAATCGCATGGAATTATGGGGTAAGTTTTATCCAAAAATTTAATCTATTCGGAAAAAGTTCGGAAGTAATACTGGATTATTATGTAACCGATTTTCAAAATCAAGCCGTTGTAGATTTGGATGCCAGTGCACAACAAGTTCTGTTTTATAATTTAGACGGAAAGAGTTTTTCAAAATCCTTTCAGGCTGAATATTCTCTCGAATTAGTGAAGCATTTGAATATTAAAACAGCGTATAAATACTTTGATGTACAAACGCAATTTACCACGGGCCAACTACAACGTGCACTACAAGCCAAACATCGTTTTTTTGGGAATGTGTCGTTTGAAACGCACATTAAAGAGCAAGGACAACAGTGGAAATTCGACTTCACTTATAATTGGTTAGGGGCACAGCGATTACCTAATACCACAAGTAATCCTGCTGCTTATCAATTGGCCGAATATGCGCCTTCCTTTGCAGTTATGAATGCACAAATTACCCGAACCTTCTCCAGTACATTTGAAATGTATATTGGGGGTGAAAATATGGGTAATTACAAACAAAATAATGGTATTGTACAAAACGAGAATCCTTTTGGAAGTTATTTTGATAGCAGTATGCTCTATGGTCCTGTTTTTGGCCAAATGTATTATGCGGGATTACGATTTAAAATTAAATAATTAACTTAAAAAAGCCCAAAAATGAAAAACAGTATAATATTGATTTTAGTTGCTTTTTTGTCAATTTCAGCAGTAGCTCAAGAGACAAAAAGCAAAAACAAAAAAGTTGTATTTAAAGTAGCTGGAAATTGTGAAATGTGTGAAAAGCGTATTGAAAAAGCCGCTTTTTCAGTTAAAGGAGTTAAAAGCGCAGAGTGGCACGTGGATTGTCAAGATATACATCTATTAATTGATGAAACAAAATGCTCAAAAGCAGACGTTGCAAAAGCAATAGCATCTGTGGGGCATGATACCGAATTTGCAAAAGCTGAAGCTTCAGTCTACGAAAAGCTCCATGGATGTTGTTTGTATGATAGAATAAAATAAATTATAAAAAGTAAACCCCAATTTGAAATTTCAAATCGGGGTTTTTTTAGTATCTAATTGTATTATTTTCTACATCATTCCTGGCATACCTCCACCCATTGGCATGGAAGCTGATTCTTCTTTAATGTCAATTAATGCACACTCAGTAGTTAAAATCATGCCCGCTACAGAAGCCGCATTTTCTAGTGCTACACGCGTTACTTTTTTAGGATCAATAATTCCGGCTGCTAACATTTGAACATATTCTCCTGTTTTTGCATTGAAACCAAAATCATCCTTTCCATCTGTAACTTTTGCAATAACAACAGAGCCTTCACCACCAGCGTTTTCTACAATAGTTCTCAAGGGAGATTCTACGGCTTTATTGATAATTTGAATTCCAGTAGCTTCGTCAGCATTTTCTGCTTTGATGTTTACCAATGCCGCTTTAGCACGCACTAGGGCAACACCACCACCGGCAACAATTCCTTCTTCAACGGCAGCTCGAGTAGCATGTAATGCATCATCTACGCGGTCTTTTTTCTCTTTCATTTCAACTTCAGAAGCAGCGCCTACATATAAAACAGCTACACCACCTGCTAATTTTGCTAAGCGCTCTTGCAATTTTTCACGGTCATAATCAGAAGTTGTAGTCTCGATTTGCGCTTTAATTTGGTTTACTCTAGCTTTAATGTTTTCGGCAGCTCCAGCTCCATTAACAATAGTAGTAGTATCTTTGTCAATTGTAATGTTTTCAGCAGTTCCTAGCATTTCTAGTGTTGTGTTTTCTAAAGAATATCCACTTTCTTCTGCAATAACGGTACCTCCTGTTAAAATAGCAATATCTTCTAACATTGCTTTTCTTCGATCACCAAATCCTGGAGCTTTTACAGCTGCAATTTTTAATCCACCACGTAATTTATTAACCACTAAAGTAGCTAATGCCTGCCCGTCTACATCTTCAGCAATTATTAATAAGGGTCTTCCGGATTGCGCTACGGGTTCTAATACGGGTAATAATTCTTGTAGATTTGATATTTTTTTATCGTATAACAACACATAAGGATTGTTTAATTCCGCTACCATTTTATCAGCATCGGTAACAAAATAAGGCGATAAATACCCTCTGTCAAATTGCATTCCTTCCACCACATCTACATAGGTATCCATGCCTTTTGCTTCTTCTACTGTGATGACACCTTCTTTCCCAACTTTTGAAAAAGCGGTTGCGATCAAATCACCAATAGTATCATCATTATTGGCAGAAATTGAAGCCACTTGTTTTATTTTTTCTGAAGAATCACCCACGGCAACGGCTTGTTTGCTCAACTCAGCAACTATGGTTTCCACAGCTTTATCAATTCCTCTTTTTAGATCCATTGGATTAGCTCCAGCCGCCACGTTTTTTAAACCTTCTTTAACGATAGCTTGCGCTAGAACGGTTGCTGTTGTGGTTCCGTCACCGGCTAAGTCATTGGTTTTTGAAGCCACTTCTTTTACCATTTGAGCACCCATATTTTCTAAGGGATCGGATAATTCAATTTCTTTTGCTACCGAAACCCCATCTTTAGTTACTGTAGGCCCACCAAATGATTTTGAAATAATCACATTTCGACCTTTTGGTCCAAGGGTTACTTTAACTGCATTGGCTAATGCGTCAACGCCACGTTTTAAACCGTCACGAGCTTCGATGTCAAATTTTATATCTTTTGCCATTTTAATTTAGAATTTAGAATTTAGAATTTAGAATCCTAGATTCGGTTGATATTTTTTTTAATTCGTCTTAATACTTTACAAAATTGCATAAATTTCGTCTTCTTTCATGATCAAATAATCTTTTCCCTCATATTTGAATTCGGTTCCAGAATATTTACCATAAAGTACGACATCACCAACTTTAACTGTCATGCTGTAGTCTTTTTTTCCATTTCCTACGGCTACTACAGTTCCTTTTTGTGGTTTTTCTTTTGCAGTATCTGGAATAATAATTCCAGAAGCTGTTGTTGTTTCAGCTGCTAGTGGAGCGATAACAACTCGGTCTGAAATAGGTTTAATGTTTAATGACATAGTGTATTATTTTTTTTTATTATTTACAAATTCAATTAGTCAGAAATTATGCCAATTCAAGAGTATGCCATTTTTTCTGAAATAAAAAATGCCAGCACTGACAGGCTGGCATTTATTTATGTAGTTTCAATACTTATTTTGTAGAATCTGTTGCAACGGGTGAAGTTGCAGCAGGAGCTTGTTTGTTTGGATCAAGGGTTTTAGGTGTAGCTGATGAAGCAGCTGCCTCTTCTTGTCCTAAAATTTTAGAATCTGTAACTGCGTTACCTCCATTAAAACTTATACTTGATAATAAAATAAGCGCAATCAATATGCCGCCTAAAGTCCAAGTACTTTTGTCTAAGAAATCGGTTGTTTTTTGAACACCACCTAATTGTTGTGACCCTCCAAAAGAAGAAGATAATCCACCCCCTTTAGGGTTTTGCACCATAACGGCTAAGATTAATAAAAAACAAACAATTGTTATTGCAATTAAAAAACCTGTGAATCCCATAATTAAATATTATTTTGTTGTAAATTTTTGATTTCGATTATTCGGTCTGCAAATAAACTACTTTTTTCTGGATATTTCAAAATTAAAATTTCATAAGCTTGTATCGCTTTGTGATATTTTTTTTGTTCCAAAAACACTTTTGCTAACGTTTCGGTCATTAAATGTGTTGGTTCTTCTATGCTTTTGCTACTATTTAGCGAAATTACACTATTTTCTTTTACAGGAGCAATTTTTGGATTAGCCTCAATAAATTTATCAATGAGTGCTAATTTTTTTTCCTTTTCTACTTGGATATTTGAAGCCTTTTCAGAATTTTTTCGATCAATGGGCTGCAGATTGGTAAGTTGAAGCCATTCTTGAAAGGAATGTTTTTCTGTTTTAGAAAATGATAAAGGGGAGCCAATTATTAATTTTTCATCTGAACTTGTTGTTTTGTTTTCTTCAGAGATAGCTGTTAAAGGCAGTTTTTCAGCACGGATTTCTTCAATGGCATGGACAGTAATATTTTGCATATATTCTTGTATAGCATCTATTTTGTCTTGTTGAAGCGTTACAAAACGATCGGAAGTAATAAATTCAAATAGTATGGTACGATCGGTTGAATAAGCAGCAGTTTTCTTTAATTCATAATTGTATCTAAAACTATCTTGATTATACAATCCTTTCAAATGCAAAGCAAGTGCTGCCTGAAAATAGGGATATAGTAATACCACATTCTCGAGCGCGATCGTTTGTTTTTCGTTCGTCGCTTCGGGTTTATTTAATAAATAGGTGATATCTGCTGTATTCAAAATATATAAATCTAATTAATTACCATTTTGCGAGGGATTCATTAAAGATATCTTGCGTAATACGTTCAAAAATTTCGTCTAGTGCACTAGTAAGTTGGGATCCAACTAATTGTGCATTGGCATCAAAATCATAATAAAACGAAAAGCGTTTTTCAAAGTTATCTTCCTCTTTATTTCGGTTAGTAAAACGCACCATTACAGTAATTGTAAGGCGGTTCTGTGCTGCTCTTTGATCTGCCGTAGCGGTCATGGGAGCAATTCGATATTCTACAATCTCACCTTCATAAATCAATTCACCACCTTGAGTAACTAAATTTAAATTGGTTTGACTTTGAATGATATCTTGTAATTCCAGAGTAAAAGTTCGTTCAATTCCGGGTTCAATTAATTCGGCATTATTTTGAAAATAATTGACTTGAAATGTTTTTGCGTCTACCGGTTTTGCCCCTGTAAAATTGTAAACTCCACAGCTGTTAATGAGCAATGAAAGCATAAAACTTAAAACAATAATGCTATATTTCATTATAAATTGTATTGTTTGATTTTTCTATACAAGGTGCGTTCTGAAATTCCTAATTCATCAGCCGCTGCTTTTCTTTTCCCTTTGTTACGTTCCAATGATTTTTTAATGAGTTCAATTTCTTTGGCTTCAAGGCTTAAAGTTTCTTCCTCGTCTATTGTTTCTGCAAATAAATAATTTTCTTCTTCATTCTCAAATGTTTCCTGCATCAAATTATTTTGTGTAGGCATCATTTCAACGCGAGATTCTTCTTCAAAAATAGTATTTTCTTCGGGTTTTCCGTAAATTTTTTGAATTAATCCTTTATTTGTTTCTTGAACTTTACTGCTTCCATTTTGCATTAACTCTAGAGTTAGCTTTTTCAAATCGTTCAAATCACTTTTCATGTCAAAGAGAACTTTGTATAATATTTCTCTTTCATTACTAAAATCGCTCTCCGATTTTTTTGTATTTATAACCGAGGGTAAATTAGTTTGTTCTCTAGGTAAATAAGAAAGTAATGTTTGTGCAGTGATTTCTCTTTTGGTTTCAAGCACTGAAATTTGTTCGGCTATATTGCGCAATTGACGAATATTTCCACTCCATCTGTATTTGATTAGTATCTGTATAGCTTCCTCTTCTAATCTAATTGCAGGCATTTTGTATTTGTGAGCAAAATCGGCGGCAAATTTTCTGAACAGTAAATGGATGTCTTCTTTGCGTTCCCGAAGAGGAGGTAGCATGATGTCGACGGTACTCAATCGGTAAAATAAATCTTCTCTAAACTTTCCTTTTTCAATGGCTTCAAACATATTAACATTCGTAGCAGCTACAATACGCACATTTGTTTTTTGTACTTGAGACGAACCTACTTTAATGAATTCACCATTTTCTAAAACACGTAATAATCTTACTTGAGTAGTTAAAGGCAACTCGCCCACTTCGTCCAAAAAAATGGTACCTCCATTAGCAACTTCAAAATACCCTTCTCGTGTATTCGTTGCACCTGTAAATGAACCCTTTTCATGTCCAAAAAGTTCGCTGTCTATAGTGCCTTCAGGAATAGCACCACAGTTTACAGCTATATATTTTCCGTGTTTTCGATGCGATAGCGAGTGAATAATTTTTGGAACACTTTCTTTTCCTACACCACTTTCTCCGGTGACCAATACCGAAATATCCGTGGGTGCTACTTGAATAGCTTTCTCCACAGCCCGATTGAGTTTAGGGTCGTTCCCAATAATTTCAAAACGTTGTTTTATCGCTTGTACTGATTCCATTTTATGCTTTTAATTCATTAGTTCAGAATATCCAACTGCTTCTCCAATTAATGTAGCTGCGGTACAATCGGTAATTCTAACGAGTACGAATTCACCTACTTTATAGTTCTCTTTTGGAAAAACGACCACAGTGTTTTGCGAATTTCTTCCACTCCAGTGGGCGTCAGAACGTTTGGATTCTTTTTCAATCAATACTTCTACTTCCTGGCCAATGAAACGCTGTGTTCGTTCTAACCCATGTTTTTGTTGTAAATCTACAATTTCTGTTAATCGACGTTTTTTAACGGTTTCTGGTATGTCATCTTGCATTTTTCGGGCAGCTAAAGTTCCAGGTCGTTCCGAGTAAGCAAACATAAATCCGAAATCATATTTTACATATTCCATTAAGCTTAACGTATCTTGATGATCGGCTTCGGTTTCTGTTGGAAATCCAGCAATCATATCTTGTGATAAGGAGATGTCTGGAAGTATGGAGTATATTTTATCAATTAGTGCCATATATTCTTCACGAGTGTGTTGCCGGTTCATTTCTTTCAAAATTCGGGTACTCCCACTTTGAACGGGTAAGTGAATGTAATTGCAAATATTATGGTGTTTTGCTATGACATGTAAAACCTCTTCATGCATGTCTTGTGGATTTGAAGTGGAGAATCTAAAACGCATTTTAGGAAACAACGTAGCACATTTGTCAAGCAATTGGGCAAAATCTATGGCTGTTGCTTTTTGCATTTCCGTGGCTTTGTCGTAATCTTTTTTCAAACCGCCACCATACCAAAGATAACTGTCAACATTTTGACCCAGTAAAGTAACTTCTTTAAATCCTCTAACGTATAAATCTTGAATTTCGTCAATAATACTTTGTGGTTCACGACTGCGCTCTCGGCCACGTGTAAAAGGAACTACACAAAAGGTACACATATTATCACAGCCTCTGGTAATTGACACAAAAGCATTAACACCGTTACTGTTTAAGCGAACTGGGGCAATATCACCATAGGTTTCTTCCTTTGATAAAATAACGTTGATAGCATCTCTTCCTTCTTCAACCTCGGCTAGTAGATTGGGTAAATCTTTATATGCATCGGGTCCTACGACCATGTCGACAATTTTTTCTTCTTCTAAAAATTGGCTTTTTAAACGTTCGGCCATACAACCCAAAACGCCCACTTTCATGCCTGGGTTGATTTTTTTAACGGCGTTGTATTTTTCTAAACGTTTGCGAATGGTTTGTTCGGCCTTATCGCGGATTGAGCACGTGTTGACCAATACCAAATCGGCTTCTTCCAAGTTTTGAGTCGTATTGTATCCGTTTTCATAAAGAATAGAGGCCACAATTTCGCTGTCCGAAAAATTCATTTGGCAACCATAACTCTCTATAAAAAGTTTTTTTGTATTCCCTTCTTTTTGGTTTAAAACCAAACTTTGACCTTGTTTTTTTTCGTCAATTTCCTTTTCCATACTATAAAATTCCATTTAGCATTCCGAAGATTCGATTTGCAAAGATAATACTAAAATCTAAAATATGACAAGATGTCAGTAAAGGTTTAACATCATTTTTTGATTATTTTTTATTTCTTGATCCCTCGGTTATATTTTCACATATAGAATAGCGTAAATGATTCCATCTCAAAACAAATTATGGGTAAAAATGAAATCAACAAGTCAAAATTTAAAAAAAATAGATACTTTTGCCGAACAAATAAAAGTGAAATGGCAAAGAATTTAGTAATCGTTGAGTCACCCGCAAAGGCAAAAACTATCGAAAAATTTCTGGGAAGTGACTACCAAGTAGAATCGAGTTATGGACATATAGCCGATCTGCCTTCACGAGAAATTGGAGTAGATGTTGCTAATGGATTTAAGCCCAAATATGAAGTATCTGCCGATAAAAAAGCTTTGGTTACTAAATTAAAAGGATTAGCTAAAAATGCCGATATGGTTTGGTTGGCTTCCGATGAAGACCGAGAGGGAGAAGCTATTTCTTGGCACTTATCTGAAGAATTAAATCTAAAACCCGAAAAAACAAAACGTATTGTTTTTCATGAGATTACAAAAACTGCCATTCAAAAAGCCATTGAAAATCCGAGAGGAATAGATTATAATTTAGTCAACGCACAGCAAGCCCGAAGAGTTTTAGATCGATTAGTTGGGTATGAATTATCTCCAGTATTATGGAAAAAAGTCAAAGGAGGATTATCTGCAGGTCGCGTGCAATCCGTTTCCGTTCGTTTGATTGTAGAACGAGAACGTGAAATTCAAGCGTTTAATCCAGAAGCTTCCTTCAGCATTACAGCTGAATTTACTAACGAAGCAGGAAAAACGTTCAAAGCAAAATTACCCAAGAACTTCGCTACTAAAAAAGAAGCCGAAGATTTCTTAGCTAAAAATATAGATTCAACTTTTAAAGTTGGAGATTTAGAAACCAAACCGACCAAAAAGTCACCCGCCGCACCCTTTACAACGTCAACGTTGCAACAAGAAGCGGCGCGAAAATTATATTTGCCCGTTGGAATTACGATGCAAATTGCACAGCGTTTGTATGAAGCCGGTTTGATTACCTACATGAGAACTGATAGTGTTAACTTATCGCAAGAAGCTATGGCTGCGGCTCAAGCTGAAATTACTAGTTACTACGGTGCGGCATTTTCAAAACCACGAAATTTTAATACCAAATCTAAAGGGGCACAAGAAGCACATGAAGCCATTCGTCCTACTGATATGTCGCGTCATACAGTTGATATTGACAGAGATCAAGCTCGTTTATATGATTTAATTTGGAAGCGAACATTAGCCTCTCAAATGAGCGATGCGGAATTGGAACGAACAAACGTTAAAATTCAAGCGAGTAATCATTCAGAGATCTTTACGGCAACTGGCGAGGTAATCAAGTTTGAAGGGTTTTTAAAAGTATATTTAGAAGGCAATGATGAAGATGATGAAGAACAAGAAGGAATGTTGCCTGCTTTAAAAATGAATGAAAAATTAACCAATAATTACATTACAGCAACCGAACGTTTTTCGCGTCCGCCAAGCCGCTATACAGAGGCTTCGTTGGTGAAAAAATTAGAAGAATTGGGTATTGGTCGACCGTCTACATATGCACCGACAATTTCAACCATCATTGCAAGAACCTATGTTGAAAAAGGTAGTTTTGAAGGACAAGAACGAAAATACACCCAAATAGTTTTAAAAAATAGAGAAGTAAAAGCGCAAGTTTTGGCTGAAAACATAGGTTCAGATAAAGGAAAATTAGTACCTACAGATATCGGAATTATTGTGAATGATTTCTTAGTAAAAAACTTTGAAACCATTTTAGATTATAATTTCACGGCTAAAGTAGAACAAGATTTTGACGAAATTGCCGAAGGAAAAGTGGATTGGGCTAAAATGATGAATGATTTTTACAATCATTTTCATCCCAAGGTAATGGATGTTGAAAAAAATGCAGAACGCGAAAGCGGAGAACGTATTTTAGGGATTCATCCCGTTTCAGGAAAACAAGTTTCGGTACGATTAGGGAAATATGGAGCAATGGCTCAAATAGGTGATATCGATGAAGAAAACAAGCAATTTGCAAGTTTACGTTCCGATCAAAATATTGGAAATATAACCCTTGAAGAAGTTTTAAATTTATTCTTACTTCCAAAGCAATTGGGTACCTACAAAGGCGAAGAAATTGAAGTAAATAACGGTCGTTTTGGACCTTATGTGAAATTTGGATCCCAATTTATTTCATTACCAAAAGGAGTAGATCCAATGGATGTAACCATGGAAACCGCACAAGGACTTATAGATGAAAAAGCACAAGCCGATGCACCAATTGGCACCTATGATGGATTGCCTATTCAAAAAGGAGTAGGTCGTTTCGGACCTTTTATCAAATGGAACGGCATGTTTATAAATGTAAATAAAAAATACAATTTCGATTTGTTATCTCAAATGGATTTAAATGAGTTAATAGAAGAAAAACAACAAAAAGATATCGATAAAGTGGTGCACGATTGGAAAGCCGAAGGCATCAAAGTGGAAAAAGCACGTTGGGGTCGTTCAATAATTACAAAAGGTAAAATCAAAATTGAATTGAGTAAAGATGTAGATGCTTCCCAATTAACATTGGCGCAAGTTCAAGAACTGATTGAAAAAAAGACACCCGCAAAAAAGGCACCCGCAAAAAAAACTTCTTCCAAGAAAACAACTTTAAAAAAGAAATAAGCCATGGTTTTTGACTTTTTGCAACCCGTTTCAAGCGCTGTTGAAGCCTATGTTTCTTCCTTGTCCAATCAAACATTGGGTAAAAAGGTGGTGCTTCATACGCAAACCGATTTTCCGGTTCTCGAAAATATTGCAATAGCACTTATTACGGTAAATGAAAATAGAGGTTCAGCAAAATCAAATGACGATACAGATTTTGACACCTTCAGAAAAACGTTTTACGGGCTATACCCTGGCAATTGGAATGTTGCATTGGCTGATTTAGGAACTATTGATGCAGGTGCAAGTCTAGAAGACACCTATTTTGTGCTCAAAAAAATAGTAGAAGAACTGGTAAAGAAAAAAATTATTCCCATTGTCATCGGAGGAAGTCAAGATTTAACGTATGCCATGTATCGAGCGTATGATCAATTGGATCAAATGGTAAATTTAGTAGCCGTTGATAATCAATTTGATTTTGCTAAAGAAAATGCGTTACCCTTTCATTCATATTTGTCTAAAATAATTATGGATGAACCTACAAATTTGTTCAACTATGCTAATTTGGGCTATCAAACCTATTACAATTCGCAGGAAGAAATTGATTTAATTGAAAAATTATATTTTGAAGCCTACCGATTAGGAGAGGTTTCTAATCATATAGCTGTGGCAGAACCTGTTTTTAGAGACGCTGATTTGGTGAGCATTGATCTTTCGGCTGTGCAATCTTCCTATTCAGGTAATTTTTTAAACTATCAATCCAATGGTTTTGAAGGAAAAGAAATTTGCACCTTAACACGATATGCCGGAATTAGTGATAAAGTTTCTTCTTTTGGAATATTTAATTGTAATGAAACTTCACATGAAGCTGGGTTAGTTGCGCAAATGGTTTGGTATTTTGTTGAAGGATTTAGTTTTCGATCAAATGAATATCCGTTTGGAAGTAAAGAAAAGTTTATTAAATATATTGTCCCAATTCAGGAAGAAGAATTGGTGTTTTATAAAAGTCCTAATTCAGGACGCTGGTGGATTGAAATACCATTTTTAATACATGTTAATAATAAATTAAAGCGAAGCACGTTATTACCATGTACCAATGAAGATTATTTAGCCGCATGCGAGCAAGAGATACCAGAGCGGTGGTGGAAAGCACAACGAAGAAATATAGTGTAAATAAGCCTAATTAATGTTTTTTTTAACTTAATTTAAACACACGTTTAAAATAATTAGTTATTTTTTACACGTTTTTTAAAAAAAAATTGTTTTTTTCAAAATTATTGAATAGGTTTACGCCCTTAAAATAGAATACATTTAACCCAAATTTATATGAAGAAGTTCATTGCATTTTCAGCAATATTATCCTTATTTATCAGTTGTGGTAAAGGCGATAGAGGAGAATTAGTCGGAGTGAAAGGAAAAAAATGGCATCCTGAGAAACCTTATGGGATGACATTAGTACCGGGAGGAGCCTTTATCATGGGCAAATCAGACGATGATTTAGCAAATATCCAAGACGCACCTACTAAAACTGTTACGGTTACCTCATTTTACATGGATGAGACGGAAATTACAAATAACGAATACCGTCAATTTGTGAATTGGGTAAAAGACTCAATTATCAAAACACGTTTAGCGATCACTGCAGATGAGCAAGAGAAAAAACCGGGTACTGGTGGTATCGGGGAATTTGCTTTTGCGGATGCAGATACGACTAAAATGTCGGTATATGACAAATACATGTACAAAAACTATTACAGTGTTGGTACAGATGATGACATGTATTCTGGAAGAAAATTAAACCAAAAAGTGAAACTTATTAAAGATACTAAAAAGTATCCAGATGAGTTGTATGTTGAAGTGATGGATTCTATGTATTTGCCAGAATCTGAATCTTACAATGGTTTAAAAACAATTGACGCGTCTAAATTAAAGTTCAAATACAACCAAGTAGATTTGAATAAAGCGGTAAAAAAGAAGGGTAGAAAAGGTTTTTACGAAAATACACCACCAATCGAAATTTATCCAGATACTACTGCATGGATCAAAGATTTTGCCTATTCTTACAATGAGCCAATGCACAACAATTATTTTTGGCACCAAGCCTATGGTGATTATCCAGTAGTTGGAGTTTCTTGGAACCAATCTAAAGCATTTTGTGCTTGGAGAACGATGTACAAAAATGGGTACATCAAAAAGAAAAAAGGAAGAGATCAAGTAAACGAATTCAGATTGCCAACCGAAGCAGAATGGGAATATGCTGCTAGAGGTGGAATCGAAGGCGCTACGTATCCTTGGGGTGGTCCTTATGCTAAAAACGACAGAGGTTGTTTCTTGGCAAATTTTAAACCAGTTCGTGGAGATTATGCAGCAGACGGTGCTTTATATACTGTGGAAGCAAAATCTTATGAGCCAAATGATTTCAACCTATACAATATGGCTGGAAATGTTGCAGAATGGACAGAATCTTCTTATTTTGCAGAATCCTATGAATTTGTATCCACTATGAATCCAAATGTATCCGATAGAACAAACCAACGAAAAGTGGTGCGTGGAGGTTCATGGAAAGATGTAGGATATATGTTACAAGTATCAACTCGTGATTTCGAATATGCCGATTCGGCAAGAAGTTACATCGGATTTAGAACTGTTCAAGATTATATGGGAACAGCAGCTACCGGTAATAGACCAAAATAGTATTGAACCAAATTTAAAATAATTAACTTAACTAACTAAAATTTATTTATTATGGCAATTTTAAGCAAAAAAACAATGGGTTTCCTTTATGGAATGGGAGCAGCAGTAGTAATCGTTGGAGCATTATTCAAATTACAACATTGGACTGGTGCAGATATTATGCTTATCATAGGATTATTAACAGAGGCGGCTATTTTTGCTTTATCTGCTTTTGAACCTGTAGAAAAAGACTTAGATTGGTCTTTAGTATACCCGGAATTAGCAGGTGGTGAGACATCTACAAAAAAAGGAAAAGGGGATAACCCAGCTGAAGCTCAAGGATTATTATCTCAAAAATTAGATAATATGTTAAAAGAAGCTAAACTAGATGCTGAATTAATGGCAAGTTTAGGTAATAGCATTAAAAACTTTGAAGGTGCTGCAAAAAGTATTTCTCCAACAGTTGATGCTATGGCAGGTCAAAAGAAATATGCTGAAGAAATGGCTACAGCAGCTTCAAATATGGAAGCTTTAAACGGTTTATATAAAGTTCAATTAGATAGTGCAGATAGAAATGCACAAGCCAATCAAGAAATTGTAGAAAATGCTGCAAAATTAAAAGAGCAAATGCAATCAATGACTTCAAACATTGCGTCGTTAAACGCTGTTTATGGAGGTATGCTTACTGCTAT
Source organism: Flavobacterium psychrophilum (assembly GCA_945890865.1). Classification (GTDB taxonomy): domain Bacteria; phylum Bacteroidota; class Bacteroidia; order Flavobacteriales; family Flavobacteriaceae; genus Flavobacterium; species Flavobacterium psychrophilum_D. The sequence goes on from CAMDDB010000001.1 coordinate 263,712, forward strand.
GAGTAACAGAGGATAATTAGTTTTATCAGTAATATTTATTAATTAAACTAATTTAAAGAAAAAATGGCAGGAGGAAAATTAACCCCTAGACAGAAGATGATTAACCTGATGTATCTGGTTTTCATCGCAATGTTGGCATTAAATATGTCAAAAGAAGTACTATCAGCTTTTGGAAATTTTAACGACAAATTTTCAGAGTCAAATAGATTAACAGACGATTCTAACGGTAATTTATTATCTGCTTTAAACACAAAGGCAGCTGATGAACCTGCTAAATATGCTGAGCCAGCTAAAAAAGCAAAAGAAGTTTCTAAAATTTCTAAAGATTTTGTTGCTTTTTTAGAAACGGTAAAAGCTGAAGTTACAGAAGGATATGAACCAGATGAAAAAACGGGTAAATTACCTTTTGAATCTATGGATAAATCAACCATTGATGAAAAATGGTTTAAAGGCGATGGGTATAGTCCTAGAGGAAAAGAAATCGTTTCATCAATTGATAAATATGTTTCGGATATCAAAAAGGTATTAGGTAATGATGTAAAATACATCCCTTTCATCAAAGAGATAGAAAAGAAATTTTCAACGGCAGATATTGCTAATAAAGAGGGTGTCAAAATTAAGTTTTTAGATTATAAAGCAAAAGGATTCCCCGCTGTTTCTACATTAACTTTCGTTACTGCAATGCAGAATGATGTTAAAAATACAGAAGCAGGAGCTTATAACTTATTCTTAGGAAACGCACTAAAAACTGCGGCTTCTATGAAAAACTTTCAAGCTATTGTTGTTTTAGAAAAAAATGCTTATTTCCAAGGTGAAACCGTTAAAGGTAAAGTGGTTTTAGGTCGTTATGATGCTAATACAGTTCCAACATCTTTTAATGGACCTGGTAAAATTGAGAATGGACAAGCAGTTATTTCTACTACTGCTGGTTCTATTGGAGAGCAAAAAATATCAGGTAAGTTTGGATTCCTAGAAGATGGAAAAGAAATTCCATTGGCTTTTGAAGGTACTTATGTGGTTGTTCCTAGACCTAACCAAGCGATTATTTCTGCAGACAAAATGAATGTGGTATACCGTGGAGTACCTAATCCTATATCCATATCGGTTCCTGGTATTGCTTCTAATAAAGTAAATGCTAGTGCGCCAGGTATGTCTAAAGTAGGTGACGGAAAATTTATGTTGAAAGCTGGTTCTGGTAGCGAAGTAAAAATTAATGTTGTAGCTACTATGCCTGATGGTAAAACCATGTCTAGTGCGCAAGTATTTAGAATCAAAGGATTGCCTGCTCCAACTGGAAAAGTTGGGGGATCGGATAAAAACTCTGGACCTAAAAACAATCTTGAAGTGTGTACTATTACTGCTACTATGGAAGATTTTGATTTCCCAGTAAACGTAAATGTTACACAATTTAACATCAAAGTTCCTGGTCAGCCTACAATTGTGGTATCAGGAAACAAAATGGATGGAAGAGCTAGAGCAGCAATTGCAAAAGCATCAAGAGGTGATATCGTTATCATTTCTGAGATAAAAGCAAGTTTCCAAGGAATAGATCAGGTTGCAAAACGTGTTTCTCCTTGTACTTATGAAATAAAATAAAACGGTGTTTTGTGTTTAGCAAATAAACCAAATAATAATGAATATGATGAATTGGAGAAATAGTATTGCAATTTTAGTACTTGGTATAAGTTCAACTTTTACCTTTGCGCAGTCTAATCTTTTAAATGCGAAAAAACCGGATCAAATCGGGAAAAAATCAGCAGCTGAAGTTAGTGCAGACAATGACAAACCATTACCTTATGGTTATGTTCATGATAGAGATATTTTAATGGGTAAGCGTACGTGGGAAATTATTGACTTGGATGAACGAATAAATTTTCCATTGTATTTTCCAGTAGATGGAGATGTAATTTCTTCAGTAGATAGAAAACCTCTATATACTGTTTTAATCTCAGCTATTAAAGAGGGTAAAATTACAGATGTATTTGATTCCAGTTATTTTACCACAAAAAAAACCTTGAAAGATATCGAGTCTTCATTGTTCAAAATAGACACATCTGATGTGGGTAGAGAACAAATGAATGAAGATATTGAGGCTTATAGAAGAGGTACAAAGAAAATATCAGAAGAGTATATCAGAAAAACTGAAATTCAAGCTTATGATGTAGATGCGTATAAAGTGGCAGGATATTGGTATTTTGACAAAAGACAAGGAGAATTGAAATATAGACTTTTAGGAATTTGTCCTGTAGTACCCGATGTTTATACCATGGGTGACGAAAGTACTCAAAAAGAGTATATTGAATTGTTTTGGGTCTATTTTTCGTCTTCAAGAGAGGTGTTGCATGCCGCTAAAGCATTCAACGATCGAAACTCTGCAATGGGCTTTACCTTTGACCATTTGTTGAATGCAAGACGTTTCAACGGAGTAATTTACCAAGAAGAAAATGTGTATGGCGATCGTTTAATCAAAGATTATATGAAAGAAAATGCACAAATGCAATTATTAGAATCGGAACGCGTTAAAGAAAAAATTCGTGACTTCGAACAAGATATGTGGAATTATTAATAGTATTTCTCCAATTTCATTCATAAAAAACTCTTGCCATTGGCAAGAGTTTTTTATTTTTACACCATGATAGATTATATAATCGTTGGGAATGGTTTAGCCGGAATATCCTTTTCCGAAATTGCCCTACAACACGGAAAGTCCATTTATGTATTTGATAATAATTCGCAGCCTTCTTCCCGAGTAGCTGGGGGTCTTTACAATCCGGTAGTGCTAAAACGCTTTAGTGAAGTATGGAAAGCCAAAGAGCAAATGGAGTTTTCTTTTCCCTTGTACCATAGTATCCAATCCAAATTAAATGTGGTGTTCGATTTTGAAATTCCCATCCTTCGAAAATTATACTCGATTGAAGAACAAAATAATTGGTTTCAGGCCGCCGATAAACCGAATTTATCCCCTTTTTTAGCTTCCAAATTAGTCACAAATTCTTATGATAATATTGCATCTCCATTTCATTATGGAAAAGTCAATCATACGGGATATTTGAACATTTCAATATTAATTGAAGCGTATACAAACTATTTAAAAACATTAGATTGTTTCTGTTCAACCGAATTTGAATACGATAAAATTGAATTTTTAGATGACGGAATCCGCTATAAAGAAATAAAAGCGAAACACATCATTTTCGCTGAAGGCTTTGGCTTGCACGCTAATCCTTTTTTTAACGATTTGCCTTTAGATGGTACAAAAGGCGAATTATTGATCATTAAAGCGCCAAATTTGAAACTTGATGCGGTTATAAAATCAAGTGTGTTTATATTGCCCATTGGAAAGGATACTTATAAAGTAGGAGCCACTTACGATTGGTCCGACAAAACGAATACACCCACCCATGCTGGCAAACAAGAATTGGTCGATAAATTAGCCGAATTGATATCTTGCGATTATGAAATCGTACAACATTTTGCGGGTGTGCGACCTACAGTAAAAGACAGACGCCCTTTAGTAGGCACACATCCCGAATATACGCAATTGCATGTGTTGAACGGATTAGGAACTCGTGGAGTGATGTTGGGACCTTATTTAGCCAATCAATTATTTCAGCATATTGAAGACAATATTCCGTTAGAAAAAGAAATTGATATAATGAGATGCTACAAAAAAAACCGAAACTAATTTGTTTCGGTTTTTTATTTATCTCAAAGTAGCTTTCTTTTCGCTTTTGTGTCGCTTCCAGTCTTTATCATAACTCATAAATATATTTACCCAGATGTTGCGAGACAATCGCATAATAACCGGCATGAATACCACTAGTGTAGCAATAATAACGATAAAATTGTTGACCAAACTTTTTTCACCTACAAAGAAAAAGGTAATGATGAAAGCAGCCACTCCAAATGCAATTCCAAGGGCATAACTCACATACATCGCGCCATAAAAAAAGGAAGGTTCCATTTTATATTTAGTTCCACAATGGCTACAATTTTCATGCATTTTATAAACATTGATCAGATTATAGGGATTTTGATCTAAATACATGCTTTCTTCATGGCATGTAGGACAACTTCCTGTTAAAATACTATTTAATATGAATCCTTTTTTTAACATTTGCAAAATATTTTAAACAAAGGTACAATAACAAAATTTTACGCGTGTAACAATTATTACAAATCGAACTATGCTTAACTAAAATTTGATTTTTAAAGTTTCAAAATTTAAACAATTCAACAATATAAATGCTCAACATACATAATTTATCGGTTTCCTTTGGTGGAACCTATCTCTTTGAAGAAGTAACTTTTAGATTAGGATCCGGAGATCGCGTAGGACTTGTCGGAAAAAATGGCGCTGGAAAATCGACCATGCTCAAAATATTAGCGAAAGACTTTGCACCCGATTCAGGTCAAATAGCTACTGAGAAAGAAGTAAAAATGGGATTCCTTCGTCAAGATATTGATTTTGTAAAAGGAAGATCTGTTTTAGAAGAAGCCTATCAAGCCTTTGAAGAAATCAAACGGGCCGAATTTCGTATTGATGAAATCAATCACCAACTGGTCACACGTACCGATTATGAAAGTCAGGAGTATTCCGATCTAATAGAAGAGTTGAGCGATGTAACGCATCATTATGAAATGTTGGGCGGATACAATTATGTGGGCGATACCGAAAAAATCTTATTGGGCCTTGGTTTCAAAAGAGAAGATTTTGACAATCAAACCGACACCTTTTCGGGGGGATGGCGCATGCGTATTGAACTCGCTAAATTATTGTTACAAACCAATGATATTTTATTATTGGATGAGCCTACCAATCACTTGGATATCGAAAGTATTATTTGGCTAGAAGGGTTTTTACGAAACTTTCCAGGAGTTGTCGTTATTGTTTCACACGATAAGATGTTTTTGGATAATGTGACCAATCGAACGATTGAAATTTCATTAGGGAAAGCCTATGATTTCAATAAGCCGTATTCTGAATATTTGGTATTGCGTCAGGAAATTCGCGAAAAACAATTGGCCACTCAAAAAAATCAAGCCAAGAAGATCGAAGAAACCGAAAAGCTGATTGAAAAATTTAGAGCCAAAGCGTCCAAAGCTTCAATGGCACAATCCTTAATCAAAAAGCTTGATAAAGTGGAACGTATTGAAGTCGATGAAGACGACAATTCGGTCATGAATATCTCGTTTCCCGTTTCGCAAACACCAGGAAGAGTTGTTATTGAAGCAGAGCATGTAACCAAGGCTTATGGCGACAAAACCATATTAAAGGATATTTCACTTTTAGTGGAACGGGGTAGTAAAGTGGCGTTTGTGGGTCAAAATGGACAAGGAAAATCCACCTTCATGAAAGCCATAGTTAACGAATTTAAGTATGAAGGCACCATAAAATTAGGACACAATGTGCAATTGGGCTATTTTGCTCAAAACCAGGCTGAGTATTTGGATGGCGAAATCACCTTGCTACAAACGATGGAAGATGCCGCAACCGACACCAACCGATCTAAAGTGCGCGATATGTTGGGATCGTTTTTATTTAGAGGTGATGATGTAGAGAAAAAAGTAAAAGTACTTTCGGGTGGCGAGCGCAATCGTTTAGCACTTTGTAAATTGCTTTTACAGCCCATAAACGTTTTAGTAATGGACGAGCCAACGAACCACTTGGATATTAAGTCTAAAAACGTTTTAAAAGCCGCTTTAAAGCAGTTTGAAGGAACATTGCTGTTGGTGTCTCACGATCGTGATTTCTTGCAAGGAATGTCAAATATCGTGTACGAATTCAAAGATCAAAAAATTAGAGAATATTTGGGTGATATCAATTTCTTCTTGGAACAGAAAAACGCAATGAACATGCGCGAAATTGAAAAGAAAGATGTTGTGGTAAACGCAGCTGCAAAACCCGTAAAAAATATTTCCTACGAAGATCAAAAGAAAGCGAAGTCGTTGCAAAACCGGTTGAGTAAAATTGAAAGCCAAATTCAGCAATTAGAAAAAGATATTCAGCACGATGATAAAGCATTGGCTTCAAATTATGACAAGCACATTGAAGATGCTACGTTTTTTGCGGCCTATGAAAAAAAGAAAAATGAGTTAGCGCAATTTTTAGAAGATTGGGAACTCGTGCAACTAGAGATTGAGGAATTGAATAGCTAGTTTTCAAAAGATACAAATGGCAACTTTTTTTTAAGAGTTGTCATTTTTGTTTTTAAATCTGCTAAAAACTTTAAATGACTTTCGGTATTAGGATTAAATGGTCGATGTTGTAACGCTCTTTGCACTTCACAAATTTCGTTCATCAATCCAAATACGGATTCCGAAATATAATTTTCCTGGAATTGGATCCAAATGTAATCAATAGCGGTTGGATTGGGATGCAATAGATCTTCAGCATAAAATCGATAATCCCGCAATTCGTCCATCATGATTTCGTAAGAAGGGAAATAGGTGATGGGTAATGGGTGATGGGTAATTGTTTTGTGCAAAGCTGCAATCAAATGGGCTTTACTCAAGGTGTTCTCACTAAATCCATCTTTTAAATGGCGCACCGGCGATACAGTAAAAATACATTTACAGTTTGGATTCAATACTGAAATTGTAAATAAGATTGATTCAATACTTTGTGCAATGATTTCGGGCGATAGAAGTTCTTTACTAAACAGCTTTTGGGGCACTTTATGGCAATTGGCAACTATTTGATTGGTTTCAATGTTTCGATATACCCAAGACGTTCCTAAAGTGATAATTATATGAGTTGAATCGTTTAATTGCGTATGCGTCAAATCGATTATTTCGTTTAAAGAATTTAAAAATACGTCTTTATCTGGATTTGACAATTCGGAATGGACTTCAAAGCAATGCCATATTTCGTTGTGATAAAAAATATCATCTTCGGTAAAATAGTTTTTTTGCACACATCGTTCCACCATTTTAGCCAAAGAAACCGGATTAAAAATAATACCCAACGGATTCGTTGTGTTTTGGAATTTGAAATACTGAAATTTTCCCCCCATACTTTCTGCAAAACACGAGCCCAACAACATGATTTTTGAATCATAGGTTATGGCGTGTTCGTATTTTTGAATCGGTATTTTTGTGGTGAAGTTCATCTATTGATGTGTTTACTTGATAAATTCAACAGCCTTTTCCAGTGCTTCCCGAATTCCACCTACATTTTTTCCTTTTCCAGAAGCGAAGAACGGTTGGCCACCACCATTTCCGTCAATGTATTTTCCTAATTCTCTTATGACAGTTCCTGCATTTAAGGCTTGTTTAGCAACTAATTCTTTAGCAATATAGCAATGGATGTTTGGTGTGTTGTCTTCTATAGATGCTAAGAAAACAAATGTATTTGGTTTGGATGTTCCTATTGCTTGTGCTAAATCTTTAGTAGCACTCATGGATAAATCCACTTGTTTGGCTAAAAATTGAATGCCGTTTATATCTTTTAATTCAGTAACCAATGTGTTTTTTAATCCTTCGATTTTTTCTTTTACTAATTGCTCGAGTTGCTTTTTCAACTTCGCATTATCGTCTTGCAATGAAGCAACCGATTTTAATACATCTTGCGGATTTTTCAATACTCCCTTAATTTCGGCTAAAGTATTTTCTTGTGCGGTGTAATATTCTTTAACCGCATCACCCGTAATGGCTTCAATTCTTCGAATACCCGCCGCAACAGCACCTTCCGAAATAATTTTGAAATGCCATATTTCAGCACTGTTTTTCACGTGAATTCCGCCACACAATTCTTTGCTGTTACCAAATTCAATCATTCGAACGTTATCACCATATTTTTCACCAAACAAAGCCATGGCACCTTTGTCCAATGCTTCTTTGATGGGAATATTTCGGTGCTCTACTAATTGCAATTGGGCTTCAATTTGGGCATTGACACTAGTTTCTACCTGGCGTAATTCTTCATCAGAAACTTTTGAAAAATGTGAAAAGTCAAAACGTAAGTAATTTGGATTAACCAAGGAACCTTTTTGTTCTACATGTGTTCCTAAAATGTTTCTCAAAGCTAAATGCATCAAGTGTGTAGCTGAGTGATTTTTAGAAGTTGACGTTCTTAAATCGGTATTGACTTGTGCTACAAAATTAGCAGTTACATTTTCAGGCAATTGTTTTGCAAAATGCAATATTAAGTTGTTTTCTTTTTTGGTATCTATAATTTCAATGGATTCGTTGGCAGAAACTAAGGTTCCTTTATCGCCCAATTGTCCTCCGCCTTCTGGATAGAACGGCGTGTTGTCTAAAACAATTTGGTATAAAATTCCGTCTTTTTTAGAATCGACTTTACGAATACGTGTGATTTTTACTTGATTTTCGGTTTGGTCATACCCCACAAATGTTTCTACATTACCTGGAATAATAACATGCCAATCTTCCGTAGAAACTTCGGAAGCTGCACGCGAACGCGACTTTTGTTTTTGTAACTCCAATTCGAATTCCGTTTCATTAAACGAATATCCTTTTTCGCGAAGAATTAGGGCTGTTAAGTCAATTGGAAATCCAAAAGTATCATACAATTCAAATGCTTTAGCACCCGATACTTCTTTTCCAGTGGTTTCAGCTACTACTTTGTCTAGCAATTGCAATCCTTGTTCTAGTGTTCGTAAGAAAGAAGCTTCTTCTTCACGAATTACATTGGTGACTAACTGTTCTTGTGACTTGATTTCTGGGAAAAATTCACCCATTTGAGTCGCTAAAACGGCTACCAATTTATTGATAAACGGTTCTTTGGTACCCAAAAAGGTAAAGCCATAACGAATGGCACGTCGCAATATTCTTCGAATAACATAACCTGCCCCTGTGTTAGAAGGCAATTGTCCGTCTGCAATAGCAAACGCAACGGCACGCACGTGATCTACTACCACACGAATGGCAATATTGGTTTTGTTTTGTTCTTCGGATATATTTTTTATTTCATTAGCAGTATAGGGTAAACCAGTAATTGCAGAAACTTTTGCGATTAGTGGTGTAAAAACATCCGTATCATAATTTGAAGTTACGTTTTGCATGGCCATACATAAGCGCTCAAAACCCATTCCGGTATCTACGTGTTGTGCCGGTAATTTTTCTAATGAACCATCGGCTTTACGGTTAAACTCCATAAAAACGTTGTTCCAAATCTCTACGACTTGTGGATGATCGGCATTGACCAAATTACGACCCAATACTTGGGCTCTTTCTACGTTGGAACGTAAATCGATATGAATTTCAGAACACGGACCACAAGGTCCTTGATCGCCCATTTCCCAAAAGTTATCTTTTTTATTTCCTAAGATGATGCGATCTTCCGAAACATATTGCTTCCAAATGTCAAAAGCTTCTTGATCAAAAGGTACGTTTTCAGCAGGATTTCCTTCAAAAACTGACACGTACAATCGATCCTTGTCTAATTTTAATTCTTCCGTTAGAAATTCCCAAGCCCAAGCTAACGCATCTTTTTTGAAATAATCGCCAAACGACCAGTTGCCTAACATTTCAAACATGGTATGATGGTAGGTATCAAATCCTACATCTTCTAAGTCATTGTGTTTTCCCGAAACGCGTAAGCATTTTTGGGTATCGGCAATTCGAGCATTTTTAGGTGTTCCGTTTCCTAAAAAAAATTCTTTGAATTGTGCCATCCCAGAGTTATTAAACATAAGTGTGGGATCGTCTTTTAGAACGATAGGTGCCGAAGGAACAATAAGGTGTCCTTTGCTTTCAAAAAATTGTAAATAGGCTTTTCGAATATCTTGTGATTTCATGATCAATACGTTTATTCAGATTTATGCAATAACAACTGTGTTGAAACAAAATAAAAGGCAATAAATTTCACCCCTAAAAATAAAAATAGCTTTAGAATGAAACATTTCTTAAATTTGTTCGTATAATCTTAGGTAACCAATAAATTTGGGACAAAAATAGTATATTTTCATTTATGTCGAAGGTAAAATATTATTACGATTCAGAAAATTTAGCCTTTAAGCGAATTCAAACCCGCAAAAGAAAGAAATTTGCCTACGTAATGCTTTTTTTACTGTCCTCGGCTTTGTTTGGTTTTTTGATTTTTTTACTGTTAATCAATACGAGTTATTTTGAAACGCCAAAAGATAAAATTTTGGCACGTGAAATTGAAATAATGACCTTGAATTACAAAGTTTTAAATAAGAAACTCGATTTGATGGATGATGTATTGACGGCTATTGAGAATAGAGATAATAATATTTACCGCATTTATTTTAATACTACGCCCATAACTGATGAAGAACGAAAGGCTGGTTTTGGAGGTGTTAATAGGTATAAAGATTTACAAGGATATTCAAATTCTGAATTAATCGAAAATACCACTAAGCGTGTTGATGTATTGACCAAAGAATTAGTAATTCAGTCTAAATCGTTGGATGAAATTGTGGCCTTGGCCAAGCAAAAGGAAAAATTGTTGGCTGCGATACCGGCTATACAACCCGTAAAAAATGAAGATTTGAAGCACATGGCTTCTGGTTTTGGTTATCGTAGTGATCCGTTTACAAAAATAAGAAAATTTCACTATGGAATGGATTTTACGGCACAAACGGGTACACCAATTTATGCAACGGGAGACGGAGTAGTTGTTAAGGCAGACAATACCTTGTCGGGATACGGAAACCATATTGAAATAAATCACGGCTATGGCTATATAACTTTATATGCGCATTTGAGTAAGTATAAATGTAGATCGGGCCAACGAGTAAAAAGAGGCGATATTATAGGCTATGTTGGCAGCACTGGTAGAAGCGAAGCGCCGCATTTACATTATGAAGTAATGAAAAATAAGAAAAAAATTAATCCGATTAATTTCTATTATGGAAGTATTTCGGCTAAAGAGTATATTGAAATTTCTAAATTAGCAAATCAAGAAAACCAATCATTGGATTAGAGATGGGAGTTAGAAGCTGGAAGTTGGGAGTAATTTTAATTTTCTAAATTTCTTTAATCTATTGTTACAAAAATTAAAAATTGAACTAAAAATGCATATAGAACTAGCGCCCGATAAACGATATTACAGCATTGGTGAAATTGCCAAAGCTTTTGATGTCAATGCCTCCTTAATTCGTTTTTGGGATAAAGAATTTGACATTCTAAAGCCAAAAAAAAATGCGAAAGGCAACCGAATGTTTACTCCCGAAGATGTAAAAAATTTACAGTTGATTTATCATTTGGTCAAAGAACGAGGTTTTACTTTGGACGGAGCCAAAACTCATTTGAAAGAAAATCAGAAAAAAACATTAGATAAATTTGAAATTATTAATAAATTGGAAACCATAAAAGCCCAATTGAATACCCTTAAAAATCAATTATAATTAACTTTAAAATAAAAAAAAGATGAGAAAATTTTTGCCTTGGATCGTAGTAGGTGGATTGCTAGTAATTGGATTAATAGCAGTATTATGGTTTGTAAGTATCAAAAATGGTGCGGTTAAGACCAATCAAGAAGTAAATAAAGAATGGGGAAATGTAGAAACTTCTTACCAAAGAAGAAATGATTTAATTGGTAACTTAGTGGAAACTGTAAAAGGAGCTGCCGATTTTGAGAAGTCAACATTAGAAGCTGTAACCACCGCTAGAGCAAGTGCTAGTCAGGTAAAAATTGATCCTACGAATATTACACCTGAGCAGCTAGCACAATTCAATCAGGCACAAAGCGGTGTATCTTCTTCTTTATCTAGATTATTAGTAACGGTTGAAAATTATCCAGATTTGAAATCCAATCAAAATTTCTTGAAATTACAAGACGAATTAGCAAGTACAGAAAACCAAATTTTAACGGCAAGAACTCGTTTTAATGAAGCAGTACAGAAGTATAACAATTATATTTTAGTATTTCCAAATTCAATGTTTTTAGGAAATTATAAAGAGAAACCCTACTTTGATGCTGTAGCTGGAGCTGAAAAGCCAGTTGATGTAAAATTTAATTTTTCAAACGATAAAAAATAATGGCGAAGACCGCAGCGTTCTTGTCTAAGGAAGAGGAGCAAGAAATTGTTCAAGCCATCGTGGAAGCCGAAAAAAATACTTCGGGTGAAGTGAGAGTTCATATAGAAAATCATTCAAACAAAACACCTCTTGAAAGAGCTCAGGAGGTGTTTTTTGAATTGAAAATGGAGGCGACTAATGATCGAAATGGAGTGCTGTTTTATGTGAGTGTTACCGATAAAAAATTTGCAATTATTGGCGACCAAGGCATCAATGAGCTAGTGGCAACCGATTTTTGGAACGCAACTAAAGAAATCGTGCTAAACCATTTTAAGCAGGGTGCGTTTAAGCAAGGTTTGGTAGAAGGTATTTTGAGTGCTGGAAACCAATTGAAAGCGTATTTTCCTTACCAATCTGATGATGAAGATGAATTGTCTAACGAAATTTCCAAAAGCGAATGAAAAAATTAGTATTGTTATTTGTTTTTTGTGGAATTTATGTTCAAGCACAATATACAATTCCTGATAAACCTAGTTTTCAAACTAGTGTTTATGATTACGCCGATGTTTTAAGTCAAACGGAAGAAAAGGAGTTAGAAAATAAATTAATTCGTTATTCTGATTCGACCTCAACACAAATTGTAGTCATTTCAGTTGAAGATTTAAAAGGAGAAGATATTGGTATTTTGACACCAAGATGGGCACAAGAATGGGGAATTGGACAAGAAAAAGAAGACAACGGAATCCTGATTTTATTATCTAAAAAAGATAGAAAAATATGGATTGCTCCGGGTTATGGCGTGGAAGAACGATTAACCGCGGGGATCAATGGAGAATTGACTAGAAACATTATTATTCCGGAGTTTAAAGCTGGAAGCTATTATAGAGGTTTAGACAAGGGAGCCGATGCTATTTTTAAAGTACTCAAAGGGAAATACAAAGCAACCCGTAAAAAAGAATCAAAATTTCCTGTTGGGTTAATTGGTGTAGTGGTAGTAATTATTGTGCTTCTTGTAAGTTCTAAACGAAATCGAGGAGGAAATGGAGGACATTCAGGTGGACTCGATTTAGGCGATTTGATCATCTTGAGTAGCCTGGGTAGAAGCGGAAGCGGTTTTGGTGGTGGAAGCTTTGGCGGTGGTTCATCAGGAGGATTCGGCGGCGGTTTTGGCGGCGGCGGTTTCTCAGGTGGCGGCGCAGGTGGAAGTTGGTAAAAGGATATAAAAAAAGGGCTTACATTGTAAGCCCTTTTTTATTATAAGAATTGATAATTTTGAATCTGATTTACTTTAACGGATCGGGCGTTTAAGACATTGCCTGCATTGTCAACAATAAAAGCTACAAACTCTGCATTTTGAGAATTTGTAATCGTGTTTAACGGAATGCTAAATTCACGAGAAAATTCAGTTCCGGTACTAGAATTGGAAATGGCATCACCATTTGCATTTGTTAAGATATTTCTCAACACATGGTCGTGTACAAAATTTTGTATGATATCATCTCCATTAAAAAAAGTAGTGTAGTTTACTTGGTTATATACAAAGCCACTTTCTAATTGGTAAACTATTAAACTTAATTGACTAAAATTATCAGAAAATAATCCATCTACCTTTAGTTTTATAGCATTATTTATTGTTTCAGTCTTTAGTTTTAACCCTAATCGTTTATTGATTTGTGTTTGCGTAACAACCATTCCTAAATTATTATATTCTAGAGGTGTCCATCTTGTTTTTCTATTGATGTACGCTTTTGGGTAACCACCATTCGGTTCAAAGGCAGAAGCATCAAAATTGTAAGGGTCATAACTTGCATCGGTTGGATTTGAACTCGAACGATGTATGGCCACTTTAATCAATTGTTCTTCATTTGTGCCTAATTGTTGGCTTGCTTGGTCCAGTGCTACTACAACTCTAGGACAATTTCCGCACCAAACTCCCGTGTAATCTTCAACCATTACATTACTTTTGAAAGCAATCAAAGAGCCGTCATGATACGTTACCTCTACAGTATTTTCAGCGGCAACGCCATTATACTTTGCTTGTACTAAATAGATACCTACTTCACTTTTAGTAAAAGTATTAGACGGTAAAGCAACTCCGTTTACATAAAAAGTGGTAGCATTAGTTACTTCTTCTCCGTTATTTTTAACCAAACGTAATGTGGTTGTTTGATTGATAATTCGAGTGGTCTCGTCAGAAGATAAAATTAATCCGTCAATCGACTCGAGAATGGTATACTCTTTTGAACAACCAAAAAATATAAATAGAATTAAGAGGGAACAATATTTCATGCCCTTATTTTTTATAAATTTTAACCGCGTCAACTAAACCTTCCTCACTTTTGAAGTTGATAAAATACAGTCCGGTTGAGTAGGATGCAAAATTAAGATTTGTGTTTTCTGTTAGTTGTCCAGAGGTAATGGTTTGTCCTTGAAGGTTTAAAATACTGTAAGCAACCGGTTTGTTAATTTCTAAACCAACAAAATTGTTTACAGAAGTATTTAAAACTTTCACTCCCATTGCGCTTAGTTTGTCTTTTTGCTCGATGCTTAAGGGACCTTGGTAACGATAAGTTAGATTAAAATTTGTTCCAACAGTATTTCCAGCTAAGTCACGAGTGAAAATTCTAAATGAAAAATCCAAAGGATAATTTACACCATCGCCAGGATTAAAATTTTTAAAACTATCATTGAGGCCATTTGTATTGCTTCCTGCATTAATAATGTTTTGATAATCAGGGTAGATTCCATTCGCAGCTACGCTAGGAATACATTCACCTCCCCAGCACAATTGAAAATTAGATCCATTATTATTTACTAAACCCGTGCATCGAATTCTAAAATCTAAATTGGATGTAGCATTGTTTTGCACGGTAAATTTTAATTCAGAAGCCGAATTGCTGTGTGTAGTAAAATTTATGGTTTCGTTATTGGTAAATGTTGTACCGTCTATCCTGTTTACAGTAAACTGAGCATTGGTCTGCGTTATAAATAATATTGTGGTAAGAAATATAAAAGTAATTTTTTTCATGGTATTAAATTTTTAACAAAAATATCATTTTTTTCGATTGTTTAAAAAAAAAAATTACATTTGTATAAACATAAATGATTTTTATATGAAAAAACTATTACTTTTATTATTGCTTTCTTCTGCAATGTTTTCACAAACTATCTATGAAGAAAAATTTACTGCAGCTCAAACTTTGACAGCATCTGGTTGGACTATATTTAGCCAAGATACTGATACAGGTGTTGCTACAAACTGGGTTAGAACTACCGATGGTTCTAATGGGATTATGGCCTCATTCTCGTGGTATAATAATGTGGTTTACACACCCAATAATTATGCTTTCTCACCGGCAATTAATTTAACATCTTTTACTGGACCGTTAAAGTTGTCATATAAGCATGCTGCTCAAGATCCTGACTGGGATGTTGAAAACTACACGTTGTATGTAACTTCTAGTGCTACGGTTGCAGCTGCAACAACGCCTTTGCATTCACAAACTACAATGGCTGGAATTAACACGTTAACTGAAATTACATTTGATTTATCGAGTTATGCAGGTCAGACGATTTATTTGTGTTTTAGACATCATAATGTTTCGGATCAGTACAATATTATTTTTGATGATATTAAAGTTGAAAAAGTATTACCTAATAATGTTGCATTGCAATCGGTAACGGTTCAGCCTATTGTAGCTGCGGGTAATCAAACTTTCACAGGAACAGTTAAAAATATTGGAACAAATAATGTAACTTCATATACTGTTACATGGCAAGCTAATAGTGGCGCGCTTCAAACATACAATGTTACTGGCGTAAGTATTACACCAGGCTCAACTCACAATTTCACACACAGCATCCCATTGAATGCGGTTTCAGGTTTGTATAATTTAGTGTTCAATGTTCCTACAGTTAATGGTGTGTCAGATCCAGATACTACAAATAATTCAATAACCAAAACCACTCAAGTTGCCTCTGGAAGTACAACTTTTAAACCATTAATTGAGAAATTTACAAGTTCAACTTGTAGTCCTTGTGCATCGTATAACAATTCTACATTTAATCCGTATTATACGGCTCAAAATCAAAATTTCAATTACATTGCTTACCAAATGAACTGGCCTGGTACAGGAGATCCTTACTATACAGCAGAAGGTGGTGTTCGTAGAGATTATTACGGTGTAAATGCCATTACTAGTTTGTGGATTGACGGTGCTGAATATTCAACATCGAATGCTCTAGCAGTTTTAACGACGCATGTAAGTACAGAAGCTACTAAACCTGCATACTTTGGTTTGACAGCCAACCGTAATTTAACTGGTGGAAATGCTGTTATAAATTATAACATCACACCATACATTTCAGGAAGTTATGTGATGCATGCAGCAGTAATTGAAAAAGTAACTTCAAATAATGTTGCTACAAACGGTGAAACTTCTTTCAAACACGTAATGATGAAAATGGTTCCTAATGCAAGTGGAACTACGATTAATTGTACGGCTGGAACACCATTAAGTGGTCAAATTACAGCAAGTATTGCAAGTACGTTTATAGAACAAGCTACTGATTTGGAAGTAATTGTATTTATTCAAAATCCAACAACTAAAGAAATTCTTCAAAGTTTTACAGCTACTAATGCTTTATCTTTAGAAGACAACGCGATTGCAAAAGTTAAATTATACCCTAATCCAGCTTCAAATAGCATTCAGTTTGTGAATGTTCAAGATGCAACGATTATGATTACAGATGTAGCGGGTAAAGTTGTTTTACAATCTGCAGGTGTGGATGAAAATTCAATTATCAATGTATCGCATTTAAATGCGGGTATTTATTTAGTAAATATCAAAAATGAATTGATGAATGAAACAGTGAAATTTGTAAAAAAATAGAACTATTTTAATAAGAATCAAATATACAAAGCTGTCTAAAATATTTTTATTTTAGACAGCTTTTTCTAATCACTGCCTATACAAATGATCCATATGAAAAAAATCATCTTTTTATTGTTTTTGACTACTTTAGGATACGCTCAAAAACAAATGCCTAATATTGAACTCAATTCAATTTCTGGAGAAACCATTAATGTTAGTTTTCATTTTAATGAAAAGGATAAATTATATGTTTTTTCGTTTTGGGCAACTTGGTGCGCACCTTGTATTAATGAGTTAGAAGCCATTCATAAAAAATATGCAACTTGGAAAGAAAGCTTAAATGTGGAAATAATAGCGGTTTCTATTGATGATTCCAAAACACAAAAAAGGGTAAAACCTTTTTTGAATGGAAAGGGTTGGTCTTACCAAGTGCTATTAGATTCAAATCAAGAATTAAAACGAGCATTGTCCATTGTAAATGTTCCCTATACCATTGTGCTTAAAAACAATAAAATTGTATATGTAAGTAATGGCTATTCTCAAGGTTCAGAAGAAGAACTTTATCAAAAACTTAAAGAACTATAATCTCAATATTACACTACCATAAAGCTTTTATCAACTCATGAAATTATTTAACTTTATACTTATTCTCAATCTTTCGTTTTTCGCTGTAACGGGTCAAGAAAATAAAGATATGGGAAGATTTTTTGGCGGATTTGAAACCAATGCGCAACGTTATTTAGAGTTTGAAAACGACGAAGATTCTCCAGAATATTTCCGTTCTAACAATTATCTTCAATTGAATTATGAACTCAAGAAATGGACTTTTGGAATGCAAGTAGAAAGTTATGCCAAACAAGCCTTATTGAATTATTATCCTGGTTTTGATGGAACTAATGTAGCCACTTATTTTGCAAAGTATAAAGCAAAAAAATTGGAAGCTACAGCAGGGTATTTTTATGAGCAATTTGGTTCAGGAATGATATTGCGTGCATGGGAAGATCGATCCCTAGGAATCAATACCGCATTGCGGGGTGGAAAAATTTTTTACAAGCCCACGAAAGACATCAAATTTAAAGCATTTTATGGGCAACAAAGATCGGGATTTAATGTGTCTAAAGGGCAATTATATGGTTTCGACATGGAAGCCAATATGACGGATTGGTTGTCCTTTGAAGAAGCCAATTTAGAAATTGGTTTTTCAAATGTGAATCGATATGAAAAAATAGATCCGGCATTAGTTTCAAATCCAAATTTCAACCCAACTACACGTGCTTTTTCTTTTAGATCTTCTTTTTCTCAAGATATTTTTTATTCCTCTTTTGAAATAAATTATAAATCAAAAGATGCTACTTTGAATCGTATTGACAGTTCTATTTCGAATAATTTTATCAACGATGGAAACGCATTACAATTCAATTTAGGAATTGCAAAAGACGGATTGGGAATCGACTTAACATTTCGCAGAACCGAAAATATGTTATTTACCTCAGAACGAATTCCTGAAGCCGTTGGTTTAAATCAATCCTCTTTAGATTATTCAGATAAAGTCATCAATTTTACGCCAGCATTAACCAAACAACACCATTCTAATTTGGCAAACATTTACGTTTATCAAGCGCAAGCGGGTGTCGAATTTAAGTCCAATGAAATTATGAAGTCTGGTGAAACCGGTGGACAAATTGATGTCGTGTATGAATTTGCAAAAGACACAAAATTTGGCGGAAAATACGGTACTAAATTGGCCTTAAATTATGCGAGTTGGTATAATTTACCTGGAACGTATCGCGCTATTCCAGCACAATATGAAACCAATTTTTTTGGGGTTGGTGAAAAATATTTTTCAGATTGTAATGTGGAAGTAAAAAAGCAGTTCACTGAAAATTCACGCGCTTCATTTTTATATGTAAATCAATACTATAATAAGCCCTGGGTTGAAGATGCATCTCATGCTGTAAACACAAATATTTTTTATGTAGAATGGATTTATAGTATGACCAATTCAAAGTCTATTCGTGTTGACGCTGAGCACATGTGGGCCGATGCCGATTTTAAAAATTGGATGGGCGGTTCCATGGAGTATAATTTTAACGAGAAATTTTCAATATATGCCATGGATCTCGTAAACTATGGAAATACTAAGGATAAAGAGGAGCGTGAAAAACATTATCTAACAGTTGGAGGAGCCTACAGAAAAGGGTCAACTCGAGTTTCACTAGGGTATGGTAGACAGCGTGGAGGTTTGGTATGCGTTGGCGGAGTTTGTCGATTTGTTCCTGAAAGCACAGGAATTTCATTATCGTTTAATACCGCATTCTAAATGTAAATAGTAAAAAAGCCCACAACTAGTTGTGGGCTTTTTTTTAGTATTATTTTTGTCTGAAATAAATATCAATTGGAACGCCACTAAAGTTGTACTGTTCTCTTAATTTATTTTCTATAAAGCGTTTATAAGGGTCTTTTACATATTGGGGTAAGTTGGCAAAAAACACAAACTGCGGCGTGGGTGTTGGCAACTGCATACAATACTTAATTTTTACATATTTACCTTTTAATGCAGGTGGCGGAGTTGCTTCAATGATAGGCAACATCATTTCGTTGAATTTAGAGGTAGCAATGCGTTGTTTTCTATTTTCAAATATTTCCACAGCAGTTTCTAGTGCTTTTAATAAACGCTGTTTGGTTAAAGCAGAAATGAAAAGAATGGGCACATCGGTAAAGGGTTGCAATTCTTCTCTAATTTTCCGTTCGTAATCTCTAGCCGACATGGTATCTTTTTCAACTAAATCCCATTTATTGACTAAAATAACAACACCTTTTCTGTTTTTTTCGGCCAACCAAAAGATACTTTGATCTTGCCCCTCAAAGCCACGTGTGGCATCAATTACTAACAAACAAACATCACTGTGTTCAATGGCTCTTACCGAGCGCATAACCGAATAAAACTCTATATCTTCTTTTACTTTTGCTTTTCGTCTAATTCCGGCAGTATCTACTAAATTAAATTCAAATCCAAAACGGTTGTATTTGGTGTCAATTGCATCCCGCGTGGTTCCTGCAATATCGGTCACTACAAATCGATCTTCACCAATTAAAGCATTTATGAAAGAAGATTTCCCAGCATTGGGTCTTCCTACCACACAAAAACGGGGCAAAGGCTCAACTTCTTCAGAAATTTCAGGCATTTCGGGTAACACTTCTACTAATTTGTCTAAAAGTTCTCCTGTTCCGCTTCCGCTCATTCCCGAAATCGTATAATATTCTCCTAATCCTAAGTTGTAAAATTCTATTGCGTCTTTTTCACGCATCGCATTGTCTACTTTATTTACTACCAGTAATACAGGTTTGGTAACTTTTCGCAACAATTTGGCCACTTCATCATCCATTGGCGTAATGCCTTCTTCTACATCCACTACAAAAATGATGGCATCGGCTTCATCAATCGCTAATTCTACTTGACGGCGAATTTCTGCTTCAAAAATATCATCAGATCCTTTAATATATCCTCCGGTATCAATTACCGAAAATTCCTTTCCATTCCATTCACTTTTTCCATAATTTCGATCTCGAGTAACACCGCTTACCGAATCCACAATAGCTTCTCTTCGCTGAATTAATCGATTAAAAAAAGTGGATTTTCCCACATTGGGTCTTCCTACAATGGCAACAATATTATTCATAATCATATTTTGAATGGGCAAAAGTACGATTTTTTTTGGAGCTATTTTTAGCTATTCGTTTCAATCTTTTGGTTTTAGCTAAAACCAAAAGGATTTTCACTGCAAATGAAATTCATCGAACTCATATAAAAAAGTAAAACTTGTGAGATAATCTGGGCTAAGTCAAAATACAATCAACAGTTGTTTAAAAATACACCCCAAATGCACGAACTAGAAAATTTAATGCAAAAGGTTTTAAAATAAAAAAACCTGATGAAAATTCTCAGGCTTCTTTTCTCTTATTTCTGGTTGTACCCAAATCGTTTCAACTGATAGGCACTGCTTCTCCAATCTTTATTCACTTTAACATAGGTTGCTAGGTGGATTTGTTTGCCAAAGAATTTTTCTAAATCTTCACGAGCTTGAATACCTACCCGTTTTAAAGCCGCCCCTTTGTGACCAATGATAATTCCTTTTTGCGTTTCGCGTTCTACCATAATCACAGCACGAATTCTTATAATAGTGTCGTCTTCAATAAATTCTTCGGTTTCAATTTCCACCGCATACGGAATTTCTTTGTCGTAATTCAATAAGATTTTTTCACGAATGGTTTCGTTTACAAAGAAACGTTCCGGCTTATCGGTTAATGCATCTTTTGGATAAAACGCAGGGGAAGTAGGAAGTAATTCGATAATGCGATCAAAAACCGTTTGCACATTAAAATTTTCTAAGGCCGAAATAGGAAAGAGTTCTGCATTAGGCACTTTCTCTTTCCAAGCTTGTACTTGTTCTTCTAATTGTTCTTGGTTGGATTTGTCAATTTTGTTCAATAACAATAAAACAGGAATCTTAGAATGTATGATTTTGTTGAAGAAAGCTTCGTCTTTTAGTTCTTTTTCTCCAATTTCAACCATATACACTAAAATATCAGCATCTTCAAAAGCCGATTTCACAAAATCCATCATCGAATTTTGCAATTCATAAGCGGGCTTAATTATTCCTGGTGTATCCGAAAAAAGCACTTGAAAATCATCACCATTTACAATACCTAAAATACGATGTCTGGTTGTTTGTGCTTTCGAAGTGATAATGGAAAGCCGTTCGCCCACAAACGCATTCATTAGCGTTGATTTTCCAACATTTGGGTTACCAATAATATTTACATAACCTGCTCTGTGCTCCATTTTTACTGTTTTTAGTACGGCAAAGGTAGGCATATCAGATGAATAGAAGAAATAAATATTTTTTACTATTTTCTTGCATATAAACATATTCGTTGTATATTTGCAGTCACAAATCGCGGGATAGAGCAGTAGGCAGCTCGTCGGGCTCATAACCCGAAGGTCACAGGTTCGAGTCCTGTTCCCGCTACTAAATGAAGCCATTCCAAAAGAGTGGCTTTTTTATTTTTTTATCTATGAATCCAAAAAAAATTGCAGAGTATAGAAAATTACTCGATGTTACCAAAACAGCTACTTTAAAAGAGTTAAAAACCATTTATAGAAATAGCATGAAGGAAGATCATCCCGATACTATTTCTGATCCCGTGGAGCGATTAGCCGCCGAAGAGCGCAGTAAAAATATCATTGAAGCCTATCACTTTTTAGTAAGTATTGCTCCTGAAACGCAAGAAAAAAATAAAGAAATTTATCAAAAAACGACAACCACAGTTAATATTCAAGATTTTTACATGGATAATGGTGTGTTGTATATTACGTTTTTAGACGGCAGTAATTATGAATATTTTAGCGTACCGAAAGTGACTTATATTAAAATGGTGAATGCCGAATCGCCTAGTCGTTTTGCCAGAAGACACATTTACAACGAATTTTTATACCGCAGTGCTACAAAATTAGTGGCAGACGAAAATTAGTTTTTAGTATCTTTACGGAATGAGAAGTAGCTTAAGATGCATAACGATATTGTTGTTATTTGTTATGGTTTCTTGTTCAAAAGACGATGAAACTTCAAAAGCACCGATTATTAAAGCAGCTGATATGTCCTATTTGCCTTTAATTGAATCGGAAGGGACGGTTTTTTTAAATAGCCATGGCATTGCAGAAGATGCTTTACGCACACTAAAAGAATCGGGTTGTAATACCATACGCATTCGTCTTTGGCATACTCCTTCAGACAATCACTCCGGATTTAATGAGGTTAAACTCTTAGCGCAACGCGTAAAAAGTTTAGGGATGAAAGTATGGTTAACGGTGCATTATTCCGACACTTGGGCCGATCCCGGTCATCAATCCAAACCTTCCGCATGGAACAATCTAACCTTTAATCAATTAAAAATCCAATTTGAGCAATATACAGCTCAAATTGTTACCCAAATACATCCTGATATTTTTCAAATAGGAAACGAAATCAACAATGGATTTGTATATCCAGAAGGGAATCTAACCAATAATGAGGCCCAATTTATCGCCCTATTAACAAGTGCAAGTAACATTATTCGAACCCAAAGTCCATCTACAAAAATTATGTTGCATTATGCAGGAATTCAAGGATCTTCATGGTTTTTTTCCAAAACGACGGCAATTGATTACGATTATATCGGCCTATCTTACTATCCAATTTGGCATGGAACAGATTTGAACGTATTACAACAAACACTAACTGTTTTGGGACAAACCTATTCTAAAAAAGTACTTATTGCCGAAACCTCTTATCCTTTTTCCTTAGGGTGGAATGATTGGACCAATAATGTGATCGGCCAAATGAATCAACTCCATCCCAATTATCCAGCAACTTTAGACGGACAAAAAGAGTTTCTTCAAAAAATTAGAACTACGGTACAGCAAACTCCTAATGGAATTGGTTTTTGTTATTGGGGTGCCGAATGGATTGCCTTTAGGGGAAGTCAGGCCACAAATGGTTCTTCCTGGGAGAATCAAGCCCTTTGGGATTTTAATTTCAAATCGGTTTCGGCCATGACCATTTTTAAATAATTTAACATTTAATTTTAAGTCTATCGCACTACATTTGTGCGGCGATTTATTTTTTTATTTTGGACGGAATCACTTTTAAAATATTTAATTCTACTGCTCAATTGCCTTTGCAATGGGATCATGTAGCACAACAAAATGTGTTTCTTCAAACACCCTACTTGTCGGTTTTAGAACATTCTGCTCCAACAAACATGCAGTGTTTTTATATTGGTATTTTTGAAAATTCCGAATTAATAGGTGTTGCATTAGCGCAATATCTTGATTTAAATGTGTTGGAATCCTTCGGAGAACGGGATAAGTGCCTCAAAACAATGATTCGCAATTTTATCTTCAAAAATTTTGCTTCACATACTTTGTTTCTGGGGAACAATATGATCACGGGTCAAAACGGTTATGTGTTTTCTAAAGAAATTGATTTTGAGTGCATAAGTGAAATTTTATTGCAAAGTGCCGATGAGATCATTTCATATTTCAAGAAAAGAGGAGTTGCCATTCACTTGGTTTCTTTTAAGGATTTTTATGAAAATTGTGCGGTCAAATTACGATCATATGATTTCAATAGAATGTATGAATTTACTACCCAGCCCAACATGATTTTGTATCGGAATGAAAATTGGACTACTGAAGAAAATTATACCGCTGCTTTATCAAAAAAATACAGGGATCAATTCAAACGTGCACGAAAGAAATTTGAGGGGATTCAAGTAAAAAATCTCAGTTACCAAGACGTTTTAGCGCTAGAAGATACCCTTTACTCTTTATATCATTATGTGGCAAAAAATGCGCCCTTTAATACGTTTTTCTTGTCTAAGGATCATTTTTCAACTTTAAAAGGGCAATGCGGTAATCGTTTTCAGATTTTTGGATATTATTGCGCTGATAAGTTAGTTGGTTTCCACACCTTACTGTTGAATGAAGAAACGCTTGAAACTTATTTTTTAGGATATGATGAAACCATACAAAAAGAAAATATGCTGTATTTTAAACATGTTATACAATATGACTAAATATGGCATAGAAAATGGATTCAATCGCATTATTTTTGGCCGAACAGCATTAGAGATCAAAAGTTCGGTTGGGGCCATACCCGTTCAAATGTCGGGCTTTATTTACCACACAAATCCATGGATCAATCGGTTAATGAAAATTATTTTCAAACAATTGGAACCCAAAGTGCAGTGGCAACAACGCCATCCTTTTAAATAAAAAAATCCCGAGTTCTCGGGATTTACTTTATAACTTATTTTCTAAACTGGTCCACCCTCCGCCATTGATACAATCAATGCCCTGCTGTTTCAATAGGGAAGTTGCTTGTGCACTGCGCATTCCCGAACGACAACAGGCGATAATTGGTTTGTTCCATTTTTTGATGGTTTCAATATTACCATTTAATACTTGTAAGGCAATATTTTTCGAACCTTTGATGTGTCCTTCTTTAAATTCATCCGGAGTTCTTACATCTACGATTATTGCTCCTTTTTGAACATATTCTTGAACATCGTTTGCTTTATTTCCCATTCCTAAAAAATCTAATAGTCCCATAGTTGTTTTTTTTGGTAAAGATAGGTTCCTTTCTTTATGGGTTGAGTAACAAAAGTTACTCAATTGAAGCACTCGATTGATCAAATAACAATTCCAATCCATTGGTTATTAGATGAGCAATATCTGGACGCTTGTTTTTTACTTTCTCTAAATGATCCAACACTTTATTTACAAAAATTTCATTTTTCATTTTTTGGGCTAATTCTGCAATTTCTACTGACAACAACCAATCATTAGGATGATTTGCTTCAAGGGATGTAAAAATTTCTTCCAAATTAGCTTCAAACGGACTCTTGTCTCGAATATTTCGGACTTTGGCATACAATTTTTCTAATTCTTCTCTCTCTGGAGATTTTTTTTGTTTTATTGTTTGAGAGGACGGAACATGTTGAATTAAATCAAAACTATTCACATCGGCAGGTCCAGAAAATGCAGCAGTTACTTTTTTACCTACGGCCATGTCATAAATGCCCCATTCGGGTTGGAATAATATAGTGTCGTTATGCGTTACCGTACAGTTTTTAAATTTAATGATTAAAATTTCGCCTTGTAAATTTCGAGATCCTGTAATAATTTCCCCTGTAACTATAATATTTCCCTCAAATTCTAATGTTACTTTTTCGCCTTCATAGATCGCATAAGCACTTAGGTCTCTAGGACTCATTTCTTCAATTGCCAAGTTAATTCCCTTGAGTTTTCCAATGGGTGATCCAAATCCTTCTGCATGATACTCAGTGCCGTGTCCAACCAATTCTTTTTCACGATAGGAGAGTGCTGTTTTACCGGTTGTTTGAATGTAAACCGGTTTACCATCGGCTTCAATAACATTTGAAAAAGTACCTGAAATTTGTAATCCGGTGCTTAATTCTATAGTTCCTAATGATTTGGAATGAATTAATTTTTTTATTCCTGCGAGTCCACCTGTGCGCAAGGCCATTTTATTTGCAAATTCTTCTAATACCTGATTTAACTGCGCAAAATCTGGCGTGACATATAGTTGGGGTTGAGGTTTTGTTATATCAAAACTTTGATCCGCAGCAGTAATTTCATAAGGGATTTTTTTTACATTATTGGTCATGCACCAAGCACTTTCCCCTATAGATGAAAGCAAGCCAGCACCATATATTTTCGGATTGTCAATAGTTCCAATTAATCCATATTCTACAGTCCACCAATGTAAGTTTCTAATGCGGGACATCTCAGATAATTCACCCATATTGCTTTGTAAAAAATCGACTTGCTCTTCTGCTTTTTTAATGTCGGCTTTTGGAGTGCCTTCTGCTTCTTTTAAAATGGAAAGCAATCGAATGGCTTCATACAATTCATAATCCCTCGCTGATGAAATAGCTTTACAACCTAGTTCACCAAATCGTCTCAAATATTCTGCATATTCTGGATTTGCTATTATGGGAGCGTGACCAGCTCCTTCATGAATAATATCGGGAGCCGGCGTGTATTCGATATGTTCTAGTTGGCGTATGTCGCATGCAATTACTAATACATTATAGGCTTGAAATTCCATAAAAGCGTTAGGAGGAATAAATCCATCCACAGCTACGGCAGCCCAACCAATTTCTTTTAAAATGCGATTCATCCCATACATATTCGGAATATTGTCGATTTCTAAGCCTGTCTTTTCTAATCCTTCTAGGTAGGAATTGTGTGCTACTTTTGAAAGGTAATCTACATTTTTACGCATAACATAGCGCCATACCGCTTGGTTAATAGGCGTATAATCTTCATAAACTTGTGGTTTGATGAATTGTTTTAAATGATTGGGTAATCGATCGATCAGCGGATTGCTTTCAAAATGCGTTTCCATAATTTTTTGGTGATGTTTGAGGTAAAATTACGAATTTTTCAGATAGATGGAAAGTAATTTGTGAATTCAATATAAAATTAAATGAGGAGCTAAACTCCTCATTTAATTATCGTTTCAACGAAAAATGTGCTTTAAATTGTTTTGCGGCGCCATTTTCGGTATAATCTAATGTAAACCAATAATCGGTTGAAGGTAAAAACTCATTATTATAGGTTCCGTCCCATCCAGAACTGCTCGATGAAGGGGCTATTTGTTTGAT
>CAMDDB010000002.1 GCA_945890865.1 Flavobacterium psychrophilum
GTAGTTAGAGTTGTTGACCCCGCTTCTCTGGCATCCGAACAACCATCGCCATCTGAATCTTTATCCAATCGGTTTGGAGTGCCATCGCCATCGGTATCTATGTCTACACAAGAGAACATACCACAGTTTTGCTCCGTAACATCTAAAACGCCATCGTTATCATCGTCAATATCTACTATATCTACAATGCCGTCTACATCTGAATCTGTACAACCATTTACCGTAGCTAAAATTGCATTGGCATATACATAAGTACCCACATAGGTTCCGTTATCTGTTGCTGTTTCTAATGAATTCGCAAATCCATTTGTTCCATAAGGTCCTGCAATTACCTCTGTTGTTAAACGAGCTGCACCTGTAACACCAGAAGAAGGGACATAAGTTACTCCTGCTTCTACTGCGTCAGGACATCCGTCAGCATCCGAATCCGTATCTAATCTATTTTCAATTCCGTCATTATCGGTATCACAAACCAAAGGAGCATCAGGCTCTAATCCTGTAGCAGAGAATTGGAACCCAGCCGATGCATCGACATCTGACCAAACGGTGGTTGAAGTAACAGGTCCTAAACTGTATTCAATTAGTCCGGCTTCAAAAGCACCACCATCTTGAGTGGACAATGCCATACGCACCCATTTCCCTGAATTGGCTGGACTCATTATAAAAGGAAAACCAACGTAATTAATCGTTCCGTTGAATTTTTGCTGCGACACTTTTTTCAAGTTGGCACTTGTAGTTGTTCCCATCACCGTAGCGTTTCCGCCACCTCCTTGTACTGGAGTTAATGCTGTAATGGCTGCTCCAGAATGTGAAATGTATAAAACGTTACCACACCATGGGCCATTCGGTTTAGCTCCTGCTCTAAAGTTAATTTGCGTTGCATTTTGAAAAGCTGCTGTTTGAGGAATTCGAACATACGCCTCTCTATACGTTACGACTCCATAATTTTCTAAGGGAAAATTTAAAGAAGTAACAGGTTCTGTATTTAAAGTAGCTGCACCAGCAGGTATCGTTACTTCACCATATAATGGGGTCTGACTATCTGTACGAAGCGCACCAAAGGAACCTCCCATCCATCCTGGATTGGAATCTTCTGTTAATGTTGCTCCGTTCCAACTTTTACGCGATACTTTTCCATACACAGTGGCATCCACTTCTTTCAATAAAGAAGGATCACACTCTGCGGCGTCAAGCACCCCGTCGTTGTCATCGTCTAAATCTACTACATCGGATGTTCCATCATTATCTGAATCCAAACAAACCACGGCAGTAAATGCCATATTATTGGTATAGTTACATTCAATTATAGATGAATTTGGAAATTGTGTAGCTAAATTGTATGGACGTGCTGTAGTTCCTAAATCATTTACAACTGCATATAAAGTGGAGATATTGATAGCAACCGTTAATGGAATTGTAACATTTAAAGTCGCTCCAGGAGCTACTGCTGCTGTAGTTACATACGTTCCTACTAAAACAGCATTCGTTGTAGTTGGGTTACCATTATACAACGCAACGCTTGTACCTGATTTTAAAACCACTGCGCCATTATTAGTAATCGTAGCCAAAACGGTTAATGCTGGACACGAACCCGTTACAGATGTAATGGCAATGGTTGCATCACTCGCCGCCGTGGTTCCATAAGGCGCAGTTGTTCCTGCAGGCGCGTCTAAAAACTGTAATTGCGCCATATTATTATTAACCGAAGCTGAACCTATCACACTCGTTTCGGTAGTAGGCACTGTTAAATTAGGATTAATATTAACGATTCGGTAGTTGCGTTGGTTCCAATAACTCGGAGCATCTTGCCAATCAAATGTATTTGCCGCGCGATTGAATACACGTAGCATATTGTTCCCTGTAACGGCAATATCCGCTTGGCCATCATTATCAAAATCACCAACTATTGGATATTCGCCCCAAGTAGCAGAAGTAACAGCAATAGAAGCGTAATTGACTGGGTTTGCCAAATTTCCATTAATTATTCTTAGTAAAGATTGATCACGGTATACAATTTCACGGATACCATTACCATCAAAATCGAAAGCAGTAATTCCTGTTGAACCAGACATATCATTTGTACCAAAAGACCAAATAAATTGATTAGTACTCCCTGTTGCAGTAGTGAAATTTAAATTATAAGCAGTAACAATTCCCGATGCACTACTAGAAGAATTGATGATTATTGCTTCGGGCAAATCGGTTGTCTTGCCATTATTCACTTTTTCATTGTACACATTGGCAATTAATGGTAAACCTCTCACCCCATAGTTGAATGCTGGTGGTACACGTTTGAATAACACCAACGATTGATTAGGATCCCAAATATAAACATTGACTGAACCATTGTACACAATGTCCAAGTCGCCATCCAAATCCATATCGGCTACGGCAGTCGGACCATTGTCTCCAGCTGCTGCTCCAGAACCAGCAATTGTACTTAAATCTTTCAATACAGTCATTGAACCCGCAGTCATATTTACTGCGTAAACTCTAGAACCATACACTAACTCTTTCCCAGGATTAGAAGCGATAATATCTACTACTACTACATCAATAGCAGTTCCTGTAGAACCGGAAGTTGCTCCAATATAATTTAAAGGAGTTCCTGCAACTCTTTTGACCAAAGCGCCATTTACAATTCCAAAGATATCTGAACCTAATACAATTTCGGCTGTACCATCTTCGTCGATATCAACGATGTAAGGAGTTACAAGATTTGTATATTGAGATGCAGTAGTTGATTTGAATAAAAAATTGGTTTCTGTTCCGGCTACATTATCAAAAATATAAACAAAACCTGCACTGTTGACCATCACTACTTCGGGAGCTGAAGAAGCTGCACCAATAATGTTCGCAATAGCTGGTTGTACAGAACGAGCATTAGAGGTAGCAATTACATATTTTTTCGTCGCAGTGGTTTTATTCGAACCGTTTCCTTTGTAAACAAAATAGCCCGAATTATCAGAAGCGGTAGCTAATATTTCCGAAATCCCATCGCCATCCAAATCGGCAGCGGTTGGAGTACAGCCATTCCAAATTACAGGATTGGATTGAAATTTCTCAGCAATACCCCAAACGGTTGCTGGCGTTGGATTGTAGGGTCCATAACAATTGGCGTTGGTTTGTGCATTTACATTGGTGTTTGCGCCAAGCAATAAAAAAACCAAGGCAAAAGTTGCCACCAAATTTTTGAGGAACCCATTACTAGTTTTGAAATTAGGGTTTTGAGAACGGTTAGTAACTAAACGAGAAATACAGTTTGGTAAAGAGTTGCTCATGTGAGTTGTATTTAGATTTTGTTTTAATTTGAAAAAATTAAAATTATGTTTGAATTGACACTTTTAAACAAATAGAATTAAAGCCAATTATTTTATTGCTTTGTAAACTTTAAAAATATTCATACTAATAAATTCTAACCCGAAATTATATTGGGTTTTGATAATGCAAAAATAACCTATCGTAGGGCAAAATTACGAGATGACTTACCACATGAAGATGTGATATTTGTGGCGTATTACGTTTAATTGTAGCGCATATTAGTTAATTTTGAATGTAAATTTTTATCTTTAAAAAATCACTAGCTATCCATAATGAAATATAAATTACTTCTTTTATTTTTTTGTTTCTTTTTTCAAACTACTTATCCTCAACTTTTAGAAAGAAAAATTGAGATTTTCACCACTATTGATGGGCTCCCTGATAATTGCATTAATGCTATACAAAAAGACAGTAAAGGGTTTATTTGGATAGCAACTAATAATGGATTAACTCGCTTTGATGGTTATAATTTTGTAAATTTTTCCACCACTACACATGCTGCTTTTTTTAAAAACAACATTGTTGACGATATTATAGTAGATAAAAATTTGATTTATTTGGTTTCTAGAAAAGAAGGGGTTAAACTTTTTGATACTAACCATTTGACCTTAAATGATTTTTTTTCTCGAGGCATTCGCTCGTTTTCGGTCAATGGAAATCGGCAGATTTTATTAGATAATTATGGAAAATTAGAGGTCTATGAAAACCGAAAAAAAAGAAATAATCGTTCCTTTACTTCTTTTGATCCTCATAATTTCATTCACTACAACAATCATTATTATCTATTAACACAGGGACAAGGGGTGTTAAAAATATCAGAGAAAACACTTCAAACCAGAGATATAATTCCTGCAGATTCTGTCTACATGAGGGCTAAATTATTCCATTCAAAATCTTATGGCTTAGTCTACGCTTCTGGAGATAGAGTATACATATTAGACCGTGATAAATTTATTCCTCACCCTAAACTAAAATCAATAAAAGGAATTACAAATTATTTTGAAAATCAAAAAAGACAGCCATTTTATATTTCTAGAAGTAAAAATATTTATAGGTATACGGTTGATGAATTTGTAAATGAAAAAATTAGTATTACTAATAATTTAGAAATCAAAAAACTCTTTTTTATTACTCCTGCCTGCTATTTTATAGCTACCAATCAAGGTCTTATAAGGGTTTCAGATTCTAAAAAAAATTCTCAGCATATTGATGATAATTATTTATTACAAGATGAAATGATTCGTATCAGAAGAAAGATTATTCCACTCAATTCTGAAGTCTTCTATTTATTAGGACATCCACAAATTATAGTTTCAAAAAAAGGTGTTTTAAAAAATATCCCATCCAACAATTTTTCAATATACGATGCAGTGTATTTGAATCATAAAATTTATTGTACAACGGATAGTTATGGAATTATTTCTTTTGATGTAGAGACAAATAAATCAGAAAAAATAAAATTAGACTCCATCCCTTTTAAAGAATTTTTTTATGTAATTGAGAAGTGCGGTACTCATGAAGTTATTTTGGGCGCAACGGATAAAATTGTTATACACAACCCCTTTAAGAGTAAAACAAAGATAATAAAAACGCCCGGATTAACTATATATTCGATATTAAAGGAAGGAAATACCATTTGGATTGGAACAAAC
The DNA here is from genome assembly GCA_945890865.1 of Flavobacterium psychrophilum. Lineage (GTDB taxonomy): Bacteria > Bacteroidota > Bacteroidia > Flavobacteriales > Flavobacteriaceae > Flavobacterium > Flavobacterium psychrophilum_D. The sequence goes on from CAMDDB010000002.1 coordinate 4,974, forward strand.
AAAGGGTTGCGATGCGCGCATTATATTAATGGTGTTTTTAGTTGGAAAAAAATACCTCCTTTTTATAAAAAACCCATACGTAATATTGCTATCGATCCTATTCAAAATAAAATTTGGCTGGGGACTGAAGAAGATGGATTGCTAATTGTAAATCCCAGTAACTTTTCTTATCAAGCAAAAAAGAATTCAATTTTAAAAAACATTGCTACAATAACCCCAGACAAAGACGGCAATATGTGGGTTAGTACCTTTAATGGGATTATGATTTTTGACATCAAAAATAAAACCCAATATAAGTTAACAAAAGCTAATGGATTGATTAATATGGAATTCAACTACAAATCTGCAGCATTATTAGGAGATTCAAAAATGATTCTCGGTGGACTAAACGGATATGATTTAATAGATTTTAAAAATATAAAAAAAGATTTATGGAAAGTTAACACAATCGAAATAACCGGAATAAAAACCATTACATCAAGTAATATTGAATTGGAACGTTTTGAAAATTTCAATAATCAAAAGGAGTTGTCTTTTAAAACTGGAGAGGAGGAAATAAATTTAACCGTTTCAAATTTGGATATAACTGGTATTTCAAACTCCAATTTTAGCTATAAAATAAATAATGAAAAATCTATTAATCCTAACAAAAATATAATTAGAATTTCAAATTTACCTTATGGCAAGCATAAACTTAACATATTTCTTTATGATAACTACGGCAACCTAAAAGACCAAAAAGTAATAATTATTAACGCAAAAGTCCCCTTTTATTATCAAATTCCCTTTTATATATTTTTAGTCTTATTGATATTGATTTCTGAAATTGGAATTATTTATTATATTATGAAATCTCGAAAAATAGAAACAAAAATCAAAGATCAAATTGCTATGGACTTACATGATGAAGTAGGTACAGTGCTTACAAGAATGTTATTCATCTCCAAAAGCAACAAAAAACTTGAATTACAGCATGATGAAATCAAAAAAGGCATCATTGAGGCGCTATTCAGTATACGTACTTCAATAACCACACTATCAAATACCAACAATACCCTTGAAAATTTAATTTATGACACAAAAGAATTACTTAATAAGGAACTTAGTAATATTTCAATAGAATATTTAATTAATCAAAAAAAGGAATTTTCTACCATTAATTTAAAACCGGAATTGTATAGAGATTGTAAACTAATTATATTTGAAGCTACCACAAATATGATAAAATACTCAAACGCAACTTCATTTTATATTCACTTTGATTCAGACTGTCAATTTACGATTACGATTACTGATAATGGTCAATTAAAAAATATAGATTCTATATATAATAAAGGTAATGGTATTGCAAATATCATAAAACGAACCGAACGTAATAAAGGAACATATTCTTTTAATATTATACCCCCTCATGGTTTAGAAATTCAATTGAAATTTAATATTAAATAATTATGCATAAAGTAATCTTAATAGAAGATGATTTTCATATTGGGCAACTCATGAAAGAAAATATAAATAAAATGACTGCCTATCAATGTGACCATATATTTTCTAATCCTATTGATTTTTTTAACAACCCAATTCAGGCAACAATTTATTTATTAGATATCGTTATGCCAAAAATGAATGGACTAGATGCAATTAAAAAAATTTTGGAATTATATCCCGATTCAAGAATTATTATCAATTCTATAAAAGAAGATTCAGATACCATATTTAAAGCTTTGCAATTGGGAGCTATTGGCTACATTGACAAACAAAATTTTCATATGGATTATAAAGAAGTATTTACAGCCATTAAAGATGACGGAGCCTATATGACTCCAAAGATTGCGCGTAAAGTAATGGCCTATTTTCAACTGAAAGAAAACAAACTTGAGAAACTAACAAAAAGAGAAATAGAAATAACTCATTCCATATTAGATGGATTAAGCTATAAATTGGTCGCAGATAGGCATAATATAGCTATTGATTCTGTAAGAAGTCACATAAAGAATATATATAAGAAGCTAAATATAAATAGTAAGTCTGAATTATTTAATATACTGAAGCGATAAATAAAATTAATTTTAAGACATCCATTTTCTACTATTGAAGTCTAGATATTTTGATATTGGTCGAGAAAGAAAAGTAACCTTTGTAGCTTAACTTTTAAAAAATAAAAGTGCTATAAAATAATTATAAGCATAAATCCATTAACATTTTGTTTCCATTATTTTTAATATTTAACTTCAAATTATTTTTTACTTTTTTTGTTAAAATAGCACGCAAAAATTTAATTTTCTGTTGTGTCAAAATACAAATAGTTACATATTGATTTGTAATTATTTGTATTGAAATTTATTGAAATACAATGATTTAAATTGATTTTTTTGCTAAATACAAATTAGTTGCTATCGGGCTTTTGTTTAAGCGCTTTTTATTCTCTTTACGTTGTTTTGTATGATGATAAATTGTCACCAAAACAGCAACACTAACGCCTACTAATAATAATGGCTTCCAATTGTTTTTTAAATAACCAATAATGAAAAGTTGTGGGGGTTTGGTGTTAATTATTAGCGGCGAATTATCCACTGCTTCTGGAAATTCCAATGGCATATTTTCGTAACCACTTGCTAGATTTCCATTAGTAATAATTTTATCTACAAAATGTGCTGCTTGTTTTTTCATTAAATCCTGTTGGTGTGCTATGGGATATAGTTCGGCTAAAGTTAATTTTCTATACGTTGTCATTTTCTATTACTATTTTAAATAATTTTTTTTCTGAATCAACAGGAGTTAGACCATAATTGAAACAAAATTTAATCTCTCTTTTTGTTTTTTCATCCACAACTATTCTGTGATGAATAGAATGGTCATAATCAAATAACTCTAACAATGAAGCACTTACAGTTCCTGAATTTAAGTATGATTCTTTCTCAGATAAAAAAATTAATGTCTTTTTGTTGTTTCTGGCGGAATTAATGAATTCACTTTCAAATTTATTGATTACTTTTCGCTTGTCATTATTGCTATCTATTCGGTGTTGCGAACAGCAATATACTTGTCGACCATCTGTTGGAATAAATTCCGTCTTACATCCCTCCTTTTTACATAATTTTGACGGATAGGTTCGGTTTGAAATCCGTTTAAGTTGTTTTTTTGTTCTAACCATATTTTTTAATTTTTTTTCCAAATATAAAAAAATATTTATATATTTACCAACTGGTAAATATTTTTAAATAAAAATTTTCTAGAATATGCAAAATAAAGATGAAGAATTACTCAAATTAGGTACATTAATTGCGGAAAAATACTTACTGCCAGAAAAGCATCTAGGCATTTCATCCAGACAAGTTAACTATTGGAAAACCCGTGAAATTTTACCTTTTTTTGAAAAAGAAAAAAAAGGGTTTATGGATATGCAACATGCCCTATGGCTATTAATCATTAATGAATTGTCAAATATTGGTATTGACACAAAAAGGTTAAAAAAAATATCAGATGACATTTGGGAAAAACCTTTTTATGAAAAATATGCCGATAATGTGTATAATAGGATTATTTCTGAAAATAAAGTAAGTGAAAAAACAAAGGCAATTTTAATACAAAACTTAAAATTTGAGCCAATAATGAACACTATTTTTAGAAAAGAGATTAATCCATTTACCGATGCTCTTAAATCGTGTTTAACCTCGCACAAGAGTATTGTTTCATTCGTATACTGTCCAAGAACTGGTGATCATACCTTCAATTACAATACTATTGGAGTAACATCAGATTTGAATAACTTGTACTATGGCGAAACATTAATAGTAATTCCTTTTTTACCATTACTTACCAAATTATTGGGAATTGAAATCGAAAGAAGTAATTCAGATTTAGAGTATTTATCTACAGTAGAAAATCAAATTCGAAGGGTGTTGTTTTTTGATAAACCAAGGCTTTTAGAGATTGAACTGCAACAAAACGGTTTACCTAAAATTATTAAAATAACTGAAGAACACAAAAAAACAGAGGAGTTGGCAAAATTTTTTTTAACTAACAATCTCCCTGCAGGTTCAAAAATAACCATAGAAAAAAGAAGTCAAGGAAATTATAAAGTAACAATAAAAGCATAATTTATGAATAATGTAGAACTTATCCGGTCCCTGAGAAATCAGCCCGTATTATCTTTAACAAGGTATGGGCCAAGAATACTCTCAAGATGGCTGCAATGAACAATTGCTTAAACCAGAAATTTTAAAAAAGTATATAAAAAATGTTGACGAAGAAACACTATATGAACTTTCTATGCAACTTTATGAATTCACAAAATTAATAGTAGAGAAAACAACAGATGAAAACTAAAAACCTTCAACTAAAAGATTTTTTTGGAGCCACTGTTTGGTCTTATACCAGAGTTTCAACCAAAGAACAATTCATGAATAATGGGAGTATTGAAACTCAAGTCAACAGAATAAAAAACTTCGCTAAAGAAAATGCACTTCATATTGCAGAAGAATTTGATGCAGAATATGAAAGTTCAAAAAAAATCAATACCCAAAGTACGCTTAAGGAACTTATAAACAAATTAAAAAAGACACATTTTTCAAAAAGACCCAAGATAATTTTAATTTGGTCTCCCAGTCGATTTGGAAGAGCAGGAGCAGAACACATTCAATTATTTGTCAGTTTAAGAAAGGAGTTTAATGTTTACTTATACTCGGTTAGTTCAGGGCATAATACTTTTAATGAACGTGCAGAAAACGAATTTTCTACACAACTTCTCTATGCACAAAAAGAAAATTTTAACCGACAAGATACTATTATTCCTGGATTGATAAATGCATTAAACAATGGCAAACTATTTGGGAGAACGCCCAAAGGATATGACCATTATGGCCCAAGAGTAAAAAAGCCAGAATTTGTTCAAGCTAAACAAGAAATTAAGGTAAATAAAGAGGGGCTTATCTTTAAAGAAGCTTTTAGAAGAAAAATATATGAATCCTACACTGATAAACAAATTATTGATTGGTTAGCAGCAAAAGGAATAAGAATGCCTTATCAATCATTAGCTAACATGTGGAGAAATGAATTTTATGCAGGGCGAGTATGTAATTCTCTTTTAGACGAAACCTATATCAAAGGAGATTGGGAACCATTGATTTCAAAAGCAGAATTTCGAAAGTTGCAAAATATAATTAATGGCACAACAAAAATTGGAATTCAAAAGTTAAGTGGAAAAATAGAAACACCACTAGTTCCAAAATATTTAATATGCGGTGATTGCGATAATACAATGACCGCTTATAAAAACAAGAAGAAAAATTTATTTTATTATAAATGTAATTGTTGCAACAAAACAGCAAATGCTGAAACAAAGTCAAGTTCCATTCACGATGGTGTAAATCCAGCATTTTTGAAAATAGTTGACAATCTAAAATTAGATGATACTCTTAAAGAATTATTCATTGAACAGTTAAAATTGATATTAGAACACGAAAAAGACCACTCAATTGATAAGAAAAGAATATTGACTTCAGAAATAAATGATTTGAGAGAGAAAATGGATTTAATGGAATATCGATTTGCAATAAACGAAATATCAAAAGATATTTTTGAGAGACAAAATCAAAAATTAAAAGAGCAATACAATCAAAAATTAGCAGAAATTGAAAATTTACCGACAAAAAAATCTAACCACGATAAAGCTATAAAATATTTTACAAAAATCGCTGTCAATCCCAGTAAATTCTATGAAAGTTTAGAATATAATAAAAAGAGAGTGTTTCAAAAATTGCTGTTTCCAGAAGGGTTAAGTTATTCCGTAAAAAACAGAGAATATCTAACCTCAAAAACAGGAGCTTTATTTGATTTAACTAGCTCTTTTTCAGTAAATTATAAATCAAAAAAGAAAGGGACTTACCAAGAAAAACTTGATAAGTCCCATACAGTACCCGGAGTGGGAATCGAACCCACACACCTAAGTACACGAGTTTGAGTCGTGCGCGTCTACCAATTCCGCCATCCGGGCAATAGAATGGGATACTTTTATCAGTAAGTGGGTGCAAATGTAAAAAATTATTCTGCAATACATAAAAAAATAGTTAAAAATATCCTTTCAGAGTTCGATTTTATTTCTAAATTTGCACCTCGTTAACACAACACAACACTAACTAACTACTAAACAATAAATTAACATGCTGTATCAAGAACCAGAAGCAAAAATTTTTGCATGTTCTCAAAGTGTGTATCTAGCGGAGCAAATTGCTGAAAAGTATGGCGCCCAACTGGGTAAAGTTACGTTCTCAATATATAGTGATGGCGAGTTTCAGCCTTCTTTTGAAGAATCAATAAGAGGATTGCGCGTATTCCTTGTTTGCTCTACTTTTCCTAGTGCCGACAATTTAATGGAATTATTATTAATGATCGATGCCGCTAAAAGAGCATCGGCCAGACATATTACCGCGGTTATTCCTTACTTTGGTTGGGCAAGACAAGATCGAAAAGACAAACCAAGAGTGCCAATTGGAGCAAAATTAGTAGCTAAATTATTAGAAACTGCAGGTGCTACTCGAATCATGACCATGGATTTACATGCCGATCAGATTCAAGGGTTTTTTGAAAAACCGGTAGACCATTTGTTTGCTTCCACTATCTTTTTACCGTATGTGAGAAGTTTAAATTTACAAAATTTAACCATCGCATCACCCGATATGGGAGGTTCAAAAAGAGCGTATGCTTATTCTAAATTTTTAGAATCGGACGTGGTAGTTTGTTACAAGCAAAGAAAAAAAGCCAATGTCATCGATACGATGGAGTTGATTGGTGATGTGAAAGGCCGAAATGTTATTTTGGTAGATGACATGATTGATACCGGAGGAACTTTAGCCAAAGCGGCCGATGTGATGATGGAAAAAGGAGCTTTAAGTGTAAGAGCCATTTGTACGCACCCGATATTATCTGGAGAGGCCTACGAAAAAATAGAAAATTCTAAATTATTAGAATTAATTGTAACCGATTCTATTCCGTTAAAGAAAGAATCAAATAAAATAAAAGTGGTGAGTTGTGCTCCCTTATTTGCAGATGTTATGCATATGGTACAAAACAACACCTCCATTAGTGGAAAATTTTTGATGTAATTATTGGTAATACGCTTAAGCCATTCGCTTTAAGCAAAAACCTTTGTTACATTCAGCATAAAGCCTAAAGCTTAATGCCTAAAGCAGAATTATTAATAATTATATATATTTTACAATGAAATCAATTACGATTAAAGGATCAGAAAGAGAAAACGTAGGCAAAAAGGCAACGAAAGCCGTACGTGATGCTGGAATGGTTCCTTGCGTTATCTACGGAGGAAATCAGCCAGTTCATTTTGTTGCAGACGAAAGAGCATTTAAAGATTTGGTTTACACTCCAAACGCACACACAGTTGTAGTTGAGTTAAACGGAGCGTCTACCAATGTAATTATGCAAGACATTCAGTTTCACCCAGTTTCTGACAGAATTTTACACATCGACTTCTTTCAATTAAGTGACGATAAAGAAATCGTTATGGAAGTACCGGTTAAAATCACTGGAACTTCTCCAGGGGTATTATTAGGAGGTGTTTTACGTTTAAACCAACGTCGTTTAAAAGTAAAAGCATTGCCTAAAAACTTACCTGACTTTATAGAAGCCAGTATCTCTGAATTAGAAATGGGAAACAAATTGTATGTAACTAAATTACCTACAAACAATTTCAAATTAATGCACCCAGATAATACTGTGGTTTGTCAAGTGAGAATTTCTCGTGCGGCAATGAAAGCGGCTCAAGAAGCTGCCAAAGCAGAAAAAGGAGGAGCAAAAAAGAAAAAATAATTTCTTTTCAATCTATACAAAAAAGCATCAGTTTACTGGTGCTTTTTTTATGCTTTATAATTTCTAAACTTTATACTACTTTTACACCATGAATTGGTTTTTAAAGATCTTTAAGAGAAACAGACCAGAAGAGAACATTCCAATGAAGAAATTTTTAATTGTTGGGCTGGGGAATATCGGCTCAGAATATGCAAACACACGACATAATATTGGTTTTAAGGTTTTAGACTATATTGCCAATCAGGAGGGAATTTCATTTCAATCTGTAAAATTAGGAGACGTAGCCGAACTTAAAATCAAAGGGAGAACGTTGCTCTTATTGAAGCCAAATACCTATATGAACTTGAGTGGCAAAGCGGTAAACTATTGGATGGAGAAAGAAAAAATTGAAAAAGAAAACCTATTGGTAATTACCGACGATTTGAACTTAGCTTTTGGCACCTTTCGCATCAAAACAAAAGGAAGCGATGGCGGACACAACGGATTAAAAAACATCCAATTGGTTTTGAATTCAACCGAATACCCTCGCTTTCGATTTGGAATTAGTGATGCCTTTAAAAAAGGAAAGCAAGTCGATTATGTATTGGGCGAATGGGACGACACCGAAAAAGAAACGCTAAAAGTACGCCTCGAACTTTGTGCCGAAATCGTGAAATCATTTGCATTGGCAGGATTAAACACCACTATGAACCTGTACAACGGCAAATAAAAATATTAAAAATATAATCTTAAAACCCATCAACCATAATTTTATCAATAATAATAGCAATTAATTGTAGTATTATTGGTTTATAAATTTTGAAATATTGTTTTTTAAATTAAATTTGTAGTTGATTTACTAATTAATCCCGAAAATACCTATGAAAAAAATTACTCTTTTAGTACTAACTTTTATCACCATAGTTACTTACAGTCAAAACATAAAAGATGGTAGAACTGTATTTGGAAAAACAATTTCTCCAGAAAACATTTCTCCAGAAGGATATATCAGATGTGCCTCTAACGAATATGAAGACTATTTGAGATTGCAAAATCCAAAATTAGAAAGCAGAGAAAAATTCGAAAATTGGATGGCAAATAAAATTCAAGAAGCAAACGCCATTCAGAATGTGAGTTCTCAAAGTGGTGGAATTATTTATATTCCTGTAGTTGTTCACGTTATTCATAATGGTGACGCCTACGGAGTTAATGAAAACATTACTGACGAACAAGTGCAATCACAAATTACAGTAATGACTCAAGATTATAGAAGAATGGCTGGTACACCTGGGTTTAATAACAATACTGTGGGAGCAGACACTCAAATTGAATTTGTTTTAGCAAAAGTAGATCCAAACGGTAATCCTACTAATGGTATCGATCGTGTCAATTTATGTCAAGCTTCTTGGTCAACAACAGAAATAAATGGCACGCTTAAACCAGCTACTATTTGGGACCCTACCCTATATATGAATATGTGGTCTGTTAATTTTACCGATTCACAGCTTTTGGGATATGCGCAATTTCCTGAGTCTTCACTAGCCGGACTTAGTACTTCGGCACAAAGTGCCACCACAGATGGTGTAGTAGCAGGATACCGCTTTTTTGGAAGTTCAAGTTTAGCTACTGGAAATTTTTCCGCGCCGTATGACAAAGGAAGAACCATGACACATGAAGTTGGACATTTCTTAGGATTAAGACACATATGGGGAGATAACGCTGCTTGTCCTGCAACCAATTCGGATACCGATAAAGACTATTGCGCAGATACACCTGCTACAAGTGGATCAAATTTTGGTTGTCCTGCAGGAACTGATCGTTGTGCCGCTACTCCTGGTGTTGACATGATTCAAAATTATATGGATTATACCGATGATACTTGTATGAACATTTTCACAAACGATCAAAAAACAAGAATTACAACGGTTATGAATAATTCTCCTAGACGATCTACCTTAAAAACATCAACTAAAGACGTAGCCATTCCATTATTTGCAAATGATGCTGAGGTAAAAATTGAAAATTCTTGTGGTGCTTTGGAACCTACTTGTGATACCCCAAATCCTTCTGCGCCCGCAAAAGTGATTTCATTGTATAACAGAGGAAATACCAATATGACATCGGCAACTTTAAGTTATAATATGAATGGTGGAACCAATCAAACTCAAAGTTGGTCGGGCAATTTGGCACCAAACAAATATGCGTTAGTTACTTTAACTAACTCAACTGTTAACGGAACTTTAAATGTTTCTGTTGCAACAGTAAATGGAAGTGCAGATCAAAGAGCTACAAACAATACTGCTTCAAGAACCTTTGGAACTGCAAGTGGTTCATTGGCCTATGCCAATGCTACTTCTTTTACATTTAATTTAACGGGTGACCGATGGGGAACCGAAATTGACTGGACGTTAAAAAATCAAGCGGGTGTAACCTTATACAGTGGTGGACCTTATACCGACACTGCAGCAAACGGTACGCAAGTGTTAGTTGCAAATCAAGTTTGGACATTAGCCGCTAATGGTTGTTACTTTTTATCCATAAATGATTCGTATGGAGATGGTTTATATGACGGTACAGCACAAGGGTTTTATACTGTTACTGCAGGTGCTACAACAGTAGTTAATGTGCCAAATTTTGTAGCTTCAGGGAATCCAGCAAATACGCTAATTTCTAGAATAAGTTATTTTACCAATAATGCAGCACTTTCAAGTGAAGATTTTAATGCCCTAGAAGATGTGAGTTTGTTTCCAAATCCTTCTAATGAGTATTTCAACATTTACCTGCCTCAAAACATTCTGCCATCGGGTAAACTTGAAATTTACAACAATCTAGGCCAACAAATTGCTGTGAAAGAAATTGCCTCTGACAATGACTTACGCATCAATGTTTCTAGTTATTCAAATGGAGTGTATTTCTTAAATTTAACTATTGGTGAACAAACCAAAACTTTGAAATTTATCAAGAATTAATTTTTTTAATTAATAGTATAAAAAAAGGGTTGAATACGTTCAATCCTTTTTTATTTTTGTAAAAAATAAACTTTGAACGTTAGCCATTCCATAAACGCATTTTTCACTTCTAAAAAAACCATCGTTACGCTAGGTACTTTTGATGGTGTGCATTTAGGACATCAATCCATTCTGAAAAAACTACTAGAAGCAACAGAAAATGGTGTTTATGAAAGTGTTGTGCTCACATTTTACCCGCATCCAAGAATGGTCTTACAACAAGAGTATTCCCTTCAATTGTTGAATTCGATCGAAGAAAAAACAGTTTTATTTGAACAATTTGGAATTGATCATTTAATTATTCATCCCTTTGACGAATCCTTCTCAAAATTAAGTGCAGAAGATTTTGTACAAAAGATTTTAGTAGATCAATTACACATTCATAAAATAATTATCGGCCATGATCATCGATTTGGCGAAAACAGAACCGCTACTATTCATGAATTAATTTCATTTGGGGAAAAATACCATTTTGAAGTGGAACAAATTAACGCCGAAGCCATCAACAAAATTGCAGTAAGTTCAACAAATATTAGAACTGCATTAGCTAATGGATCCATTCAACTTGCCAATCGCTATTTAGGATACGACTATTCCTTTTCAGGGAAAGTGATTCTTGGAAAACAATTGGGACGAACCCTTGGATTTCCCACAGCAAATCTGATTCTCTTAGAACCCTATAAATTAATACCAAAAGAAGGCGCCTATATTGTGTATAGCGCGCTAAACAACACCCGAATTTTTGGAATGATGAACATTGGCAACAATCCCACTCTAGGTGAAAATGAACGATCCATAGAGGTTCATTTTTTTGATTTCAACGAAGATTTATACGATTCCGTTTTGTGTATATCACTGTTAGCGTTTATTCGCCCAGAAGAAAAATTCAGTTCCGTTGAAGCGCTAAAAACACAACTCGAAAAAGATCGGGATTTTTCAAAAAAATACGTAAAAGATAATTTTCATACTGCTTCATAAAACAAAATCCCGATAGTTCGGGATTTTGTTTTATGAATTCATTTCAGTAAAGTACTTATAAAATAAGGGTATGGTTTCTATGCCTTTTAAGTAATTGAAAATACCAAAATGCTCATTGGGCGAATGAATCGCATCGCTGTCTAAACCAAATCCCATTAATATAGTTTTGGATTTCAATTCTTGTTCAAACAAAGCAACAATAGGAATACTACCTCCCGATCGAACAGGAATGGCTGGCACTCCAAACGTTTCTTTATATGCTTTATTGGCAGCTCTGTAGCCCACACTATCAATGGGTGTTACATAGCCTTGGCCACCATGGTGCGGCGTAACTTTCACCTTAACTGATTTTGGTGCAATGTGCTCAAAGTGATTTTTGAATAATTCGGTAATTTCTTCCCAATCCTGATTTTGAACCAAACGCATCGAAATTTTAGCATAGGCTTTACTGGCAATTACGGTTTTTGCCCCTTCACCGGTATAGCCACCCCAAATACCATTAACATCTAGGGTAGGTCGAATCGAGTTTCTTTCATTGGTCACATAACCCGCCTCTCCATAGACCTCGTCAATAGCTAAAGCTTCTTTATATTTTTCTAGAGAGAAAGGCGCTTTTGCCATTTCAGCTCTTTCTTCAGTCGAAAGTTCTTCCACGTTATCATAAAATCCTGGAATCGTTATATGATTGTTTTCATCGTGCAACGAAGCAATCATTTTCGTCAATACATTAATTGGATTAGCAACAGCACCACCGTACAATCCAGAGTGTAAATCTCTATTTGGCCCGGTAACTTCTACTTCAACATAACTTAACCCTCTCAAACCAGTGGTAATAGAAGGTTGGGCATTTGATATCATTCCGGTATCTGAAATCAAAATAACATCATTGGCTAATTTTTCCTGATTGCGTGCTACAAACCATCCCAAACTTTTTGACCCTACTTCCTCCTCGCCTTCGATCATGAATTTCACATTACAGGGCAAACAGTTGTTTTGAATCATGTATTCAAACGCTTTTACATGCATGTACATTTGACCTTTATCGTCACAAGACCCTCGAGCAAAAATAGCTCCTTCCGGGTGAATTTCTGTAGTTTTAATTACTGGTTCAAAGGGAGGGGACGTCCATAATTCAAGAGGATCAGGGGGTTGCACATCATAGTGCCCATAAACCAATACCGTAGGTAATGTTGCATCAATTATTTTTTCGCCATACACAATAGGATAGCCTGGTGTTTCGCACAATTCTACAACATCACAACCTGCCTGTTCTAAACTGGCTTTAACAGCTTCGGCTGTAGCAACCACATCATGAGCATAGGCACTGTCTGCGCTTACCGAAGGGATTTTTAACAATTCTATTAATTCATGAATAAAACGTTCTTTATTGGCATGAACGTATTGTTTTATATTTTCCATTGTTTTTGTTTGATAAAGTTCAAAAATACAAAAAATTAGCTAAAATTGATTCGCGTTACTCGTTCAAATTCCAAAGTCTAAATATTATTCTCTATTTTTGATGCCATTATATTAGCTCTTATTGCTTTGAAAGAAATACAAAAAAAAATGGAATATTATTGCGCGTATCAAGAACGCTGCTATAAAGAAGTGGAAGAAAAACTCTATTCCTATGCTGTTACTGTTTCCGAAAAAGAAGCTATTTTAACCCATCTTATTGAACAAAATTTCGTCAACGAAGAACGATTTGCTCAAAGCTTTGTTCGCGGAAAACACAATTATAAATTATGGGGAAAAAATCGAATCATCAATGAGTTGAAATATAGAAACATTTCGTCTAGAATCATAGAAATTGCCCTCAAAGAACTGCCTGAAACAGCTTATTTGTCAAATTTTCATGCGCTAGCTGAAAAGAATTGGGAAAACAGTACCGAACGAAAAGGCCCCAAGAAAACTAAAAAATTTGTCGATTTTTTACTCCGAAAAGGATATGAAACAGCCTTAATTTATGAAAAGCTGAGAGAATTAGATCATAATCAATAAGTCGATGTGCCAATAAAATGATTGCCTCATTGACACATTGCCTCATTGACACATTAACCCTATCTTTGCAAAAAAAAATTCATGTTAGAAAATAAAGACCAATCCAGAACCAGCTTATCGCAACTAGGCGAATTTGGATTAATTGATCACTTGACGAAATCGTTTACCATTCAAAAAGAATCTACGATAAAAGGAATTGGTGATGATGGTGCTGTGCTCGATTTTGGGACCAAAAAAGCAGTCATTTCAACCGATTTATTAATAGAAGGCGTTCACTTTGATTTGGCCTATATGCCCTTGCGCCATTTAGGTTATAAAGCAGTCGTAGCTAACGTATCCGATATATGTGCGATGAACGCCACACCTACTCAAATAACGGTTTCTATAGCGGTTTCCAATCGCTTCCCTTTAGAAGCTTTGGAAGAATTGTTTGACGGAATTACCATGGCTTCAAAAGTGTACAATGTAGAAGTTATTGGTGGCGACACCACCTCATCACAAAAAGGATTAATTATTAGTATTACTGCAATTGGCGAAGCCAATACAGAAGACATTGTTTATCGAAACGGGGCACAAGTTTCCGATTTATTGGTAGTATCAGGCGATATTGGTGCGGCATATATGGGATTACAAATCTTAGAACGCGAAAAACAAGTGTTCCAGGTCAATCCAAACAATCAACCCGATTTAGAACCGTATACCTATTTAATTGAGCGCCAACTCAAACCAGAGGCTCGTAAAGACCTGAAAGAACTCTTTGAAAAATTAGCCTTCAAACCCACGGCAATGATTGATGTTTCTGATGGATTATCATCCGAAATCATGCATTTGTGCAAGCAAAGTGGCGTAGGTTGTAATTTATATGAAGAAAAAATTCCTGTAGACCCACAATTGATCAATGTGTGCGAAGAATTTAACATAGACATTACCACGGTAGCTTTAAGTGGCGGCGAGGATTATGAATTATTATTTACCCTAAAAATGGAAGATTATGATAAAATCAAAGGCAATCCTAACTTTACGGTAATTGGCCACATGACTGAAGCCAGCGAAGGCATGCATTTAGTAACAAGAGCCAATACAAAAATAGCCTTGAAAGCCAGAGGGTGGAATGCCATGGCTGAAGAAGAATAATTACTATCTTATTGTTAAATTTTTGTAAATGATTCTAAATTGATAAAATTAAGTATATTTTTGTTTTGTAAATGTAACACCATGAAAAAAACAATCGTACTATTAGCCTTGATTTGCAATGTTCTTGCCTTTGGACAAGAATCAAATTCAATATCATTATCGGAAAAAAACCATGAAATCAAATTGGGCGCTATCAAACTTTTAGCGGGCCCTATTTTTGAAGGAACTTATGAATATATTTATTCTAAAGATTTTACTTTTGGATCTTCTGTATTAATTGACTTACAAAAGGAAAATGTTTGGGACGAAAATTTTTCAATCACACCCTTTGCCCGTTTTTATTTTCAAGAAACTAAAGAATATGGCGCTAAAGGATTTTTTGCAGAAGGATTTTTAAAAATTGCCTCAGGTGAAACTGAATTGTATGAAGAATTATCATTAAACAATACTGCTGAAAAATTTACAGCTGCTGCGCTTGGATTATCCGTTGGAAGAAAATGGGTCAATCATTCCGGATTTGTGTTTGAAACATTGATTGGACTAGGCAGAACAATAGGTAATTCAGATAATGCCCCTGATGTTTTCTTCAGAGGAGATCTATCTCTCGGGTACCGATTCTAAATACAAAAAACCCCAAATTTCTTATGAAATTTGGGGTTTTCCTTTTTACTTCTTCACTAGATTTTCATCAACCAGTTTCGCATCGAAACTTCGTTATTGATGATATCGCGTAGATCTGAAATCTTCACTCTATCCTGTTGCATCGAATCTCTGTGTCGAATGGTTACTGTTTGATCTTCTAAAGTTTGATGATCCACTGTAATACAGAATGGAGTGCCCAATGCATCTTGTCTTCTATAACGTCTTCCTACGGCATCTTTTTCGTCATATGCTACGTTGAAATCCCATTTCAAATCCTCAATGATTTGATTGGCAACTTCTGGCAAACCGTCTTTTTTAACCAATGGTAAAACAGCTGCTTTTGTGGGCGCTAAAACCGATGGCAACCGCAATACTGTTCTGGTCGAACCGTCTTCCAAGGTTTCTTCACAAAGCGAATTGGAAAAAACCGCTAAGAACATTCGGTCTAAACCAACGGAAGTTTCTACAACATACGGCGTGTAGTTTGAATTGGTTTCGTTGTCAAAATATTGTAATTTTTTACCCGAAAATTGTTCGTGTGCTTTCAAATCAAAATCGGTTCTCGAGTGAATACCCTCTAGTTCTTTGAATCCAAATGGGAAGTTGAATTCAATATCGGCAGCAGCGTTGGCATAATGCGCTAATTTTTCATGATCGTGAAAACGGTAATTTGCTGCCCCTAAACCAAGTGATAAATGCCAATTTAAACGGGTAGTTTTCCAGTATTCGTACCATTTCATTTCTTCTCCGGGTTTCACAAAGAATTGCATTTCCATTTGTTCAAATTCGCGCATGCGAAAAATAAATTGACGCGCTACAATTTCATTTCTGAAGGCTTTACCGGTTTGCGCAATTCCAAATGGAATTTTCATACGCCCTGTTTTTTGAACGTTTAAAAAGTTGACAAAAATTCCTTGAGCCGTTTCGGGACGCAAGTATAAATCCATTGCGGTTTCAGCAGAGGCGCCTAATTTTGTTCCAAACATTAGGTTGAATTGCTTTACATCGGTCCAATTTCTTGATCCGCTTTCTGGACATGCAATTTCAAGTTCTTCAATTAAGGCTTTTACATCAGCTAGGTTTTCTGACTCTAAAGAACGAGCCATTCTTTCTAGAATTTCCTTCTTTTTTGCCAAATATTCCATCACACGTGGATTAGTCGTTTTGTATTGCTCTTCATCAAATGAAGCGCCAAAACGCTCTCTAGCTTTGTCAATTTCTTTTTGTGCTTTTTGATTTAATTTTTCGGCATAATCCTCGATTAATACATCGGCACGGTATCTTTTTTTAGAATCTTTATTATCAATCAATGGATCGTTGAATGCGTCTACGTGACCCGAGGCTTTCCAAGTCGTTGGATGCATTAAAATTGCAGCATCTAAACCCACAATATTCTCGTGCATTTGTACCATTGCCTTCCACCAATATTCACGGATGTTTTTCTTTAATTCCACCCCATTTTGTGCATAATCATAAACTGCACTTAAACCATCGTAAATTTCGCTAGACGGAAAAATAAATCCGTACTCTTTTGCATGAGAAACTACATTCTTAAAAATATCATCTTGTTTTGCCATACTGCAAAAGTAAAAATAGGATTGGAATAAAGAAAAGATTTAGGGGATTTAATACAAATTATTTATAATCAAATGTAGAAGAGCCAATTTTGGTAAACTCACTATAAATATTGATGATGTATTTCCCTTTGGGTGTCTTGTTTTGAATCAAATCTACATAGGCACAAACATCCGTATCATTTTTGTTGTAATTGACCTGAGAAACAGCACTGTAGAGTAATTTTACTCCGGCTTCATTTTCAATAGAAGAATTTTCTTTGGAAATAATTTGATTTTTTGGATTGACTAATTGGATATACAAGGTTTTAGCCCCTGACTTTACAATTTCATTTTTTTGTAGCGTATAACAAACCCGCAACTGTTGGATTTGAGAATTACTAGTTTTGTACAAATCTGAATAAATTTTTACCCCTTTTGTGTTGATATTTATAGCCGTTAAACGATTAACCAGTACTGGATTTGTAGCCACTGTAGCGTTTTTGTCTTTTACTATTGCTTGATTTTTTGAGGCAATTTTTGCGCTTATTGCCTTAGCCTTATCGGCATAAAAAGCCATTGAATCTAAAACCAATGTTTGATTGGCCTGAGAAGCCGAGTCTGCTAAACGGGCAATTAGTTGTGCGTTTTTGCTTGATTCTTCCCCTAAAGAATCATATTTATGAAGTATTTCACTCAGTTGACTTTCTAAAACGTTGATTTCTAATTCAGATTGTTTTTTAAAATCTGCAAATTCAACTTTTACACTATAATAATTTACACCAAAAAACAATAATAATAACAGCAATACAATGATGCTTATTTTTGTAATTTTGTTTTTCTTACTTGTCATACCCTACTTATATACTGCAAAAGTATTCAAATTAATTAATTTTATTTTAATAAACCGACAAAATGCTAAAAAATCTGATAAACTTACTTTTCCCAAATTTATGCAATGGCTGTAACGCCCTTTTATTAGAAAATGAAGTGCTCATTTGTGCAAAATGTCGACATGAGCTCCCGCTTACTCAACTGCATTTGGATCCCAATAATTATATGGCTAAAAAATTTTACGGAATTCTTCCAATAGAATTTTGCAGTGCGATGCTTTATTTTCACCAAGACGGAAGGGTACAAAATCTTATCCATCAATTAAAATATAAAAACAAACCCGAAATAGGCTCTTTACTTGGTAATTGGTATGCAAATGATCTTCAAAAAATTGCAGCAAGCCAAAATTTTTCTGAAATTATACCGGTGCCACTCCATAAAAAAAGAGTGAAAGAAAGAGGCTACAACCAAGTCACATCTTTTTGTGAGGCGTTATCACAACAGTTACAAATTGAACTAAACGACCAACTTTTATTTCGAACTACGTATTCCAAAACCCAAACCAAAAAAAATAAAGAAGCGCGTGCCCGTATTCAAGAAGTGCCATTTGAAGCGGTATTTACTTCTTCCGATCATGGAAAACATTTTTTATTAGTTGACGATGTTATTACTACAGGTGCTACCTTAGAAGCTTGCGCTAAAGCCCTCTTAAAAATTCCAAATGCTAAAATTAGCATCATTACCATTGCCTATACAGATTCTTAAAAATTACTAAATTTTGTATGTTTGCATCAATTATAGTTGTTATTTTGTACCTTCTTTATTTTTTAAAAATGATAAAATTAAAATCCTTCGTATTGCTTTTGGTTATTGCCTCATTTTTTGCCAATTGTGCGAAAAGAGGAACCATATCAGGAGGCCCTAAAGATACTATTGCGCCAAAGATTGTGGGGAGTTTACCTACAAACTTTAGTACCAATTTTAAAGGGAATGAAATAAAAATCAATTTTGATGAATTGATTAAAGTAAAAGATATTACGAAGCAATTGATTATTTCTCCCCCGTTAAAAAAACAACCTATCATCGTTCCGCAAAGTAGTGCTAGTAAATTCATCTCCATTAAATTATTGGATACGCTACAAGAAAATACTACCTACAGTTTTAATTTTGGACAAAGCATTACCGACAATAACGAAAATAATCCGTATTCTCAATTCAAATATGTTTTTTCGACTGGAGACTATATTGATTCATTATCTGTAGTAGGTAAAATAAAAGATGCCTTCAAACAAAAACCGGATAATTTTGTGAGTGTATTATTATATGACGTCAAAACCTTTACCGATTCTACGGTTTATAAAGAGACGCCTTTATATGTTACCAATACGCTAGACAGTTTACAGGTTTTTTCGCTTGAAAATTTAAAAGCAGGAAGCTACCAAATTATTGCATTAAAAGATAAATCTGGGAATAATAAATTTGATCCGAAAAGTGATAAAATTGGTTTTTTAAATGAGCCGATAACCTTGCCTACATCAACAGCTTATGAGTTGGAATTATTTACAGAAAAACCTCAATTTAAAGCCTATAAACCTACGCAAGAAAGTAATAATAAACTGTATTTGGGTTATGATGGAAATGCAAAAAACCTCAAAGTAACTGCAAAAAGAAGAGGTGAAAATATTCCAATCCGTCTTTCAAAATATCCACAAACTGAAAAAGATACGGTTCAATTGTTTTTCCCAAAAATAGAATTAGACTCGCTAGAAATTAAGATAGAAAATGGTGAATATATCAAATCGTTTACCTCAAAGTTGAAAAATCTAAAAAACAGCGATAGTTTAAAAATCATTGCAAAAACGCAAGGTAATTTATCGTTCAGGGATCAATTTACATTGAATAGCAACACCCCAATTGATAAAATAGACGTAGCTAAAATTATTCTTAGAAATAAAGATTCTGTCGCGGTAAACTTTACTGCTAATTATGACGAGTTGAGTCAAGAAATTCGGTTTGATTTCAAAAAAGATGAGGAAGAAAAGTATACTTTAGAAATCTTACCCGAAGCCTTCACAGATTTCTATGAGGCCAAAAATGATTCGTTACAATTTGAAGCAACCACTAAATTATTAGCCGATTATGGCAATTTGAAAGTTAATCTTTCTGGTGTAAAACGATTTCCAGTTATTTTAGAAGTTCTCGATGAGAGTGGCAATGTTTTATATACTAAAGTCTCACAAAAAGAGACCTCAATGGCTTTTGAAACCATTGAGCCCAAAATGTATACACTTCGGGTAATTTATGATGATAATGGGAATGGAATATGGGATACTGGCGCTTATTTATCCAAAAGACAAGCCGAAGAAATAATATACTACCCAAAACTGCTCGACGTGAGGGCCAACTGGGATGTTGAACAAGATTTTAATTTGGATTAATCCAGCGTAAACCGATCGGCATCAGTTAAAAAATTAAATTGCAAGCGGGCAACAATTTGCTGGGATTTGTCTAACTCACAACAAAAAATACCGGATCCGTTGTGGGCATTTAACTGTTCATTACCCATACAATCTACTACTTGAGAATGACCCGGATATTCTAAATGATTCGCATCGGTTCCAATTCTATTAACGCCAACCGTATAACACATGTTTTCTATAGCGCGCGCTTTTAATAAGGCATTCCACGCATTGATTCTTGGTTTAGGCCAATTGGCAACATAGAGCAATAAATCATATTGTTCTAAATTTCGAGTAAAAACAGGAAAACGCAAATCGTAACAAATTTGCAAGCAAATGTTCCAACTCTTATAATTTACAATTACTTTTTCTTTGCCTTTTGTATATTTTTTATCTTCTCCTGCTAAAGTAAATAAATGCCGCTTGTCGTAAAATTCTACCTTGCCAGTAGGAAAAACAAAGATCATGCGGTTGAAGTAATTCCCGTTCTCTTTAATCACTATACTTCCGGTGATGGCACAGTTTTTTTTTGCCGCCAATCCTTTAAGCCAGCCTATTGTTTCCCCGTCCATGGTTTCGGCCACTCCCTTCGGGTGCATCGTAAAGCCAGATGTAAACATCTCCGGTAAAATAAACAAATCAAAGGAATGCTGCTCGTTACGAAAATAATGTTCGATATTTTTTCGGTTCTCAGCAGGATTTTCCCAAACTAATTCGGACTGAAAAAGGGCAATTTTCATAACTATATTTTCCATAAATGTACAAAAAAACGCACCCAAATAAAGGAATGCGTTTTAGATTATTAATTTGTCAAAAAGACAAAATAGTATTATTTCACAGAAGCTTTTAAAAATTCTCTGTTCATGCGGGCGATGTTTTCTAACGAAATCCCTTTTGGACATTCGATTTCGCAAGCGCCCGTATTGGTACAATTTCCAAATCCTTCTTCGTCCATTTGACGTACCATGTTTAACACACGATTGGTTGCTTCCACTTTACCTTGAGGTAATAATGCATATTGCGATACTTTTGCTCCCACAAATAGCATGGCCGAACCGTTTTTACACGTTGCTACACAGGCACCACATCCAATACAAGCTGCTGCTTCAAATGCTTTGTCTGCATCGTCTTTTGGAACTGGAATGGAGTTTGCATCAATGGTATTTCCTGAAGTATTTACCGATACGAAACCTCCTGCTTGCTGAATTCTATCGAAAGCCGAGCGGTCGACTACTAAATCTTTGATTACCGGAAAAGCTTTACTTCTCCAGGGCTCGATGTAAATAGTATCCCCATCATTAAACATTCTCATGTGCAATTGACAAGTCGTAATTCCGGTATCTGGTCCGTGAGCACGTCCGTTAATATATAAAGAACACATGCCACAAATTCCCTCACGACAATCGTGATCAAATGCAACCGGTTCTTTCTTTTCGTTGATTAATTGTTCGTTCAATTGGTCTAACATTTCCAAAAACGAACTTGCTGTAGAAACATTATCCAATTTATACGTTTCCATGCTTCCTTTTGATTTGGCATTTTTTTGACGCCAAATTTTCAAGTTTAAATTGATATTTTTTGCTGCGCTCATACTATTTTATTTGTAATTTCTAGCTGCGATTTTAATAAATTCGTATTTTAATTCTTCTTTATGAAGCTCTTCTTTTGTGATGTCGTCGCCTTTATATTCCCATGCGCCCACAAAAGAGAAATTCTTATCATCACGAAGTGTTTCTCCTTCAGCATCTTGGTATTCTTCGCGGAAATGACCGCCACAAGATTCTTTACGTTGTAACGCATCGAGTGCCATTAGTTGTCCTAAATCAATCAAATCGGCAACTCTAAGTGCTTTTTCAAGCTGTGGATTCAACTCTTCATTACTTCCTGGAACATTCACATCGCTATAAAAATCTTCTTTCAATTGCGCAATTTCAGCGATTGCTTCTGTAAGTCCTTTTTCATTGCGACCCATTCCTACTTTATTCCACATAATTAATCCTAATTTTTTGTGGAAATAATCAACCGATTTTGAACCGTTATTATTCAAAAACTTACTGATTGAATCTTTAACTCGTGCTTCCGCTTCTTCAAATTCTGGTGCATCTGTTGCAATTTTACCCGTTCTAATTTCATCTGCCAAATAGTTTGAAATGGTATACGGCAAAACGAAATAACCGTCTGCCAAACCTTGCATTAAAGCAGAAGCTCCTAAACGGTTAGCACCGTGATCCGAGAAATTCGCCTCACCGGCAACAAAACACCCCGGAATAGAAGATTGTAGGTTATAATCTACCCAAACACCTCCCATAGTATAGTGTACTGCTGGATAAATTTTCATCGGTGTTTCGTATGGATTTTCATCGGTGATTTTTTGATACATGGTAAATAAGTTCCCGTATTTTTCTTTTAACCATTGCTTACCATAGGTAGTAATTTCTTCTGGTGTTGGATGGTGATTCCCTTTGGCGAAGGCAGCTTGTTTCCCTTTCGTTTGTATTTCGGTTGAGAAATCTAAGAATACGCCTTCATTGGTGTCATTTGATTCGATTCCTCTTCCTTCATCACACACTTCTTTAGCCGCTCTTGAAGATATATCTCTAGGGGCTAAGTTTCCAAAAGAAGGATATTTTCTTTCTAAATAATAATCTCTGTCTGCTTCAGCTATATCTGCAGGTTTTAATTGTCCTTCTCTAATAGCAGCGGCATCTTCTTTTTTCTTAGGCACCCAAATACGCCCCGAATTACGCAACGATTCAGACATTAATGTTAATTTTGCCTGATTGGTTCCGTGAACTGGTATACAAGTTGGGTGAATTTGAACATAACAAGGATTCGCAAATAAAGCTCCTTGTTTGTGTACTTTCCATGCGGCTGTTACATTGCTTCCCATCGCGTTTGTAGAAAGGAAATAAACGTTTCCGTATCCTCCAGAAGCTATCACTACAGCATGTGCTGAATGTCTTTCAATGGCTCCTGTAACTAAGTTACGAGCAATAATTCCACGTGCTTTTCCGTCTACTTTTACCAAATCTAACATTTCGTGGCGGTTGTGCATTGTAACACGTCCTAACCCAATTTGTCTGGATAAGGCAGAATAAGCGCCTAACAATAACTGTTGCCCGGTTTGTCCAGCTGCGTAGAATGTACGTTGTACTTGCGTTCCCCCAAACGAACGGTTGTCTAACATGCCTCCGTATTCACGTGCAAAAGGAACGCCTTGAGCCACACATTGATCAATGATATTTCCTGACACTTCGGCTAAACGGTGCACGTTTGCTTCACGGGCACGGTAGTCACCTCCTTTTATAGTATCGTAGAAAAGACGGTACACACTGTCACCATCATTTTGATAATTTTTTGCGGCATTGATTCCTCCTTGCGCGGCAATAGAATGTGCACGACGTGGTGAATCTTGAAAACAGAAAGCTTTTACATTATAGCCCATTTCACCGAGAGAGGCAGCAGCTGAAGCTCCTGCTAATCCTGTTCCTACCACAATAATATCGATTTTAGGTCGGTTATTGGGTGCAACTAATTTCAAGTGGTTTTTATGATCTGTCCATTTGTCTTTTAATGGGCCTGCTGGTATTTTAGAATCTAACTTCATAATATATACTGATGTTGCTTATTTTTTAAAGTGTAAGATAATTGGAATAATAGCAAAAAGTAACGGCACTACTAAGGCAAAGGCTCTTCCAAAAAACTTAATTACCGGAGTTAATTTGGAACTGTTCACGCCCAAAGATTGGAAAGCACTTTGAAATCCGTGCCATAAGTGAAATGCTAGTGCAATCATGGCTAATACATATCCTATAGTGAAGTACAATCCATACTTAGCATCTTTAAAAAAGTCGATCGTAATTTTATATAAATCTTTGTATAAATCAGCTGTTTTTACATCCGCCTGACTGTAATATAATTCGGTTCTGTTTTTTATTACAAATTGTTTAGGCATCATAGTTTGATCTGCCTTATCACCTTCTTTGGCTACTTGCTCTACTGGAAAAAATTGGCCCACTTGAGTTCCCACATAAAAATTTTGTTTTTGACCTTGTACATCAATGGTTTTTGTCATCAATGGCATGTTTTTATCAAAATGCATTTTTGCCCAAAAATTAACCATGTGTGTAACAATAAAAACTAAAATAATTGTCCCTAAAACGGCCATATTTCTTGAAGCAAAACTGCTTGTAGAACCATTGGTTTTTGCATATCCAATCGGTCGCGCTTTTTTGTTTTGGATTGTTAAAGCGATTCCGTCAATTGCATGAAATAAAATAGAAATGTACGTTAAATAAGAAAGTAATTTTACTGCAGGATTGGAGGTCATGAATAACGCATACTGATTAAAATTCAAGGCATTGTTTGGAACAAGCAATTGAAGATTTCCTGCTAAGTGACCCGCCAAAAATAAGCATAAAAATAAACCTGTAAGAGCCATCCAATATTTCTTTGCAATAGATGACTTTAAAAGTGCTGATTTTGCCATAATTTATTTGATTGTAATAGTTTTATAAAAATCAAAACAAAAATACAGCTATTTCAAATTAACTACAACCATTTAGCCCTAATTTATAATGAATTTAAAATAATTTAACTACTGTTGAACATCAGCGAGTTACGCATAAAATTCGCAAAATTGTATATCATTTTAGCGAAATTATTGGATCGCCCACTTCAAAAATCTGCGTTACACCCCCTCTAACCTATTAAATTTTTGATAGACCGCATTTAAGGATCAAACCCTGCTTTTAAAACTCGCTTGGTTAAACTTTAGTAGGAGATGGTTTGAAACCACCTTTTTATTTCATTTCAAAATCGCGAAACCCAAAAATTAAACCCAAACAATTAGTAGGTCTTTTTGTTTTTGGGTGCTGTTATTTCAAAAGCCGTTGTGGTAGATTCCGTTTCAGCATTAAGCGTTACTATATATTTACCTACTGGCATATAATAACGTTTATTTTCAGCTTCTTTTATCGCACTATTTTTATCCCATTTATTCCATTTATCAGCTACCTCTTTGGAAATTTCATACGGATACAGGAAAGAATTTAATCCTTTTTTTAATTCCAAATTTTGTTGGAAAATCACGCGATTTTGGTCGTTAGAAATTGAAATCGTTGCCGTACTCTCCAAATTAGAATAGAACCAAATTTCTTGAGAAGGGGCATTGGCATCTTCCCAAGCATATGATTTTTTACCCCAACGTTCCGATTTAATTCGGTCTGACATCGAAAATACATGAATTTTTTTTGCTAAAATAGCGGTTGTTAATTCTTGTATTTTTGAAATCCCTACTTTATAAATAGCTCTTCCGTGGGTCCCTACTACTAAGTCTTTGACTCTAGACTGAATCTTTAGATCGTGTATGGCTACCTTTGGCATACCGCATGAAAAATTTTGCCATGTTGCTCCTTGATCTATCGAAATAAACAAACCGTTGTCGGTACCCACATATAAAATATTCCCATTGGCAGTATCTTCAACTAGTACGTTTACAGCCTGTGTTACTCCGCTTGAAATGGGTGCCCAATGGGCTCCAGAATCTTCCGAAACATAAACATAACTTTCAAAATTATCATTTCGATAGCCGTTTAATGTACTATAAACACGTTCTTTTTTGTGTGCAGAAGCAACCACTCTGGATACCCATAAATTTTGAGGTAAATTGCCAGAAATCAATTGCCACGAAACGCCGCCATCTTTGGAAACTTGAATATTCCCATCATCAGTTCCTGCGTATAGCAATCCAAATTGCAGGGTACTTTCCGAAAGGGTAGTAATTGTCCCAAAGGCCACATTTCCTTCTTTGCCTCCATTAGTAAGATCCCCAGAAATTTTTTCCCAGGTTTTACCTTGATTCATGGAACGGTGCAAAAAATTAGACCCCATATACAAAATATCGGGATTGTGGGAAGATAACAATATAGGGGTTTGCCAATTGAATCGATAGGGCTTCTCGTCTTTGGCAGGTTTGGGAGAAATAAAATCAACCTTCCCTTCTTTTTGATGGATGCGGTAATAATTTCCAAATTGATATCCGGTAAATACCACATCGGGATTGCGCGGATCGATTTGAATTTGCATCCCGTCTCCACCAATCAATTCTTGATACGGATATTTTCCTTCTTGGTGCCAGGCTACATTCTGCTGAAAATCATTAGGACCAAACCAAACCCCATTATCTTGCATGCCTCCATAGACATTGTATTTTTCTTGATCATCAACATTGACAGCATACAACTGGCCCAGGGCTTCATTATTGCATTTGATCCAATGGGCGCCATTGTCATAGGAAATATTAATTCCTCCATCGTTTCCATTAATAATGTGATTTTGATTTTCGGGATTAATCCAAGTTACATGATGATCGGCGTGAACATTTTCTTTGGAAATGGCTTCAAAAGTTTTCCCGCCGTCTTTTGAAAACAATAACGGAACACCCCCAATATAGAGTCGATTTTGATCCGTTGCATCCACCGATATATTGGCAAAATAATAGCCATACGTATAATACATATCGTCAATATAGTTGGTATTGGTTTTTTTCCAGGTTGTTCCTCCATCTACAGATTTATACACTTCACACCCTATGACTTCGGTTTCAAAAAGGGCTTTATTGGCATCTAAAAAACTTTTTAAAGCTGGAGATGAATTGTTATTTTCAAGCCAATTTTTGATGTTCTCGGCACGGTATTTTTCACTAAACCCACTTTCCTTTAATGCTTGATTGAGCGCTTTGTTGGGAATTGCTTGAAACGCATCCCCTGGTGTTGCCAGCAGGGTTGTCAACTTGTTTTTTGAAACTGCTTTGGGTCGTTTGTTCTGATTATCCACTACTGCATAAAGTATCTTTTCATTAAATAAGGCCAGTCCAATTCTTCCTACTCCTTCATTAGCAGGAAATCCACTTTCTTTAGTAGTAACTAACTTCCAAGTATTGCCTCCATCCTCGCTTTTATAAATCCCTGATTTTTCGCCATCGCCGTCAAAATGCCATCCTTTTCTGTCTTTTTGCCAAGACGCTGCAAACATTACATTGGGGTTGGTTTTAGACACTGCTAGATCTACAATTCCCGTATCATCTGCAACATATAAGGTTTGTTGCCACGATTTGCCGCCATCTGATGATTTGAAAATTCCGCGTTCTTTATTAGTGGTATACAAATGGCCCAAAGCGGCCACTACTATTTCATTTAGATTACTTGGGTTTACCCATATTTTACTGATGTGATGCGAATCTATCAATCCCAAATTTT
This sequence comes from Flavobacterium psychrophilum, assembly GCA_945890865.1. Classification (GTDB taxonomy): domain Bacteria; phylum Bacteroidota; class Bacteroidia; order Flavobacteriales; family Flavobacteriaceae; genus Flavobacterium; species Flavobacterium psychrophilum_D. Next base: position 32,645 of record CAMDDB010000002.1, read on the forward strand.
TCCATGTTTTTCCCTTATCTGAAGAGGTTAACACGCCAACTCCCGCATAAGAAGATCGAGAAGCATTGATTTCGCCTGTTCCTACCCAAAGCGTTCCCGAATTCCAATCTACTGTGACTGCCCCACAATTGATAGTGGCTGCATTGTCCATTACTGGCAAAAACGATGTACCGTTATTTTGGGTATACCAAAGACCCCCCGAGGCATATGCTACATAAAATTCGGTGGTATTTTTAGGATTTACAGCCACGTCTACTACTCTTCCACTCATAATGGTAGGTCCAATATTTGTAGCTTTAACCTGATTGAACAGCGAATTTTGAGCGTTACACAATGGTGTAATGACTAAAAATAGGAAAATTATGTGTTTCATTTTGAGAAATTTTTTTGAAAATTAACCAAATCGATGCACTTCTACAAAATTTCTGTAGTAATTAACATCTTTTCTTGAATATCTTATTATTTTTGAAAAACAATTTTAAACCTCCTGGAATTTAGATTTTATTCCATTTAATAAACGAATCAATAATCCTTCAAATCATGAAATACCATCCAATTGACCGACAACTATATATCCAGAATAGAGCAAAATTTACCGCTCAAATGAAACAAAATAGTGTAGCGGTTTTTAATTCAAACGACATTTATCCTGTAAGTGCCGATAGCTCCTTACCCTTTGCGCAACATAGAGATATCTTGTATTTATCGGGTGTAGACCAAGAAGAAAGTATTTTATTGCTTTTCCCTGATGCGCCTTATGAACATTTGAAAGAGATCTTGTTTTTAAAAGAAACCAATGAACATATCGCTATTTGGGAAGGTGAAAAACTCACCAAAGAACATGCCTTTGAAGTGTCAGGAATTCGTTCAGTGATTTGGTTACAAGATTTTCACAAAACCTTGAAAGAAATTATGGCGTATGCCGATACGATATATATCAACACTAACGAACATTATAGAGCCGTTATTGAAACAGAAACTCGTGAAGCCCGTTTTGTAAAATGGTGGAAAGAACAGTATCCCGCTCATAAAGTAGAAAAATCAAATACTATTTTACAAAGATTGCGTTCGGTAAAAGAAACCGAAGAAATAGCGTTGATCCAAAAAGCCTGTGATATTACTGAAAAGGGATTCAAACGGGTATTAAATTTTGTAAAACCGGGTGTAATGGAATATGAAATTGAGGCCGAATTTGCCCATGAATTTCTTAGAAATCGCTCGAAAGGTTTTGCGTATACGCCCATTATTGCTTCAGGAAACAACGCAAATGTTTTACATTACATTGAAAACAACCAACCCTGTAATGCAGGGGATTTGATCTTATTAGATGTTGGGGCCGAATATGCCAATTATTCTAGTGATATGACCCGAATGGTTCCGGTATCGGGTCGTTTTACGGACCGACAAAAAGCGGTTTACAATGCTGTTTTAAATGTAAAAAATGCAGCTACTAAATTATTGGTTCCGGGTACCTTATGGAAACAATATCATCTAGAAGTAGGTAAGATTATGACTTCAGAATTATTGGGATTGGGATTAATAGACAAAAGCGATGTGCAAAACGAAAATCCAGATTGGCCTGCCTATAAAAAATATTTCATGCACGGCACCTCTCACCACTTGGGATTAGATACCCACGATTATGGCTTATTACATGAGCCGATGCAGCCGAATATGGTCTTTACAGTAGAGCCTGGAATTTACATCCCGAAAGAAGGATTTGGTATCCGTTTAGAAGATGATGTAGTAATTCAATCCTCTGGAGCTCCATTCAATTTGATGCGTAATATTCCGATAGAAATTGAAGAAATTGAATCGATAATGAATACCTAATTTGGATATTCCGATTCTCGAATTATAGCTTTACAGATAGAACGGTTTGCGAAAGTAAGCCGTTTTTTGTGCATTCGCAAAAAACCTTGCGCACTTTCCCTTTAAACTATACCTTTGCCCAATGAAAACCACCTCCTATAAAAACACTGTAATCCATTATACCGATCAAGGCAAGGGAACGGCTGTGGTATTATTGCATGGTTTTTTGGAAAATCAATCGATGTGGAACACTTTTTTACCTGAACTTTCAAAAAAATACCGCATCATTACAATGGACTTATTAGGTCATGGTGCTACCGAATGTTTGGGTTATGTGCATACTATGGAAGACCAAGCCGATATGGTGCATCATGTTTTGCAAAAATTAAAAATACGAAAAGCTGCATTGATTGGGCATTCCATGGGGGGATATGTAACATTGGCTTTCGCCGAATTATATCCAAACACGGTGAAAGGGATTGTGTTGATCAATTCAACTTCAAGAGCAGATAGCGACGAACGCAAACGCAATAGAGCGCGAGCGATTGTGGCGGTCAAACAAAATTATTCGGCGTTTATCCGGATGAGTATTGCTAATTTATTTAGTGAAAACAACCGCGAACGGCTTGATGATAGAATTGAAGAAGTTAAGTTAGAAGCTTTAAAAACACCTCTTCAAGGAATAGTGGCAGCATTAGAAGGTATGAAAATTAGAAAAGATCGTGAGGTGATCCTGCATTTTGCTCCGTATCCGATCCAACTCATTTTAGGCAAAAAAGATGGTGTATTATTGTATGAAGAAAATAGTGACCAAATTAGAGATACGCAAGTACAACTCACCACTTTTGAAGACGGCCACATGAGTCATATTGAAAATCAAATAGAATTACTACCTGTTTTGTTGGGCTTCTTAAAAAGAATATAATCCTTTAGTATCTTGTTGGTATTTTTTGGATTAGCCTTTTTCTTTAAACGGTAATTCGGGATTGAAAATTTCTAAGATTAATAGTTTTAAAATGACTTTAAAATCTTCTAACATTTCGCTTGTAATTATCGTATTTGCTTCTTTCCCACTTCCAATTCCAAAAGGTAAAAACCCGCTTTTCATATTTTTAAAAGAAATAATTCCAGCTGTAATTTCTCGGTCTAGACGTAAGGCGTGATTTTCAAACATCAAGGCATAACAAAGTAACTGAATGATTTTTTCGTTTTCAACTTCTGGCGTTAAGGCAAGTACATCTGTCAATTTTAAACTGTGAGCATCTACTTTTCCTGTTTTATAATCAATAATACGTATGACTCCGTTGCGCTCTTCAATTCGGTCTACTTTCCCCGCAATTTTTATTGGAAAATCAAAGGAATCCAATTGGATTTCACAACTCAAAGGTTGTTCCAAGAACAAAACTTTGATTGCAGCATTTTCTTCTATGAGTGCTTTTTTTTCGAGTTGTAAAAAATTATACACATTGCGTTTGGCAACTTCAAAAGCCAATAAATTTTTCCCTTTGTTGATTTCGCCTTCTTTGTATTCTTTTTTAAAGTATTTTAGAATTATGGTTTCGATTTGGGTTTCCATGAATTCAATATGGTGCACGGCTAAATATTGATTTAAATAAGGTGTATACAATTCTTCCAAAGCGCCATGAATAATTATTCCTAAGGTATTCGCAGCAATATTTTCTTCTACATCCTCGGCTTCATTAATATGCAGGATACGTTGCGAGTAAAACTGAATAGGATTTCGAATATAACCCGTCAACGATGAGGGTGAAAATCCTTTTACAGTTGCTATTTCTTCTAGTCGATCAATAATGGCTTCGGTTTTTGGAATAACTATAGGATCATAGGCTTTTTCAGGAAGCACAGCATTGAAAATCGTGCTGTTTGGAGTTGGGCGTTTTTCAATTTCCAATTGGGTAATGAACCGACTTTTTTCGCCTGCATCTATGCCTTCATGATCGGTGTTGTAAAGCAACCAAATATTTTTAGCGCGCAATAATAAGTGATAAAAATGATAACAATAAATAGCATCTTTCTCTTTATAAGTTGGTAGTCCCAATTCTTTTTTCACATCGTATGGTATGAAAGAATTTTGCGATTTTCCGGCAGGAAATTTACCTTCATTTACCGATGTAATAATCACATTTTCAAAATCCAAAACCCTACTTTCTAGCACTCCCATTATTTGCAATCCCGATAAGGGTTCGCCCTCAAATGAGACTTCTGCTAAATCTACAATTTGTTTGTAAATCGCTTGGAGTGCGTTTAGGCTATCGATTTGCTGATATTTTTCCTGATAATTGGTTAATTTTACAATGGTTTTATAAATGGAATATAAAAATGCTTTTGCCAATTTATCTTCATTATTATCATTGCTTAATTGCGATTTAATGTGAAGTAATACCGAGCGAATGGTGCTTAATATTGTTGCCGTTTCATCCCAGCGGTCAAATAATAATTCGAATAAGGTATTGGTTGTATTAGGATATTTTTCTGAATATAAATTCAATAATTTTTCTCTCGAAAAGAACGTAAAATTATTACTATTGATCACGTTAACCACCTCTTCCGCATTACAGTAAGGCTCTACTAAAGGGTGATTTAAAATAGCTAAAACTTCTTTATAATAGAACGTATAGCTTTTATCGTTGCGTTGTTTCGCATTATGGTGCAACTTGAATAACTTACTAACCAGCAATTGCGCGGGGTTGTTTTTACTGGAATACCCCATAGTGATGTTCAGCGCATCGACTGAATTGGGCAAGCCAAATAATACGGGTAATAGTAAGTTTTCATCACCCAATACAACGGCTGTTTTTTCTAAATTTGGGGAAGTAGTTTGGATTTTTTCTATGAGGGTTCCAACAATCTTTGCCTGACCAATACTTTTGGGTGTCCCAATAATTTCAATGTTTTTTTGTTCACTAAAATGGTTTACTACCCATTCAAAATCTTGATTGGCATAGTACTTCCATTCCTTTTTATATTTTCTGATAAACAATCCCGCATCATGATGGGGGTCATTTAAAAAAACAGCGTCGATATCCCAATAAATCTTCGCTTTATTTTCGTTGGCTAGATAATTGAATATCTTTTCTTCGGCTTGATTGAGTGCGTTAAATCCTGCAAAAAATATTTTATGCGCCGTAGCTGCTGCATAAGATTCTAGTTTTTTTACCGCCTCTCGGTAAATAAGGCCTTGATAACCAATCCCTTTGCTTTGTAAATGTGTATAAAAAGAAGCATAATATTCGGGTAATTTTGCCCAAAATTCTAACTGATTGTCAATCAACTTTGTGGTGTTTAAGGCTTCTACTTGCCATCGCTTTAACGCTTCAATAGCTTCTAAATAACTGAATACTTTTTTTGGTTCGAGTAGATAGCGATCAATTTCATTAAAATCTTGAATTGCAGTAGTTGCCCAAGTGGCAAACTTTTCAAAATTTTGTTGTTGCTCTTTTGCGGTTAACGCCTGATAAACATCGTAAAATTCAAAAAGCAATTCGATTGCATCAACTGTGCGAAGAGAAGCCATCTCTTGAACGAAATCTTCAATACTAATAATATTAGGGGCAAATGTTGTTCTTGATAACTGGTTTTTTAACCTTTCGAGTAAAAACACTTTTGCTCTTTTATTAGGCAAAACAATTCTAGCAGTCGAAAGTTCATCGTCGGACAGCTGCAATAAAGTAGAACTTAGTTTGTCTAAAAAAGTACTTGATTTCATATTATAAAAATAAAAAAACGCCCCGAAATATCGGGACGTTTTTTAATATATTTTAGAAAAAAATTATTTTACTAATTTTACTTCTACTCTTCTATTGTTTGCTTTTCCTTTAGCTGTTTTGTTTGATTCAACTGGCATTGACTCACCGAAACCTTTTGAAGATAATCTTGAGGCATCAATTCCATTTTCAATTAAGAAGTTTTTAACAGCAGCAGCTCTTTCTTCAGATAACTTTTGATTTAAGGCATCTGATCCTGTATTGTCTGTATGACCTTCTAAAGAGAATATAGCTGTTGGATACTCTTTTAAGATAGCAGCCATAGCTTGTAATATTGGTAAAGCTTGTTTTTGGAAAGATGCTTTTCCAGAATTAAATAAGATGGTTTTTCCATACTCATTTAATTTTTTCATCGCTTCTTCTGTAACTTCTGGACAACCGTTATTTGCTACAGTACCAGCAACTGTTGGACATTTATCATCTTTATCTAATACGCTATCCCCATCTGTATCTGGCCAAGGACAACCTGCATTTTCTTTAGCTCCTTTTACAGAAGGACAATTATCCGCTTTATCTGCTACACCGTCTCCGTCAGCATCAGGACAACCTTTCATCATTTTGGTTCCTTTAACATCCACACAAGCATCTTCAGCATCAATGATTCCATCTCCGTCTGTATCTGGACATCCGTTAAATTCTGCTAAACCAGCAACTTCTGGACAAGAATCTGCAGAATCCTGAATTCCATCTTTGTCGGTGTCAGGACATCCTTTGAATTCTAGTAAACCCGCTACTTCAGGACAAACATCATTTTTATCATAAATACCATCACCATCTGTATCTTTTCCTCCAAATTTAAAAGTAATACCCGCAGCATGTTGCATATACCCTGGAACATCAACATTTATTGCACGTGTATCATCATAAGAATGCTTATAAGTAGATTGGAAAAAGATACCAATCCCTTCTGTGAACCAGTATGTTAATCCTAAACCTCCGTTAACAGTACCGGCAGACGCATCTCCGAAGAAAGTGTATCCACCACCAATGTGTGCAGATGGTTCAAAGCTTTTTGATTTGATCATTTCTTGGAAACTGTATCTGATGATCCCGTCAACTCCAAAAAAAGTAATATCTCCTGGATTTGAAACCACCATTCCTCTTGGATCTGCATTGGAAGAAGTTGGATCAAAATTAACTACTTTAGAAATTTTGTTTGCTGAACCTGTCACTCCAAATGAAAAACCATCACCTACATATTTTGTAAGGCTAAGATATGTTACTGAAGGTAAGAAATTCCAATTTTCTTTGGCGTCAAATGTTTGAGAAAATTGTTTATCTAAAAGACTCAATCCACCTCTACTAGCACTAACTCTTGTGTCGACTGCATTTGTCCCAACGGCTACTGACCATGGGTTGTTACTGTCTTGTGCTTGAGATACTAATCCTACAAACAACAAAGCAGCTGTAATAAATTTGTTTACTTGTTTCATACGTTATTTTTTAATTACAAACCGTTATAATTGGAACAAAAGTACTATATTTTTTGAACTACAAAAAGTTTTGGAGAAAAAAAACATGTTTAATGAACTTCCTATGAAATTATTTTCAATTCTTGAGCTACTTCAACGAACGCTTTTATCGCTTTATCGAGATGCTCCTTGGTATGGGCTGCTGACAATTGCACACGAATTCGTGCTTTGCCTTTTGGAACTACGGGAAAGAAAAATCCGATGACATAAATCCCTTTTGCCAATAATTGCTCGGCCATTTCCTGTGCTAATTTTGCATCATACAACATTACCGGAACTATCGCTGAGTCTCCATCTATAAAATCAATGCCCGCCTCACGCAATCCCGCCTTGAAATAATTGGTATTCCATTCCAATTGATCTCTAAGTAGTGTGTCCTTTTCTAATAATTCGAATACTTTTAAAGAAGCCCCAACAATTGCGGGTGCTAACGAATTTGAAAACAAATACGGGCGTGAGCGTTGGCGTAATATTTCAATGATTTCTTTCTTCGCCGAAGTATATCCTCCCATTGCGCCTCCAAGCGCCTTCCCGAGTGTTCCGGTAATGATATCCACGCGTCCCATTACTCCTTTAGCTTCTAAAGTACCCTTTCCAGTAGCTCCAATAAAACCCGCTGCATGACATTCGTCCACCATAACCAAAGCATCATATTTATCGGCTAAATCACATATTTTATCCAATGGCGCTACTAAACCATCCATAGAAAATACCCCATCCGTTACCACAAGTTTGAAACGGTGCCCCGCTTCAGTGGCTTTTATCAATTGCTGCTCTAAATCAACCATGTCATTATTCTCGTAACGATAACGTGCCGCCTTACACAAACGAACCCCGTCTATAATGGATGCATGATTTAAACTGTCTGAAATGATACAATCTTCATCCCCTAACAAAGGTTCAAAAACACCCCCATTCGCGTCAAAAGCTGCGGCGTACAATATGGTGTCTTCTGTACCATAAAAATGAGCTATTTTTTTTTCTAATTCTTTATGAATATCTTGAGTTCCACAAATAAATCGCACCGATGACATGCCGAAACCATGAGTATCTAAAGCGTTTTTTGCAGCCTGGACTACTTCAGGATGAGAGGACAATCCCAAATAATTATTAGCACAAAAATTCAATACAGTTTCGCCTGTAGAAATGGTAATTTCAGCCCCTTGTGGGGAGGTTATAATTCGTTCTTTTTTAAACAACCCGTTCTCTTGAATGGTCGCTATTTCTTGCTGTAAATGTTGTTGTATTTTTCCGTACATAGTCTGTTAAGTTTAGATGGTATTACTGATTACAAAGTTACGACTTCTATATTTTCTCCTGTGTATACTAGTACTTTTTTTACAACTTGATAGTTCATTTCTTGTAATGCTTTTTCATATTCATTAATTTGAGTGCGATGCTTCTCTTGCTTCTCGCCTGTTTTATAGTCTAATAAATAAGCCTCTTGTCCCTTTATTACCACACGGTCTGGCTTTATGGTTTTTGCCCCATTTTTAAGGATGGCTTGTTCCTTATACACTTTGCTATTTGCCTCAAAAAACACACTTAATTCGGGTTGTTCTATAATTTTTTGAATGGTATTCTTGAATATTTCAAGCTCCGAAAGAAGTACCAAGCCCGTCTCTAGTGCTTGCTTTAACGCAGCATCTAGTGTTTCTTTTGTATGTATTAAGGCCATGATTTCATGTAAAATTGTACCAAATGCTATTGCATCTTGCTGCGCTGAACCCCACATTAAGGCTTCACGTTGGGCAATCTTAATTTTATTAGGCGCCATTTTTTGGGCTACAATTCCAATTGGCTGGTGCGCGGTATTGTCCTCGGTGTGTTTTGATTTTCGTTTGGCTGTGCCAAATTCATAGGTAAAATTTGTGGATTCATACCGTCCAATGTTTTGTAAAAAATCAAGAAAATAGTAGGATAAATTAGAGGTTATAAATTCTCCTTTTGGCGTTAATTTTTTATTGGAAATTACATACAGTTGCTCTTCGGCACGGGTGAGAGCAACATAAAGCACGTTAATAGTGTCTAATATTTCTTCTTGATTTTTGGTTTGAAAAATAGATTGTGCTGTGGTGCCATAATTTTCAACTTCTTTTCTATTGTTGATTAATGCCCTTGGCAGATCTATTTCGGGAGTGGCTAATGGAATCCACAATTTATCTTTGGGTTTTTTAGTAAAATCTTCTTCCGCAAAAGGAAAAATAACCACTGGAAATTCCAGTCCTTTCGATTTATGAATGGTCATGATGCGAACTGCATTTGTCCCTTCGGGAGAAGGAATGCTTTTTTGAAAGCCCATTTTATCCCAATAGTTCAAGAAATCTGCAATACTTGACTGCGATTTTACATCTTTTTCCAAAACTAAATCTAAGAAATATTGTAAATAGGACGTATTTACTTTTTCTTTAAGAAACACAGCAACCAATGTTTCGACCAATTCATACAGCGATTTTTTCTTACAATCGGAGAACGAGATATTAATTCCAATAGTTTTAAAATAGGTTCCTAATTCGGTACTGTTCAGGTTTTTTGCGGCTAGTATAAAATCGTGGATAGCCAATGCTGATTGCAGGTATTTTGCACAATAATAGAGCACATACATTTTTGCCTCTTCTTCCTTTGGATTTTTCAAAAACCGCAACAAAGCGATGATCAATTTAACTTCCGTAGCATTTTGAATCAATAAGGTTTCAGAAGATAAAATCGGGATTTTATTTTCCGTTAGAAAATTAGCCAATTTTATACCGGGCGCTTTCGTTCGGGTAAGCAAAACAATATCTTTATAATCAAATTGTTGCGCAAGACATTGCTTGATCGTTTGCAAGGTTTGATTCAAATACACCTTGTCCTTCATCGTAACAGTATCGTTTTCAGAATCAAAACCTTCTATTTCAGCATCCTCTTCTGGCACTTGAATAAAGGTTAAATTAACATACCCTCCGGTTTTAGAATTGAATTTTTGGCCCGAAAGATTTTCGTATAAATTGATGTAATCTTTGTTCTTAAATTGATGGGCTAGATGTTTAAAAAAATTATTATTAAACTGAATAACCTCGCTATAACTTCGATAGTTTGTTTTCAATCGTTCGGTTCGTTTATCCTTAGTTGAAAAAGGATTGGTCGAGTCGATTTCTTTGGCCAAGTCGATAAATTGTTCCGCTTTTCCGCCTCGCCATCGATAAATGGCTTGTTTTGGATCCCCTACCAAAAGTAAGGTTCCTTTATTTCCATAGGCATCTTCTCCTGCTAATGCATTATCAATTAACGGAATTAAATTTTGCCATTGCATGACTGAAGTATCTTGAAATTCATCAATAAAATAATGGCGGTATTTTTCTCCCAAACGCTCATAAATAAAAGGCGCCGGTTGGTTTTTGATTTCGTTGTGAATAATGGTATTAAAGTCGGATATCGATACAATATTTTGTTCTTCCTGTATTTTTTTAAATTCTTGATAGATGGTATTCAATAAGGAAAGTGGATTTACGTTTTGAAGAAATGCTTCATATAAGGCAAATTTACCCGCCATTTCATTAATTTTTTCTACCGAAACTAAAATTTGGATTGCATTTGCATCAATAAAGTCTTTGTCAAATTGAGGCACCGCTTTTGAATACGGAGGCTTGTTCCCATTCAAATAATTAATAACCGTAAGGTTTTGTGCCAACTTTTCGGCGGCAACTTTTTCTAAATGGTTTGTAACATAGCCAGAAAAGAAAGATTTTCGAGAAACCCCATTTGCATCAATATGAGTTAATACTTCTCGAGCTATCAATTGGCATTCAACTTTCAATTGTGCATTTGCCGCTTGTAATTTTTTCTTGATGACTCCAAAATCAGCAATGCTTTTTTCAGCAAGTTCTTTAATTTCTTCCGAATTATTTTCATTGGTAATCAATTGGGCTACCTTTAATAATTCGGCCGAAATATCCCAGTTTTTATCCTCGTCTGTGCGATCTTTGGAAAATTCAATCAAGAGTTGGGTCAAACTTTTATCTTCGCCTGCTTTAGAAATTACCACGTCAATAGCTTCTTGCAACAATACGTCGGTATCTAATGAGACTTCAAAATTTGGAGGTAACTGCAAGTCTTGTGCAAAAGTTCGAATAACTTTATGAGTAAACTTATCGATGGTTGAAATAGCAAAAGACGCATAATTATGAATGATATTTTTGATAATTGCTTTTGCCTTTTCTTTAATCTTTGCTGGACTTAATTTGGTTTCTACAGCAATTTCCTTAAGCAATTCCATTGCCTTTTCGGAAGTAGTATCCGATGAAAATTCATACAAACTGGTAACAATTCTAGCTTTCATTTCGTTAACCGCTTTATTGGTAAATGTAATGGCCAGAATTTTCTTATACGCATCATCATTACTTGCCAATAAAAGAATTTTTAAATATTCTTTCGTTAACGTATAGGTTTTTCCTGAACCCGCCGAAGCATCAAAAATGGTAAAAGCCGTTGTGTTCAAATGTTATATTTGTCTTAATTATGGTGCGATAGAAAGGATCAATTTTTGATTCCAAAGTTTAATTTGTAAATTTGGTGAAAATATTATTAATCTAAAAATAAATTATCATGGCTTTTGAATTACCTCAATTACCTTATGCATACGATGCATTAGAACCACATATTGATGCTCGAACAATGGAAATTCATCATTCAAAACATCATAATGCCTATGTTACCAATGTAAACGCAGCCATCGCTGGAACCGATTTGGACGGAAAATCTATTGAAGATTTAATGAAAAATCTTGACCTGAACAACATGCCGGTTAGAAACAACGGTGGAGGTCACTACAACCACAGTTTGTTTTGGGAAATTATGTCGCCAAATGGTGGAGGCCTACCAACGGGAGAATTAGCCGCTGCAATTGATACTGCTTTTGGTTCGTTTGACGCTTTCAAAGCTGAGTTTGCTAAAGCCGGTGCCACTCGTTTTGGTTCGGGATGGGCTTGGTTGTGTGTAAAAGATGGAAAATTAGAAGTATGCTCTACTCCAAATCAAGACAATCCTTTAATGCCAGGCGTAGCGTGTGGCGGACAACCAATTTTAGGAATGGATGTATGGGAACATGCCTATTATTTAAACTATCAAAACCGTCGTCCAGATTATATGGAAGCGTTTTTCAATGTTATTCATTGGGAAGAAGTTGCTAAACGATTTAAAGCAGCCCAATAATTCTATAAAAATAATAACAAAAAAAGCCGAGAAGTATGGCGACTTCTCGGCTTTTTTAGTATTGTCCAATTTTGTTTAAAATAAAAAAGGTGAAATTGCTTTCACCCTTTTTGCCCCAAATTTACCATAAAACTTAACCTACTAATTTTTTGGTAAGTCTAAAGTACTATAAGATATTACTTTACCACAAAAAAATTGTTCAATTGCACAAAAACTCGATGAACTGCATTTTTTAGTAGGCTCTAGCGTCTTTTCCTTCGTAAAAATTCATGAATGCCCGGTTTACAACTCTGTTGCCACCATCTGTTGGATAGTCGCCTGTAAAATACCAATCGCCTAAATTTTTAGGACAGGCTTGGTGTAAAGCCGCTACTGTTTGATAAATGATTTTTACCGTTGCTTTTGTGTCTTCTGGCGTGAGCATTTCCGCAATTTTATCAGAAATCTCTTGATCTGAAAAAGGTGCATAAATTTCTTTTACATAATTTACAACATCGGCATCGGTATAATCTTCTTGTGCTTTCGATTTTTGATATACTTCTTCTACTATATGGTATAAATTGCGTTCTTTTAACAAGGCCAAAGTTGCTCTAAAAGCAACCAACCCTTCTAATTTTGCCATGTCAATACCATAGCAATCAGGATACCGAATTTGAGGTGCTGAAGAGACCACGACAATTTTTTTCGGGTGTAAACGATCCATCATTTTAATAATGCTTTGTTTCAAGGTGGTGCCTCGTACTATACTATCATCTATAATGACTAAATTATCCGTTGGTTTAACCACACCATACGTTACATCATATACGTGTGCTACTAAATCATCTCGACTACTATCTTCGGTAATAAATGTTCTTAATTTTGCGTCTTTAATAGCAATTTTTTCGGTTCTAATTTTTACTGAAAGTAATTCTTTCAACGTATCTTCGGTTAATGTGTCTTTTTGATTGATAATTGCTTTTGCTTTTCGCTGATTTAAGAAATCCTGCGCTGCTTCTGACATACCATAAAAAGAAGTTTCTGCCGTATTAGGAATGTATGAAAAAACGGTATTATCGGTATCGTTATCGATAGCTTTTAAGACACTTGGAAAAATTAATTTGCCTAATTCTTTTCGCTCTCTGTAAATTTCGGCATCGCTCCCACGCGAAAAATAGATCCGTTCAAACGAACACGCTTTTTTCACTAAAGGGGTTCGCACTTCCTGAACTGAAACCGAACCATTTTTTTTGATAATGATGGCGCTACCTGGTTCTAATTCTTGAACTTTTTCGAAAGGCACATTGAATACGGTTTGAATAACGGGGCGTTCTGAAGCTACTACGACAATTTCATCGTCTTCATAAAAAAATGCTGGGCGTATTCCGGCAGGATCTCGCAATACAAATGAATCGCCATGTCCTAGCAAACCGGCCATTGCATAACCTCCATCAAAATTTCGGGAAGCCCGTTCTAAAATACGTTGAATGTTTATACGTTCTCCAATAAGGGGCGATGCTTCTAGTTTAGAATAGCCATCTAACTTACATTGTTTGTATAATTCGGTTACTTCATCATCTAAAAAGTGCCCGATTTTTTCCATTACCGTAACTGTATCGGCCATTTGTTTTGGATGTTGTCCTAAGTCAATTAAATTTTGAAACAACTCTTTTACATTGGTCATGTTGAAATTTCCAGCCACAATTAAATTGCGATGCATCCAATTGTTTTGACGTAAAAATGGGTGAACACTTTCAATGCTATTTTTACCAAAAGTGCCATAGCGCACATGTCCTAAAAAAACTTCTCCTAAATAGGGAATATTTTGTTTTTGGAGGGCTACATTATTTGCATATTCTGGATGCTCTTCTAATTCACGACTAATTCTATCGTTGATTTGAGCAAAAATGTCTTTAATAGGTTGCGGATCATTCGATCGAATTCTACTGATGTAGCGTTGACCTGGGTTAACGTCTAATTTAATACTGGCTAATCCAGCACCGTCTTGTCCGCGGTTGTGTTGTTTTTCCATGAGTAAGTACATTTTTTGTACCCCATAGAAAGCGGTTCCGTATTTTTCTTTATAGAATTCTAACGGTTTTTTTAATCGTAGTAAGGCAATTCCACATTCGTGTTGTATAGCGTCACTCATTGTATTGTAGTTGTTTATTTGTGTTATTTTGCCACGTATTCAACAAATTTATAGTTAAATTTTAATCTTAGAATCTGTGGTTATTCTTTATTTTTATAGAAAAAATGCCCCGAAATTTCGAGGCATACTTTATTCGTCTAATTCGATATCAAATTGCGTTAATGCTTTGAATTGCTTTAATCTTGCATTCACTTCTTTTTTGTTTAATTCTTCCATTCTTTCAGTACCAAATTTCTCCACACAAAAAGAGGCTAAATTTGAGCCTTGAATGATTGCTGTTTTCATAGTGTTGAAAGAAATATCACCTTGTTGTGCAATAAATCCTGAAAAACCTCCTGCAAAGGTATCGCCAGCGCCTGTAGGGTCAAAAACATCTGCTAATGGCAATGCCGGAGCAAAGAAAATGTGTTCGTTATGAAAAATTAATGCGCCGTGTTCTCCTTTTTTAATTACGACATATTTTGGACCCATCGTATGAATTTTAGTCGCCGCTTTAACTAATGAATATTCTCCAGATAACTGACGTGCTTCTTCATCATTAATAGTAATTACATCTACGCGTTTAATTACGTCTAGTAATTCGGGTAAGGCACAATCCATCCAAAAATTCATAGTATCAAGAACTACTAATTTAGGTGTCGTAGTCATTTGATTTAAAACACCTGTTTGAACGATTGGGTGCAAGTTTCCTAGCATTACTATTTCGGCATTTTTAAAATCTTGTGGAACTACCGGATTAAAATCAGCCAAAACATTTAATTCAGTGGCTAATGTATCTCTTGAATTCATATCATTGTGGTAACGTCCGCTCCAGAAGAAGGTTTTTCCTCCTTTTACGATTTCGATTCCTGAAATATCAATGTTTCTTTCGGTTAATAAATCTAGATATTCTTGCGGAAAATCTTCGCCAACTACTGAAACAATTCCTGATTTTACATTAAAATGCGAAGCCGAAAGTCCAATGTAGGTAGCAGCGCCTCCTAAAATTTTATCGGTTTTCCCAAAAGGGGTTTCGATAGCGTCAAAAGCAACCGTTCCTACAATTAATAATTTGTTCATTACATTGAATTTGAAATAAGTGGCAAAGATAAGTTATTGTTTAGAAGTTTAAAAGTTTAAGTGTTTAAAAGTTTCCCTTTACAACAACTTCGCTTCTTCTCTTTCATAAAACTCATCTACAGACAATTGCTCTTGTTGCGAAGCCATCACGGCCAATGCATCACAGCGTTCGTTTTGCGGGTGGCTGTTGTGTCCTTTTACCCATTGAAAATCGACTTGATGTTGGCGGTAAATTTTTAAAAATCGGAGCCACAAATCGGGATTTTTCTTGGCTTTAAAATTGATTTTTTCCCATTGAAATACCCATCGCTTTTCAACCGCATCCACCACATATTTGGAATCGGAAACGACCAATACTTTAGTTTTTGGATTTTTAAGTTTTTCTAATCCTACGATTACGGCCAATAATTCCATTCTATTGTTAGTAGACAGGCGAAACCCTTCGTAAAATTCTTTTTTATAAGGCGTGCCCTCTAGTTCCATGACTACGCCATAGCCTGCCGGGCCAGGATTTCCCTTGGCGGCGCCGTCTGTATAGATGTGGACTTCGTGTGACAAAATTTGAATTTAGAATTTAGAATTTAGAACTTCGAAAATAACCCTTGGAAAATACTGATGTTCCAATTCGTGAACTTTTTGCGCAATTTCTTCAACCGTTTTGCAATCTTCTATATTTACGGCTTTTTGGAAAATAAATTTACCTTCGTCATAGTGTTCGTTTACATAATGAATGGTGATTCCAGTTACCTTTTCTTTGTTATCCAAAACCGCTTGATGCACATGCCTGCCATACATTCCTTTTCCGCCATATTTTGGCAATAGCGCCGGATGAATATTGATCACTTTTGGAAATTCAGACAAGATCGATTCGGGAAACTTTAATAAAAACCCTGCCAAAACAATTAAATCGGGCTGCAATTGCTGCAATTGTTCCAGTACAAAAGTCTCATTTAATTGGGCTTTGGTAAATACAACTGAGGGAATCCCATGATTTTTTGCTCTATCTAACACCTTGGCATCAACCTTATTAGAAAAAATAGCGGCAACTGTTGCGGTCGATTGATGATCCAAATAACGGATGATAGCTTCGGCATTAGAGCCATTACCTGAGGCAAAAAGAACTATTTTTTTCATTTTTATTGAATTTCCTTCCACAAAAAAAAGAATAAAAATTGGTAAAAAATAAAAAAAAGAGCCCTTTGTGAATTATTTTTTTTAAATTCGTGGTCTTATTTAGTAACAAAATGGTGGTTTTAAAATAAAGTTTTTTATTTTTGCCAACAATTTAAATTAAAAATTAAAAGATTATGTCAGACATTGCATCAAGAGTAAAAGCGATTATCGTAGACAAATTAGGAGTTGACGAAAACGAAGTTGTAACAGAGGCTAGCTTCACTAACGATTTAGGGGCTGATTCATTAGACACTGTTGAGCTTATTATGGAGTTCGAAAAAGAATTTGATATTCAAATTCCAGACGACCAAGCTGAAAACATTGCTACTGTAGGTCAAGCTATCTCTTACATCGAGGAAGCTAAAAAATAATAAGTAAGGCATCCATAAGATAACATTTTATGGGTGCTATTATTTTTTACCTACATTTTAAATCTTGTAAAGATTTTGCAAACATTGATTGTATTACAATCATACCATAAAAAATATGTAATACCCATTGTTTCTTTTAGTAATTATTAAAAGCACTTTGGGTTTTTTTATATTAACCGAAAATTAAAAAATATGCAATTAAAGCGCGTTGTTGTAACCGGTCTTGGTGCATTAACTCCAATCGGTAATAGTATTCAGGAATATTGGGAAGGCTTAATTACTGGTAAAAGTGGTGCCGCCCCTATTACTTATTACGATACTGAGAAACATAAAACCAAATTTGCATGTGAAGTAAAAAACTTCAACATCGAAGATTATATGGATCGTAAAGAAGCGCGTAGATTGGATAAATTTGCACAATATGCAATTGCAGCAAGTGACGAAGCCATTAAAGATGCTGGAATTACGCACGATAATGTAAACAAACATAGAGTTGGGGTAATTTGGGGTGCAGGTATTGGTGGTTTAGAAACATTCCAAGAAGAAATGATCTATTATTCAAAAGGAGACGGAACACCAAAATTCAATCCGTTTTTTATCCCTAAAATGATTGCTGATATTGCTCCTGCTCATATTTCAATGCGCAATGGATATATGGGGCCAAATTATACGACGGTTTCGGCTTGTGCTTCTTCTGCCAACGCCCTTATTGATGCTTTCAATTATATTCGTTTAGGCATGTGTGATGTCATTGTTTCGGGAGGCTCAGAAGCTGCCGTTACTATTGCGGGTATGGGTGGTTTTAATTCCATGCACGCTCTTTCTACTCGAAATGAGAGTCCGGAAACGGCTTCAAGACCATTTGATGCTACACGAGATGGTTTTGTTTTGGGCGAAGGTGCGGGTGCTTTAATCTTGGAAGAATATGAACATGCTAAAGCGCGTGGCGCTAAAATATATTGTGAAGTTGGCGGTGGCGGAATGTCTTCGGACGCCTACCACTTAACTGCTCCACATCCGGAAGGAATTGGTGTAATTGCTGTAATGGAAAACACCTTGCGCGATGCGGGCATGACACCCGATATGATTGATCATATCAATACACATGGTACTTCTACTCCGCTAGGTGATGTTGCAGAATTGAAAGCAATCAGCCATGTTTTTGGTGAACATGCTAAAAACATCAACATCAATTCTACTAAATCGATGACGGGACACTTATTGGGAGCGGCGGGTGCTATTGAAGCTATTGCATCAATATTAGCCATGCAAAACAGTTTGGTGCCTCCTACCATCAATCATACTACCGTGGATGAAAACATTGATCCATCATTAAACTTAACATTGAATAAAGCGCAAAAACGCGAAATCAAAGTAGCGATGAGCAACACCTTTGGTTTTGGTGGCCATAATGCCTGCGTATTATTTAAAAAATTAGAAAACTAATTGCATGCGGCGTTTATTGCATAAAATAACCAAAAACTCCCGTTCTCCAGAAGACGGGATTTTTTTTAAAAAAATCAATGCTATTTTAGGTTTTGAACCTAAAGATCTCAGGTATTATCAAAATGCATTTACACACCGATCTGTTAATAAAATGGATGACAAAGGGAATCCATTCAACTATGAACGACTAGAGTTTTTAGGAGATGCGATGCTAGGTTGTGTTATTGCTGCACATCTTTACAACGAAGTGCCTTCGGGCGACGAAGGATATTTGACAAAAATGCGCTCAAAAATTGTGAGTCGGGAACATTTAAACGAACTGGGCCGCGATTTTAATTTAGTCGGATTTGTAGATAGCAAAGTAAGTTCCAATCAATATGGAGAAAACATTCATGGCAATTTGTTTGAAGCTTTTATTGGGGCAATTTATTTAGACCGCGGATTTGAATATTGCGAAAAATTTATCCGTACCAAAATCATCAAACAATATGTAGATATTGCTAAACTAGAAGGAAAGGTAATCAGTTATAAAAGTTTGATTATTGAATGGTGTCAAAAAGAAAAAAAATCCTTTGCATTTGAATTTGTTGAAGACAATGGAATTGAAGGGCAAAAATATTTTGGCGTAAAACTGCTCATCAACCAAAAAATTATAGCAAAAGCACGGGCCACTTCCAAGAAAAAAGCAGAAGAAAAAGCTTCCCAAAGAGCCTATTTTGCCTTACAAGATCAAATTTCTCAAAATTAATACAAAACTAAAACGTTTGCGTTAGTAATTTAACGTTAAGATCCCTTAATCTTCAAAAAAAGAATCGATTTTAATACTATATTTACACTCAAATTGTATCTGATGGCGATCCATAAAATTCAAATAAATGATTTTATTTCAGAGGATTATGAACTAATTGCAATTCATTCTTCCTTGGAGGATTACAAATTAGCCTATGCCATCAATAGCGCTTTGGATACCCATTTGATGAAAAATGAATCCAATATTGAAATTGCCATTTCAGAAGGGAAAAGCGCTTTTAGTAATTACATTTTTGACGATGAAGAAAGCGATGTGCAATGGACTTTAATCGAAAATAAAACCACCATTAGCACGGCAAAAAAAAAGACTACGCAATTGTTTGATGAAGTAGATATCACCGTTTTTTTATTACCCGAATATAGAAAAGCAGATTATTTCTTGAAGATTGAAAACATTGATTACGACTTTGATGAAGAAGAAATAATTGAAAAAATTCTTTCCATAAAAAATATAACAACTGCTTATACAATTGAAACAACAAATTTAAAATCTAAAAATAATTTAATTTTTTAAAAAATGCCAACTAATAAGAAAACTAAAATTGTAGCCACATTAGGCCCTGCATGTAGCTCAAAAGAAGTTATAAAGAACATGATAGAAGCTGGAGTTAATGTATTTAGAATTAACTTTTCGCACGCCGATTATGCTGATGTTTTAGAACGCATAAACATCATTAGAGAACTCAATGAAGAATTTGGCTATACCACTTCGATCTTGGCCGATTTACAAGGTCCAAAACTTCGCGTAGGAGTTATGAAAGAAGATGTGGTGGTAAGTAAAGGAGATCTTATAACGTTTACTACAGCTGAAGATGTCCTTGGAACTGCTTCACGTGTGTATATGAATTATAAAGAATTTCCAAAGGATGTTAATCCCGGAGAAAGAATCTTATTAGACGACGGAAAATTAATTTTTGAAGTAACCAAAACGGACAAAAATACTGAGGTGGAAGCGGTTGTAGTTCAAGGTGGTCCCTTAAAATCTAAAAAGGGCGTTAACTTACCCAATACAAAAGTGTCTTTACCTGCATTGACCCAAAAGGACATTAAAGACGCCTTATTTGCAATTGAAAATAAAGTCGATTGGATTGCGCTTTCTTTTGTAAGAACCTCTAAAGACTTAGAAGAATTACAAGATTTAATTGCAAAACATTCCGATCATAAAATTCCAATTATCGCCAAAATTGAAAAGCCAGAAGCAGTGGAAAACATCGACAAAATTGTTGCTTTTTGCGATGGCTTAATGGTTGCTCGTGGCGATTTAGGGGTAGAAGTGCCTGCTGAAGAAGTGCCTTTGATTCAGAAAAAATTAATCCACCGAGCAAAAACAGCTCGAATTCCGGTAATTGTAGCTACTCAAATGATGGAAACTATGATTACTTCGTTAACGCCCACACGTGCTGAAGTAAATGATGTAGCCAACTCTGTAATGGATGGTGCCGATGCCGTAATGTTATCGGGTGAAACTTCGGTAGGAAATTATCCGGTAGAAGTTATTGAAACGATGACGAGAATTATTGAAAGTGTAGAAGATTCACCACTTATTAAAGTGCCTTTGAGTCAACCAAATATTAGAACCAATCGTTTTATCACCAAATCTATTTGTTATCATGCCGCAATTATGGCTGATGCTATCAATGCAAAAGCGGTTACTACGTTAACCAATTCTGGATATACAGCGTTTCAAATTTCGGCTTGGCGCCCAAAATCACATATTTTAGTGTTTACTTCTAACCGAAGAATTTTAACGCAATTGAACCTTTTATGGGGTGTTAGAGCGTTTTTTTATGACAAATTAGTAAGTACCGATGACACCATTGATGACATCAATAAAATTTGTGTAGATAAAGCGTATGTAAACAAAGGCGATATGTTGATTAACTTAGCAGCTATGCCCGTGGTAGATAAAGGAATGGTCAATACCTTACGCGTTTCTGAAATAGAATAACACTTAAAATACAATGAACTAAAGCGATCTTCGGGTCGCTTTTTTTATTAAAAATGGAAACGCAATTGCACCGAAACACTTTTTTGAGGCAGTTCAATTTTAGAGGACACTTCATTGTTTAGATTGTGGATGGAAATGCCCAGTAACCGAACCGAATCTCGAAGTCGCTCTTGGTACAATAACTCTTTTGCCACCTCTGCTATGATAGCTTTGTCTGTAATAAAATAAGGCATTGTTTTACTTCGGGTTTGTAAGGTAAAATCGGAATATTTAATTTTAAGTGTAATGGTTTTTCCGGCTATCTTGCTTTTCTTCAAGCGATTTTCCAATTCCTTTGCTATGTTTAACAAGCGTTCTTCTAAATAAATTTCAGAAGATAAATTTTCGCTAAATGTGCGTTCGGCGCCCACCGATTTAATTTTACGATTGGGCTTTACAGCACTTTCATGTATGCCTCGTACAATTTGAAAATAATGCAACCCACTTTTTCCAAAGTGCTTTTCTAAATATTCCAATGGCTTTTGCTTTAAATCAATCCCTGTAAAAAGACCTAATTGATACATTTTTTCTGCCGTTACTTTGCCGATACCATAAAATTTTTTCACATCTAATTTTTCTAAGAAAGAAGCCACTTCGTCGGGATGCACCGTTTTTTGACCGTTGGGCTTGTTATAATCAGAAGCAATTTTAGCTACAAATTTATTAACTGATATTCCGGCAGAAGCCGTTAATCCAACTTCTTCAAAAATGCGTTGTCTTATTTCTTGCGCAATTAAGGTAGCGCTGGGGTTCCCTTTTTTATTCTCAGTTACGTCAAGATAGGCTTCGTCTAAAGATAAGGGTTCTACTAAATCGGTATATTCCAGAAAAATTTTTCTAATTTGTTTCGAAATTTCTTTATACCGATCAAATCGGGGCGGGACAAAGATCAAATCGGGACATAGTTTTTTGGCTTGTATACCGCTTATTGCACTTCGAACACCATATCTTCTTGCTTCATAACTTGCGGCGCTTACAACGCCTCTAATTTCGCTTCCGCCAACGGCCAGCGGTTTGCCTCGCAAGTCGGGATAATCCAATTGCTCCACAGATGCATAAAAAGCATCCATATCGATATGAATAATTTTCCTAGGGTTGTTTGAAGTAAGCATATTACAAATTTATAGTATATTTGAGAACAATACTAGAGTCATTTTATTTTAACGACGAAGATTCCATCATGAACGAAATTGAGCGTAAATTTTTAGTCACTTCTAATGCCTTTCTGCTAGAAAGTACGGCATCGTATCGCATCGTGCAGGGCTATTTGAATACCGCTCCAGAGCGAACGGTGCGCATTCGGATAAAAGGTACAAAAGGCTATATTACTATAAAAGGAAAAGGAAATGCATCGGGTACCACTCGATTTGAATGGGAAAAAGAAATCACTCTTTCTGAGGCCGAACAATTATTATTGTTGTGCGAAGAAGGTGTGATAGATAAAATTAGACATGAAATCCCGGTAGGAAACCATTGCTTTGAAGTGGATGTTTTTGCGGGAGACAACCAAGGATTAATAGTAGCAGAAATGGAACTGAAAGACGAAAATGAGTCTTTTGAAAAACCCAATTGGTTGGGAGAAGAAGTTACAGGTCAGGAGCGCTATTATAATGCATTCCTAAGTACCACTCCTTTTAAAAATTGGAAATCGTAGGTTATTCTATTATTTCTAAATTCACCCGTAAAGGAGCTCGTCCTTGATTGTGTGATATGTCCAAAAAAGGTTTTTTAGCCATATCAATTTCTCTTTGTTTGGTAAATGGACCTCTATCAGTAATGGTAACGATAACGCTTTTCCCATTGGCCGTGTTGGTAACTTTGACTTTAGTGCCAAATTTTAATTTTTTATGAGCGGCCGTATAATTATTGTTGTGAAAACGAGCACCACTTGCGGTTCTTCTTCCATTAAATTTATCGGCGTAATGTGAGGCCTCCACATTCTTTTTATAGGGTGTTATTTTTATTTTAGCTAACGAATCCTGTTTTTTTACCAATACTATGGCAAGCGAATCCTGTTTTTTTATGCTGTCGACAATAGCTGTTTCTCTGATGGGATTTTTACCGGTATCAGAGAAACTACTAATGGCTATAATGAGAACGAGTAATGGAATTATATATCGTAATTGCTTCATTGATTTGGATTTATTTACTTATGCCAACCATTGTTTGTAAGGAATCATGAATAGCAAAAGTAATAATCCTAATGCGTAAAACAAGGCAATTTTTTTAAACTTACCATTGTTACTTTCTTCTTTTTTGTGTTTTGACCATCCAATTGTAACGAACACCAACGCCAAAATGTTGGTAAAAGGATGCTCTACTAGTACCGTACGTAAAGCAGAATCGGCCATAACTTTCATGCCCATAGTTGACCATGCTTCTAGTTTAGGCGTAACAAAATAAAGTATCAAACCAATTAATAATTGGGAATGACAAACTAGTAATGCTACTAACGAAATACTACGGTCCTTTGATTTAAAAAAGCTCTTAGAGGCAAGCCCTAAAAAGGCATTGATTACCGCCACTAACAATACCCCTAATGCCGCATAAGCTACAGTAGAATGAAGAGAAAGAAGAGTGTTATACATAGTTTTAGTTTTATTGTGAATTACAAATATAATAAATAAAAAAACCTCTCACTCAAAAAATGAGTGAGAGGTTTAGAATGTTTTTCTAAAAAGTATTAGAAGTTATAACGAACCGTAAAGTTCCATGTTCTTCCAAAACCGAAGAATACTTGGTTTGCATCTGCTACACCATTCCAAGTTCTACCTCTAGAAGAATATGTTCCTAGAGCTGGATTAGTACTGCTAATGTTATCTGTAGCAAAAATATTAGTTCTAGATTCAGCAATATACATGTAATCAAAAACGTTGTTGATGTTCACTCTAAAGTTAATCGCATCTGATTTATCTTTTCCAAATAAGAATTTGTAAGAAAGACCTGCATCTACTAAGCCATAAGAAGGTAATTGTAACGTTCCTTTATTGGTTGCTGAAGTTTGTCTTGATGGATCTAAACTTGCATACAATTTGTCTGCATATCTATAGTTAGCATCTAATGATAACGTTTTTGTAAAATCATAACTAGCGCCTGCACTTGCAGTATATTGAGCAACATCTCCTACTTTAGTACCTGCAACATAATAGGTTGGTGCAGTTCCAGTACCCACGCTAATTTCATTGTTATTTACATCATATCTTCTACCTGTAATATCATTTTCATATTCCCAGTTTCCGATAGAGATCATACCGTTTAATTTTAATTTATCCAATTTAGCGGTCATGTCTAATTCTATACCCGCATGAACTTGCGTAATACCAGCAAAATCATAATACCCACCAGGATTATCTAAAGCAGCATCCCCAGATCTTTGGTATCTATCTTTCCATTTGGTATAGTATAAATTCAAGTTGGCATTGAAAACAGATGAACGATATCCTAATCCTTCTTCAAATCCAATCACTTTTTCATTTGTTAAATTTTCATTTACAACAGAAGCGTTGTTTGGATATACTGCATTAAAGAAAGGTTGTTTTGAATAGTACCCTAAATTAGCGAAGAAATTGAAATGCTCATCAAAGTTATAGTTAAGACCCCCTTTAATGTTTCCACCTAAAATATTTTCATAATCAGTTGTATATAATTCATCTGATTCTAAATATTTGAAATAATCATCTCTTCTAAACCCTTGGTTTGAAACCGCAGCTTGAACAAAAGCAGATAATTTATCAGAAGAATACTCTAATTGTGTAAAGGCACCGTACCAATTTACTACACCATCATTGTTGTAGTTGATTTTAGCCTCTTGGTAATCCAAACTAAAGAATGGATTTAAATGTGGTCTCGCTTGATATGTTGCTGTCAATACTCTACCCGGATTGTTAACATCATTATTATCTAAATAGTTACTAGATCCTAATAAATCTGTAATGTTTTGGTAGTGAATACCTCTATACGTTCTCGCATCCAAACCAAAATCTACCGTCAATTGATCGTTTAATTTTTTATTCAAATTGATTACCCCACCATACCAGTTGTGTGAGTTGATAGAAGCAATTTTAGAAATACCATTAGTAGCATTGTTACTGGTTGAAGACGTACTTTGATACCCGCCTGCAGCAACTTGTGCTCTAGTAAATGAAACACCGTTAATTACTACAGGTAAACCTGAGTTATAATCTTCAATCAAGTCAACATTAATTGAACCGTCTGTAGTTCTTAAATTATCAGCAAAAAAACGATTTCCTCTAATTGCACCTGCTCCATTACTTCCTCCTCCACGACCCCAAGAGCCATAAAGTACCGTAGATAATTTTGTAGTTTCATTGATTTTGAAATCCCAGTTAATTGACATGATTGGTTTGTGGTAGAAATTTGTTCTAAAACTGTATTCCTGTCCGTTTAAATATCCCCAATCTGTATTGTATCTAATGTTTGGTTCGCCTTGTCCGTATCTTACGTATTGAGCAATTGTAGGAGCAGCACTTCTTTGGTTATGCCATTGAGGAGCACCTGTAAATGTAAATTGAAAATTATGTTTGTCGTTCAATTCATATCCTAACGCCACAAAATAATTTCCTCCTTCAAATTTCGTCCCATCAACATAACCATCTCCTGTGGTATTGCTTAATAAAATAGAAGTTGAAAAACCGTTTTTCATTTTCCCGGTAGAATAGGAAGCTTGTGTTTTTAAATAATTATCATTTCCAATGCTAGTTGAAACATTTCCGCCTTGTTTTAAATCGGCAGATTTAGTTACGACGTTGATTGTTCCTCCCACAGATGAGATAGCTAATTTAGAAGAACCTAATCCTCTTTGTACTTGCATTGCAGAAGTTACATCCGATAAACCAACCCAGTTAGACCAGTAAACTGCACTGTTTTCCATGTCATTAACCGGCATACCGTTAATCATAACCGCGATATTTCTTTGGTCAAATCCACGAATATTAATTCTAGAATCTCCAAAACCTCCACCTGCTTTAGTAGCATACACTGAAGGCGTATTGGCTAATATTTCAGGGAACTCTAAGTTACCTAATTTTGCTTGAATTTCACTTGCTTTTACTGTAGAAACCGCAACTGGCGTTTTTCTATCTTTAGCAATGTCCATAATTCCTTTACCAATTACCACTACATCTTCTAATTCAGAAACGTTAGTGCTAATAGATACAGTACCTACATTTGTAGTGTCGCCTGTAACAGTAAATTTAATAGTTTTAGTTTCAAAACCTAAGAAAGAAATAACAATTTCTCCCGATTTTTGAGTAGTTGTAAGCTCAAATTTTCCGTCAAAATCTGTAGCAGCACTAATTGTTGTTCCTTTAATAACAACACTAGCCCCAGCTAAAGGTTGTTTTAACTCGCCATCTGTTACTGTTCCAGTAACTTTAGACTGTGAAAATACTGTAAGGGTAGTAAAAAAGAAAAACCCAACTAGTAATACATTTTTAAAAATTTTCATTTGCTTTGTTTTTTAAAATATTTTATGCAAAGTTGCTACAAGATTTTATTTCTAATGTTAATTTAATGTTAACAAACGTAATTTGAGCATTAAAAAACTAAAAAAAATGTTAATTAATGAATTTTGTGTGGGGAATTATCGGTTAAATCCCTCTTTTACCTATGTATTGTTAGCTGTTTGAGTATTTCTTTAACAAGAAGGTGGTCGAACAATCATGGGGTTGAGGTTCATTCTCAACAATTTCATTCAATATACTGTTGGCCAACTGTTTTCCTAGCTCTACACCCCATTGATCATAACTAAAAATATTCCAAATGATTCCTTGGACAAATATTTTATGCTCATATAAAGCGACCAATGCACCTAATGTGGCTGGTGTTAATTTTTGAATCAACAAAGTGTTGGTAGGCTTATTTCCGGCAAACACTTTAAAAGGCAATAAAAATTGTGCTTTTTCACCAGAAATTCCTTGTAATTGAAATTCAGCTTTCACTTGTGCCTCGGTTTTTCCCATCAATAAAGCTTCGGTTTGGGCAAAGAAATTTGACATCAATTTGTCGTGATGGTCTTTGTTGCCATATAACGCTTCTTTGTAGCCTATAAAATCAGTCGGAATCAATTTGGTTCCTTGATGAATTAATTGAAAAAAAGCGTGTTGTGAATTGGTTCCGGGTTCGCCCCAAATAATTGTCCCTGTTTGATAATTGACAGGCTTACCATCTCTTCCAATGCTTTTCCCATTACTTTCCATGATGCCTTGTTGTAAATAAGGGGCCAGTTTTTGTAAATATTGGGTGTAGGGGATCAAGGCTTCGCTCTCAGCACCAAAAAAATTGTTATACCAAATGCTCAACAACGCCAGTACTACGGGTATGTTTTTGTCAAATGATTCGGTTTTAAAATGTTCGTCCATTTCGTGAGCACCTTCCAATAATTGATCAAAATGATCAAAACCAACGGCTAAACTAATGGATAAACCAACGGCGCTCCACAACGAAAAACGGCCACCTACCCAATCCCACATTGGGAAAATATTATCGGGATTGATGCCAAATTCGGTTACTTTTTGAATATTGGTAGAAACGGCCACAAAATGCTTGGCTACGTCATCTTGTGCTGCCGATTGTAAAAACCAACTTCTGATAGTTTCGGCATTGGATAAGGTTTCTTGTGTGGTAAAGGTTTTGGAAACAATTACAAAAAGGGTGGTCTCCGGATTTACTTTTTTGAGAGTTTCATTCACATGATCGCCATCTACATTAGATACAAAATGAACATTCAAAGGGTTTTTATAATATTGTAAGGCTTCTACAATCATTGCCGGGCCTAAATCGGAACCGCCAATTCCAATATTGACTACATCGGTAAATGGTTTTCCGGTATATCCTTTTCGTTGACCAGATATTATTTCGTTTGAAAATTGCTTGATTTTATTTTTAACTGCATATATTTCAGGCAGTACATTAACTCCATCTACTTGAACGGAAGCATTTTCTTTAGCACGTAATGCTGTATGCAAAACGGCTCTATTTTCAGTTTGATTGATGACATCTCCACCAATATATTTTGAAATAGCCTCTTTCAACTGCACTTCGTTGGCTAATTCTAGCAATAAGTCCAATGTTTCCTTAGTTGCAATATTCTTGGAATAATCTACTAAGAAATCGTTCCATTCTAGGTGCATTTTTTCAGCTCTTGTTGGTTCATTTGCAAATAAATCTTGCATCCGAACATTTTTCATCGTTTCAAAATGTGATTGTAATTTTTTCCAAGCTATGGTTTGTGTGGGATTGATTGCGGATAAAGCCATTATTCTTTAAATTTTAATGCGGTTATTTGATCTAATTCTTTTTTTAGCGGTGCTATATGTTGTAAATATCTTTGTTTATCGGAGCTTCCCATAGGTTCTGTATTGGGCAATTTTAAGCGGAGCGGATCGACCTGCACCCCGTTTTTCCAAAAACGATAACAAACGTGAGGTCCAGTAGCCAGTCCGGTGCTTCCTACTTTGCCAATTGTTTGTCCTTGCGAAACACTTTGACCATTACGAACTAAAATTTTAGACATGTGTAAATACTGAGTCGAATAGGTAGCACTGTGACGCACTTTTACAAAATTACCATTGCCGGCCGTGTATCCTGTTTTTTCTATAACCCCCGAAGCCGTAGTTTTAATAGGCGTTCCATGAGGTGCAGCATAATCTGTGCCGTTATGGGCTTTAAAGCGCATTTGAACCGGATGGAAGCGGCGCCCTGAAAAACGAGAAGAAATTCGGAAATAATCTAAAGGCGCTTTTAAAAACATGCTTTTTAACCCTTTCCCGTTTTCGTCATAATAATCTTCTTTTTTTTGATTTTCGTTCAATTTATAAGGAAAAGCAAATATTTTCTTGCCTTTGTGCTCAAAATATGAAGCCTCTATACTTTCTACGCCAATATATATAGAATCTTCCATATATTTTTCATTGATGGTTACGGCAAATTTGTCGCCCTTTTGAATTTTGAAAAAGTCAATCGTATAGGCATATATTCCGGCTAATTTAGGCGCTAGTGCTGGGCTCACTCCTGCATTGCTTAACGTTTCTGATAATGAACCGTTGATTTCGGCCGCCACTACTCTTCGTTTTATTTTAGTAGGTTTTTGTTTGTTTGCTACCACTAAAGAATCTCTAAAATCTACCACAGTATATTGTATTCTGTCTTCAATATAAACCATGGCCTTGAGTGTATTGGGCTTTTTCTTATCCAAAAAAAGAATATAGGGTTTTCCAACTTTGATTCTTCTAACGTTGAAAGAATCTTTTACTTTTTCGGTAACTTGATGAACGGTAAGACTATCTCGCAAAGGGAATTTTTCTAAAAGTGCCCCAAACGTATCTCCCGAACGTATGGTGTCTCTTATTACTTTATAATCATTAAAAGTAAACCCATACTCTTTTATAATGGGCTCTTTTTTTGCTATTTTAGTCTTCTTATTGTCCTCTTTTGTAGTACATGCTGTAAAAAAAGAGAAAAAGAAAACAAGTGCGATTAGGTATCTCAATATTTTTATTTTCAATGGTGTTAGGCGCCCCAATTTTCAATTTCTTCAGCCGACCATAATTCGGGGAAGAAAATACGTTTTTGATATTTTGGCAACATGTATTTTTTCCAATCACTACCTCCTGTGGCTTCGTGATTTCCAGGAACACTCTCAATATATTTTTTTGCTGCGTTAAAATGTCCCATAACCCAAGTAATATTTACCGTAACATCATAATGACGCATGGCGGCAACTAACGTAGGATTTTTTTGATCAACATCGGGTAATTGTTTAAACTTGCGCCATAGATTAATTGTATTATATTCTTCCATATAGGCCAAGAATTGTTTTTTGTATTTTCTTTCGAATTCTAAAATTAAAAATGATTTTTTGCCCGTTTGATAATCCTTACCCGCTGCTTGCCAATACAAATGTTCAAAGGCATGTTCGTAGGGCGTATTTCTATCGATGGAAGCTCTAAAACGATTGTCGATTAAATTGATCAAATCGGTAGAAGAAAATTCAATGAATCGATACTGCGCCGATTGAAATCCGCTGGCAGGAGTTAAGGTGTTTCTAAATTTTAAATACTGTTCGGGTTCCATTCCATCTTTCATGATATCAAAAGAGGTGGTTAACATGTCAAAATAGCGACTAATGCGCCCTAATTTTTCGGTAAAATAGGCGGTGGAAGGGTGCTCGTTATGACACAGCTGCTCCATTTCCCAAAGGATCATTTTAAACAACAATTCGTTCACCTGATGGTACATCACAAAAACCATTTCGTCTGGCAAAGTGGTGCGTTGTGTTTGTAAATTAAGCAAGGCGTCGGTTTGAATATACTCCCAATAGGTAATGGGCTTTGCCCAAAGCAATCCTTCTAGATGGGTAGAAGTATTTTGATTGATCGCGGTGAACTTATCATTCAGTTGATTGAGTTGTTCTTGGATTTTTGGGGTAATTTCCATTATTTATTTGCTTTTAATTTTAAATGAGTATTTTAATCCTTTAAAGGCTTCAAGGTCTGCTTTTAAGGACCCTACGGCTAAAGTAGCTTTTACTCGAATGGGTGTTTTGTTGTCGTCATCAGATACCCAAACCGTTAGACTCTCTTCTTCTTTAAATACTCTACCGGCTTGAACTAATGGTCTAAAAATTAGACACTGAACTTTTCCAAATTTAGTACTAATATCTTCTCTACCTAAAAATTTTAACTTAAATTTTGTGGTTTCTCCATCAAAAAACATATCTATCGCAATGGACTCGCCAACTTTTAATTTGTCGATTTTGGGGTGATTTCTCAAATAATAATAGGAAGAAACAATGTCTTGGACTTCTTCAGGAACGGACATTGTCATTTCCTTATTGTGTTTGTAGTCTTTAACCAAGACTGTATTTTTGGACTGATTGAAAAACCCTTCTTGGTTTTTCGTGTAACCTCCTTCGTCGATTTTACGTACAAACTGATACGGTTTCCCGGTTTCTTTGTCAAAATAGCTTTCGTAATTATCCTCTACTTTAAAGAAAAATCTAGTCATTCCAATGGTCCAGCCTTTTCCAATGACATGATGTACTTTTTTGTTATTTTTGGTAGCCTCTTTAATTTCAAGTGTAGCATACCCCGCATTAACTAGCCCATAATGAATTCTCATTTTAAGCCATTCGCCCGAACTGAATGCATTTTCTCTTTGAACAAAAGAATTTGTAACTATAAAAAGCACTAAAAGTGTTACTATTTTTTTCATATATCGATTTAAGTCTGAGAAGAAAACGCAATTTCTGTTCCAAAAATAGTAAAACAAAAAAACCCAATCAAAATTATGACTGAGTTTTTATGCTATTAACCAACCAATAAACTATAAATTATGAAAATTTACTTCAAATTGTAGAGCAAACTACCTCTCTACATTTGCATGGCAAAGTTAAAATGATTTTTGTGCTATTCTCAACAAAAATTAAACTTTAACATATTTTTATCAATAATATCACTACTACAACGTTGTATTCTGATAATTATTTAAAGAAAATTGCTTTTTATAGTGTTCCTCGTAACGCTTGTTCTCTTTCAATAGATTCAAAAAGCGCTTTAAAATTTCCTGCCCCGAATCCTTTAGCACCCATTCTTTGAATAATTTCAAAAAATAAGGTAGGACGGTCTTCTACCGGTTTAGTAAAAATTTGCAGTAAATACCCGTCTTCATCTGCATCCACTAGAATGGACAACTCTTGTAATTTTTTAATGTCCTCTTTCATCATGTCACGATGTACCCCTAAACGATTAGGAATATCATCATAATAGGCTTGAGGTGGTGGTGGTAAAAACTCGACCCCTCTTGCTTTTAATCCAGTAACGGTTGTAATAATGTCATCGGTAGCTACCGCTATATGTTGAACCCCTGCTCCTTCATAAAAATCTAAATATTCTTCTATTTGTGACTTTTTGTTGCCTTTAGCAGGTTCGTTTATAGGAAATTTAATGCGGCCATTGCCATTACTCATTACCTTACTCATCAGTGCCGAATATTCGGTATGAATTTGAGTATCGTCAAAGGAAAGAAAGTTCTCAAATCCCATGACATCTTCATACCATTTTACCCATTGGTTCATTTCTCCCCATCCCACATTTCCTACCATGTGGTCTACATATTTTAATCCTAGTGGTTCTGGATTGTAGTCTGATTTCCATGCAACAAACCCAGGTAAGAATAATCCATTATAATTTTTGCGTTCTACAAATATGTGAACGGTTTCTCCGTAAGTGTAAATTCCAGAGCGAATCACTTCGCCGTGTTCGTCTTTTTCTAGGGTAGGTTCCATGAAAGATACCGCTCCTCTTTTTGTGGTTTCATTCCAAGCTGATGTCGCATCGTCAACCCATAATGCAATTACTTTTACACCGTCTCCATGTTTAGCTAGATGTTTGTTGATGGGCGAATTGCTATTCAAGGGTGTTGTCAAAACCAATTTTATTTTGTCTTGTTTTAAAACATAACTCACCGAATCTCTTGAGCCGGTTTCTAGCCCGCGGTAAGCATGTGATTGAAAACCAAAAGCGGTTTTATAAAAATGGGCCGATTGTTTGGCATTACCCACGTAAAATTCAACGTAATCGGTGCCTAATAGAGGAAGAAAATCTTGCGCTCCTTCAAATATTTTTTCTAATCCGTATTCTACAGATGTTACTTCTTTTGCCATATTCTAATGTATATTATTGGTACTAAATACCTGTTTTGTATTTATTTTTATGCATCTAACCACGATAGATAATAGGAGTCGTCTGCTATACCTAATGCCTCTTCGGTGACCATTAAGGGTTTGAAGGTGTCTACCATTACCGCTAATTCTAAGGTTTCTTTCTTTCCAATACTGCGTTCTGCTGCTCCTGGGTGAGGTCCGTGCGGAATTCCGGCAGGATGTAGCGAAATATTTCCTGGCGCTACATCATTTCTACTCATAAAATCTCCATCTACATAATACAAGACCTCATCAGCATCTATATTACTATGGTTGTAGGGAGCAGGAATAGATAACGGATGATAATCATATAATCTGGGTACGAAAGAACAAATTACAAAAGCACTGGTTTCAAAAGTTTGATGAACAGGGGGTGGTAAGTGTATTCTACCGGTTATTGGTTCAAAATCGTGAATGGAAAAAGCATATGGATAGTTGAATCCGTCATAGCCGATAACATCAAAAGGGTTAGAAGCGTAGACCATTTCAAAAATTTCGTCTTTCTTTTTTACCTTAATAATAAAATCGCCTTTTTCATTATATGTTTCTAATTCTTCTGGACGACGAATGTCTCTCTCACAAAAAGGGGAATGTTCTAATAATTGCCCGAACCAGTTTCTATATTGTTTGGGGGTATAAACCGGTGCATGTGATTCTACAATAAACAAACGATTATCTTCGGTATCAAAATCCATTTTATAAATCATCCCTCTTGGAACCACAAGATAATCTCCATAACTAAAATCTAAGTTTCCGAGCATCGTTCTAAGCTTACCGGTTCCTTTATGAATAAAGATCACTTCATCCGAATCGGTATTTTTATAAAAATAATCGGTCGTGGATTTTCGCGGTGCTGCTAATACAATATGGCAATCCGAATTGGTTAAAACGATTTTTCTACTTTCCAGATAATCGTCTTGTGGCGCCACATCAAATCCTCTTAGTTTATAGGATTGTATATTGTTTGTTTTGGCAATTTTAGGTGCAACACTATATTGTTTTCTAATTTCTTTTACCTGAGTAGGTCTTTGTTCGTGATAGGAATTGGTCGACATACCGTCAAATCCTACGGTTCCAAACAATTGCTCATAATATAAATCTCCGTTTGCTTTGCGAAATTGTGTATGTCGTTTGCGAGGAATTTCTCCTAATTTATGATATATTGGCATTGTATTTTTTGTTTAAAAGTTACTGTTACGCGTTTTATAGTGCACACTAAAAACGATACTAATTAATCAAAAAAAGCAGTTCTCATTCCGGATTTCTCTTGATGAGGAATTTAAGATGCGATAATAACCCGATCCAAAATGATTCCATACCTTACAAATTTCGTAAAAATTTAAAAAAAGCCACTATAAAAGTGGCTTGATTTTTTATTTTTCTTCTTTGCCTAATTTAGCATTTCGTTTGCCGTATAAAAAATACACTACAATTCCGATTGCCAACCAACCCAATGAAAGCAATTGAGCATCTTTACTCAAATTAATCATCAAATAGGTGTTGATTAGTATACCGCAAATTGCAATTACAGGAAGTGCAGGCACTTTAAAAGTTCTTACTAAATGTGGCTGTTTTATTCTAAGAATCCAAACCGCTATACAAACCATAGTAAAGGCAAATAATGTTCCGAAACTGGTCATATCTGCTAATTTATTAATAGGAGTAAATGCAGCAACAATAGCGATCACGCCCCCTAAAATCATTAAGTTCGTTTTTGGTGTTCCAGAAATAGGATTAATTTTTGAAAATACTTGAGGAATTAGTCCGTCTTTTGACATTCCTAAGAATATTCTTGACTGTCCCATGATCATTACCATTAATACTGAAATTAATCCAACTGTAGCAGCAATTGTTATAATGTAACCTGCCCAAGCTTGTCCTGCAATATCAAAAGCATACGCCACAGGAGCTTTAATAGCATCTGGATATTGACCTAGTGGATCAAAATCTTTGTAGTTCATCATACCGGTTAATACCAAAGACACCAGAATATACAATACTGTACAAATTAATAGAGATGTAATTATAGCAAATGGCACGTCTTTTTTAGGATTTTTTGCCTCACCCGCTTGAGTTGAAACGGCGTCAAAACCAACATAGGCAAAAAAGATAGCAGCCGCTCCGGAAACAATTCCAGTTAAACCGTATGCATTATGCGTAGATTCTTTGTCAATAATTTGAGTCGCTTCTGGGATAAATGGTGTCCAGTTTTCTACATTGATAAAGAAAGCCCCAGCAATAATCACAAAAATAATGGCTGAAACTTTTAAAATTACAATCATATTATTTGCTTTTGCAGCACTTTGTGTTCCTTTAATTAAGATAGAAATTACAAAAAGCACAATTAACAAAGCGGGTAAATTCATTGAAAACCCTTCGCCAGTATAACTTGCAGGATCTGAAGTTAGCCATTCGGGAAGTTTTATGCCAAACATTTTGAGCAGTTTATTAAAATAGCCCGACCACGAAACCGCAACAGTCATGGATCCCATAGCATATTCTAAAATTAAACCCCAACCGATAATCCAAGCAAATATCTCACCAATGGTTCCATATGCATAGGCATAGGCCGAACCTTCAACAGGTAATATAGAAGCAAACTCTGAATAACAAAGCGCGGCAAATACGCAGGCAATACCAGCAATTATGAACGAAAGAGCTAATGCGGGTCCTGCATGATAATAGGCCCCTGTTCCTGTCAATACAAAAATTCCTCCTCCAATAATAGCTCCTACACCAATTGCAGTCAAACTCCATTTACCAAGAACTTTCTTCAACTCACTTTTTTTCATATCTGCTTCAAAAGCAGCAACTGGTTTAACTCTCCAAATAGACATAACTAATTATTTAAAATTTGAATTTCAAAAATAAACTTTTTTAAAAACAATACGACAGAAAATTGCATTAAATGTAATTTTTTATTGTTTTTTTTAATTTTAAAACCAAAAACCTATGGAAAACCATGTAAAATGATTTCTTGTTTCTGGCGACCATGAATGTTTTATTTCTAGTGGCCCTACAATGGATTCCATGCCATAACCAATAGCATAACCGGTGTGCTTTGGTCTTTCTAACCATTGTGATTTATGCTCAAAAATGCGATTCCCAATAGTAGCAAAATTTCCGGCAAAATTAACGTGGTGTTTTTTATAAAATTCGTAATCTAATGTTAGTGCTTGTTTGATATAACTATCTCCGGCTACACTAAGAAAATCATACCCAAAGAACGGTTTAAAGTTATTGGTGGGGACAAATCCATATCCTCCAAGCACAAAATCAAAGAACGAAATGGACCGTCTACCTATGGCAAATCCAATTTCGGTTTGTGATTTAATGGTGCATTTTTTGAGCGGTTCAAACACGATAGCTCCTTCTGATCTTGCAATTGAAAAGCTTTCAAACTGTTCGGTAAAATTTGAAGAATATAAATATGATTTTAATTCTCCAGCAAACGACCAGCCTTTATTTGGAAAATATTTGTGATTGAAAGAATCGTATTTTAGATACCCAAAAACAGATAGATAATCACTATTATCAAAAATAGGAGTCGTATTTTGAAGGGTTTGGGATTGGATTTTTAGGTGTTTAAACTCGACGCCGGCCCCCACCGAAAATTTTTGAGCAAATAAAGTTTGCAAATAGGCATGATGCGTTAATTCGGTAAAGTCAATGTTAATCGAATTGATGCCTAAATCGGTGAAAACTACTCCATTTTCAAAATCGGTAGAAATATTTCTATTGAAGGCATTTAATTTAGAATTTACCCCGAAACTCCAATAAAATCCATTGTCAATATAATAATCAAAATTGTATCTGAAATTATCTCCAAGAACTACATCTAAAGCAACTACATCATTTTTGGTAATGATTTTTTTATGGGTATAATTGACCAAAACGCCACTTTTATATAAATCATCATAGTGTATTCCGAATTTCAAAAAGGTATTGTTTTTATTTTCCTTTAAATTAAGTACCAAACGCTCCCCTTTGTTTCTTTTTTCAAAGGAATAGGTAATTGCACTAAAATTTTGAGTAGCGTTTATGTTTGAAATTGCTTTTTCCAATTGGAGGTGCGTAATAGTCGTATTTTTTTTAATTTTTAATTTCCCAACTAGGTATGCTTTGGTGTAATTTTCGAGTTTATTTGAAGTAATGTCAGCAATAGTAATTGAATCGTTTTGAATTACTTTTCGATTTTGTGCGGAATGATGTGCAAACGCTTTTATTTGATTTGAATATTCATTGGCTTTATCTTTCCCTTTTTGTATTATTTCTATGCCCTTTTCAAAAGAAACTACAGAGTATCCTTTTACTTCAGGATTTATATAAATTGTAGTAAGCCTTTTCTTTTCTTCCATTTTTTCAATCATGGAAAAATTATTAATTTGAGAAAGTACGGCGGTTACATCATTTAATTGCGTTCTGTTTTTTAATCCTTCTTGTACATCTACACCTATAATTACTGTAATTCCTCTGCTTGTCAATTCTTCTACAGGATAATTATTTACTACTCCTCCATCAATCAATAGCCTTCCGTTGATTTCTATAGGATTGTAAAGCGTAGGTAATGCGCCACTAGCTATGATGGCTTCGGCCAATATCCCTTTTTCTAAAACTACTTGATTGCCCGTTTCGAGATCTGTGGCGATGCATAAAAAAGGAATAGGAAGCTGATTAAATTCACTAATATGACTTACATGCTTCGTTAATCTTGAAATTAAATTAAAATTATACAAGCCTTTTGATAATCCAGAAGGGAGTCCTAATTTAAAATTAGAAAAAGGCAAAGTCAATGCATAAATTTCGTCGTTTCGTTTTTCATAAAACGACTTGGATTCCCGAGGAGTATAATCTTGTAACAACGCATTAACATCTAGCTTAGAGAAAATAGAATCCAATTGCTTGGCCGAATATCCGGAAGCATATAAACCTCCTACTACAGCTCCCATACTAGTACCGGCAATATAATCGACTTTGATGTTTAGTGAGTCAAGGGTTTTTAATACTCCTATATGTGCTAACCCTTTTGCGCCACCTCCACTCAATACTAAGCCTACTTTTGGACGCACCGTTTCTTGTCCAAAACTAAGTTGGAAAAACAAAAATAGGCCAATCCATAATAGGTGCTTGTTCATACTCGCTAATTATTCTTGTAAAAGTCGGAAATTTTTTTGGCTTTTGAAAGACCTACTACTTCAGCAATAGCTTCGGTAGAGGCCAGTTGTAATCTTTTTACACTTTTAAAGTGTTTCATCAAGGCAATCATTGTTTTTTCTCCTATTCCTGGAATTGCCTCCAAACTGTTATTTAGTGCCGATTTACTGCGTTGATCTCGATGGTGTGTAATGCCAAATCGATGGGCTTCGTTTCGTAAATACTGAATTACTTTTAGCGTTTCCGATTTTTTATCCAAATACAAAGGGGCCGAATCGCCCGGATAATATAATTCTTCCAAGCGTTTTGCAATGCCAATGATAGCAATTTTTCCGCGCAATCCTAATTCGTCAATACTTTTTAGTGCCGACGATAATTGCCCTTTACCCCCATCGATAATAATTAATTGGGGTAGAGGTTGGTTTTCCTCCAGCATTCGCTTGTAGCGACGGTACACTACTTCTTCCATAGAAGCAAAATCATTGGGCCCTTCTACGGTTTTAATGTTAAAATGGCGGTAGTCTTTTTTGCTCGGTTTCGCGTCTTTAAAAACCACACAGGCCGAGACAGGATGAGTGCCTTGAATATTGGAATTATCAAAACATTCAATGTGTCTAGGGGCTTCAGATAAACGTAAATCTTTTTGCATTTGTGCCATGATACGATGGGTATGTCGCTCGGGATCTACAATTTGAATTTGTTTTAACTGTTCCAATCGGTAATATTTTGCATTGCGTTCAGACAAGTCTAAAATTTGTTTTTTATCGCCCAATTGCGGCACGGTAACTTTGATGTTTTCTCCTAAATCAAGTGCCATGGGCACTATTACTTCTTTTGCATTCAAATGAAAGCGTTCCCGCAATTCAACTACTGCTAGTGCGAGTAATTCTTCATTGGTTTCATCTAGTTTTTTCTTAATTTCTAGTGTGTGTGACCGTACAATAGCCCCGTGTGAAATTTGTAAAAAATTAACATAAGCCATCGTTTCATCAGACACGATGGAAAATACGTCGATGTTAGATATTTTTGGATTTAATATAGTAGATTTTGATTGATAATTTTCTAAGATCTCTATCTTTTCTTTTGTTTTTTGAGCTTCTTCAAATTGCATTTGCTGCGCCAAATCGATCATCGTTTTTTTAAAATCTTTCAAACTTTCTTTGAAATTTCCTCTTAAAATTTGTCGGATTTTTTCGACTTGTGTTTGGTAATTTTCAAAAGATTCGAAAGCTTCACATGGCCCTTTACAATTACCAATGTGATATTCTAAACATACTTTGTACTTTCCATTATCAATATTGGCTTTTGACAAATCATAACTACAGGTGCGCAGTGGATATAAAGCCCCTATTAAATCTAAAATGGTGTGTACTGTTTTAAAACTCGTATAAGGGCCATAATATTCGGAACCGTCTTTGATCAATTTTCGAGTCGAAAAAATCCGGGAGAAGCGTTCGTTTTTGATACAAATCCAAGGATACGTTTTGTCATCGCGAAGCAGAACATTATAGCGGGGTTGCAACTTTTTGATCAAATTGTTTTCTAATAACAAAGCATCTGATTCTGTAGGAACCACAATGTGCTTGATACTTACTATTTTTTTTACTAATACCGCTGTTTTGTAATTATCATGGTTTTTTGTAAAATAGGATTGTACCCTTTTTTTTAGGTTTTTTGCTTTGCCAACATATAAAATTTTTTCATCCTTATCATAATACTGATATACCCCGGGATTTTCAGGTAGCGTTTGGATTTGAAGTTCTAATGGTGTTTGCATGGGTAAAGAAAAAAGAGGAAAGAACAAAGATAGGAGATTTGTTTATGAATTTTGCAAGTTTTTTAGCCCTCAAATGCCCAGAAAAAAACAAAGCGCACCCCATTTTTTATATTTTTTTCTATTTGTTGCCCTAATTATTGATATTTGAACTTGTTCTAGTGCTTGTTCTGGAAGTTTTTGTATTTTTAGCACATCAGATTTTAAATAATGAGTACCACAAAACCACTAAGAATTCTAAAAGAAACCATTTTACCGGGAGAAAGCAAAACCATTAATATGGAAATTGCAAAGTTACACACCATGACCAAATTGAAAATTCCGATCATTGTGGAGCGCTCAAAAGTGGACGGCCCGACAGTATTGTTTTCAGCTTGTTTACACGGTGATGAAATTAATGGAACCGAAATTGTGCGGCAACTCATTACCCAAAAAATAAATAAGCCCAAATGCGGTACCATCATTTGTATTCCGATTATAAATATTTTTGGCTTTGTGAATCAGACTAGAGAATTTCCTGATGGTCGCGATTTAAATCGGGTTTTCCCAGGAAGCAAAACTGGTTCGCTGGCCAGTCGATTTGCCTATTATATTTTAAAAGAAATTATGCCGCATGTTGACTATGCCATTGATTTTCATGCAGGTGGAGCCAGTAGATTTAATGCCCCACAACTTAGAATTGTTCCCGAAAATTCAGAATTAAAAGAACTTTGCGACGTTTTTAATGCGCCGTTTACCTTGTATGCAAAAAACATTTCCGGATCTTTCCGAAATTCCTGTGATAAATTAAACATCAAAATGCTTTTGTTTGAAGGAGGAAAATCATTAGACATTAACGAAAAAATTACTCAAGAAGCTGTAGAAGGCACCAAGCGCTTTTTATACCATTTGGGCATGTTAAACCCTAAAAAGAAAACAAGTCTTCCGCTACACGCTACCATTTACATTGAAAAATCAAACTGGGTTAGGGCTAAATATTCTGGAATGTTTCACGGTTTAACTACAATTGGGAGTTATGTAAAAAAAGGAGATGTACTTGCAACCATTTCAGATCCGTATGGAAAAGTGGAACACAAGGTGAAAGCCCCTCATGCTGGCTACATTATAAACGTAAATGATGCTCCCATTATTTATCAAGGCGATGCCCTTTTTCATGTTTCAATTGAATAAAAATGAATAAAACAGTCGCCAGAAATAAGTGCAAAGCAGCAAGAAATATCCTTTCGCAAGAGGAAATTGAAAACAAAAGTTTAGCAATTGCAAACCAATTATTGCGAATGGATATTTGGGAAAAATTGTATTACCATTTGTTTTTAACGATTGATGAGCAAAAAGAAATTAATACCGAGTATATACTGCATATTTTAGCAGGAAAAGATAAAGAAATTGTAGTTTCAAAATGTGATTTTAAGCACTTAACTTTGGTTCATTTTTTAATGACCGACAATACTAAAATCAAAAAAAATAGCTATAATATTCCAGAACCCGTTGAGGGCATAGAAGTTCCAGATGCAAAAATTGATGTCGTTTTTTTGCCGCTTTTAGCCTACGATGAAGAAGGAAATCGAGTGGGATATGGAAAGGGGTTTTATGACCGCTTTCTAAAAAAATGTAGACCAGAAACCATTAAAATTGGATTATCCTTCTTTCCTCCTGAAGAAAAAATTGAGGATGTATCCTCAAATGACATAAAATTGGATTTTTGTGTAACGCCGAATGGAATTATTAAATTTTAATTTTCTTCAACTGCTTCCTCCTCTTTGTTAGCTTGGGCAAATGCTCTTTTATTGAACACTATTAATATCCCAACACCCGTTGAGATCGCTAAATCAGCTACATTGAAGATCGCGTTAAAAAAAGTAAAGTGTTTTCCGCCCCAAAAAGGCAACCATGAAGGAAGATCTCCTTCCCAAATGGGGAAATAAAACATATCCACTACTTCGCCATGGAACCAACTACCATAAGGTTCTGCAAAAAAAGTAGCTACTTGATGGTAACTGTCATTAAAAATAACCCCATAAAAAACCGAATCGATAATATTTCCTAGAGCGCCTGTAAAAATTAAGGCAATGGCTACAATGAGAAAATTTGACGCCTGCTTTTTTACTGAATCCCATAACCACCATGCGATTCCTCCCACTGCAATAATTCTAAAAAGGGTTAATATTAATTTCCCATATTCTCCGGGAATTTCTGCACCCCAAGCCATGCCTTCGTTTTCGATAAAATGAATTCGAAACCAATCAAACACTTTCACTT
Organism: Flavobacterium psychrophilum; assembly: GCA_945890865.1. Lineage (GTDB taxonomy): Bacteria > Bacteroidota > Bacteroidia > Flavobacteriales > Flavobacteriaceae > Flavobacterium > Flavobacterium psychrophilum_D. The sequence continues at coordinate 74,790 of CAMDDB010000002.1, forward strand.
CTTCGTTGATGAAAAAATGGGTTTTGATATAGAGCTTCGAAATTTGATCAATGAGTAAAATACTTATAATAAGTAAGTAGGCTTTCTTTAAAGACATTTGCAAAAATTTTAAGCAAAAATAGTGGTTTTTATCAAATAAAAAACGCTCCAAACGGAGCGTTAGTAAATTTTTTTAAAAAAGGTTAACGTTGCAAATTTTTTGCTTCGATGCTCATGGTAGCATGAGGCACAATTTTTAAACGTTCTTTGCTTATTAATTTGCCAGAAACTTTACACAAACCATAGGTTTTATTTTCTATGCGAATTAAAGCATTTTTTAAATCTCTAATGAACTTTTCTTGACGAATGGCCAACTGCGAGTTTGCTTCTTTACTCATCGTTTCGCTGCCTTCTTCAAATGCTTTAAATGTGGGGGATGTGTCATCCGTTCCATTATTCAAATCATTCATGTAGGCACTTTTTATTAATTCTAAGTCCCCTTTTGCTTTTTCTAATTTAGCCTGAATCAAAGCTTTGAATTCTGCTAAATCTGCGTCTGAATATCTCATTTGCTCCTCTATCATAATTTCAAATTTTTTATTTTACTATTTATTAATTTTTATTTTGAAATTAAAATGATGGTTTTAATTTCGTCAAACTCAATTTCAATTCCCTTTTGAAAACCGTCTTCAAATACTAATGTTTTAGTTAGTGTTTCCGACATTATATAATCTAAATTTGCTGCTACTGCCTCTTCTAATTGGGTATTTTTCTCCATTTTTACCACAATTTTATCCGTAACTTCAAAGCCAGAGTCTTTTCTAATATTCTGAATTCTATTAACCAATTCTCTAGCAATTCCCTCTTTGCGCAATTCGTCTGAAATGGTAATGTCTAAAGCTACCGTAATTCCGTTTGCATTGGCTACCAACCATCCTTCAATATCTTGTGAAGAAATTTCCACATCGGCAAGTGTTAAAATTATGCTTTTTCCAGCAATATCAATTTCCAATGCATTGTCGCGTTCTAATGTTGCAATTTCTACCGGACTAAATCCTTGTATCTTATTGGAAATCAATCCCATATCTTTTCCAAAACTAGGCCCTAATGTTTTAAAATTGGGCTTAATTTGCTTCACCAATATCCCTGAAGCATCATCTAATAACACCACTTCTTTTACGTTTACCTCTGCTTTTATTAGGTCTGAAACTGCCTCGATTTCAGCACGTTGAACGGCGTCAAGTACCGGAATCATAACCTTTTGCAAGGGTTGGCGTACCTTAATCATTTCCTTTTTTCGAAGCGATAACACTAAGGAAGAAACCGTTTGTGCCTTTAACATTTTGCTTTCCAACGATTTATCAACAAAGTTTTCAACTGATACAGGGAATTTTGCCAAATGTACGCTGTCAAAATTTTCTGAAGATGTTGCAGCTGTTAAATCTTTGTAAAGTTTGTCCATAAAAAATGGTGCAATAGGCGCGCCTAATTTTGCAACGGTCACTAAACAGGTGTAAAGTGTTTGATACGCTGCAATTTTATCTTGGGCATAATCGCCTTTCCAAAATCTTCTTCTACACAAACGAACATACCAGTTACTTAAGTTTTCTTGCACAAAATCTGAAATAGCTCTAGCGGCTCTGGTAGGTTCATAATCGGCATAGGCATCGTCTACTTCTTGAATTAACGTATGCAATTCCGACAAGATCCAACGGTCAATTTCTGGACGTTCAGCTACCGGAATTTCTGCTTCACTATAGGTAAATCCGTCAATATTTGCATACAAAGCAAAAAACGAATAGGTATTATAAAGCGTACCGAAGAATTTTCTTCGAACTTCCGCTACGCCTTCAATATCAAATTTTAAATTGTCCCAAGGATTGGCATTAGCAATCATATACCAACGCGTTGCATCGGGGCCATATTCTTTCAAGGTTTCAAAAGGATCTACCGCATTTCCTAAACGTTTTGACATTTTTTGCCCGATTTTGTCCAATACCAATCCATTAGAAACTACATTTTTGTAGGCAATTTTATCAAAAACCAAGGTTCCGATAGCGTGAAGTGTATAAAACCACCCTCTTGTTTGGTCTACACCTTCGGCGATGAAATCGGCAGGAAAATCTTTGTTTTCGTCTATTTTATCTTTATTCTCAAAAGGATAATGCCATTGTGCATAAGGCATCGCACCCGAATCAAACCAAACGTCAATCAAGTCCGATTCGCGTTTCATTGGTTTTCCAGATGGTGAAACCAAAACAATAGTATCCACTATATTTTTATGCAAGTCAACTAAATCATAGTTGGCTTCGCTCATGTCGCCGCTTTTAAATCCTTTGTAGGGATTTTCCGATTGGAATCCGGCAGCGATTGCGTTTTCAATTTCGTTGTACAATTCCTCCACAGAACCTACTAAGAGTTCTTCGGTCCCATCTTCTGTTCTCCAAATAGGCAATGGAATACCCCAATAACGAGAACGTGATAAGTTCCAATCGTTTGCATTTTTTAACCAATTTCCAAAACGCCCTTCTCCGGTTGCTTTAGGCTTCCAATTGATAGTTTCGTTGAGGTCAAACATTCTATCCTTGATTTCGGTTACTTTAATGAACCAGGAATCTAACGGATAATATAAAATCGGTTTGTCTGTTCTCCAACAATGTGGGTAACTGTGGACATATTTTTCGACTTTGAAAGCCTTGTTTTCTTCTTTTAATTGGATTGCAATTTCCACATCGGCAGAACGTTCTGGAGCTTCTCCGTCGTTGTAATATTCATTTTTAACGTATTTTCCAGAATATTCTCCTAGCCCATGAATAAATTTTCCTTGTAAATCTACTAAAGGGACCTCATTCCCGTTTTCGTCCATCACTAACAGGGGCGGTACTTCTGGTGTTGCTGCTGCCGCTACTTTAGCATCGTCTGCGCCAAAAGTAGGTGCAGTGTGTACAATTCCAGTTCCGTCTTCGGTTGTAACGAAATCTCCTGAAATAACTCTAAATGCATTTTCAGGATGCTGATACGGCAAGGCTAATGGCATCAATTGTTCGTAACGAATTCCGACTAAATCTGAACCTTTGCATTCGGCAAGAATTTCATAGGGAATCTTTTTGTCGTCCGCTGTATAACTGGCAAAATCTGCTTGCGATTCCGCCACAAAATATTTTCCGCCGAATTGTTTTCCTACTAAATTCTTGGCCAAAACCACATTGACAGGTTCAAACGTATATTGATTGAAGGTTTTCACCAAAACATAATCGATTTTTGGGCCAACGGTTAGCGCTGTGTTTGACGGCAACGTCCACGGTGTTGTTGTCCATGCTAAAATATGTATATCTCCAAAACCTTGTAAAAAGCTTGGTAAGGTGTCTTCTTTAGTTTTAAACTGAGCTACAATGGTAGTGTCGGTAACATCGCGGTACGATCCTGGCTGATTTACTTCGTGAGAAGATAAGCCCGTTCCTGCTTTTGGAGAATAGGGTTGAATGGTGTAGCCTTTGTATAATAAATCTTTGTTATAAATTTGTTTGAGCAACCACCAAACGGTTTCCATGTATTTGGATTTGTAGGTCACGTAGGGATCTTCCATATCTACCCAATACCCCATTTTTTCAGTCAAGTCGTTCCACACATCCGTGTAACGCATTACTGTTTTTTTACACGCTTCGTTGTATTCAGTTACCGATATGGTTTTACCGATATCTTCTTTGGTGATGCCTAATTCCTTTTCTGTTCCTAATTCTACTGGCAAACCGTGTGTATCCCAGCCTGCTTTACGCTTAACTTGGTAGCCTTTTTGGGTTTTATACCGACAAAAAATATCTTTAATCGCACGAGCCATTACGTGGTGAATTCCAGGCAATCCATTTGCTGAGGGTGGCCCTTCAAAAAACACATACGGCGTAGCTCCTTCACGTGAAGTGACCGATTGTTCAAAGATGTTGTTTTTTTTCCAAAAATCAAGAACTTCGGATGCCACTGTGGGCAAGTCAAGTCCTTTGTATTCAGTAAATTTTGTGCTCATTTTGTCGCTTACTTAAATCAATTTGCGAAAGTAATGATTTAAAGGTAAAAGGCAAAAGGTAAAAGGTAAAAGTTGTCGCTTACAAAAAAACTTCTTTGAGCACTTCAAGTGATTTTGGTTTTTTAAACCCCTCTAAATGTAACGTATAGTAATCTAAAAGTATTTTAAGAAGTAATTGGCGTTCTATGCCGGCAAACACTTTTTGATCACTATCAAATTTTAATTGGAGTAATCGCTTGAGTAAATGGGTTTCATGATCACTGAGCGTGTGGGTATTTTGAAGAGGCGTAAAATACCCTTCTTTAGTATCAAAAAACGGAAAATCAATTTCGGAATCATCGGGATAAAATCCTAAATATTTGGTAACTTCAGTCATTAAAATCAAATGAAAATTAGTGACCTCATCGTGGGTGTCTAACCACAACAATGCGGTTTCTAAAAAAGAAAATAAATTTTGGTTTTTTTCTTCCTCTTTGATGGCGTGGTGTAAAATTTCGGAAAGAAATATAACGAGGGTGCTTTTGACAATATCGGTGTTGATTGTGTAATAACTGTGTGCCAAACGAATTTCTTTAAAATGCTCTAACGTGCCTTTATTCTTATGAATAGCTTCGATTTCTAGTAGTGTTAAGGGTTGAAAATAAGCAATTTTTTGATTCGCTTTTTTAGCCGAATAAGCGCTGGGTACAAAATAACTTTTTAGTCCGTCACTTTCGGTAAAGCATTTTACGATCAAACTTTTTTCTTGATATTTTAGAGAAGAAAGAACGATAGCTTTAGTTTTTACTTGCATTATCGAATAATCATTACTTTTTTTACGTTAGTCTCTAAGCCGTCTTCTGAGGAAATAAAAATCAGGTATACCCCTGATGCTACTTTGTATTTTCCGAAGGCGGAAGTATCCCACTCAATCGTGCCTCCTGCAGTAGTGGTTTCGTGCACTAAATTTCCTTCGATATCGGTAATTTTTACGGTAGCCTTATCGGTCAATCCGCTAATTTTAACCGTTCCCGAAAAACCCGGTCGAACCGGATTTGGATACACGTATACATCGGCTAAATTATCGCTGGGCTGTGTAGATGTTCCTAAAAAAGATACCATGCCTTTATCGGTTGCAAAAAAAACTTCGCCGGTTACCCCATCTATTTCAATATCTGTGACGTTATTACTAGGTAATGGCGAATTGTCTTTTGAAAATTGATAAAGAGTCTCTTGTCCATTAGCAGCTACCAAGAAAACGCCTCCATTTTCTATCGCAACCCATTTCCGATTGGCGCCATCTACGGCAATGTCTACGATCAATTGTTGGTAAAATAACTCTTGCGCCAAATCTCCTTCTTGGATAATTATACTGGACACATTGAGTTCATCTTGACGTACAAATTGATCCACGCTAGATAATACTCTAAGTCCTGCCGCAGTTCCAATCCAGAGTTGGTTTCGTTTGTCTATTGCTACACACAACACATTGGTAGACGGCAATCCGCTTTCGGTGTTGATGACCAAAGTTTTATTGTTTTGAATGTCATTAAAAGCGATCACCCCATCATCCCGTGTGGGAAGCCACTTGGTTTGATTCTTGTCGATCGCCATTGGGGCAAACCTTCCATTTGTGATGTAATCTCCGATGTCATAGGATTGCCATTGATTAGAGGCGCGAAGTACTTTTAAGGCTTTATCGGTTCCTCGATTGGTTACCCATAAATTTCCATCTTTATCAAATGCGGGGCTATTTATTCTGAAATCTTGAATATTTGCTGCGAGCGACTCTATGCCATCGGGTCCTGAATTTGTATCATTAAAAAGTACTATGTCTTGGTTGTTAATCTTTAAAACTCCTGAATAATAGGATGTTGCATAAACTAAATTTGGATTAATTGGACTAACCGCTAGGTCTGAAATTGATTTTGCTTCCAATAAACTTTCATAGGGAATTGTTTCCCAACCATTACTAGCAGAATATTTGGTGATCCCATATTCATCTAAAGGATACGGGTTGTAATCAAAGGTATAATCTCCGTAGACTGTCCATAAAAAATCGGGTGCTTTTTTTACTCTAAATATTAAATTTCGCAATGGGCCATTTGGCGATATCTTTTCAAAAGTATTAGGATTTGGCAATTCGGTGGAAAACAGCCCATCCTTTTGAGTACCGATATATATTTTATTTCCCACAACCGTAGCTGCTGTAAATGCTGCCGAAATATCAGGAATAGTAGTAATATTTGCGAGTTGGGAAAAGGCTTGATTTAAAACAAAAACGTGATTCAATGTTGTGATAATTAACTGAGAGCCGTTGGTTTTTAGTTTTAATCCGGGTTGGGTTTGATTGAGAATAACCTGTGGCGAGGATCCATTAAATTTATAGGTTTTTGCATCGGCATTCATGGCAATTAATTGATTGTTGAAGGTCACAATCCCGGTCCAAGTTCCCGTAGTAAAAGTTTGCCATTGATTGAAATCGAAGAGGTTAGGGTTGGAAACTGTTGCTTTTCGAATGCCAAAATCGCGGGTAACCGCATATATTTCGTTTCCTAAAACAGTAGTTTGCATAACGCCGGTTTCTTCGCCGGTAGTTCCAATAAAATAGGTGCTAATAAATTCTAATGTTGTGGTATCTACTACCGATATGCCATAATCTGTAGCTATGTATAAACGGCCGTTGTGTTCATACAAATCATTGATTTTCTTTTTATTGGGCGCTACGGGGACTTCGTTGATAATGTCAACTTTGGTGGTCACCGATCCGTCGGGTTGAAGGACTAAGAGTAATCCATTTGAGTTTCCCGCAAAAATTTTGCGTGTAGTTTCTGAATAATGAATGGCGGTAATGAATTCGGGTTTAAACCCAGTAATTGAATTGTGAATAGTTGTTTCGGAAGTGGCCGTTGTTTGAGTAAAAACAGTGTTTTGAGTGGCGGCCAACATTTGGACAGAACTGCCTTCTACATCTACAATTTCATTGTACGAAAAATAGCCTTTCCATAGTTGATTGTTGGGTTGCGAAAACACAACTTGGAAAAGAAAAAAAACAAAAATGTACACCGATTGCTTCATTCGAATTATTTACTACAAATATACTATAAACGAATTAATTTCGATTTTGATATCTATTCCAAAAAAAAGCGCCTTCAAATGAATGAAAGCGCTAAATTATTTTAAACCAATTGGGTTATACAACTCCTTGAGCAAGCATTGCATCGGCAACTTTAACGAAACCTGCAATATTGGCACCTTTCACATAATCAACATAACCCGTAGCGTCCGAACCATATTTTAGACAAGCTGCGTGAATATTTGCCATAATTGCTTTTAGTCTGTCGTCTACTTCTTCTGAAGTCCAACTTAAACGTAAAGAATTTTGTGACATTTCAAGACCAGAGGTAGCAACACCACCAGCATTTGAAGCTTTTCCTGGAGCAAATAATATTTTTGCATTTTGAAATACGATAACTGCTTCTGGCGTAGAAGGCATATTTGCCCCTTCAGCCACACAGATACATCCGTTTGCAACTAATGTTTTAGCTTCTTCTTCATTTAACTCATTTTGAGTAGCGCAAGGAAGTGCAATATCACATTTAACTTCCCATGGACGTTTTCCTGCTACGAATTTTGCATTAGGATATTTAGTTACATAATCAGAAATTCTTCCGTAGTTAACGTTTTTAATTTCCATTACATATGCCAATTTCTCAGCTGTAATTCCATCTGCATCGTAAATGTATCCAGAAGAATCGGACATTGTTACTACTTTACCACCCAATTGCGTGGCTTTTTCAGTGGCATATTGTGCCACATTTCCAGATCCAGAAACTACTACAGTTTTCCCTGTAAAGCTGTCTCCTTTAGTAGCAAGCATGCTTTGTGCAAAATACACATCGCCATATCCTGTAGCTTCCGGACGGATTAATGAACCTCCAAAAGAGATTCCTTTTCCGGTTAAAACTCCAGTAAATTCATTTCTTAATCTTTTATATTGACCAAACATGTAGCCAACTTCTCTTCCACCCACACCAATATCTCCAGCAGGAACGTCAGTATCAGCACCAATATGTTTTGATAATTCGGTCATGAAAGCTTGACAAAACTTCATGATTTCAATATCAGATTTCCCTTTGGGATCAAAATCAGCTCCTCCTTTTCCTCCACCCATTGGCAAAGTTGTTAAGCTATTTTTGAACGTTTGCTCGAAAGCTAAAAATTTCAAAATACTTAAATTTACAGATGGATGAAAACGAATTCCTCCTTTATAGGGTCCGATAGCAGAGTTCATTTGAATTCTATACCCTCTATTAACTTGAGTTTTACCAGCATCGTCAATCCATGTTACTCGAAACATGATAACTCTTTCTGGCTCAACCATTCTTTCCAAAAGCATTTTGCCTTCGTACTTTTTATTTTCTTCGATAAATGGAATTACTGTTTCAGCTACTTCCTTAACTGCTTGTAAAAATTCTGACTCATTAGGGTTTTTTTTAGCAACCGCTTCAATAAAGTTGTGGATACTTTGTGTCATAAATTATGATATTAATGTTTTAAGAAAACGTTTTCGTAATAATTCGACAAATATACATTTTATTAAAATAATGCCATACTTTTTTTTGAATTCTCATAACTATTATATTTTTCTTACTACTTTTTGATAATTGTTGAAGTTACTCACTCATTTTATATCTATTTCCGCTTTTTTTGTATGGATATAAGTGATTTATTTTATTTTTATCTAAATGCTTGTTCGATATCGGCAAGTAAATCGGCAATATCTTCTACCCCTACACTTAGTCTTACTAAGTCGTCAGTAATTCCTACTTCAAGTCGCTTGTCTTCAGGAATGGATGCGTGGGTCATTAATGCCGGATGGTTGGCTAACGATTCTACTCCGCCAAGAGATTCTGCTAACGTGAATACTTTTAGTTTTTCTAAAAAGGAAATGGAGTCTGCTTTTTTTCCTGTTTTAAAAGTGAAAGATACCATTCCCCCAAAACCACTCATTTGCTTTTTAGCAATGTCATGGTGCGGATGATCTGGCAACCCAGGATAATACACCCGTTCCACATTGGGATGGTTACTTAAAAATTCGGCTACTTTTATTCCGTTTTCACAATGCCTTTGAACACGTAAATGCAAGGTTTTAATTCCTCTCAACACCAAAAAAGAATCCATTGGCCCTAAGGTTGCGCCTGTTGCAAATTGCTTAAAATGCAATTCTTCGCCCAACGTTTTGTCTTTTACAATTAAGGCTCCAGCAATAACATCGCTATGGCCCCCTAGATACTTAGTTGCCGAATGCATTACAATATCTGCTCCGAGGTCTAGGGGTTTTTGCAAATAGGGTGTTGCGAAAGTATTATCCACTGCAAATAAAATATTATGCTTTTTAGTGATTTTGGCAATTTCTTGGATATCGGCCAATTTCATTAACGGATTGGTTGGCGTTTCCACCCAAACTAATTTGGTGTTTTCATTAATTAACGATTGGAATTTTTCCAAATCATTCATATCTACAAAATGAAATTGGATGCCGCTATCTTTATATAATCGAGTAAATAATCGATAGGTTCCGCCGTATAAATCGTCCATGGCAATAATTTCATCGCCCGCTTTGAACATGCGTAATAAACAATCGGTTGCTGCTAATCCCGAAGAAAACGCTAAGCCTCTAGCGCCATTTTCAATACTCGCTAGGGCATCTTCCAAGGCGGTTCTAGTTGGGTTTGCCGCTCTACTGTACTCATAATCCCCTACTGGTTTTCCGGGACTCGTTTGCACATAGGTCGATGTTTGAAATACGGGTGGCATTACTGATCCGGTTACTTTTTCATGGTGTTGTCCTCCATGAATGGTTTTGGTATTGAATTTCATTCGAAATATTTTTTTACAAAATTACTGATTTTTAGAATTCAAAAGACTGTATTTTTGTAGCTGCTAATAAAAAACCACAAAATGAACAAAATATACTACTTAGCGTCGTGTGATACCTGCCGAAAAATCATTAAATCGTTACCTAATGCTGACCGATTAACGTTTATAGACATTCGTCAAAATCCAATTTCGGGAAGTGATTTAGAAGAAATGTACCAACTTTCAGGAAGTTATGAAGCGCTATTCAGTAAAAAAGCACAATTGTATAAATCCTTAGGTTTAAAAGATAAAAATTTAACGGAAGCCGATTATAAAAAATATCTTTTAGAACATTATACCTTTTTAAGTCGTCCTGTTGTTCTTTTTAATAATGAAATTTTTATCGGTAACACACAGCCCAATGTCCTTAAATTAACAAAAGCTCTTCAAAGTGTCTAAAAGAAATTGGGCATTATTTGCCGCAACCTTAGTGTCCATCATTTACGGCGTAACCTTTACGATTGCTAAAGATGTTATGCCGAAATATGTCGATGCCTTTGGGTTTATCGTATTGCGGGTAGGCGGATCGGTGGTGTTGTTTTGGTTGCTTTCCATTTTTGGCCCCAAAGAAAAAATTGCCAAAGCCGATTTTCCCAGAATAATTGCGGCAGCCTTGTTTGGTGTTGCAATAAACATGTTAACCTTCTTTAAAGGACTGAGTTATACTTCGCCCATTATGGGAGCTGTTTTGATGGTAACCACGCCTATGATTGTTTTGGTGTTGTCGGCTTTCATCATGAAAGAACGCATGAAAAATCGAAAATTAATAGGTATTGTTTTAGGATTGGCTGGAACAACTACCTTAATTCTATATGGTAAATCAATGGTGAATGCGCCCAATGCCACATTAGGAAATCTATTGGTATTTATCAATGCTGTTTCTTACGGATTTTATTTGATTATCGTAAAAAAATTAATGGATAAATACAACGCGTTTACGTTTGTAAAGTGGATTTATACCTTTGGATTCTTGATGGTATTGCCTTTTGGTTGGAGTGAATTTCAAGCCATAGATTTTGGGCATTTACCAACGGATATTTTCTGGAAAATTGGGTTTGTAGTCGTATTTTCAACCTTCTTAACGTATTTACTCAATTTAGTTTCTATGCGCGAACTAAAACCCACAACCGTGGCCGTTTTTATTTATTTACAACCGCTTTTTGCTACTATTTTTGCCGTAAGTCTAGGCAAAGACGAATTGAATTGGGTAAAATTGCTTTCGGCAGTGTTGATATTTATTGGCGTTTATTTGGTCACCCAGAAAAAAGTGCCTAGTGAAAAGTAACTAGCATTTTTGAAAAAACCAATCACTATTCCCTGCTAACTAATTACTAAGAACTTTTCTTATCTTTGAGGACCTATTTAAAACAATATGATACAATCCATGACGGGTTTTGGGAAAGCTTCTTTGCAATTACCAACCAAAAAAATTACCGTAGAAATCAAATCGCTAAACAGTAAAGGTTTAGACTTAAATACACGCATGCCTTCTGTTTTTCGTGAAATGGAATTGGGTTTGCGCAATCAAATTTCGCAACGATTAGAACGTGGTAAAGTCGATTTTTCACTTTATGTTGAAGTTACCGGTGAAGAAACGACTTCTAAAATCAATGTGCCAATTGTAAATGGTTACATCAATCAAATGAAAGCCGTTATTCCTACTGCCGATGCAACCGAATTACTGAAAATGGCAGTTCGTATGCCCGATGCTTTAAAAACAGAGCGCGACGAAATTGATGCAACGGAATGGAAACAAATTCAAACCGTAATTGATGAAGCCATGGAAAATATCGCAAATTTCAGAAAAGACGAAGGTGCTTCTTTGGAAAAAGAATTCCAATTGCGTATTTCCAACATCAATAATTTAATGAACGAAGCGGTTTCTTATGATGCCGAACGCGTGGAAACGGTAAAAACTCGTTTACGCACCGCTTTAGACGAATTAAAAGTGAATGTTGACGAAAATCGTTTCGAACAAGAATTGATTTTTTATTTGGAAAAATATGATATTACCGAAGAAAAAGTGCGTTTAGGCAACCATTTGAACTATTTCATAGAAACGCTAAATGGGACGGAAGCAAACGGAAGAAAATTAGGGTTCATTACCCAAGAAATGGGAAGAGAAATCAACACCATGGGTTCAAAATCCAACCATACCGAAATGCAAAAATTGGTTGTGTTGATGAAAGATGAATTGGAAAAGATTAAGGAGCAAGTATTAAATGTACTTTAAAACTATGTGCCGTAAGCTTTAGGCTTTGGGCAAAACGTAACAATAAAAAAAGCTTAAAGCATATTGCCTAAAGCCTAAAGTAATAAAAATGAAAGGAAAATTATTAGTATTCTCAGCGCCTTCTGGTTCAGGAAAAACAACTATAGTAAGACATTTATTGTCTCAACCCGATTTGAATTTAGAATTTTCGGTTTCATGCACCACGCGGGCGTCTCGCGGGGAAGAAGTTGACGGAAAAGATTATTATTTTATTTCTTGGGATACATTTAAAAAGCACATCAAAGCAGAAGATTTTGTGGAATGGGAAGAAGTATACACCGACAATTTCTATGGCACGTTAAAAACCGAAGTAGAACGCATATGGGCTTTAGGAAAACATGTAATTTTTGACATCGATGTGGCAGGAGGTTTGCGCATAAAGCATAAATTCCCAAACGAAACCTTAGCTGTTTTTGTGAAGCCGCCTAGTGTTGACGAACTCAAACGCCGTTTAAAACAACGGTCTACAGAAAGTGAAGATAAAATAAACATGCGCATTGCCAAAGCATCTGTCGAATTAGCAACCGCACCACAGTTTGATACTATTATCAAAAATTATGATTTAGAAGTAGCCAAAGAAGATGCGTACAATTTGGTAAAAGATTTTATTAATAAAGAGTAATTAGTAAAATAATGAGAATAGGTCTCTACTTCGGAACGTTTAATCCCATTCATATTGGGCATTTAATTATTGCCAATCATATGGCAGAAAATACCGATTTAGATCAAATATGGATGGTGGTTACGCCGCACAATCCGCAAAAAAAGAAAAACAGTTTATTAGGAGATTACCATCGTTTGGAGATGGTACATTTGGCAACTGAAGATTTTCAGAAAATCCAACCTTCAGCTATCGAATTCAAATTACCGCAACCTAATTATACCGTACATACCCTTGCGCATTTGCAGGAAAAATTTCCAAAACACGCTTTTTCCTTACTCATGGGCGAAGACAACTTGAACTCGTTACACAAATGGAAAAACTACGAAGTCATTTTGCAAAATCATGATATTTATGTCTACCCAAGATTCAATTCTGGTGAAATAGATGAACAATTTATCAATCATCCTAAAATTCATCGGGTAGGTGCTCCTATTATTGAATTGTCTTCCACATTCATTCGCGAAAGTATTAAAAAGGGCAAAAATATAGTTCCAATGTTACCCCATAAAGTTTGGGAATATTTGGATCACAATAACTTTTATAAAAAGTAGATTAACATTCTTTTACCATTCGTTCCCAATCACATTGTGTAACTTTGCCAAACTTCTTAACAAAATTCAGCTTAAATCATGCTCAACTTCGAATTATACAATCCCGTAAATTATGTCTTTGGAAAAGGACAAATGGAAAAACTAACCGGATTGGTTCCTTCAAATACTAAAATTCTTATTGCTTATGGCGGTGGAAGCATCTTTAAAAATGGTGTTTACGACCAAGTAAAAGCGGCATTACCCAATCATGAAATTTTAGAATTTGGAGGCATCGAACCCAATCCTCGCTTTGAAACCTTAATGAAGGCCGTCGAACTTATACGTACTGAAAAAATTGGATTCATCTTAGCTGTTGGGGGCGGAAGCGTAATTGATGGCGTAAAATTTATTTCGGCAGCGGTTAACTTTGAAGGGGATGCGGCTGAAATTTTGAAAAAACGTATTTTATTCAAAGATGTTTCCAAGGTAATTCCTTTTGGAACGGTTTTAACCTTACCTGCTACCGGTTCTGAAATGAATTCGGGCGCTGTGGTTACTCTTGAAGCTACTCAAGAAAAACTTACCTTAGGCGGAAGTGCTTTGTTTCCAGTTTTTTCAATTGTAGATCCAACAGTAATTACTTCGTTACCCAAAAGACAATTACAAAATGGCGTGGTAGATGCCTTTACACACGTATTGGAGCAATATTTAACCTATCCGCATGATGCCTTATTGCAAGATCGAATATCGGAAAGTATTCTTCAAACTTTAATTGAAATTGGACCTAAAGTTGTAGAAAACCCAAGCGATTATAAATTGGCTTCTAATTTTGTGTGGTGTGCTACAATGGCATTAAACGGATTGATTCAAAAAGGGGTTCCCTCCGATTGGGCCACGCACATGATTGGTCATGAACTTACTGCTTTATACGAAATTGATCATGCAAGAACATTAGCCATCATTGGGCCGAATTTATACCGCGTGATGTTTGACACCAAAAAAGAAAAATTAGCACAATACGGCCAACGCGTTTGGAAAATTCAAGGCAATTCAACCGAAGAAATTGCAGAAAAATCGATTGAAAAAACAGTGGCATTCTTCCATGAGATGGGGATGAAAACTAAATTATCGGAAAACACAGAAAATTATGAAAAAACAGCCGATTTTATCGTTAAACGATTTGAAGAAAGAGGTTGGAAAACTTTGGGCGAAAAGCAAAACATATCCTTAGATAAGGTAAGAACTATTGTAAAAATGAGTTATTAAACGCCGATAAAAAGAAGCGTTTTTTGTATATCCTTTTAATTTGATTATTTTTGGTTATCTAAATCGAAAAACCTAATGGAAAAAAAGCCAAAATTTGCAGTTATTGGAGGGGGTAGTTGGGCTACTGCAATTGCAAAAATGCTTTGTGAAAATCAAGATGAAATTGCTTGGTATATGAGAAGCACCTATGCCATAGAGCATTTGAAACAACAAAAACATAACCCAAATTATTTAAGTTCGGTTTCCTTTGATACCTCTAAATTAAAACTTACAAACGATATTAACGAGGCAGTTGCTTTTGCTGAATATATAATTTTTGTTGTGCCTTCGGCTTTTTTAAGCAAAGAATTAGAAAATCTAACGGAAAGTTTAAATGACAAAATTATTTTTTCAGCCATTAAAGGAATCGTACCCGAATCTAGTTTAATTGTGGGCGAACATTTTCATACCAAATACAATATCCCTTTTGATAACATCGGAGTAATAACCGGTCCCTGCCACGCGGAAGAAGTTGCCATGGAAAGGCTATCCTATTTGACCATAGCTTGTAGCGATCGGAAAAAAGCAAAATATGTAGCGCAGAATTTAAGCTCCCATTACATAAAAGCAAAAACCACCGATGATATTATTGGGACAGAATATGCCGCCGTTTTAAAAAACATCTATGCGATTGCTGCCGGAATGGCACATGGTTTAGGCTATGGTGATAATTTTCAAGCGGTTTTAATGAGTAATGGCATTCGAGAAATGAAAAAATTCATTCGAAAAGTACACAGGATGAAACGAAATATTAATAATTCGGCTTATTTAGGTGATCTATTAGTAACCGGATATTCGGTGTTTTCTAGAAATAGAATGTTTGGAAATATGATTGGAAAAGGATATACCGTAAAATCGGCTCAAATGGAGATGAGCATGGTGGCTGAAGGGTATTATGCGGTAAAAAGTGCCTATAAATTGAACCAAGAATACGGAGCCGATACTCCAATTATTGATGCGGTTTACCAAATTCTCTACGAAAACAAGGAGGCAAAAATTGTTTTCCAAAAATTAACCGACAAACTAGACTAACCCATGCTAGCAGTTTCAACAGGTGCTATGGATCAACTGATTGATCATCCCGCTATAATTTCAGTATTTACAATAATCATTCTTGGAATGTTAGTGCTGGATCTGGGCATTTTAAATAAAAAAGGCCATGTGGTTTCCAATCGCGAAGCGGCCATTTGGTCGGCCATTTGGATTTCCTTAGCCATGGGATTTAGTGCCATTATTTATTACTATATGGGTTCCGAAAAATTCATGCAGTTTCAAGGGGCTTATTGGATTGAAAAAGCACTCTCAGTTGATAATTTATTCGTTTTTATATTGGTTTTTGGTTATTTTAATGTTGCCAAAGAAGCCCAACATAAAGTGTTATTTTGGGGTGTACTTGGCGCCTTGGTATTTAGAGCCATCTTTATATTTACAGGAGTTTGGTTGTTAAATTACACGTATTTGCCCGAATTGAATCTATTCGGCGAAGGAGTTAAAATCAATTATCTCTTAACGATTTTTGGAATTATTTTGATCCTTGCCGGAATCAAATCGGGATTTAGTACTGAAGAAGACGAAGGCAGCACCGATTTTAGTAAAAGTGCCGGGTCAAAATTTGTACACAAATTTTTTAAAGTAAGTCCCCATTTTGATGGCGATAAATTCTTCTCTGTTCAAAACGGAATTAAAATGGCAACCCCCTTATTTGTAGTGGTGGCTATTGTTGAGTTTACCGATTTATTATTTGCAGTTGATAGTATTCCGGCTATTTTTGCTATCGCTCCTGATGATCCGTTTATTTTATATACCTCCAATATTTTTGCCATTTTAGGATTACGCTCGTTGTATTTCTTGTTGGCCAACTTTATGTACATGTTTAGCAAATTGAAATATGGACTAGCCGTTATCCTATCATTTATTGGAGTAAAAATGATCATAGCGCCGTTTTACCACATTGAAACCACTGTGTCTTTGCTAGTTGTTGGCAGCTTGTTAATCCTGTCTGTAATTGCTTCTTTGCTGTTTCCTGATAAAGATTAAATCTATATCCTTTTTTATTAGTACGCTTTACTTTATCGTAATCTCATCTATAAAAATAAATGCATCGCCACCTGCACCTTGGTGCCACTCAGGTAATTTTCCAAAGTTTTTGGCGATGACTTTTATAAACCGTGCTTTTTGCCCTTTCGTTGCCTTGGAAGTAAAGTTTACAATTGTATTTTCTTCTGCTTTTGGAGCTATCGTATTAGCAACCGAACCGAAAAATTTGAAATTCACATTGTCCTCAGAAACATAATAGTCTGCTTTTGTTGGCATTAAAATCCAGGAGCGTTGGTCTTGTAAAAAACGAGCCGAAACCTCAGCAATCTCTTTCACTTCTTGTAAATCTACCACTGCTTCAAAATCCTGACTTTGATAGCCTTGCCAGTCGCCTTTGCGCCAGTTTTCGGTGCCTAAAATTCCATCTAACAAACCTTCTGCGCCACCGGCATGGTATTGTGGATTGTATTTGGATTTGATGTTAATGGTGTAATTGTTTGGTTTTTTGAAAAAGGTTGCCGAAATGGTTTTGCTTTGTCCTTCTTTTGTTTTTACATACGCCTGAATTTCGCAAGTTTTCTCAATTTTAAAAGGTTTCAAATAGGGAGCAAAAGCTCTTTTCTTTGTGCTATAATCTTCCCCATCAATAGTTTCCAAATAATAAATCACATCCTTCGGATTTTGAGACTGCAATTCAATCTCCAATTTATCTTTAAACGCTTTACTTTCCGCTAGAATTACTGGTACTGGAATGATTAATTGATACGCTGGTTTGTCAACGTTTTCCATTCCAAATTGTGGTAAAATTCCTCTATCATTTGGTAAGTGAAGATAGTTTGGTTGATTATCATCAATACTAACTTTTGCGTCTAAAAAAGGTTCATTAATATCCCATGTGGGCTGCCCCGGCGTCACTTGATAAATTCCCATCGAGCTCAACACATACCACGCACTCATTTGACCGCAATCTTCGTTGCCTATTAAACCATCGGGTGTGTTTTTGTAGAAATTATCTAAAATATACTTTACTTTTTCTTTTGTTTTTTCAGGTTTGCCTACGTAATTGTACAAATAGGCCATATGGTGACTGGGTTCATTACCATGAGCATATTGTCCGATTAATCCGGTAACATCGACTTGTTCTCTTCCTGTCGTTTTGCTTTCGCTGTTGAACATTTCGTCTAATTTGGCTTCAAATTTTTCAGGCCCGCCATACGCTTCAATCATTCCGTAAATATCTTGAGGCACGAAAAACGAATAGTGCCACGAATTTCCTTCGGTAAAATTATTATTGACTTCCCTTGGATCAAAAGGTTTGTCCCATCCATCGTTTTTCTTTGGACGCATAAAACCCGTCTCCCAATCGAATAGGTTTTTCCAATTTTGAGAACGTTGCATATAATACTGATAGTCTTCTTGCTTGTTTAAAAGTTGTGCCATTTGGGCAATGCACCAATCGTCATAAGCATATTCCAACGTTTTGGAAACACTTTCGTGTTCGTCATCCATCGAAATAAAGCCGTTTTTCTTATAGGCATCCAAGCCCAACACATCGCGCATCGCGGAAGCTTTACTGGCTTCAAAGGCTTTTTCGTAATCAAAACCGGTAATGCCTTTTGCCATGGCATCGGCAATTACGGAAACCGAATGATAGCCAATCATGCAATCCGTTTCATTTGACGCCAATTCCCAAACGGGTAATCTACCCCCTTGTTCGTATTGTTTGATGAAGGTATTGATGTAATCGGAAGTTCGTTTTTTATCGATTAAAGTGTACAACGGATGCGCCGCTCGAAACGTGTCCCACAATGAAAAAACCGTATAATAATCAAATCCTTCGGCTACATGAATTTGGTTGTCTCTTCCGCGGTATTTTCCATCCAAATCTTGTGCAATATTGGGTTGCATCATTGTGTGATACAAAGCTGTATAGAAAATCGCTAACTTATCTTTATCATCAGAAGTTACTTGAATTTTTGATAATTCTTTGTTCCAAAGTGTTTCTGACTCTTTCTTAACTTTTTCAAAATTCCAATGGTTAATTTCGGAACTGTTTAGTTTGGCGCCTTCATAACTCGTTGGCGAAAGCGAAACTTTTACGAGGATTTTTTCGCCTTTTTTGACAAGTTTGGAGAAACTTAAAGCCAATTTTGTTCCTTTGTATATCCCTTGTAATTTAGTGTTTTGCGTGTTTTCTTCTTCAATCAAATTCACTTTTAAAGGTGCGTTAAACTCCATTCGTGCATACACATATTGGTCTCTGGCCCAAGCTTCGCTTCTTCGAAGTATTTCTATGGTTGTTGGATTTACAATTCTAACTTCGCCATATAATAACTTATCGCGATGATTCAAATCCAATATGATATTTGCTTGTCCTGCTTTATTAAACGTATATTCATGGAAACCAACACGAGTAGAAGCGGTTAAACGCACATCAATATTGTGTTTGTCTAATTTCACGGAGTAAAATCCAGCGGACGCATTTTCATTGGCATGCAAAAAAGTAGAAGAATAGATTTTGTTATCCAACGAAGGTTCGCCCATTGTTGGCATCAACATAATATCGCCATAATCTGAAACACCGGTTCCGTTCAAATGCGTGTGCGAAAATCCGTAAATTAAATTATCGGAATAATGATAACCTCCACAGCCATCCCAACTGCCGTCAATTCTAGTATCAGGAGACAATTGTACCATTCCGTAAGGCACAGTAGCGCCTGGAAATGTATGGCCATGACCGCCTGTCCCAATAAATGGGTTGACGTGTTGGGCAAAATCTTGTGCTTGGAAAATAGTAGTGCTTAATAAAACAAAAGCAATAAGAAATGATTTCATAGGATTGAAAAATTTCTTAAAGGTAAAAATATTTTGGAGAAAATGTGTTAAATCTAATTTGCAAAAACCCCTCTTTTGTTGATAATCGGTAAATCTGCAGTGGCTTTATCGTTGATGGAATTAGTTCTGAAAACAAAGGTTTTATCGAATAATTGTCCGTTTGAAAAGTACGACAGCATGAATTCGTTATTCAATTGTAAGACATTGTTTTCTAACAATTCTACTTTAACGGCTGTTCTGGGTTCTACTTTAGCAAACGCATGACGAAAAGTTCCTGTTTTGCGTTCTTCGCCATTGATTAAACCGTAAGCTCGTGAAACTACCATGGCCATTTCTAACAAATTATCGGTATCGTTGATCAAATAGGCATACCAAGAATTTTCCATGAAATCGTCGTTCCATTCTTGATAAGCTACTAAGTGAACCCCTTCTACCTTTGGGATGATAATATCTTTCTTCATTGAAAAAGTACTAAGATTAAAGAATTAAGACTTTATCTTAAATTATATACTCGATTTGAATTGCTCTAAGAAACGCACATCGTTTTCATAAAACATACGAATATCGCCAATTTGGTACAACAACATCGCAATACGCTCTACGCCCATTCCAAAAGCAAAACCGGTGTGCTCGTCTGGATTGATATCGCAGTTTTTCAAAACATTAGGATCGACCATACCGCAACCGCCAATTTCTAACCAACCGGTTCCTTTGGTAATTCGGTAATCGGTTTCGGTTTTTAATCCCCAATAAATATCGATCTCCGCACTGGGCTCTGTAAATGGAAAATAGGATGGACGCAAACGAATTTTTGACTTCCCGAACATTTCTTTCGTGAAATACAACAAGGTTTGTTTTAAATCGGCAAAAGAAACGTCTTTATCAATATACAAACCTTCCACTTGATGAAAAATACAGTGTGAACGTGATGAAACGGCCTCGTTACGAAATACCCTTCCTGGAGAAATTGTACGAATGGGCGGTTTGTTGTTTTCCATGTAACGTACTTGCACGGATGAAGTATGCGTTCGCAACAAAACATCCGGATTAGTTTGAATGAAAAACGTATCCTGCATGTCTCGTGCTGGATGATATTCTGGTAAATTTAAAGCGGTGAAATTATGCCAATCGTCTTCGATTTCTGGCCCTTCAGATACGTTGAAACCTAAAGTTGAAAAAATATCAATCATTTGGTTTTTTACAATTGAAATAGGGTGTCGAGAACCTACATTGATTGATTCCCCCGGACGTGTGGTGTCGCCGTAAATGCCTTTTGCTACTTCTTTATTCTCTAAAGCGTCTTGAATGGTTTTTACTTTGTCCTCTGCCGAAGTTTTCAATTCGTTGATCACTTGTCCAAATGCCGACTTTTGTTCGTTTGGAACATTTTTAAATTCGGCGAAAAAGTCTTTCAATAAGCCTTTACTTCCTAAATACTTGATTCGGAAAGCTTCTAATTGTTCTTTGCTATCGGTTTGAAAAGCGGTTACTTCTTCAATATGGGCTTTAATCGTTTCTATCATCACGCTGGGTATAAAGGTGCAAATTTAGTAAAAAGTTCGGAGTTGGAAGTTGGAAGTTCAGAGTTTTTTAAGTAAACCGTCACCGTCACGGTTTTCAGAATTTACAAATTTGTCAACTGCGACTGAAAACTAATTTATCAACTCTTTCTCTAAAAAGTAACTCACGATGGCTTCTTTCATTAACACGGCTTGTTCCCCTGCTTTTAGTGGCGGCAATTCTTCTTTTGCTTTATAATGGGGCCAACCTTCGTTATCAAAATATTCAAATTCATAATATCCATAAGGTTCTAGTAAACGACAAATGGCAATGTGCATCAGGTTTACTTTTTCGTCTTTCTTAAAAGTAGCATGAATTTTTCCTAATTCTTGCACCCCTATTAAGTAGATTATCCCTTCTAAATCGAGATCTTCTCCGCCTGAAAATTTTTCTGATAATATGTTGACAACGCTTTCCCAACGCTGTTTTAATTGTTCGTCTCTTGACATTTTTTTGGGTTTTAAGTGATGGGTGATGGGTTCCTATGACCTATTTACCGATAACCAAATTTCATGCAAAGATAACAACAGAAAACCAGTTTCAGCAATTCTTTTATCTTTGTTCTTTCATCTATTTTTTTTACTATGGTTTTTATTGATATTGTTTTTGCTATTTTATTAGGTTTTGCCGTGTATAAAGGATTTAAAAACGGCTTTTTTGTGGAAGTCGCTTCCTTTGTAGGATTATTGGTTGGAATTTATTTTGCCCTTAAATTTTCGAATTGGATGGGTGCGGTTTTTTCAGAAATCGTTCCTACTTGGAATCCTAATTATATTAAAATAACAGCCTTTGTCATTACCTTTTTGTTGGTGGTAATTGGCATTCACCTGAGTGCAAAAATTATAACAAAAATGGCCGATTTTGCTTTTCTTGGTTGGTTTAACAAATTGGCTGGGGGCGTTTTTTGTGTAATGAAAACAATTTTAGCATTAAGTATAGTGCTCATTATTGTTGAAAAAATAAACAATGATAACCTAATAATTTCAAGAGAAACGAAAGAGCATTCTATTTTTTATCAACCCATTCAAAATAGTTCAAAATTGATTTATCCCAAATTGGAGGGTTGGTATACGGGATTGAAGTCGGAAATAAAGAGTGAGGGATAAAATAGAGTCCCTATTTTTTCACTTCCTTAATCGCATCTTTTTGAATCCACGCTTTGGTTTTATCGGTTAATTCTACCTGTGACCAATTTCCTAAGGTTTCTAAAACGAAAACTTTTGTTCCTTCGTGTACCGTTGCCACGTCTTCCGAACTATTTTTTGGGGCTGCTTTTAATGCAATCGATTCTGCAAAAACAATAGCTGGCTTGTACTTTGAAACCATTTTTTTCTGCAAGAATGCAGAGAAAACGGTTAAGCCAATACCCACTAAAAACAACAGAAATAAACTGAAAAAAGTGCGTTTTAGCAAAACGGTATTTCCAAAATAATAGCCTAAAAAAGAAAGCAAACTCAAAAAGGCTATAACAACAGCAATCCATGCCCAAGTATCATAATGAAATACCCTTGTAAAGTCTTTTAGTATTTTCTTGAGGCCCACTTCTGGAAGTATTTTAATGTCGTCTATAGCCATTTTTTGGGCAAAAGATAAGTTTGTTTGTGCTGCTTCGTCTTCGGGGTTTAAAAGCAATGCTTTTTCGTAATAATAAATAGAGGGAGCTACTTTTCCTAATTTATAATAACAATTGGCAATATTAAAATACAAATCGGCAGAAGAATTGCCTTGTTTTTCAATACTTTCAAAAAGCGCTATCGCTTCGGTATACTTTTCTTTGATATATAATTCGTTTGCTCTTTTGAACGTTGCTTGGATCGATTCGTTTGCATTAGCAAATGAAATCAAAAACAAAAGCAATAGTAGTATTTTACTTCTCATGATTTCAATTGTTTTTCAAGTTCGGTTATGATTGCAATGGCTCGATCAAAATCATTGTTCATTGCTGTATCGGTTGCCGGAGCATAGCGAGCAAATTCACAGTCATTCATTAGCTCCATAAACTGAACAATACTCGTTTCCGAAGCATATTTTTGTTGCAACATCTCTACTATATTATCTTTACTCATTTCTACCGTTTCAATATGCAATTTGGCTTTTAAGAAATTGTGGAGTGCTTTTTCCATGGCCATGTAGAACGGTACTTTATCGCCCATTTGTTTTTTGGCATCCGACAAATATTTTTTCACCAATCTGTTGTTTTTTCTTACTCTATTGCCAAAAGCATCGGCATCTTTCGCTTCTTTTTGTTTGCGGAGTACCACCACAACCGGAATCAAAAGCAATGGCGCAATCAATAAACCATAAAACAATCCTGAGCCCAAGAAATCTGCTGTTGAAGGGGTCACAAATTCTGTTGAGCGCTTGTTATATTGGAACACTTCTTTTTTCTGTATTGCTTGTTTACTTGCCGCTGTATTGTTGGATGCCACGGCGGCATCTCCTTCTAACACCTCGAGAGTAATTTCTGGCGAAGAAAGGGTAATGTAGCTTTTACTATTCAAATCATAATAGGAAAAAGCAATAGTTTTTATAGTGTATTTTCCTTTAAACTGTGGAATAATGGTATATTTATCAGACACCCTTCCTGTCATACCCGTAACCGGAGTTTGCACATTTTCTTGATGTGCCGGATCATACATTTCTAACGAACTAGGAACGATTGGTTTTGGGAGTGTAAACAATTTTAAATTTCCTTTTCCCGAAACGCTGACTTCTAAATCTAGTGACTCCCCTGCTTTTAATTTGGTTTTGGAAGGGGTTGCTTTAAATGCAAAAGCGCCAACAGCTCCTGTAAAACTGGCTGGTTTTCCTTTTTCGGGAAGGGGTTTTACGGTTATCGTTTGGATTCCGGTGGAGAGTGCTTTTTCAACAGTGGTCATTTCCATTCGACCAAACCAATCACTTCTTCCGGTGGGCACCTCAGCATCTACATCAATTTTAAAAGGTTCAATACGTTTTGACCCCGCTTCTAATGGATATAAAATTACTTTTCTTAGCTCAACCACACTGTAATCTTTTCCGTTAAATTTTCCTTTTTCGGCACGAAGTTGTTTCAGGTCGATGTATTGACTCCAGAAATCTTGGTATTTTGGCGCTTGAAAATTACGTAAGTTGGAAACCGAACTGTTATAAGGAAAATACAATTTATAAATTACCGTAACAGGTTCGTTGACATAGGCCGTTTTGGCAGATAATTCCCCCACGAGATGAATGCCTTCACCAAAATTGTAGTTTTGTTGCTGTCTCGGGTTTTGGCCGGGATAACTCGGCATTTGAATAGGATCTGAAATCGTGATTTTTATCGGAACCGTTTTATAAACTGTTCCGTTGTATTCGATGCTTGCCGAACCTATGGTAAATGTACCTTTTTTTGTAGGTGTTAAATAAAAAACAACTTGTGTTGTAATTTCCCTTTTTTGGGTCATTTTTCCATTAATAATGGTAATAGAGGTTTGATTTCCTCTATTGATAAAAGGGCCTTCTGCCTTGAACCCGGTAAATTTTGGCCCTTGAAAATTATCGCCTTCGTTATTGATAGAAAACGCAATTGGGAATCGTTCGTTTAAACCATATACCTCTCTATCGGTTTGTGCTTCAAATTTTACTTGGGCTGAAACAAACGAATAGAAAAATAAAAAAAATACAACTACACTTTTTTTCATGATTTACCAGTCTTTTTCATTTGAAGCCGGACGTGCTTTTACTTTTTTAGCATTCACTTTGTCTTGCACTTTCTTTTCAGCATTATTAACGGCGTCTAAAATATTATCGATGCGTTGTTTGTCGGCACCACTTGGTTTTGGCGATTCGTTTTTGTCTTCTTTCTTTTCGCCGTCGCCTTTCCCTTGTTGCTTATCGCCTTGTTTTTCTTTGTTATTTTGCTGGTCTTTATCGGAATCTTTTTTGTCGTTCCCTTTGTCTTTGTTGCCTTCGTTATCTTTAGGTTGTGGTTTGTTGTCTTTTCCGCCGCCGCCTTTATTGTCTTTTTTATTGTCTTTGGGCGGATTTTCTTTTTTCTTCTTTTTTGCCAACGCATAATTGTAACGCGTTTCTTCGTCAGTAGGATTATTGCGCAAGGCATTTTTATAGGCATCTGCTGCGGCTTCATAATTTTTTTCCAACATAAAGGTGTTGCCTAAATTGTGATAGATGCGGTGTTTTTCTGTTTTTGATTTGGCTAATTCGAGGGCTTGAATGTATTTAAATTGTGCTTCCCCATGCTGGTTTTGACGGTAAATACTATTGCCTAAATTATACCTTGCCACTACTTTTTTTGGCGATTTCTTAGATTCGATTACTCGAAAATCGGCTTCGGCAGTTGCATAGTTTTTTTGAGCAAAGGATTGGTTTCCGTTGTAGAGGTTTTTATCGCTCTGCTGACCGAAAAGGAATCCACTGATTAATAAAAGAATACTATAGATGATCTTATTCATGTTTTTTCTCGTTAAATAAATTCAACTTCTGTACCCAATTCGTTTTTTTCTCCAACAAGAAGATATCGGCTAGAAGTAATAGAAATCCTAAGCCCAAAAACCATTGGTATTGCGACTCAAAATCAGCTATCTGTTGCGATTCAAATTCTGACTTTTCTATTTTATCCAAAGCGTTTTTTACTTCTTCTACCACCTCTTTTGTGTTGGTTCCTACAATGTATTTCGATTTGGTTTGCGTAGCAATGTTCTTTAATACTTCGGGATATAATTTAGTGATCACATTTTCTCCCTTTTGATCTTTTTTATACCCCGAAATAGTACCGCTGGCATTTTTCAATGGAATCAAACCTCCTTTTTCTGTTCCCACCCCAATTGTTACAATGCGAACGCCTTTTTCTTTGGCCATTTCAATGGCTTCTTCGGCGCCATCACCATGATCTTCTCCATCAGAAACTAGAATGATTAACTTGCTTGTATCTTTGATGTCAAAATAATCCACCGAAAGCTTAATCGCATCATTAAAAGCGGTTCCTTGGGAAGAAACCATATTGGTATTCATGCTTTGCAAATACATTTTGGCAATGCTGTAATCGGTAGTCATCGGTAAAACAGGATAGGCGCTTCCCGCATAACCTACAATACCAACACGGTCGTTTCCTAATTGATTGATAATTTGCGAAACCAATTGTTTTGTTTTTTCCAATCGATTAGGAGCAATATCCTCCGCTAACATACTTTTTGAAATGTCAACAGCAAATACGATATCAATTCCTTGACGCTTCACCGTTTCCATTTTGGTCCCCATCTTCGGATTGACCAAAGCAATAATAACACAGGCCAGTGCTGCTAGTACGATTCCTAATTTTAAAACCGATTTAAACGCCGATTGTTCCGGACTTAATTTTTGAAATAAGACCGCATCTGCAAAGGCAGTTTGTTGCTTTCTTTTCCAAAATAAATTGAATAGAAAAAAAGCAACCACTAATGGTATTAGGGCAAACAAATAAAAATAGATGGGGCTTTCTAGTTCAAACATGATTATTTTTTCTAAACGATTCCTCTAAAAACAGTATTTCTAGCCAGTACTTCAATTGCTAATAAAACAAAAGCAAATAGGGCAAACATTTTATATTTTTCGTCGTAATTATAAAATTTTTGTTCGTTGATTTCAGTGGTTTCCAGGGTATTGATTTCGTCGTAAATGGCTTGTAATTTTCGATTTGAGGTGGCTCTAAAATATTTTGCATCCGTTGTTTTTGCAATTACTTGCATCAATTTTTGATCGATTTCAACAGGCATCATCCTAAATACCAATTTCCCATTAGCGTCTTTTGCTACTGGAAATAAGGCATTACCGTTTGTGCCAATTCCAATAGTATATACTTTTATTCCGTATTCTTTAGCAATATTTGCTGCGGTTCTTGGATCAATAGTTCCCGAATTGTTCACCCCATCGGTCAACAATATTACTATTCTACTTTTTGCTTTGCTGTCCTTAATTCGATTTATGGCTGTGGCCAATCCAACCCCAATTCCGGTTCCATCGGCCAAAACTGAATCGTCATATTGAATGGTTTTTAATGATTGTAGCAGAATGGCTTTGTCGGAAGTTACCGGTGTTCGGGTATAACTTTCTCCAGCATAGACCACTAATCCAATACGATCATTAACTCGATCTTGCACAAAAGCAGAAGCTACTTTTTTTAGCGCTTCTAATCGATTCGGTTTTAAATCGTTTGCCAACATACTGCTCGAAACGTCAATGGCCATCACAATATCAACTCCTTTTGTCATTTTTGATTTTGACGTTACATCAACGCTTCTTGGTCGAGCCAAGGCAATAATAATCGAGCACAAAGCTAACAATCGCAAGACATACAATAGTGGCTTTGCTTTTGCTAAAAAAGTACGATGAGATACAAAGGGCGCAATCGAAGGCAGAGTTAGGGTTGCCGAAAGTTGATTTCGTTTATAAAACAGCCAAGCTATTGCAATCGGTAAAACCAAAAACAGCCACAAAAATTCTGGATGTAAAAATGTTACTTTTCCCATTATTGCTTCGCTTTTCTTAGTTCGATTGAGTTTTGAATCTTCTCCATAATTTGTTTGGCGTATTTGTCCTCTTCCTTATACATCAACAAAAATTCCTGTGCGCCTCCCGATTGAGCAAACACCACAATTTCATAGCTCATTTTTTGATCTTCTTCCGTTTTGGGATTGAATGCAGAAAAAGTACCAAAGGCTTTTTTTCCCGATAATCCTTTTACATTTTCAAAATCGGTCATTTTTACAATGATATTTTTTGCGCCAAAACGTTCCAATTCTTTCAAATCATTTTCGATTGCTACTTCTAGATCTAATTGGGTCGTGTCTTTGAATGCCGTAGTGATTAATACAATCGAAAAATCATCCACAATACTTCCATACATAAAGCGATTGGTTGATTTTACGTTTTCGGGCAGGTTATTTTGAATTTTTTCATCGTTATTTCGCTGCAACACCTTTGGCGTTTCTATAATAATTGCAGGTTCGCCATATTCTGAAAAAACCCACTCTTTTTTTAATAATTCTTCGGTAGAATAGCCGATATAATTTTCTTTTAAATAGTCAAAACCGATGGTATATAAAAATAGAGAAACCGCGGCTATGAAAAAGGATGCTGCTATGCCAACGGCAATTACTGTTCGTTTAAATTTTTGCTTTTTCAATTCTTTTTTACGGACTTCTTCTGCAAAAAGCACTTCGGCTTCGGCTTCAGTTCGAGGCAAGGCTTTGTCTATGATAATTAAAAATTTATCGATAATTCCTTTGTCTTTTTCGATTTCAAACTGCATGGGTTTTGATTTGGCAAATTTGACCAAATCGGCGTTTTCTAATACCACCTTAAATTGATTTAACTCCTCTCTATTGATGAACATTTTCTTCTCAGAAATTGCTTTTTTCAATGCTGCAATCAACTCGCTCGAGGTGCTTTCCAAGGCAGGAACATTTACCGATTCTTCGATATACGTTCGAGCAATATCAGTCATTTCCGAATAGTATTCTTTAACTTCTCCTTTTTGAATTAATTGCTTTTTATCTAAATTTTGAAGATACGCAATTGCTTTTTCAATGGGGGAAGCAAAAAATTCTTCTGCCGTTTCCTCTCTTTTTTGAATTTTTTTAATGATAAAATAAGACGCAAAACCAGAGGCTACAATTAAAGCCAGCAAGAGCAACCATTTCCACCACTCGCTGCTAGGAGCTTCTTCGGTGGCAATAATGTTTTTGATATCATACATTTGTTGCTTTGTGGTATCGACTTTTACATTGTTTACCAAAATAGAGAGCGAATCGGTTCTGAATGCCGTTTGATTGATTTTTACCAATAAATTTGGAAGGGTATATCGCCCCGAATCAAATTGTGTTAAACCATATTTTTTAATCAATTCATATTGTGAATTATTTTTAATGGTATCAACGGGATAGGATTCTAAAATTTCTAATGCTCCAAAAAACTTCCCTTCTGGAAAAACAACTTTATCTTTTGCGTTTACCGATGCTTTTATAGTTAACTTAAATTGCGATCCAATTTTTATTTGAGAAGAATCAATACTGGTTGTAATTTTTTGAGAAAAACCAAAAAACACAAACAGTAAAGCAATAGGTAAGTAAATTGTTTTTTTCATCTTTCTTAATTTCTCGCTTTAAAATAGCTTAATAATTTT
Source organism: Flavobacterium psychrophilum (assembly GCA_945890865.1). Classification (GTDB taxonomy): domain Bacteria; phylum Bacteroidota; class Bacteroidia; order Flavobacteriales; family Flavobacteriaceae; genus Flavobacterium; species Flavobacterium psychrophilum_D. Next base: position 104,034 of record CAMDDB010000002.1, read on the forward strand.
GTTACAAAGCTTTCATCTACTCTTGAACTTAAGGTTCCGGCCCCACATTTTGAAAAGATATCTTTAAAATAAGACACATTCTCAAGATGATATTTCTCATAGTTTTGACGAACCGCTTTTGAATTGGTATCCACTACTAAGGTTTCTCCGGTTTCGGCATCTAAGAGGTTTACAATTCCAATATTGGGGAGGCGTTCTTCTCTGGCATCAAATACTCTTATTCCGGTAACATCATGACGCTTTGCTGCAATTTTTAAAGTGTGTTCGTAGGATGTTGTCATAAAATCGGAAATCACAAAAACAATCGCTTTCTTTTTCATCACGCTTGATAAATATTTCAAGGCATGTGACAAATCGGTTTTTTTGCTTTTGGGTTCAAATTCGATCAATTCACGAATGATCCGTAAAACGTGCGATTTCCCTTTTTTAGGTGCGATATATAATTCGATTTGATCTGAAAACAACAGTAACCCAATTTTATCATTATTTTGGGTGGCCGAAAAAGCCAATGTAGCTGCTATTTCAGTAATCATGTCTCTTTTCTGTTGATTTTTTGTACCAAAACTTTCCGAACCCGAAATATCCACGAGCAACATCATTGTCAATTCGCGCTCTTCTTCAAAGACCTTAACAAAAGGTTCGTTATAGCGCGCAGTGACGTTCCAATCAATCGCACGAACATCGTCTCCGTATTGGTATTGACGCACTTCCGAAAACGTCATCCCTCGTCCTTTAAAAGATGTGTGGTATTCGCCCGAAAAGATGTGATCGCTCAATCTTCGGGTTTTGATTTCAATTTTTCGAACTTTCTTTAGAATTTCCTTGGTATCCATAATTTAGTTTCGGGTTTCAGGTTTAAAGTTTCGGGTTTGAATTTGGAGTTAAAATAACAAACATTTAACTCGTAACTCGTAACTTTTAACTCGTAACTAGTTAAGGCACTTCGATTTCGTTTACAATTTTGCTAATGATGTCTTCCGTTGTCACATTCTCTGCTTCGGCTTCATAGGTGATTCCGATTCTGTGACGCAATACATCATATACTACCGCGCGCACATCTTCTGGAATGACATACCCTCTTCGTTTAATAAAAGCATAGCATTTTGCGGCTGTTGCCAAATTGATACTTCCTCTTGGCGAAGCACCAAAACTGATCAACGGTTTTAGATTTTCTAATTTGTATTTTTCGGGATAACGCGTAGCAAAAATAATATCTAAGATGTACTTTTCGATTTTCTCGTCCATATATACTTCACGAACGGCCTCTTGTGCTTTGAGTATTTGATCCAAAGAAACCACTTCGTTTATTTTTTCGTAGGCTCCTTTTAAATTTTGACGAATCACCAAACGTTCGTCGTCCATTTTAGGATAATCAATAACCACTTTTAACATGAATCGGTCTACTTGAGCCTCAGGCAAAGGATATGTCCCTTCTTGATCCACTGGGTTTTGAGTAGCCATTACTAAAAAGGGTTTGTCTAATTTAAAGGTTTCATCGCCAATGGTAACCTGCTTTTCTTGCATAGCTTCTAATAAGGCAGACTGCACTTTAGCTGGCGCACGATTGATTTCGTCGGCCAAAACGAAATTAGCAAAAATGGGCCCTTTTCGAATGGTGAAGTCGTTTTGCTTGATGTTATAAATCATGGTTCCGACCACATCGGCAGGTAATAAATCTGGGGTAAACTGTATGCGGCTAAACGAACCATGAACCGCCTGCGATAGTGTATTAATTGCTAAGGTTTTTGCTAAACCAGGCACCCCTTCTAATAAGATGTGGCCTTGTCCTAATAATCCTATCAATAATCGTTCAACCATGTGCTTTTGACCAATAATTACTTTATTCATTTCAAGGGTAAGCAAGTCAATAAAAGCACTTTCACGTTCTATCTTTTCGTTGATGGCTCTAATGTCTAAGGTCGAGGTATTTTCTTCCATTTTTAGGTTTAATTTAATACTTTGAAATTAATAACAAATTTTAACGGTGCAAATTGTGATTTTTTTTACTTATTCGTTGTTAACATTGCGTTAAAAAACAATAAAAAAAGGGGAATTTATGCCGCATTTGTGATTCTAATTTTATAATTTTAAGAAAAATTTAAAAATTACAACGACTATGTCTATACAATTATCTCCTATTATTGCCGGAGTTATGAATTGGGGAGTTTGGGATAAAAACCTTAACACAAAGGAAATGAATCACTTAATTCACCTTTTTTTTGAAAACGGCATCACTACATTTGATCAGGCAGATATTTATGGCGGTTATACAACAGAGGCAAGTTTTGGAAAAGCTTGGGCCAATACAAAAATTGATCGCGAAAAAATTCAATTAATTTCAAAATGTGGTATCCAATATGTTTCGGAAAATCGACCAGAAAATAAATTAAAACATTATGATTATTCAACAAACTATATTATTTGGTCGGTAGAAAATTCATTGAAAAATCTACATACCGATTATTTAGACGTTTTTCTTTTGCACCGTCCTAGCCCATTAATGCAGGCCGACGAAATTGCATTAGCAGTTGAAAAATTAAAAGCCGCAGGTAAAATTCGTTCGTTTGGCGTGTCTAATTTTACCCCATCTCAAACCGAATTATTGCGTCAAAAAACCGAAATTGGCTTCAATCAAATTCAGTTTTCTGCTACAAATCATGAAGCCATGATCGATGGAAGTTTAGATTATATGCAATTACACGGAATTCAACCCATGGCTTGGAATCCGTTAGGTGTTGTTTTTAGAGAAAATACCGAACAAACCCAACGATTGAAATTGTTGTTTTCTAAATTAATTGAAAAATATCATGTGGGTTCTGATTTAATATTATTGGCTTGGATTTTACAACATCCTGCAAATATTTTACCGGTTGCTGGAACCATTAATGTGAGTCGCATACAACAATTAATGAAGGCAAAATCATTAGTGTTAGAGGCGCAAGATTGGTTTGCCATTTGGACGGAAAGTATGGGCAATAAAGTCCCATAAAAAAACAATTAGTGAAAGCGATTGGTTTCTCTTGTCACTTGTTGCGTGTTACTAATCAATTAAAATATGATCAACAAGCGTCTTTTAATCAAAAATTTATTAGCTCACAATGATGAGAATAGTTTTTATGATAAAAAACGCCAATTGAATCTGCATTCAAAAGAAGGAAAAGCAAAATTTTTAAAGCATATATGCGCACTTTCTAATTCAAATCCTAGCAACAATTCGTATATTGTAGTTGGTGTAGAAGACACTACGAATGAAATTGTGGGGGATGATTTTTTTGATGATAGTCAGATTCAAAATTTGGTCAATGCTTATTTGGAAAATCCGCCAAAAATTCAATATGAAAACGTTCCTTTCCCTAATTTACCGAAAGACAAAGTGGTAGGATTAGTTACTATTAAACCCAAATCTAAAACATCGTATTTCAAAAAAGGAATTCATACAATAGTTGCTAATAGCGTGTATGTTAGGAAAGGAAGTAATACTTCTCCCACTTTCGAAAAAATCCCCTATTCAAAACAAAATGTCGAAACGGTTATTCGTTTAGAAAATAACTCCCGAAATAGCATTTCTTTTACCTTAGAGAGTGTCTTAGATTTTATCAACAACAAACACAAAGATTTAGAATCGAATTATACCGTTTTTAAAGAACTTTTTGTGGTCTGTTGGGCAGGAAATAAGAAAAAAGTTAGAGATCATATTTACTTTTCAAGAGTTGATATTGAGTTGATTAACGAACAAGTAAAATTGTTCTATTCTGCCCTTGATGAAGTAAGTATATCATTTGATGAAGAATCATTTTCTATAACCGAATATGTAAGTTTGGGATTAAATGATAAAACCACTTATTACCCACTAGAAAAAGTAACCATTCGATTTTTTGATAATGGCTATTACAAAATAGACTCATTAATGCTATTTGAGCCGCCGCAATACAATAAAAAAATGTTGCATCACATTTACAATTCCAATATTGTTCTTCTTAACAAACTTCAAAAAGGAAATAATTTAAATGAAAATGAAAAAAAAGAATTGCTCAATGTGCCACATACTCTAATGATCTGTTATTTGAATGGATTTGAAGAAGCCAAACAAAAACTAATTGACACAAAAACGTTTTTGAAAACCTATGATAATCCCCTGGTATATTTGTCTTTTAAAGAAGTGATGCGAATTTTAAGAAAAATGAAATACAACACAAAGAATGAGTAGAAAATTAGTAATTGGCGATATTCATGGTGGCTTAAAAGCATTGGTTCAGGTTTTAGAAAGAGCTTCTGTTTCAAAAAGTGACACGTTGCTTTTTTTAGGTGACTTTGTAGATGGGTGGAGCGATTCGCCAGCGGTTTTAGAGTATTTAATTTCGCTTCAACGCCAACAAAATTGTATTTTTATTAGAGGGAATCATGATGATTTATTACTAAAATGGTTGTGCAATGATCCTGAAGGGTTTGATGAAAAAATGTGGTTTGCTCATGGTGGTGAATCCTCGGCTTTATCCTACCAAAACATCGATTTTGCTACAAAAGAAAAACACATTCACTTTTTACAATCGTTACAAAATTACTATTTAGATGATGAAAACCGATTGTTTATTCATGCCGGGTTTACCAACCTAAGAGGTGTTGCACACGAATTTTTTACGCCTTTATTCTATTGGGATAGAACGTTATGGGAAATGGTTTTATCTATGGACAACGAACTTTCGGAAGACGCTCTTACCTATCCAAATCGATTAAAACTGTATAAAGAAATTTATATTGGTCACACACCTGTTACAAAAATTAAGGAAGCTACGCCAATAAATAAAGCGTGTGTTTGGAATGTAGATACAGGTGCCGCCTTCCAAGGGAAATTAACCCTTATGGATGTAGACACCAAAGAATATTGGCAAAGTGATGCCTTACCTGATTTATACCCAAATGAAAAAGGTAGAAATTAATTGCATTTTTTAATGCTGTTCTGTTACAATTTATACCTTTGTCACAAAATATTATTTACGTAAAATCCATTCAAAATGAGTGTAATAGAAAGAAAATTAAAAGACCGTAGTGGTTCCGTTTGCGAAATTAGCGGCGCAGAACATGACTTAGTGGTGTATGTATTGCCCCCAGCAAATGAAAGAACCGTTGAAAATAGTGTGTTGGTTTCAAAACACTTAAAAGACCAAATTGAAAACCCAGAAACTACCGACGAAAAAGACTGGAGAGGCTTGTCGGAAAGTATGTGGAGCGAGCATTTACCGGTTCAAATTGTATCTTGGCGCATGTTAGCGCGTTTAAAAAACACCGATTTGTTAGACATGATGTATCTGGATGAAGAAGCCTTAGAATGGGCAAAAGCAACGGGTGAAGGCGAAGAAGAAGACGAAAACAAAATTGTACATAAAGACAGTAACGGTGTCACTTTATTAGATGGCGACTCCGTTGTGTTGATCAAAGATTTAGATGTAAAAGGCGCTACTTTTACGGCAAAACGTGGAGCTGCCGTGCACAATATTAAACTCGTTTGGGACGATGCGAACCTAATTGAAGGTAGAGTAGAAAACCAAAACATTTATATTTTAACACAGTACGTGAAGAAAACGAAGTAATTTTCAAGGTGCCTTTGTGGCAATTTGACACTATGAAACCCCGCAAATTTGATTTTGTGGTTTTTTTTTAAAATTAATGTAGTATTTTTGATAACAAACTAAACTTTTTTTGTTTTTAATTGTCTAATATTAAATTCCTTAAGCTGGCGATATGGAAAAAAAATATTCTAGAAGAAATTTATTTAAAAAAGTATTTCTACGGAGAGCAGAAAATCAGGATCTTCTGTTTGAAAAATATAAAAGAAAAAATTATGGCCATAGAAGTTATTCGTCTCCTGTTACCGATAGAATTGGCAACATCACTAGCGGATTAGCTCCCTATTCTGGTTTGTGGAACACCGCTTCGGCATTGCATTTGTTGCGACGCACCCAATTTGGCTTTAAATTTTCAAATGTTAATGGTTTAGTACAAGCCGGATTAAATTCAAGTGTCAATTCACTATTAACAATTCCAAATTCAACAACAAACCCACCCGTTAATTATTATCAAAATGTTTTTGCGGATGAAGGAAATGTCCCCTACGGAAGCGATTGGACCCAACATGCTTTCAATTCTAACTCCATTGGAAACACAACCAATAGTTATCGAATTACGGGTCTTTCTGCCTGGAATTTAGGACAAGGATTAAACCAACAGCTCAATATAAGAGAAAAAATGACCTGGTTTTGGTATCATTTTATTCCGATTGATTTTAATACGGTTAGAGTTTCTCAAAATATTTATTGTGCTACTAATTCTGCACGAATATCTCATGAATATATTCAACATTTTAGAAATAATGGTTTAGGAAATTTTAAAACCTTAATACGAAATGTTGCCACGCAACCTGCTATGATGTATTATTTGAACAATCAAGCCAATACAAGCAGTGCGCCAGACGAAAATTTTGCTCGTGAAATCATGGAACTTTTTACCCTTGGGAAAGATCCTATGAGCCAATTTACTGAAGCGGATGTAATTGCGGCGGCAAAAATTCTTACCGGGTGGCGTGTTCAAAATCTAAATACACACCCTACAACAACCTCTTTTGTTGCAACACAACACAACACTTCAAACAAAACATTTTCTTCTTTTTTTAATAATACGACAATAACAAATAACGGAAGTGCTGAATTAGATGCATTCATAGATTTGATCTTTTTAAAATCGCAAGTCGTATCCGAATACATATGCCGTAGATTGTATCGCTATTTTGTGTACTATGACATTGATGCCAATATTGAAGCGAATGTAATCGTTCCTTTAGCTCAACATTTTGTAGCAAACAATTGGGAAATAGCGCCTGTTTTAGATAAATTATTCAAAAGCCAACATTTTTATGATATGGCAAATTATGGCGTATACATCAAATCTCCATTTGATTTAATTCTTGGAAGTATGCGTACTTTTAATTTGAATTACAATGTTTCAGACGCCACTAATCATCATGCGCAATATTATGTTTGGGGAGCTATAAATACAAGATTTTTAGTCCCTAACGATCAATCAATGGGTAATATGCCTAATGTTGCCGGTTGGCCTGCCTATTATCAAAATCCAAATTTCCATGAATACTGGATCAATTCTAATACCGTTCAAAAAAGAGCTGCATTTATTGACAGTATTTTTAATGGCTTCAACCTCAACTATAACGGTTTAACAACTCGCATTGAGGTTGATGTAATTGCTTGGGTCTCACAATTTTCAGGAGCAACCATTGCAGATCCAGATGCTTTAGTAAATGAATGTGTTAAATATCTATTACCTGTAGATATAAGTGCTGCTGCAAAAACAAATTTAAAAGTACAAAATTTGTTATCTAATCAAGTAGATAATCATTATTGGTCGGGTGCATGGAATAATTATACCAGCAATCCAACAAATGTGAGTTATACCAATACCGTAAAATCGCGTTTAAAAAGTTTACTGCTTGCTATTACTCAATTATCTGAATATCAATTAATGTAATTGCTATGAAAAGAAGAAATTTTATAAAAACAACTGCATTAGCCTCAACTCCTTTATTATTAAGAGGAATTCCGGTAATGGCATCTTCAGAGTTTGATAGTTTAACACTAGAAAAAATGGCGCTTTCTGCCATAAATTGTGGCAAAATATTAGTTATTATTCAGCAAAATGGAGGAAATGACGGTTTAAACACAGTGTTCCCATTAGACCAATGGAGCAAACTATTTAATGCGCGATCAAATATTTTAATGGACGAAACTAGCGTGTTAACCTTAAACAACAATAGCTCAACGGGACTTCATCCAGCAATGACAGAAATGAAAAATCTGTATAATAATGGCAAAATGATGATTATGCAAGGGGTGTCCTATCCCAATCCTAATTACAGCCATTTTAGAGCAACCGATATTTGGTTCACAGCATCAGGAAGTAATCAAAACCTTGATAGTGGTTGGTTGGGAAGGGCATTAGATATTAAATATCCAAATTACCCAACAGCGTATCCTTCATCCGAAATGTCAGATCCATTAGCCATACAAATAGGTTCCACGCTGCCTTTTTCATTACAAGGGCCAAATATGAATATGGGGTATAGCGCTCCTGATCCGAATGCGCTTTTAAATGTCATAAATGGTATTACCGACCCTGCGCCTAATTCTGATTATGGACACGAACTTACTTTTCTTCGTTTGATGAAAGACCAAAGTAATGTGTATAGAAATGTAATTCAAGCGGCATATAACAGCCCTTTGAACTCGGGAGTCACTTATCCGACAAACAATAAACTAGCCGATCAATTAAAAATTGTTGCCAAGTTAATTAACGGAGGATTGCAAACGCCTGTTTATATTGTAAACCATCCAAACACGCATGATACCCATGAAAATCAAGTTAGCAATACGGATAAAACACAAGGTTCTCAGGCGGTTAACTTAACGCTATTGTCGCAAGCTATTGGTGCTTTTCAACAAGAAATAGCTTACATGGACAAAGAAGACAAAGTAACCGGAATGACTTTTAGTGAATTTGGAAGAAGAATAAAAAGTAATGCCAGTATGGGAACCGATCATGGTGCAGCTGCGCCTGTTATATTTTTTGGTGGCGCCTTAAATACAAACCCCTCTGCAGTTGCAAATACAGCTTACCCAGTTTCGGGTATGATAGGTACAAGTCCGGTATTGCCCAATAATGCTTCTGTAAATGATCAAGTGCCTATGCAATTTGATTATCGCCAACTCTATACAACCGTAATGCAAGATTGGTTGTGCATGTCTGAAAGTGAAGCTACTGAAGTTTTAGGAGGCAATTATGTGAAATTACCCATTTTTGACAGCACCTTGCTCAGCACCATAACTCTTGATGATGTAATTACGCTCTATCCAAATCCATCAAGCGATGGTTCAATTTCTTTATTGTTCCCTGAAGCAGTAAATACCAATGTTCAATTTACCGTTTTTTCTATAAATGGCAGTTTAATTGACAACCGTGTTGCCTATGTAACCGACAAAAATATAACCTTAGATTATCTATCACTGGCCTCTGGGACCTATATTCTTTCTATTGAATGGAACCGACAAAAAGTGTTTAAGAAATTTGTGATTTTGTAAGTATGCTTTTACCAACAAAAAACCCTGCAAAAATTTGCAGGGTTTTTTATATCCAAAAAGTAACTAATCACTTATTACTTTTCACTAATCCCTTAATTATAAATCAAATTTAATACCTTGAGCCAACGGTAACGCTGTTCCGTAGTTGATAGTGTTGGTTTGTCTTCTCATGTAGGCTTTCCAGGCATCAGAACCAGATTCACGGCCACCGCCGGTTTCTTTTTCACCACCAAAAGCACCACCAATTTCAGCACCAGAAGTTCCAATGTTTACGTTAGCAATACCACAATCAGAACCCGCAGCCGAAAGGAACAATTCCATTTCTCTCATGTTATTGGTAAAGATCGAAGACGATAATCCTTGAGGAACTGCATTTTGCATCGCAATTGCTTCTTCAATAGTGCTGTATTTCATTACATATAATACAGGTGCAAATGTTTCGTGTTGAACAATTTCGAACTCATTTTTCGCTTCAATAATACATGGTTTTACATAACAACCGCTTTCGTAGCCTTTCCCTTCTAAAACACCACCTTCTACAATAACTCTTCCGCCTTCAGCTTTTGCTTTTTCAATCGCATCTAAATAGTCTTGCACTGCACCTTTATCGATAAGTGGTCCCACGTGATTGTTAGCATCTAATGGGTTTCCAATTTTTAACTGAGCATAAGCTTTCGCTAAAACGTCTAAGGTTTTATCGTACACACTTTCGTGCACAATTAATCTACGTGTTGAAGTACAGCGTTGTCCTGCTGTTCCTACCGCTCCAAAAACCGCTCCAACCAATACCATGGATAAATCGGCTTCTTGAGAAACGATGATTGCGTTGTTTCCACCTAATTCTAGGATAGTATTTCCAAAACGTTCTGCCACTGTTTTTGATACGTGACGACCAATTCTGGTAGAACCGGTAAACGATACTAATGGAATACGTTTGTCGTTATTGATTAAATCACCCGATTCGTTACCAACCACTAAACAGCTGATGCCTTCTGGTAAATTGTTTCTTTCTAATACGGTTTGAATGATGTTTTGACACGCTACACCACACAAAGGTGTTTTTGAACTGGGTTTCCAAATACACACATCGCCACAAATCCAAGCTAACATGGTGTTCCAAGACCAAACGGCAACTGGAAAGTTGAACGCCGAAATGATGCCTACAATTCCAAACGGATGCCATTGTTCATACATGCGGTGCATTGGACGTTCTGAATGCATGGTTAATCCGTGTAATTGACGCGATAAACCAACGGCGAAATCACAGATGTCAATCATTTCTTGCACTTCTCCTAAACCTTCTTGATAGGATTTGCCCATCTCAAAAGACACTAATTTCCCAAGTGCTTCTTTGTGTTTGCGCAATTCGTCTCCCATTTGACGCACGATTTCTCCTCTTTTTGGAGCCGGAACCAATCGCCAAGTTTTGAACGCTTCTTCTGCAGCTTTCATGGCAGTTTCGTAATCTTCTTTGGTCGAAGATTTTACTTTTCCAATCAAATCACCTGTAGCAGGGGAATACGATTCGATGATTTTTCCGTTTGAAAACCACTTAGAACCCGTTGAAGTTCCTTCGTTAATTTCTTTAATGCCTAATTGTTGCAAAGCGTCTTGCATACCAAATTGAATTGCTGCTTCAGATATCATTTTATAACTTTTTATTCCGTTTTTGTTAAATTTTCATCAAAGGTAAAAAATATATTTCAAATGCTACGTTGCAAATGATACGGATCACTTACGGTTATTTTGTATACTTTGGATTGGTTTCCATTACTGTACCACATTGTTTACACGTTCTTTTTTCTTCCGAATTATAGAACTCTTGAAAATGGGGTAAAAAATCCTTTTCGATATCGTGTAATTCAAAATAAACGTCATGTAATTTATGGTTACAGATGTCACAAAACCACAACAAGCCATCGTTAAAACCTTTTCCGACGCGTTTTCTTTCGATAACCAATCCAACAGAGCCTTCCGATCTTGCGGGCGAATGGGGTACTTTTGCAGGATGCAAGTACATGTCTCCAGCCAAAAGTTTCATGGCTTTTTTTTGACCTTCTTCTTGAATAAAAACGGTGATTTCGCCTTCTAATTGGTAAAATAATTCTTCGGTTTCGTTGTAATGATAGTCCTTTCGGGCATTGGGTCCGCCCACAACCATAACAATGTAATCTTCTGAATCGATATATACATTTTTGTTACCAACAGGAGGTTTTAATAGTTCTCTATTCTCTCTGATCCACTTTTGTAAGTTGAATGGTTTTGCTATTGCCATTGAGTTGTTATTTTAATAGGTAAAGTTACTAAAAAGAAAAAAGGTTAGCTGTGCTTTTTGTGACAAACTAACCTTATTTCTGGTGATTAATATTTATTTTACTTCTTGTACTAAATAAATATATACGGGGAAGTGGTCTGAAAACCCTGGAATGCCGTTTTGGTTTCGCAACGGATACCCTTTCCATTGCCCTGTTTTTTGGATGAGAAAAGGTTTGTTGTAAATTCCTGCTTTCCAATATTTAAACGTAGCATAATCGTTTTTGTCTTTTGAAATAAATTGTTCGCTCACCATGATTTGGTCAAAAATATCTCCAGAATCCCTATAAAAAAGAGTGGCATGACCCTCTTTTGCCATTTGTTCAAACGGATTAAAAATGTCTGCAGGCTTTTTAAGCTCTTCTTTTTTCAGTTTTGCACCAATCCCTTCTTTGACACTGTTATTATACGATCCGTCATTCAAATCGCCCATCGTAATAATTTTTGCATTGGGATTGATTTTAATGATGGAATCCATAATTTTTCTATTTAATCGCCCCGCGGCTTCTCTATAGGGGCTGCTTTTTTTCTCTCCACCCGAGCGAGAAGGCCAGTGATTTACAATGATATTTATCTCCTCATTGTCTAACATGCCTGTAACTAATAATTGATCGCGGGTATAAATTCTTTTGGTTTTAGCGTCTACAGCTCCTTTGTCATCAGTTTCTTCTGCTTCTTTTTTGTCTTTTTTATCGGATGCGGTCTCATTTTCATAAATATACAAAGGGACATTGATATAACTTATAGGCTGAAAATGCTTTTCTTGATATAAAAAACCAACATCGATACCTCTTTTGTCTGGCGAATCAAAATGCACCACTTTATATCCTTTATTGATTAAAGTGGGGTGTTTGGTTAAATCTTCTAATACTCTTCGATTCTCAATTTCGCAAGCGCCAATAATGACTGGTGAATTCTTTTGATTTTCACTGGTGCCTAGCTCAATCAATACCCTGCTTAGGTTGTCTAATTTCTTTTTATAATTTTTTAACGTCCACCCTTCCGATGGTGTGTATTCTTCATCATAAGTGTCGGGATCATTGATGGTGTCAAATAAGTTTTCAAAATTATAAAAGGCAACCGTGTGCACTTTAAATTTTTTTTCTTGGGCAAAACCAGTGCTAATTGACAAAATGATACTACAAATCGATATATAAAGTTTAATTTTCATAACGGTAGATTATTATATGGTTATGTTTACTTGTAAACACCTTTCAAAGGTATATAATATTATTAAAAGGTGTATATTTGATATTGGTTAAGTTTTCACTACTTGACATTAAATTAGTATTAATTTTAATATACTTTATGAAAAAACTTGTATTGAGCACACTTCTCGTGCTGCAAGCTGTATTTGTTTTTGCTCAGCAAAGTCCGGTCCTAAAAGGAAAGGTAATCGATGCTAAAAGCCAAAAACCATTACAAAATGTTGTGGCTGTCCTTCAAAGCAACAACCAATCTGTTTTAACGGATGTTGATGGAAACTTTGCTTTTCAAACTTTGCCTTCTGGGGCACAAGTATTGGTGATAAAATCTACTGGATACAATCAACAAAATTTGATGCTTGAACCGTCTACTGGCGAAACCATAGACTTAGGAACTATCGTTTTAGAAGAAGATATTACTTCTGAACAACAATTGAGCTTAGTTACCATCACCGAAAATGACTTAGGAGATGATAATAGTGGTTCTGAAAGTACATCGGGTTTATTGCAAGCTACACGAGATGCTTACCAACAAGCGGCGGCCTTTAACTGGGGCCAATCTCGTTTCAGAATTAGAGGTTTAGACAACGAATATGGCGTTACCATGATTAATGGTATTGTTATGAATAAATTGTATGACGGAAGACCACAATGGAGCAACTGGGGCGGTTTAAATGACGCTACTCGTAATCAAGAATTTACTATGGGATCTGCCCCATCTGATTATAATTTTGGTAGCGCATTAGGATCGCAAGAAATCAATACACGCGCTTCTTTTTATAGACCAGGATCTCGAATTTCTATGTCGGGAACTAACACAAATTACAGCTGGAGAACCATGGGAACCTATGCGTCTGGAATGGATAAAAATGGATTGGCTTATGTTATTTCTGCATCCAGAAGATGGGCACAAGAAGGTTATTTTGAAGGAACAGATTATGCGGCAAATTCTGTATTTGCTAGTATTGAGAAAAAATTTAACGACAATCACAGTGTAAATTTAACGGCCATTTATGCTCAAAATAGCAGAGGCAAATCATCGCCAAACACCAAAGAAGTGAATGACTTAATGGGAGTTAAATACAACTCATATTGGGGATGGCAAGATGGTAAAAAACGAAATTCAAGAGATAAAGACATTGAAGAACCTATGGTTATGTTGTCTCATTATTGGAAATTATCTGAAAAAACAACGTTAAATACTAATGTTGCTTTTCAAACTGGAACCATTGGAAATTCAAGATTAGACTTTCAACTAGGAAATAATCCAGATCCAACGTATTATAAAAATTTACCTAGTTATTTCAGTAATTTAGGAGGTTATACACAAGACCAATTAACACAAATTGGAGGCACTTTTAGAGCCAACAGTCAAATCGACTGGAATGCAATGTATATTGCCAATCAAAATAGTGCTTTTCCAGGAAGAAGCGTTTATGTGTTATATGAAGACCGCACAGATGACAATTTGTTCAATGCAAATTCTATTCTAAATTCTAATTTATCAGACCATATTGTATTAAATGCTGGGGTAAATGTGAGAAAATTACGCTCACACAATCACCAAAATTTATTGGATTTAATGGGAGGTGATTATTTCCTTGATATTGATCCGTTTTATTCTGGAAATGCTGGTCAATCTGATTTGAACAATCCAAATAGAGAAATTGGTGAAAATCAAACATATGGATACAACTACTTGTTGCATGCATTAACCATGGATGGTTTTACACAATTTAAATTTACCTATGATAAAGTAGATTTTTATTTGGCACAAAACTTCTCTAGAACTGAATATCAAAGAGAAGGTTTATATCAAAATGGAATCTATGCCGATAATTCATATGGAAAAGGGAATAGCATCACTTTTGAAAACTTTGGTTTCAAAGGAGGTTTAACCTATAAATTAAACGGTAGAAATTATTTTGATTTTAATGGCTTATACCAAACTAAAGCGCCAAGTTTAAGAAATTCGTTTTCAAATGCACGCTTAAATAATGTAATCACACCAGACCTTCAAAGCGAACGGATATCGAGTGCAGATGCAAGTTATATTATTAGAGCGCCAAAATTAAAAGCGCGTTTAACCGGGTTTTATGCTAAAATTCAAGACGCTACTGAAATTTCATTTTTCTACGGGGAAGGAATTGGAAGCGATGATGGTGGAGACGAAGACACTTTTGTGAGTGAAATTGTAACCGGTATCGAGAAACAAAATATGGGATTAGAACTTGGTTTAGAGTATCAAATCACCTCAACAATCAAGGCTATTGCCGCAGCATCTTATGGGCAATACATCTATTCCGATAATGCCAAATTAAAAACAAACGATGATGCATTAGCTGCTGCTGGATTAAACTCATTGACTGATTTTGGAACCGTATACATCAAAAATTATCACCAAGCAGGCATGCCACAAACGGCGGCTTCTTTTGGATTAGAATACCGCGATCCTAATTTCTGGTGGGTGGGTGCTAATGTAAATTATTTGGCCAATAGCTATGTTGATTTTGCTAATATCTTACGAACAGACAACTTTAGTATCGACAGCGCAACCGGCGATAATTATGCGGGCGCTACCCCAGAAACCGTTAGAGCAATTCTTAAACAAGAAAAATTTGACGCCTTTACCTTAGTTAATTTAACAGGAGGGAAATCATGGAGAATTAGCAAAGCCAATAGAAATACTGTAGGGTTCTTTGCTTCGGTAAATAACTTGTTTGATCTTCAATATAAAACAGGCGGATTTGAGCAATCTAGAAAAGCAACTTTTCCAGACTTACAAGCCGATCAATTAAACGGAACGCCTTCTTTTGGAGCGAAATACTTCTATGGCTATGGAAGAACATTCTTCGTTAACTTCTACATCAACTTCTAATAAATTATTCTATGAAAATAAAATTTTTAAAAACAATATTTTTGTTGGGGCTTATTACAAGTTCGTTAACAAGCTGTGTAGGAGATGACGATTATGTGATTCCTACGGTATATGAATATGCTTTCAATGAGGGCTTTGAAACAGCAACAACAGGAAGCGGTTCAAATGAAGTTCCTATCGCATTAACGGGCTGGGTAAATTATAATGCTACAGCAACGCGCTTGTGGCATGCCAGAACCTTTACGAATAATATTTATGCCGAATTTTCGTCGTTTTATTCTGCAACAGGAACCAATGATGTCGCATGGTTGATTTCTCCTGCCATTGACTTAACTAGAACCACAGGTGAAATGTTGTCGTTTGCTACTAAAACGAGATATTCTAATGGATACCCTTTAACTGCTTTTGTTTCTGCCAATTATGATGGAACAACTGCCGGTATTGCAACCGCCACATGGACCCCTTTAACTTTTGCAAGACCAACTGCAGATGATATATTTGTTAGCAGTGGAAACATTGATATTAGCACCTTTGAAAACAATAATGTACGAATTGCTTTCAAGTATACCGGTAGCAAATCTGGGGTAACTACAACTTGCCAATTAGATAATATTAAGATTACTAAAAATTAATACCTATGAAAAATTATAAATTAATAGTAACAACACTAATTTTAGCAACTTTTTCGAGTTGTGTAAATAGTGACGAATTTGGGGTGCCAAACTTGTCCAATGAATGTGTAACGATAGCCAAAACAAAGGAAGTTAGCGATATTACAACTCTTGCTACTGCTACTACGGTTCCTTATACTACTTCTGAAACAGTAGTAGATTATATTGAAGCGTATGTTACATCAAGTGATGAAGGTGGAAATTTTTACAAATCAATTTCAATGATGTCGTTAGACGGTTTGAAAGGATTTAGTATGCCTGTTGATAATTACAATTTATACACGGAATTTGAACCGGGCAGAAAAGTAACCATCAAACTAGACAAAAACCGTTATTTTAACAAACAACACGGTTCTACTGTTATTGGTTCTTCTTATAACGCAGGTGTTGGTAGAATTTCAGGGGTAGAATATAAAAATGTAATACTGCGATCATGTGACGATGTGGATGAAATCTCGATAGTAAAAAACTTAACAATTGCTCAAGCTAAAAACGATCAATACTTGAACATGTTGATTGAATTTGATGCGGTGCAATTTACGGATGCTTCTGTAGGAAAAAAATATTTTGATGCTACACTAAATAGTATCGGTGGAGCTACAAACCATGAAATAACGGACCAATTTGGCAATAAAGTTATTGTGAGAGTGAGTGAATTTGCTGTTTTTGCTTCAAATGCCGTGCCTTCAAAAAATGGTAAAATTCGTGGGGTTATGACCAAATACAATAGCGATTATCAGTTTATGATTAGAACATTGAAAGATGTTGATTTATCAAACGACCGTTTAGATATCGATTTATATCCTCCTATTGTTGGAACAGCATTAGTGTATGATACAACATTAAACGAGCCCTTTACTTCATACACAACGACAAACCAACAAATATTCCCAAAATACATCAACGATGCTGCTGTTGGTAGCAGATATTGGCAAGTAAAAACTTTTAGTGGTAATAAATACATTCAAATGTCATCTTTTGGAGGCACTCCAGAAGCAAATAGATCACTATTTATTGTTCCTGTTAACATGACAACAGCAAATACTTTATCGTTTAAAACAAAAGATGGTTTTAATAATGGTGCGGTTTTAAAAGTTTATTATACAACAAATTACGTTCCGGGAACACAAATTAGTTCCGCAACTTTAAACAACATTACATCTAGTTTTACAATTGCTTCAGGGACGGTTACTGGGTATGCTACCAACTTTACAAATAGCGGAACCTACACTATTCCAGCAAGTGTAACTGGAAACGGTTTCTTCGTTTTTGAATATGTAGGAAACGGTTCTGGAGGTGCAACTACCACTATGCAAATAGACGATATTGTAATTAACTAATTGCATTTCAATAGAAAAGTAAAGCGACTCTTTGGGTCGCTTTTTTTATGCTTGCTATTTCGTACCTTTGTTTTCTTAATGAACAATTATGTTAGAGAAAGAAGTAATTGACTTTGAAAAATCAATTATAGTTGGAATAATAACCCAAAACCAAAGTGAAGATAAACTAAACGAATATCTTGACGAATTGGAGTTCTTAACCTTCACTGCTGGTGGAACGGTGGTGAAACGCTTTTCCCAAAAAATGGACAAACCCAATCCGAAGACCTTTGTAGGAACAGGAAAACTAGAAGAAATCAAATATTATATCAAAGATAACGACATTAAAACCGTAATTTTTGATGACGAATTAACGCCTTCACAATCTAAAAATATTACCAAAGAATTGGATTGCAAAGTACTAGACCGAACCAATCTAATCTTGGATATTTTTGCACAGCGTGCCGAAACTTCGTATGCACGAACACAAGTAGAATTAGCCCAATGCCAATATTTATTACCTCGTTTAACCGGAATGTGGACCCACTTGGAACGTCAAAAAGGAGGTATCGGGATGCGCGGTCCGGGGGAAACCGAAATTGAAACCGACCGTCGTATTGTGCGTGATCGGATTTCGTTACTGAAAGACAAAATCAAAGTGATTGACAAGCAAATGGCTACCCAACGCAGCAATCGCGGCGCTATGGTTCGTGTGGCTTTAGTGGGATACACCAATGTAGGTAAATCAACCTTAATGAATGCCGTAGGAAAAAGCGATGTATTTGTCGAAAATAAATTATTTGCAACCCTTGACACTACCGTTCGAAAAACCGTAATTAAGAATTTACCGTTTCTTTTAAGCGATACCGTAGGATTTATTAGAAAACTTCCCACGCAATTGGTTGAGTCGTTTAAAAGCACCTTAGATGAAGTGAGAGAGGCTGATTTATTGCTTCATGTGGTAGATATTTCACATCCCGAATTTGAAGATCATATTGCATCGGTTAATCAAATTTTGCAGGATATAAAAAGTGCTGACAAACCCACTATTATGGTGTTCAATAAAATTGATGCCTTTCAACCGGTTTATTTTGATGAAAACGATTTAAGTGTGGAGAAAACTACCAAACATTACACCTTGGAAGATTGGAAAAATACGTGGATGAGCAAATTAGGCGAAAGCAAAACCTTGTTTATTTCGGCTACCGAAAAAGCCAACTTTGAAGAGTTTCGAGAAAAAGTATATGAAGCGGTTCGTGAAATTCACATTACACGCTTTCCGTACAATAAATTCTTATATCCTGATTATAAAGACGCAGTTGAGAACGAGTAAAAAACCTCAAATCGGTTGTTTTCTATTTGCGCTTATACAAAGGCACTGCCGAACACGCCTCGCCAAACATGATGCTTTTGGCTACTTTTTGTAGTTTTTGTATGGCTACGGTATACACTTGGTTGGGTACGACTTTTTTAGAACAGCCTTTTAAAATAACGGGTTTATCAAAATAATCGGTGTAGTCGAGTTTGTTTAAAATGTCTTCATACCAGGCGATAACGGCCAACTCTTTTGTGCCGTGAACGACGTGTAAAGCAAACGGCGCTAAATGAACCGCAACCAAAGCAAACGCCCAAGCGGGTAAAATGGCATCCGTAGCACAATACAAGGCTACATATTTGTCCTGGTACTTAGACCAATCGGTGCTTTTTAATTGGGCTCTAAAATCAGCTTCTTTCAATAAAAAACCCTCCACTAACCATTGTGAAATATCAACCTCAACCACATGACCCTCCGGATAGTAATCTTCTAAATCGAATACCATCAAAGAACTTTGCGCTACTTTGTTTACTATTTCATCCATTGTTTTAGATTGTGGTTGATTGTTTATAGTTAGAGATGAACCATAAACAACAAACTTTACAACATGCCTAATTCTAATTTTGCTTCTTCGCTCATTAAATCTTTGCTCCACGGCGGATCAAATGTAATTTCTACCTCACACGATTTTACAGCATCAATAGATTTTACTTTTTCTTCCACTTCTTGCGGCAACGTTTCTGCCACAGGGCAATTGGGTGATGTTAATGTCATTAAGATTTTTACATCATTATCTTCGTTAATCATCACGTCATAGATGAGTCCTAATTCGTAAATATCAACCGGTATTTCGGGATCAAAAATTCCTTTCAACACTTTTACTACGTCTTCGCCTAAGTTGATTGTATCGTTAAATTCTTCCATAATTATATCTTTTTTTTTCATAGGAGGCTCGTTAATCCCATAAAGTATTTTAAAATTATTGCTTTGCTTGAAATGCCAAAGCATACATTTTTATTTGTTTTATCATGGATACCAATCCGTTGGCTCGGGTTGGTGATAAATGTTCTTTTAATCCTATCTCGTCTATAAAATCAGTGTTTGCCTCTAAAATTGAGCTTGGCATTTGATTTGAAAACACCCGAATCAAAATGGCAATGATTCCTTTGGTTAAAATGGCATCGCTATCGGCGGTAAATATAATTTTACCTTCTTGTTCCTCGCCATGCACCCAAACTTTCGATTGGCACCCCTTGATAATGTTTTCGTCTACTTTATACTGCTCATCAATTAACGGAAGTGATTTTCCTAATTCTATGATGTATTCATAGCGTTGCATCCAGTCGTCAAACAGCGAAAACTCGTCTACAATTTCGTCTTGTATTTGTTTTATTGTCATCTGAATAAATTTGTTAAGACAACATCATTTGTGCTTTTATAACCGCTTCTACAAAGATATCAATTTCTTCCTTGGTGTTGTAAAAAGCAAAACTTGCTCTTATGGTGCCCGGAATGTTGTAAAAATTCATAATAGGTTGTGCACAATGATGACCAGTTCTTACGGCTATTCCCAATTTATCTATAATAGTTCCAATATCATACGGATGAATACCTTCGAGATTAAACGAAATGACCGAAGCTTTATTTTCGCTCGTTCCATAAATCGTTAACCCTTCTATTTCTTGTAATCTTTTGGTTCCGTATAGTAATAGTTCGTGTTCGTATGTTGCTATATTGTCAAAACCGATGGCATTCATGTAATCAATAGCGGTTCCTAAAACAATTCCGCCTTCGATATTTGGAGTTCCTGCTTCAAATTTATGCGGTAAATCGGCATACGTAGTTTTTTCAAACGTTACTTCAGCAATCATTTCGCCTCCCCCTTGATAGGGTGGCAATTTTCGCAACCAGTCTTCTTTTCCGTATAAAATTCCAACGCCTGTCGGTCCGCAAACTTTATGTCCCGAAAACACATAAAAATCACAATCCAGAGCTTGTACATCGGGACGTAAATGCGGTGTAGCTTGTGCGCCATCAATTAAGACAGCGGCTCCAGCTAAATGGGCTTTTTTTATAATATATTCAATTGGATTAACCGTTCCTAACGCGTTTGAAATGTGATTAACGGCTACAATTTTTGTTTTTTCGGAAAGTAAGTTGTCGAATTCGGAAAGGATCAATTCACCTTTTTCATTCATTGGAATAACCACCAACTTTGCGCCCGTTTTTTCGCATAAAAATTGCCAAGGCACAATGTTGCTATGATGTTCTAATGCCGAAACCAATACCTCATCGTCTGTTTTTAGCAAACTTGCAAAACCATTCGCCACCAAGTTAATTCCAAATGTGGTTCCAGAAGTAAAAATGATTTCGTAATTCTGTTTTGCATTAATGTGCTTTTGTATTGTATTTCTTGATTGTTCATAGGCATCCGTTGCCAATTGACTCAAGGTATGAACCCCACGGTGAATGTTTGCGTTGTATTCACGGTAATACCTAGAAATAGCATCGATAACCACTTGTGGTTTTTGCGAAGTAGCCCCGTTGTCAAAATACACCAAAGGTTTCCCGTTTACCTTTTGAGATAAAATAGGAAAATCGGCTCTTACTTTTTGGATGTCTAACATATTTCTAAGTATATTTCTATAAATCAAATCCCATATTTACGCCTAATTTATCGGCGATAATACGTGCAATTTTTGCTTTTAATTCGGGTATTTTTATGCTATTGGTCACTTCACTAGTAAACGCATACATCAACAAAGCTTTGGCTTCTTTTTTAGGAATGCCGCGTTGTTGCATATAAAACATGGCGGTTTCGTCTAATTGTCCAATGGTACAACCATGAGAGCACTTTACATCATCGGCAAAAATTTCCAATTGAGGCTTGGCGTTGATCGTCGCTTTATCTCCAATTAATATGTTATTATTTTGTTGGAAGGCATCGGTTTTTTGCGCTTCTTTTTCTACAAATATTTTTCCGTTGAAAACACCCGTAGAACTATCATGTAATATCGTTTTATAGTTTTGGTGGCTTTCGCAATTTGGCGAGGCATGTTGCACTAACGTATAATGATCGACATGTTGTTTGTCTCCAATAATAGTAATCCCTTTTAAGGTTGAATCGATTCGTTCCCCTTGATGGTAGAAATTCAAGTTATTTCTGGTGATGTTTCCACCAAACGAAAACGTATGCACCGTTACCCTGCTCTCTTGCTTTTGTGCAATGTAAGTGTTGTCGATCAAATTGGCAGTTTGTACATCATTTTGTACTTTGTAATAATCTACAATAGCGCGTTTTTGAGCGAAAATTTCGGTTACAGAATTCGTTAGAACCGGATTGCTGTTCAAGCTTTGGTGACGCTCTACAATTTGCACGTGCGCATTTTCTCCCACAATGACTAAATTGCGGGGTTGCACCATTAAAGCCGCTTCATTTCCAGTGGAAAAATAAATAATTTCGATGGGTTTTTCTACTACTTTACTTTTGGGTATATTGATGTAAGCTCCCTCTAACGAAAATGCCGTATTTAAAGACGTTAAACTATCTTCTTTATTAGCAATTTGATTAAAATAACTATCAATTACCATTTTATATTTTGGCTTGGTCAATGCCGAAGACATCAAACAAACGTCTATTCCATCGTGTGTTGTAGCTGATAAAAACGAACTAAAAATACCGTCGATAAACACCACTTTGTAGGTGTCGATTTCGTGTAAAAAATATTTTTTTACATCTTTAAATTCGATAGTGTTTTCTTTCTTTGGAAACACCGAAAAATCATTTTTCAAAACCGCATTTAACGACGTGTATTTCCAAGCTTCCTCTTTTTTAGTAGGGAAGCCTTTATTTTCGAAATTTTTTATGGCGATGCTTCTCACCTCATGAAGTTCCGATTGGATATCAATCTTTTCTTCAAAAGCCATGAACGAAGCTAATAATTTATCTTTTAATTCCATTTTTTAAAGTATCGGTTGTCCGTAATTAGTTGTCCGTATAAAAACAGAAAACAGAGAACAGTTTAAACCAACTCGTTTTTAATCCAATCGTATCCTTTTTCTTCCAACTCTAAAGCTAAATCGGCTCCACCGGTTTTTACGATTTTTCCGTCCATTAACACGTGAACGAAATCGGGAACAATATAGTCTAACAAACGTTGGTAGTGTGTAATCACCAACACGGCATTGTTTTCGTTTTTCAATTTGTTTACTCCGTTGGCTACGATTCGTAAAGCATCAATATCTAAACCAGAATCGGTTTCGTCCAAAATAGCAATTTTTGGCTCTAACATGGCCATTTGGAAGATTTCGTTGCGTTTCTTTTCTCCGCCTGAAAAACCTTCGTTTAACGATCGTGATAAGAATTTTCGGTCCATTTCTAATAGTTCCGATTTTTCACGAATCAATTTCAACATTTCATTCGCAGGCATTTCCTCTTGCTTGTTGGCCTTGCGCTTTTCATTAATAGCCGTTTTGATAAAATTTGTTACCGAAACCCCGGGAATTTCTACTGGATATTGAAAAGATAAAAACACCCCTTTGTGTGCTCTTTCTTCGGGAGCCAAATCTGAAATTTCCTCTCCATTTAAGTAGATTTCTCCTTGAGAAACTTCATAGTTTTCGTTACCCGCAATGATAGAAGATAACGTCGATTTTCCAGAACCGTTGGGTCCCATAATCGCATGTACTTCCCCCGCTTTGATTTCAAGATTGATCCCTTTTAATATGTCTTTGTCTTCAATAGACGCGTGTAAATTTTTTATTTGTAACATTTTGCAAATGTGTTATTTATTCTAATTTTTAATTTATTATCCTACTGAACCCTCTAACGAAATTTCCAATAATTTTTGAGCTTCTACTGCAAATTCCATCGGTAATTTATTCAATACTTCTTTGCTGAAACCGTTTACGATTAACGCAATAGCTTTTTCAGTTGGAATGCCGCGTTGGTTGCAATAGAATACTTGATCTTCTCCAATTTTTGACGTCGTCGCTTCGTGTTCAATTTTTGCCGAAGCATTTTTACTTTCAATATACGGAAAGGTGTGAGCGCCACAATTATTTCCCATTAATAACGAATCACATTGAGAGAAATTTCGAGCGTTTTCTGCTCTTGCTCCTATTTGTACTAATCCTCTATAACTGTTTTGTGATTTCCCCGCTGAAATTCCTTTGGAAATAATCGTCGATTTGGTGTTTTTGCCCAAGTGAATCATTTTCGTTCCCGTGTCGGCTTGTTGATGATTGTTGGTAACCGCAATGGAATAAAATTCGCCAATGGAGTTATCGCCTTTCAATACACAAGATGGATATTTCCAGGTTACCGCCGAACCTGTTTCTACTTGGGTCCAGGATATTTTAGCGCCTTTCTCGCACAGTCCTCTTTTCGTAACAAAATTATAAACGCCTCCTTTTCCTTCCTTATTTCCAGGATACCAGTTTTGTACGGTTGAATATTTGATTTCGGCATCGTCCATTGCAATTAATTCAACCACGGCGGCATGCAATTGGTTTTCATCTCGACTTGGGGCTGTACATCCTTCCAAATAGGAAACATAACTACCTTCATCGGCAATCAATAAGGTGCGTTCAAACTGGCCTGTTCCTCCTTGATTGATTCGAAAATAGGTGGATAACTCCATGGGGCAACGCACTCCTTTAGGAATGTAACAGAAACTTCCGTCGGAAAAAACCGCCGAATTTAAAGCCGCATAAAAATTATCTTTCTGCGGAACAATGGTGCCTAAATATTTTCGAACTAATTCGGGATGTTCTTTAATGGCCTCCGAAATCGAACAAAAAATAATGCCTTTTTCGTTTAATGTTTTCTTGAACGTTGTGGCAACAGAAACAGAATCTACAACGATATCAATCGCGACATTGTTCATTTTCTTTTGCTCGTCTACTGAAATTCCCAACTTTTTGTACATCGCCAAAAGTTCGGGATCCACATCTTCTAACTTTTTATTCGGATCGGCTTTTTTAGGTGCCGAATAATAGGAAATTGCTTGAAAATTGGGTTTTTCATAATGCACATTGGCCCATTCGGGTTCTTCCATTTCTTGCCAAGCGCGAAAAGCTTCCAATCGCCATTCGGTCATCCATTCGGGTTCTTCTTTTTTATTTGAAATGGCCCGAACGATGTCTTCGTTTAATCCTATTGGAAACGTTTCCGAATCCAATTCGGTGTAGAATCCATATTCGTATTCTTTATTTTCTAATTCGACTTTTAAGTCGTCTTCTGTGTATTTACTCATTTTTTTAATTTATAACGAGAAACTCTCCCCGCATCCACATGTTCTTTGTGCATTAGGATTATTAAAAACAAATCCTTTTCCGTTTAACCCTCCTGAAAATTCTAAAACCGTACCGGCCAAATAAAGAAAACTCTTTTTTTCAACGGCTATTTTTACATGGTTATCTTCAAAAACTTTATCAGACTCCGTTAACTCTTTGTCAAACTTCAACTCATAAGACAACCCCGAGCAACCGCCACTTTTAACGCCTACTCTAACATAATCTTTGGCCGCATCAAAACCGTCTTCTTGCATCATGGCAATGATTTTTTTACTTGCTGTGTCAGAAACTTTAATCATAACCTCGTTTGTATTTGTTATTATAAATGTGTTATGTCATTCGCTTAGAAAAAATCGTTTTTAAAAAAACTTTTTTCTGTTGCTCTTTTCATAGCTTATTTTGATTTTGTCTAAATTAACGACAAAGATAATCCATAAATTACTTTTTACAAGATTTGCTAACATTTTTATAACTTATGTTAACATAGTCTTTGATTATGGTATTTTTTGTAATTTGGCTCCAAATAACAAACCATGAAATTGCATCCTATAGAGGCGGGAAATTTTAAATTAGATGGTGGTGCCATGTTTGGAGTGGTGCCTAAAACCATTTGGAATAAAACCAATCCCGCCGATGAAAACAACCTCATTGACATAGCGGCTCGATGCCTATTAATTGAGGACCAAAACCGCTTAATTTTGATTGATACCGGAATGGGTAACAAGCAGTCGGATAAATTTTTTAGTTATTATTCCCTCTGGGGAGACCATTCGTTAGACAAATCACTTACTAATGCAGGCTTTCATCGCGATGACGTGACCGATGTTTTTATGACCCATTTGCATTTTGACCATTGTGGCGGAAGCGTCAATTGGAACACAGGCAAAACGGGTTATGACGTCGCGTTCAAAAACGCAAACTATTGGACCAATGACAACCATTGGGAGTGGGCTACAAAGCCAAATTCCAGAGAAAAAGCTTCTTTTTTACATGAAAACATAATTCCCATGCAAGAAAGCGGTCAATTGCAATTTATAAAAAGGCCTGATGGCGATTTTATACCAGAATCTGAATTGGGTTTTGGCGTTTTTTTTGCCGACGGGCACACCGAAAAACAAATGATACCCCATATTCAATACAAAGGCAAAACAATAGTTTTTTGTGGCGATTTATTAGCAACTGCCGGTCACATTCCGATTCCTTATGTTATGGGTTATGACACAAGACCATTGTTAACTATGGATGAGAAAACAAAGTTTATGAATGCTGCCGCTGATCATAATTATTATTTATTTTTAGAACATGATGCGCACCATCAAATCATTACCGTTGAAAGAACCGAAAAAGGAGTTCGACTGAAAGAAGTATTCCGATGTGATGATCTATTTTAATTTAATAACGCTTTGCTTTTAACAAAAAACTATCCCGATCTATTAACCCTTAGTAAGCTATAAGGTATCAAACCCTTGTAAAAATTCTTTTTTAATTAAACATGAAAAAAATTCTTTTTTTAAGTTGTTTCCCCCTCTTTTTATGGGCGCAAAACAATCCAAATCCAGGGTATTGGCAACAACACGTTGACTATAAAATGGAGGTGAAAATGGAGGTGAAAAAATTCCAATACTCCGGAAAACAAGAAATCGTATACACCAACAATTCGATGGACACGTTGCACAAAGTGTATTATCATTTGTTTAATAATGCGTTTCAACCAGGAAGTGAAATGGATGCGCGGCTTCAAACCATTCTAGATCCCGACAAACGAATGGTAAGAACCTTTAAAAAAGAAGGAAAAGAGCAAAAAGAAAGTAGAATAAGCACCTTAAAACCAACTGAAATTGGCTATATAAATATTGCTGATTTTAAACAAGATGGCGTAGCAGCAAAAACCAAAGTAGTCGGAACCATTTTAGAAGTAACGTTAGTAAACCCGATTTTACCCAAACAAAAAACAACCTTTTCATTAGATTTTGAAGGCCAGGTGCCGCTGCAAATTCGTCGTTCTGGTAGAGTGTCTGAAGAAGGCGTGGCCCTTTCCATGACACAATGGTATCCTAAATTATGTGAATATGATTTTGAAGGCTGGCATGCCAATCCCTACATTGCAAGGGAATTTCATGGCGTTTGGGGAAATTTTGATGTAAAAATCACGATTGACAAAGAATACACCATTGGAGGAACGGGTTATTTGCAAAACCCTAACGAAATAGGACACGGCTATCAAGAAACAGGCGTTACTGTAACCTATCCAAAGAAAACCAAAACACTCACTTGGCATTTTTATGCGCCCAACGTGCATGATTTTGCTTGGGGTGCCGATAATGAATTTTTACACGATGTGTTAATAGGACCGAATAATGTTGCCTTACATTTTTTGTATAAAAACAAAAAAGAAAATATAGAAAATTGGAAAAAAATGCAGCCCAAAACTGCCGAATTATTAACGTACTTTAACGAAAATGTAGGCCTTTACCCCTACAAACAATATTCGGTAATTCAAGGAGGCGATGGAGGAATGGAATATGGCATGTGTACACTGATCACTGGAAATCGTTCCTTTGGAAGTTTAGTTGGCGTTACGGCTCACGAAATGGCTCATTCTTGGTTCCAATTTGTTTTAGCGACTAACGAAACCAAACACGAATGGATGGATGAAGGGTTTACTTCCTACATTTCAAACTTAGCAATGAACAAGGTTTTGCCTCCCAAAAAACCTGAAATTCCTTATGAAGATGCTTATAATAATTACATTTATTTGGCAAAATTAGGAAAAGAGCAACCGCTTTCTACTCACGCTGATCGTTATGACTTGAATATGGCCTATGGAATTTCGGCCTACAGCAAAGGAGAAGTGTTTTTGGTACAATTGGGATATATTATTGGCGAAGAAAACCTCAACAAAACGATCAAAAGATACTACAACGAGTATAAATTTACCCACCCAACGCCTAACGATATTAAGCATGTGGCGGAAAAAGTTTCTGGGGCAAATTTAGACTGGTATTTGTTAGAATGGACACTAACCACAAATACCATTGATTATGCAATTAAAGCGGTAAATGAAGCACAAAACAGCACCCAAATAACCATAGAGCGCAAAGGCAGAATGCCTATGCCATTAGATATTATTGTAGAATATTCCGACGGAACTAAAGAATTTTTCTATATTCCTAACACGTTACTTCGTTGGGAAAAACCTAATCCGTACCCCGAAATACATGGAACTAGCTTAAAAGGATGGGATTGGGCCTACCCCACTTACTCTTTTGATATCCCAAAAACAAGCATCAAATCCATTACTATTGATCCCGAAAATAAAATGGCCGATATCAACAAAGAAGATAATTTTTTTGTAAAAAAATAATCCCTTAGAAGCCGACAAACACACGTCGGCTTTTTTTATACCTTTGCATCATGTCATTCACGTATCCCAAAACAGAAAAATTAAAAAGCAAAACAGCTATTGATTTGCTTTTTTCTGAAGGCAATTCGGTTTCGAAATTTCCCTTGCGCTTGGTCTATGTTGAAAACAAAGAAGCAAATGCGCCGCTTTTAAAAATAGGCGTTTCGGTTTCCAAAAAATATTTCAAAAAAGCCGTAGATCGCAATTATTTCAAACGCGTTTTGCGCGAAACCTATCGATTAAATAAGCATCTATTGCTTGATGCTTTGGAAAAACCCTATGCCATAATGTTTTTCTATCAAACAAAAGAGCATCTTACGTTTCAAGAAATTGAAGAAAAAACCATCCAACTTTTTCAAAAATTCAACGAAATAGCAAAGTAAGTTGGGTTTTAAGTATGGGTTTTGCTCAATATTAGTTACTTTCGTATACTGTATTAATCAATTGTATTGTTCATGAAACGTCTTTTCAAAAGAAAAATAATGTTTACTGGTGTCGCTTTGGCCTTTCTTTTGGTGGGGGTAAGTTTTAAAAATGACTTTTTTGAAATTGCGAAACAAATCGAGATTTTTACCAGCGTTTTTAAAACCGTGAACCAAAATTATGTAGACGAAACTAATGCGGGCGAAATGATGGATATTGCCATCAAAAACATGTTAAAAGAATTGGATCCCTATACTGTTTTTTTTAACGAACAAGATGTCTTAAAGTATAAAATCAACACTACGGGAGAATATACGGGCATTGGGGCCATGGTTCAACGAAATGAAGGAAAAGTATTCTTAAAAGAAATATACAAAGGGTTTCCGGCCGATAAAGCAGGATTAAAAGCGGGTGATGAGCTCTTACAAATTGGCGATGTTACTTTGAAAGAATACCCAGATGATGCCGCTCAGTTGTTGAAAGGTGCAAAAAATACTTCTGTAAACATTCTTTGCCTTCGACAAGGAAAAACATTTAACACAAACATCGTGTTAAACGAAGTCGATATTAAAGCCGTACCCTATTATGCATTATTACAAGACAAAACTGGCTATATCGTTTTATCTAAGTTTAACGAAAAAGCCAGCGCCGAAACTAAAGCCGCTTTATTGGATTTAAAACAGCAAGGAGCTACAAAAATTATTTTAGATCTGCGAGCAAATCCAGGTGGTTTATTGCATGAAGCGGTTAATATTTGTAATCTATTTGTGGCCAAAAACGAATTGATTGTGACGACAAAATCTAAAAACATAAAATACAATTTGGAATACCGCACTAAAAACGAACCCACTGATTTGGAAATCCCTTTAGCAATAATTGTAGACGGCAAAAGCGCTTCTGCTTCTGAGATTGTAGCAGGTGCGATACAAGATTTAGACCGCGGGGTTATACTGGGCAGTAGAAGTTTTGGCAAGGGATTGGTTCAGCGCCCGTTGGATTTGTCCTATGGTACGCAAGTAAAAGTAACCATTTCTAGATATTATACGCCTTCGGGAAGATGTATTCAAGAGCTTGATTACTCCAAAAAAGACGAAAACAGAAAAGCTATAAAAAAAGCACAAAAAGAATATACTCCTTTTAAAACAAAAGCGGGACGAACCGTTTATGACGGCGGAGGTGTGCGTCCTGATGTTGAAATTGCATCGACTAAATTGGCTACCTGTACCGAAATATTGTTAAAAAATGACGCTATTTTCAATTTTGTTACCCAGTTGTATTATAAAAACCCAACGGTTTCAGACGTTCCATCGGTTACGGATGCTGATTTTTTAGCCTTTAAATCGTATATAAAACAAGAAAAAATAATTTTGGATACTGAAACTAGCAAGGCGCTTAAAGCCGTCTTGGAAAATGCAAAAAAGGAACAAATTGAGGAACAAATTACAGTTGCCTATAAACAACTGGAAACCGCATTAGAAAAAAGTCAAGAAGCAGCGCTTGAAAAAAACAAAGAACAAATCAAAAAACAACTTCAAGAAGAATTAATCATTAGACATCACTATCGAGAAGGATTGTATTTGTATTATACCAAAAATAATCCCGAAATAGAACAAGCCATCAATTTATTAAACAATGCGCCTCAGTACCAATCGATATTAAAAAAGTAAAATAAAACAGCCTTTATTCCGTTAAAAATAGATCAAGACCTGTATTGAACACCTAATTTTCTAGCTATGAAATGGTTATTACTTATAGCGACTTTTTTTTCTTTTGAGTTGGGTTATGCTCAAGAAGAAGAAATTTATTCTATCTTTTTTGAATTTGATAAATTCAGTTTAAAAGAAGAACAAGCAGAAGGGGTCCTTGCGTTTGTTCAAAAAATTGATACGGCCCGTATCGAATCCATCCAAATTTATGGCTATTGCGACGACCGAGGCAAAGACGAATACAACTTTGTGTTGTCTACCAACAGAGCCACAACTGTAAAAAATAAATTGATCGAACGTGGCATTAAAAGCAAAATCATCATTACACTGGAAGGAAAAGGTCGCATCATGCTCGATGAAGATTTACAAACCGATATCCCAGAAGCCCGATCCAAAAACCGAAGGGTTGATGTGGTTGTAAACTACAAATCGATCACCATTGAAAATTTAAAAATCCCTGGCGTATACAGTTCCATTCGTAAAGATGCTGTTAAAGGAGACCGGATTTATTTGGAAAAAGTGTTGTTTGAACGCGGCAGCAGTCAACTCACGGTTCAGGCCAAAAAAGAGCTCGATAAAATTGCCCTTCAATTGCTCAAATTTAAAAACATTCAATTTGAAGTTCAGGGCCATGTCTGTTGCACGCCTACTTATCACAGAGAGGCGGTTGATCGCGAAACTAAAAAAAGAGAGTTGTCGGTCAATAGAGCCAAACGCGTATACAACTATTTGTTTAAAAAAGGCATCAGCGATGCACGCATGACCTACAGAGGGTATGGCAATACCCAATCTTTAAAACAGGGCGGCGCACTCGATAGGCGAGTAGAATTGTTGATTTTGAAAAATGATGTCCCGGCTAGAAAAAAATAACTTCATCTCGCTTCATCTCAATATGTGGAATATCGTCTTCTAAATAGGATTCACTGGTTTGAACAAAACCATGACTTTCGTAAAACTTTTTTAAATATTCTTGGGCCGAAATGGTAATGGCCGTTTGATTAAAATTAGCGGCAATGGCAGCAATCGAAAACCGCATTAGTTCGTGACCAAATTGCACGTTTCGGTATTTTTGACGCACTAATACTCTTCCTATGGATGCTTGATCAAAATAATTTCCCGCATCAAACAATCGTGCATAAGCTGATAATTCGTTTTGATAATACCCTAAAACATGAAGCGCCTTATCATCTTTGCCATCAATATCTTGATAAACACAGTTTTGCTCTACTACAAACACTTCCGAACGAAGTTGTAGTACTTCATAGAGTTCTGAAGTTGAAAGTTCGTTAAACCGTCTTATTTTGAATGTTATTTCCATAAGGTTGATTAAGGGATAAATACCACCGATTTCATCATGGCTTCGAGTTCAAAAATCAAATCTCTTTTCGATTTTGAAGGATTGTAAGTAAATCCGTCCAAAATTAAATACCGATTGTTCTTAATGTCTTTTATGGCATAATTAATAAATGGCCCGGCCATAAAATCATTTTTTAGTTGCCATGTACCTTTAGTTTCAAAAGCCATCTTGTGATCTATCTGCGTTTGTAAAAAATAAGGCGAATAGGCTCTTTCGGTAATCATCCAAGTTTTTCCTACAGAGCCGTGTATGAATTTTTTACCAATAGAGTCCCTTACATTTAAAATGTTGTTTATGATTGTATTGTTTTTCTCAATTGCCGAAATAGGTACTTCATAAAGCAACAAACTATTGTATCCTGTAGCAAGTTCCCGTCTAATCCAAAGAAATTTGTTAGCCACTAATTCATAGGAATAATTGCTTCGAAGTGCCATTTTTACGCGAAATTTATCTTGAATTAATTGATCGGAAGCCGGTGTTTTTAAGATTCGTTTTTGATTCTCTGAAATTTCAGCAGCTTTGATGGTTTTAGTAATTTCTGCCGCTTTTTGCTCCACTAATTTTAATAATTCTTCCGTTGAATGGGCCGTGATGTAAAACAAATGTTGGGGGGATGCGTAGCGATTTATTTTATTGACAAAAGTGTTGCTTTTGCCTTTTTTTATCACAATAATGTTCCTGTTTTTCTTTACCATCCCTTCAAATATTTTCGTTGGATATTGGTTTAACGTAAAAAGAGGTTCCTCTTGTGGCAGACCATCAACAGGGGCCGCCCATTTTTTTCTTAGGGTATCTCCTATTTCGCTGTTCCACAAAAGATCATCGATAACTAAGGAAACGGTATTGATTTCGCCAAAAGAACTTCCTGCTGCAATTTCCTGTTTTTCGCCTTTTTCTTCACAAGAAAAAAGAAATACAACGGCCGCAAGTAAAGTTCCTATTCGCTTCATGAGTTTGCTTTATCCGTTAATTTTTAACTTCATTCCGGGCTGAATGACTTCGTCGCAAAGGCTGTTCCATTTTTTCAAGTCTTCTATCGTAATTCCGGGGTGTTTTTTTGAAATTAAAAACAAGGTGTCGCCTTTTTGCACCGTGTAAAATTCAGCAACCTTTGTCTGGGGCAATGGTTCAGAGTTTTCTTTTTTAATTGAATAAATCTTTACTCGTGTTCCGGGAAAAACAGTGTTGGTTTTCATATCATTCCATTGCTTTATCTCGGATACAGTCACCCCATATTTGTCGGCAATTTTCTTTAAATGATCGCCTCGTTGTATCGTATAAAAGCGTGCTTTTTCTTCGGAAGCGATTGGTGCTGTTGCAGGGTCGTGCAGACTCGAAACCAAAGAATCTTTAACCGTTGGGCGCACTTCAATTTTGATTTTTTCATTTAAGGCTTCCAAATAATCAACATAAGCGTATATTTTGTCTTCATTGGAAACAAACTGGCCTATTTTGTTTTTTGGTAAACGTAAAAAATGGGCTTTATCCTGCTCATAAGGAATTATTTTTAGCTTATAAATAGGATTTAAAAACTCCAACTGATGCAGCGGAATATCTAACAACTCCGAAATTTGCTTGAAGGATAGCTGCTTTTTGATTTGTATGGTATCGGTTTCAAAATAGGTAACCGCAGCTTTTTGAGGTTGTAAACCATGCTCTTTTCTAAACTCATAAATGTACATAGTCGCTAAAAACGCCGGAACGTAATTAGCTGTTTCTCGTGGAAGATTTTTTCGAATATTCCAATAATTTTGACTGCCGCCCGATCTTCTAATCGCTTTGGAAACATTGCCCGGACCAGCATTATAAGAAGCTAAAACCAAGCTCCAATCGCCAAAAATTTCGTATAAATTCGATAAGTATTGACAGGCGGCTTCGGTTGCTTTTAATGGATCATAACGTTCGTCTACATAAGAATTGACTTCCAAATTATATTGCTTCCCGGTAGGATACATAAACTGCCATAATCCGGAGGCGCCTACTCTCGATTTTGCGGTAGGATTTAATGCCGATTCTACTATGGCTAAATATTTCAACTCCATAGGAATGTTATATTTTGCCAAATGCTCTTCAAACATTGGAAAATAGTATTCAGAAATAGCCATTAAACGTTCAAAGGCTTTTTTACGATTCTTCAAAAAGGCCTTGATGGTGTTTTCTAATGCCGGATTATATTCAATGTGAAAAGGAGAGCGAGCGTCTAGTTTTGCTAAACGTTTTTTTACCACGTCGGAAGACAAACTATAGGCCACTTCTTCATCAATGTTGATTTGGGAAATATCCGAAAACATGTTTTCAGACAGCTCAATATTTGCTAATTCGGCAATCCATCGTTCATCGATACAAGTACTCGTGCTGTGGTTTATAAAGGTTGATTTCAAAGAATCTAGGTAGGAAACTTTGGAGATTTGAAGACTAAATTCTTTCTCGGCGTGCTCTTGACCAAAACCAACAAGCGAAAGGCATAGCGAGATATATACGATTAATTTTTTCATTATTGTTTTGTTTTTGAGGCAGTATAGAACCAATAACTTAGGGATCGGTGTTTTTATTGTTGTTATTCTAAAATGGCAGCAATTCCGGGCAAGGTTATACCTTCTAACATTTCTAACATAGCGCCACCTCCGGTGGAAACATAACTCATTTTTGGCTCGAGTCCAAATTGTTTTACGGCAGCAACACTATCGCCACCGCCCACTAATGAAAAAGCTCCGTTTGCGGTTGATTCGGCAATATATTCGCCCAAACTAATAGTTCCGTTTGCAAAATTATCCATTTCAAATACGCCTAATGGTCCGTTCCAAAGTATGGTTTTTGAATCTAAAATGATGCGTCTAAAAATGGCTAACGATTTTGGCCCTGCATCAAGACCTTGCCATCCGTCTGGGATATGCTTTACATCAACTACTTGCGTTTTTGCGGTATTGGAAAATGAATCGGCTGCCACTACATCTACAGGAATATGTATTTGAACGCCTTTTTCTTTCGCTTGTTTTAATATTTCGATGGCCAATTCTAACTTATCGTCTTCACAAATTGAATCGCCGATGGAGCCGCCCAAGGCTTTCACAAACGTAAATGTCATTCCGCCACCAATAATCATGTGGTTTACTTTGTCTAATATGTTTTCAATCACGGTAATTTTTGAAGAAACCTTACTTCCTCCTAAAATGGCTACAACTGGTTTTTCTGAGTTATTTAGTACTTTTTCAATACTCTCGATTTCTTTGGCCAATAAATAACCAAAACATTTGGCGTCTTGAAAAAACTGTGCAATAATGGTCGTAGATGCGTGAGCACGGTGCGCCGTTCCAAAAGCATCGTTGACATAAATATCGCCCAATGCGGCTAATTTTTTTGAAAATGCTACATCGCCGTTTTCTTCTTCAGCATAAAAACGAAGGTTTTCTAATAAAAGTATTTCGCCTGGTTGCAAGTTTTTGGCGGCTGTTTCGGCAACCTCACCGATACAATCTGCTGCAAATTGAATCTTTCTTCCTAAGATTTCTTCGGTTGTAGCAACAATGTGTTGCAACGAATATTTTGCTTCAACACCTTTTGGACGCCCTAAATGACTCATTAAAATAACACTTCCACCGTCGTTCAAAATTTTATCAATGGTAGGTTTAGCTGCTTCAATACGGGTAGCGTCGGTCACATTAAAGTTTTCGTCTAAAGGCACGTTAAAGTCTACTCGTATAATTGCTTTTTTGGAATTGAAATTGAAGTCATTTAGTGTTTTCATTGAATTGGGTTTTTGGTTTCGAAGTATGCAAATATAATTTATTGTATTTTAAATCTTTATACGAAAGTGTATAATTAGCAAATATTTATAACTTTATCCTATTGTTTTTTTCATGGATTCGCTTACAATTCAGGAAAATTTGATTAGGTTTGTTGTATGCTTTTTAAGGATATTTTAGGTCAAGTTCATATTAAAAATCACCTCACTAAAAGTGCTGAGGCCGGTAGAATTCCACACGCTCAATTGTTTGTAGGTCCTGAGGGTTCTGGCACGTTGCCCATGGCAATTGCCTATGCTCAATATTTGTTGTGTGGTAATGTGGGCGGCGAAAATGCGGGCGAAAACTCCGCGTGCAACCTAAAATTTGAACATTTTTCGCATCCCGATTTACATTTTGTTTTTCCTGTTGCCACTACTGACGATGTAAAAAGTCACCCCGTGAGCGACCATTTTCTGGTTGAATGGCGTCATTTTTTATCGGAATCACCCTACGGAAGTTTGTTTGATTGGCTGCGCAATTTAGGCATTCAGAACAAACAAGGGTTAATCAGTGTAGATGAAGCTACCGAAATCAATAAAAAATTGGCCTTAAAAGCCTATGAAGGGGGTTATAAAGTTATGATCATTTGGATGGCCGATAAAATGAACGCCCCCTCGGCTAATAAATTATTGAAATTATTAGAAGAGCCCCCTGCCAAAACGGTGTTTATTCTCATTACCGAAAACACAGGTGATCTACTGCAAACCATTTTATCGCGTTGTCAAGTAATTGATTTTATGGGTTTGGGCGAAAATGCTGTCATAGAAGGATTGGTTTCACATGAAAATTGTGATGCTATTACAGCTCAAAAAATTGCTCATCAAAGCGAAGGAAATTACAACAAAGCACTGCATATTTTACGAAAAGAAAATGATGAATTCCCGTTTGATGAATGGTTTGTGGAATGGGTTAGAAGCGCTTTCAGAGCTAAAGGAAATGCAGCAGCGATAAACGATTTAGTTGCTTGGAGTGAAAAAATAGCCGCCACCGGAAGAGAAACACAAAAACAATTTTTACACTATTGTATTCATTTTTTTAGACAAGCATTATTGGTCAATTATAACGTAACTAATTTGGTTTTTTTAGAAACCAATGTGGAGAAATTTGAATTGGAGAAATTTGCTCCATTTGTAAATGGTGCAAATATTACTGATATTTACAAAGAATTGGAAGATGCTATTTACCATATTGAACGCAATGGGAACAGTAAAATCATCTTAACCGATTTGTCTATAAAACTAACTCGATTAATTCATAAAAACACCTAATTATGACAGAAGCAGCTCCTATCTTAGTTATGGCCTTATTAGCAATTACCTTTTTACAATCTGGATATGATAAAATTAAAGATTGGAAAGGCAATGTGGCATGGTTAAAGGGTCACTTTGCAGCAACAATTTTAGCAAAACATGTGCCTTTGGCATTGCTAATTATTTTAGTATTGGAAATTGTTTCGGGGGTTTTGAGTGTTTCAGGAATATTGCAACTGTTTGTACAACAACACGTTACCAAGGGATTGGGTTATTATGGCGCGATTGTCTCTTGTATTACGCTGTTGCTGTTGCTGTTTGGACAACGTTTGGCTAAAGATTACGATGGCGCTCGAACACTAGTAATTTACTTTATCCCTGCGGTTTTGGCGGTTTTTTTGTTGAGTTAAATTAGTATACTCGCTGATACAATCGCCATTCGTTATAGGAAAATTTATCCTTGTTAATTTCTTTTAGCAGGGTCCTTTTTAAACCGTTATTACTTTATTTATTAAACAGGTCTATATAATTTAATATTATAGAGCGCATACTAGAAATAAAAAAGTCCTGATGAATCAGGACTTTTCGTATTATTTTTTTTCGGTTGCTTTTTCGTCTTTTTTATCCGAGGTTTTGAAATTTTCATTCAACTCTTTTAAAACTTCCTCAGTAATATTATACGTCTCTTTAGAATACAAGATAGTAGCGGCATCTCCCGTTCCGTAGATATAATCGTATCCTTTCTTTTTTCCGTATTCTTTAATGAAAACTTTTACTTCCTTAATAATAGAGTCTCTCAATACGCTTCCTTCCTCTTGCAATTGTTGTAACAAGGCATTTTGTTCAACCCCAAGTTGTTGCTCTCTTTGTGAAAGTTCGGCTCCTTTTTGCTGCGCCCATTGAGGTCCTTTTACTTGTGCATTTTGCTGAAAACTTTGTGCTTCCATTTGAAATGCTTTTACTTTCGCTTCTAATGGTCTCCCCAACTCTTCCGATTTTATCTTAAACTTTTCGTCTTCTGCTTTAAATTTTTCGTATTTCTCTAAAATTTCTGCTGTGTCAATATATGCTGTTTTTAAACTTTCCGATTTTCCCGCATTTTTGTTACAAGCAATAAAGCTTACTACAAGGCTTAAAATTAAAATGGCTTTTTTCATTAGATATAAATATTTTTAAATTTTGGTAAAAGTAATAATAAGTTGTTAAGTTACAAATTTGTGGCTTTTTTATTTTGCCCATTTAAGTATAAGCATTTCTTATGATAATAAAAACCACAATAGTTTTGTGCTATAAAAAACGACCGCTATAGCTTGTCGCTAAAGAAATACTCTCCAACAAACAACGTGTTTGTCCGTTATTGTGATATTAACCTCTTAAAAGGGCTGAAAACACGTTTTACTTGTTTTTTAGGATGTAAATATGTGAGGAATATTCGTTTTTAAAAATTCCAACTACATTTGATACAAACCCAATGGCAAGTCCGTTGATAAAATTCATTTTTCCTGTTTTGTTTTTTTCTGACAATAAAGAAACATAATAGCTATCAAACCACATCGGTTTTACCGCTACTAAATTCATGTTTTGTTTGTCAAATAATTTTTCGATTGCCGTTTTTGAAAAATGCCATAAATGCCTTGGCACATCATAAGCTGCCCAAAAGGTTTTATAATAATTGGCATCAAAAGATTTAAAATTAGGCACAGCAATAATAAGCGTTCCAGAGGGCTTAAGCAAGCGTTTCAATTCGGCTACTTGATGGGCAACGTCTGGAACGTGCTCCAACACATGCCATAGGGTAATGACATCAAAAGAATTGCTTTCTAATTTTTCAATGGTATCTGCAAAAAGAACCCCTTTATTTATGGCAATCGACTTGGCTTTTTCGTTAGGCTCAACCCCAACGGTTTCCCAATTCTTATTTTTAGCCTCCAACAAAAAATCTCCTGTTCCTGCGCCAATGTCTAATATTTTTCCTTTAACTGGCTGATGTTGTTCGATTAACCGTAGTTTATTTTTTATTGCTCTTCGTTTGATAAAATGATACATTTTTTCAAAAAGCGTTCGTTTTCCGTCGGTATGCGAAATATAATCATCAAACTCATAATACATTCCCAAACGATCTAAAGTAGGCTGGGGGTGTGTTTTTAATAATTGGTATTCTTCGTTTAACAACAAGGAAAAAGATTCGCCTGAAACGGAAAAATCTTTAACTGTAATAAAACGATGGTCTTCTAAAAAATTCATTTTTTGTCTTTTAATTAGGCAAATGGTTAACTACAATAAGACCTTACGGCGTTGTTTCACGTGAAACATTTAAACAGTAAGACAAAAATGCCTTACCGCTCTTGTCTTCGGTCTTACTGCTTCCTTATCTCCCCATATAAATTAATAATACCGAAATGTCACTTGGCGAAACACCACTAATTCTTGACGCTTGTGCAATGGTTCTTGGCCGAATTTTGTTTAGTTTTTGTTTGGCTTCGATGGAAATAGATTGGATGTTATCGAAATTGAAATTATCCGGAATTATCATATCTTCTAAGCGCGTTAATTTATCGGCATTGTTCTTTTCTTTTTCGATATAACCCGAATATTTTACTTGTATTTCGGCTTGCTCTACCACTTCTTGATCCAAGTTATGTTCTTCAATATAGGCCGCTACTTTTTTAAATTTTCTAAAATCTTCTAAATCCAATTGTGGGCGAGAAAACACTTTAAACATTTTGTCGGGCTGACTCATTGGAGCGGATCCTTTTGCTTCCAAAATAGGATTGGCTTCTTCTGGTTTTAAACTCGTTTCTTTAAAGAAACTAACCATGGCTTCCGATTGTGAAAATTTTTGTTCCATGCGTATCAATCGATCTTCTTTGGCCAATCCTATTTCGAAGGCTTTTGGGGTCAATCGATAATCTGCATTATCTTGTCGTAATAGGGTACGGTACTCGGCACGAGACGTAAACATTCTGTAGGGCTCCTCTGTTCCTTTGGTTATCAAATCGTCGATTAATACTCCAATGTACGCTTCATCTCTTTTTAAGATAAAAGGTTCGCGTTGCTGAACCTTTAATGCTGCATTAATTCCGGCCATTAAACCTTGAGAAGCGGCTTCTTCGTATCCAGTAGTGCCGTTAATTTGTCCTGCAAAATACAAGCCCTTAACCAATTTTGTTTCTAAAGTATGCTGCAATTGCGTAGGAGGGAAGTAATCGTATTCTATGGCATAACCTGGCCTGAAAAACTTAACGTTTTCAAATCCAGCAACCGAACGAAGCGCTTTAAATTGTATGTCTTCGGGTAAAGAAGTTGAAAAGCCATTAATATAATATTCACAAGTGGTCCAGCCTTCTGGCTCTACAAACAATTGGTGACGCTCTTTATCGGCAAAACGGTTAATTTTATCTTCAATGGAAGGACAATACCGTGGACCTATGCTTTTTATTCGACCATTAAACATCGGGCTTCTGTCAAATCCTTCACGCAAAATATCATGAACTTCTAGGGAGGTGTAGGACATCCAGCACGATCGTTGTGTTGTTAATGGAGCGGTTAAATTGGAATAAGAAAACTTTTCAGGCACAGCGTCGCCTGGCTGTTCTATCATTTTAGAAAAGTCTAACGAGCGTCCGTCAACCCTAGGAGGTGTTCCTGTTTTCATTCTTCCGGATTCAAAACCCAATTGCACCAAATCTTCTGTAATGCCAAAAGAGGCTCTTTCTCCTGCGCGCCCTCCGCCAAATTGTTTTTCTCCGATGTGAATTAATCCATTGAGAAAAGTCCCATTGGTTAACACTACTGATTTGGCTTTTATTGAGACCCCTAAAGAGGTTTTAACACCAATAATATTTCCGTTTTCCGACAACAATCCCGCTACCATTTCTTGATAAAAATCCAGATTAGGCGTATTTTCAAGCAGGGTTCGCCACTCGTCTGAAAACCGCATTCGATCCGATTGCACTCGGGGAGACCACATGGCAGGTCCCTTGGATTTATTCAACATTTTAAACTGAATGGCTGTTTTATCCGACACAATGCCTGAGTAACCACCAAGCGCATCTATTTCTCGCACAATCTGCCCTTTTGCAATTCCGCCCATAGCCGGATTACATGACATCTGAGCGATGTTTTGCAGGTTCATCGTTATCAATAATGTGGAACAACCCATGTTGGCAGCAGCGGCAGCGGCTTCACACCCCGCATGACCGGCGCCCACAACAATTACATCGTATTCGTTTAAAAACATCCTATATCTTATTTGTGTTCCACGTGAAACATCTTGATTTTTTCATCTTCTTTTTTGCGCATAATAGCTTCGTCTGCCGGAGACTTGTCTTTGTAGCCACAAAAATGTAATACCCCGTGTGACAAAACTCTTTTTAACTCATTATCAAACGCAACCTTAAAATCTTTCGCATTATCGACCACCCTTTCCACAGAAATAAAAATATCACCTTGTAATATATTTCCTACAGAATAATCAAAACTTATAATATCCGTAAGGGTGTCGTGTTTTAAATATTCCTGGTTTATTTTAAGCAAATAGTCATCATCACAAAATATATAATTTATTTCGCCTATATCAAACCCTTCTGATTCTATAATTCGAGAAACCCAATCTTCATAGGCTGCCTCGTTCTCTAAAGTAAATTGCGTTTCGTAATTAAAACTAATCATCATTCTTAAAATATTGTTGTACTTTTTGATTATAATTGGGTTGCAAAGGTAAGCTTTGTCGGTTTAATATTTCAACACTATTGATATATTCTTTTAATTCTTTAGAGAGTGGGGAGGCCGAAGCGGTATACTTTTGTTCGTTTGCTTTTGATTGCCTTTTAGTGTCTTCTCCTTGCTGTTGAATCGCTTTTTCAAGTTTTAAAAGTTCCTGCTTGAGATTCAATATTTTTTGAAGGGTTTCGTTCTTAAATCCTTTGTTAATCAATTGTTTTTCAATGTCTTTCATTTGTTGAAATGCGTTCATTCCTTGGTTGGTCATCCCTTCCTTTTCGAGCGCTTTCTGCAACGCATCACGCAAAAATTGCTGCTCTTTCAGTATTTCTAGAACTTTGCCTGCATTGCCTTCAGATCCGTTTTCGCCTTCTTGGCTTTCTCCTCCTTTTTCTCCTTTTCCTTTTTGTTTGCCCTCACCAGGCTTATTGCCGGGCTGTTCTCCAGGCTTCATCCCCTCTTTCATTTTTTCTCCCAAACCCTCTTGTTTTTTAATAATGTCTGGTAATTGCATGCCCGATCCCTGTC
Source organism: Flavobacterium psychrophilum (assembly GCA_945890865.1). GTDB lineage: Bacteria > Bacteroidota > Bacteroidia > Flavobacteriales > Flavobacteriaceae > Flavobacterium > Flavobacterium psychrophilum_D. Next base: position 146,349 of record CAMDDB010000002.1, read on the forward strand.
CTTTTCCGGGTTTTGGTTGTCCTTCCCCTTGGCCCTGCATATCCATGTTCATTTGGCTTTGTACATTGCTTAAAAAATCGGCCAGCCGGTTAGCGGATGTAAGCACATATTGCTGATGAGAAGCTCCTTTAGAAATGTTGTTGTCGGCCAATGATTCTAGTGTCTTATCAAGATTATAATGAACGTCGCCTAGTTCTTTTAAAATTATTTCTGTAATCCGGGGATTGCGCGAAGAAACGGCAAACAAACTGTCGTCTACATGTTTAAATTGTTGCTTTAAATCTTGTTGTTTTTTCAACACTTTATTCAATTCTAATGATCGCGTTTGTGTTGAATTAGTGGTTTTGATTAGTCGCTCTTGATCAAATGAAAAGGCCAATAAATTATCTAATAGTTGTCGCAAGAGCTTTGCGTCTTCTTGCATTTGCTCCGATTCTCCAGCATTCATGGATTGGGTCATTTTTTGACTCATTTCTTTCATCTTAGCGGCTGCCGATTTTTGCTTGGGCTGAGCCTTTTTGGTCTGTTGCTTGCTTAATTCTTCGGACGCTTTTTTCAGCTCTTTTTTAATATCTTCTTGCTCGTTTTTTTCGTTGGGAATATCTAGCGGATCTTTTAAGTCCTTATTTTCTTTATCCAGCTCTTGCAGTTCTTTTTGAATGTCGTCAAAAGAAGCATTGATTTGGTTTTGCTTTTTTTCGGAATTGTCTTTTGGGTCAGCTGCTAGTTGCTCTTGTTTTTCTGAAAGTTGTTGTAATTTATCGGCGAGTTGTTCGGCCTTTTTTTCTACATAAAACCGCTTGGTCAATTCTACCAATTGCTCTAGGTTTTGTTTCTGATTTTTTGCTTTTTGTTTTAATTTATCAGCTTTGTCAAACAATTCATCTTTTTCAATTTTTTTAGAAAGCTCTTCTAATTCTTTGAGCAGTTTCTCGTTTTTATCGGCTTGTTTTTCGGATTCTTGAAGCCTGCGCAATAACTCCTGTTTTTCTTTATCTTGGGTTTTTGGATTGAACTCTTCAAGATTTTCGGTTAACTTTTTGGTAAATTCTTTCATCATTTCGTCTTGTTGCTTCTGACGTTTGATAAAATCTTCTACTTTCTTTTGGTCTTTAAAATCCAGCACCGCTTTTTCTTTATTCAATTTTTGTAGCTTGTCTAATTCTGATAGCTGCTTGTCTTGGTTATGGAGTGATTTTTCGAGACTGTTAATGTTTTCTTGTTGTTCTTTTAATTGCTGATCCTTTTTTTGATTTTCAGTCATCTCATAATGCTGGAAAACAATTGATTTTGTTCTTTTATATTGATTCACCACATCGTTATCAAACACCTCAAAATAATATTCATAGTTCACACCTGTTTGTAGCGTTGCGCCAGACGGGAACGAATATATAAATTGGTCCACCGCTTGTTTATGAATGGGTAGATTTACGATTTTTTTGGCATTAGGATTTTCTTTTGGATAATAAATTAGATGTAATTTCGTCAAGCCATGGTCGTCGGCAATTTGACCCAAAAGCAATTTTGATTTCAATTGGAGCGAATCGGGAGCGGCTTGAACAGAAATAGTAGGAAACTGATCTTTTACAACCGAAATTTGATAGGATTGTTTTTCAAAAGGCGCCAATTGCATATTAGATATGCTAATTTCATAGTTTAGATTGCCGATAATTTTTCTCGAAATATAAAAATTAGGGTTTTTTCGAGTAAAAAAACGCTGCTGATTATTGCAATGTAAAAGCATTTTATCGGTAGCTAACGCGCTGATTTTCCAAGTAATTATAGTGCCTTCTGGAACTACTGCATTCCCTGTCCCTTGAATGTTTTCGGATCTTTTCCCTAAATAAGCCGGATAATGCAATTGCATTTGAAAATTTGTTATGGTAGGCACATCGACCACCTCTAGACGAAATGTATTCGATTGAATGTCATTTGCTTGTAGCGAAAAAAGAATGTCTTGTGTCGGTTTTGAAAAGGTGTGTTCAAAAAGTCCGGGCTGTACGCTTTGTAAATAGTACACTTCTTCTCCTATTTTTATGGCTACATTTTCTGGAATTACTTTTCCGCGGGTTCTTACCTGTAGTGTAAAATCGGAATGTTGTTGAGCGATTAACGTATTATTTAAAACCACAAATTCAAAAGGGGCGGGTGGTGTATAGGCTGTTTTGTAATGCACTACCCGTGTAAAACTATTGGTAATAATTTCTGAATTTCCTGTAATGAAAAAGAATAGTAATACCACTATAGGTGCAAATGTATAGGGTAAAAACTTTTTATTATTAGTGAAATTTACTGCGTTGGAAAAAGGTATTGGCTGAAGGGCGGCCGCTTTTTGTTCAATGGAAGCGAGAAGCAACTCAGAAGTCTGATTTTGATGTGTTAGTTGAAGGAAATTTAGCAATTTGTCTTGCACTTCGGAAAAATGTTGTCCTATAATATGTGCTGCCAGTTCATAATTAATTCCTTTTTGCAGCTTGAACAACTTAAACACAGGAAAAGCAATATATCGAATCCATAAATATGATTCAACCAAAACAAACAACCAAAACAAAAGCGTTCTGCCTTCAATGGAAAGCCATAAAAAATATTCAATCAACAAAGTGAAAATGAAATACAACAACCCCAAGCCCACAAAAAGAAGAATTCCTTTAATCAATTCGTTGGCATAGAACTTCTTGATAAAGCGCTCGAGTTTGGTATAAATTATGTTTTTGTTTTGCACGTTTGTAAACCCTTGGTTAATAACCGCTAAAAATACAATATCTTACTAGATTAGTCAATAGGTTTTTTATGAAACTTCACGCCAATAAAAAACGCTTAATTTATTTTACGTACGAATTTCCAATTTCTAAATTCTTACTTCTAAATTGTAATTGTATCTTTGCCAAAATTTAATGAAATGTCTGTAAGAGTAAGATTTGCGCCAAGTCCGACAGGACCATTACATATAGGTGGGGTTCGTACCGCCTTATTTAATTATTTATTTGCCAAAAAACACGGAGGCGTGTTCTATCTTCGTGTTGAAGACACCGATCAAACTCGTTTTGTTCCAGGAGCAGAAGCTTATATTTTTGAAGCTTTAGAATGGTTGGGAATTGCCCCTGATGAAACCATAGGTAAGAATGAAAAATTTGGGCCTTATCGTCAAAGTGAACGAAAAGCGATGTACCAACAATATGCTGACCAATTGATAAATTCTGGGTGGGCTTATTATGCATTTGATACTTCTGAGCGTTTGGATGCGCTGCGAAAAGAAGCGGAAGCCTCTGGAAAAACCTTTATTTACAATCATACTGTTAGAGAGCAATTAGATAATTCTTTAACGGTTTCGGAAGAAAAAGTAGCGGAAAGAATTGCTGCTGGCGAACACTATGTGATTCGTTTTAAAACACCTGTGAATGAAATTTTAGAACTAAAAGACATTATTCGAGGCGATATTAAATTTGATACTAATTTATTAGACGATAAAGTATTATTTAAATCTGATGGTATGCCCACGTATCATTTAGCAAATATTGTAGATGATCACTTAATGGAAACCACCCATGTTATTCGCGGCGAAGAATGGTTGCCAAGCTTGCCTTTACACGATTTATTATACAAAGCTTTGGGCTGGAAAGCGCCAGAATTTGCCCATTTGCCCTTAATTTTAAAACCGATTGGAAACGGGAAATTATCCAAACGAGATGGGGATAAAATGGGATTCCCTGTTTTTCCTTTAGAGTGGACAACCGCAGAAGGAACATCAAATGGCTATAAAGAAGCTGGATTTTTCCCAGAAGCCGTTATCAACTTTTTAGCGTTATTAGGTTGGAACGATGGCACCGAACAAGAAATTTTCTCGTTGGAAGAATTGGTCGCGAAATTTGATTTAAACCGCATCCATAAAGCCGGAGCAAAATTTGATCCCGAAAAAAACAAATGGTTTAATCATCATTATTTAATTGGAAAAAGTGATAAGGAATTAGCTATTAGTTTTTCTAAAGAACTAGATAAGAAAGGGGTTGTCACATCGTTAGATCTAGAAAGAGTTGTGTTTTTGATTAAAGAAAGAGCGCATTTTGTTAATGAATTTTGGGATTTAGCCGATTATTTCTTTGAAGCGCCAACTTCTTACGACGAAAAAGCTTCTAAAAACTGGAAAGAGGATACGCCTGGACTAATGCAACTAGTGGTTTCTGAATTGGAAAAAATAGAAGATTTTACTTCTGTAAACATTGAAACCGAATTAAAAAGCTGGATGACAACGCACGAAATTGGAATGGGGAAAGTAATGCAACCACTCAGACTGAGTTTGGTTGGCGCGCTTAAAGGCCCTCATTTGTTTGATATTATAGAACTCATAGGCAAAAAAGAAACGCAAAAACGAATTGAAAAAGCAATCATCAGTTTATAAAAGAAAAGCCCTTGAAATTCAAGGGTTTTTTTATTTCTTGTAGCGTGTAACTTTTTAGGTAATACGGCGTATAATTACAAATTTAAAAAACTAAAATTATGGATTTTATCATGTTCACTTTTGTTTTCGTTGGTTTAGTTATTCTTTTTTCTTCCTTCTTTACGGTAAAACAACAAACGGCTGTTGTAATTGAGCGTTTTGGAAAATTTACCAGCATTAGAAGTTCTGGTTTACAATTAAAAATTCCTATAATTGATCGAATTGCCGGAAGAGTAAATCTTAGAATTCAGCAATTAGACGTAATTATTGAAACGAAAACGAAAGACAATGTATTTATTAAAATGAAAGTTTCGGTTCAGTTTAACGTAATTCAAACTAAAGTTTACGAAGCGTTTTACAAATTAGAATATCCTCACGATCAAATTACTGCTTATGTTTTTGATGTAGTGCGCGCTGAAGTTCCTAAATTGATTTTAGATGACGTCTTTTTAAGAAAAGACGACATTGCTATTGCGGTAAAACGAGAATTGAACGAATCGATGACCACATACGGATACGACATTATCAATACTTTGGTAACCGATATCGACCCAGATATTCAAGTAAAAAATGCGATGAACCGAATCAATGCTGCTGATCGTGAAAAAACGGCTGCCGAATTTGAATCAGAAGCTCAACGAATCAGAATTGTTGCGAAAGCGAAAGCAGAAGCAGAAAGTAAAAAACTCCAAGGACAAGGTATTGCAGACCAACGAAGAGAAATTGCACGTGGACTTGTAGAGAGTGTTGAAGTGCTAAACAATGTTGGTATTAATTCTCAAGAAGCGTCTGCGTTGATTGTAGTTACCCAACATTATGATACGCTACAAGCGATTGGGGCTGACACCAATTCAAACTTAATATTGTTGCCTAATTCTCCGCAAGCAGGAAGTGATATGCTTAATAATATGGTGGCTAGTTTTACAGCAAGTAATCAAATAGGCGAAACCATGAAAAACCAACCTAAGCGCATAAAGAAAAAAGACAATCATACCGCAACCGATTATAATCCATCGGATACTAGCGAATAATAATATTAAGACACAACATTAAAACCATCAATTATTATTGGTGGTTTTTTTATTGTTCTGCAATTTTTGCCCAAGTATCTCGAAGTCCAACGGTTTTATTAAAAACTAATTTTTCTGCGGTTGAATCTTGGTCGACACAAAAATACCCTAATCGTTGAAACTGAAAATGATCTAATTCTTTGGCGGTGACTAAGCTTGGTTCCACAAAACCAGTAATTACTTTTAACGAATGTGGGTTGATGAATTCTTTAAAATCAACCTCTTTATCTTTATCCGGACTTTCATGGGTAAACAAACGGTCGTATACACGAATTTCAGCCGCTTTAGCATGTGCTGTGGAAACCCAATGTATGGTGCCTTTTACTTTTCTTTGACTCGCTTCAGTGCCGCTGCCAGATTTTGAATCTACGTCGTAAGTAGCATGAATTTCAGTAATGTTTCCGTTTGCGTCTTTTACGACCGATTCGCCTTTGATGATATAGGCATTTTTTAAACGCACTTCTGTTCCTAAAGTTAGGCGGAAAAATTTTTTGTGCGCTTCTTCTTGAAAATCTTCTCTTTCGATATATAACTCTTTAGAAAAAGGAACTTTTCTATAAGTCATAACCTCTTCTTCCGGATTGTTTTCAGCTTCTAACCACTCTTCTTGGCCTTCTGGATAATTAGTAATAACCAGTTTTACAGGATCTAAAACCGCCATTACGCGGGGTGTTATTTTATTTAAATCCTCGCGTACACAAAATTCTAAAAGCGACACATCAATTAAATTATCCCGCTTTGCAATTCCGATAGTATTGGCAAAATTTCGAATAGAGATTGGGGTATAACCACGTCTTCTCATCCCTGAAATTGTACTCATACGAGGGTCGTCCCATCCGGTTACATGGTTTTCTTCTACTAATTGTAATAATTTTCGTTTGGAAACTACTGTATGTGATAAATTTCTACGGGCAAACTCCCTTTGTTTGGGACGTACTTTTGTAGGATCATAAATTTGATTCAAGAACCAGTCATATAATTCTCGATGAGGTAAAAACTCAAGGGTACAAAAAGAATGTGAAATTTGCTCTAAATAATCGCTTTCGCCATGCGCCCAATCATACATTGGATAAATACACCAATCGTTTCCAGTTCTATGGTGATGCGCGTGCATGATTCTATATATGATAGGGTCGCGCATCAACATGTTGTTTGCGCCCATGGATATTTTAGCCCGTAAAACGTGTGTTCCTTTTTCAAATTCCCCGTTTTTCATGCGTGTAAATAAATCCAAATTTTCTTCAATAGAACGGTTTCTATGAGGCGAATTCGTACCGGGTTGCGTAGGGGTTCCTTTTTGTTGCGCCATTTCTTCCGATGTCTGGCTGTCTACATAAGCTTTGTCTTTTTGGATCAATTCCACTGCCCAATCAAACAATTGTTGAAAATAATCAGAGGCATAACATTCTTGATCCCATTGAAAGCCCAACCACTCTACATCACGTTTGATGGCGTCTACATATTCTTGCTCTTCTTTGGAAGGATTGGTATCGTCAAAACGAAGGTTTACGGGCGCTTTATAATCTATTCCTAGCCCAAAATTTAAACAAATAGCACTTGCATGACCAATATGCAAGTACCCGTTTGGCTCAGGAGGAAAGCGAAAACGTAACTTATCTGAGGCTAACCCGTTTTTTAAATCTTCTTCGATGATTTGCTCTATAAAATTCAATGATTTATCTTCTGTTGACATTGTTTTTCTTTCTTTTATGCAAAGATAGAAAATGTTTCAAGTTTCAAGTTTAAAAGTTTAAGGTTTTATGTAACTTTGAATAAAGAAAACCACTTGAATCGAAAACTTCCTCAAACTTGAAACTAAATTTTTATGGGAACTATTAAATTACAAAACATTAGAACCTTTTCTTATCATGGCTGTTTGGTTGAAGAAGAAAAAATAGGATCAGATTACCGCGTGGATTTAGAAGTAAAAACAGATTTGCGAAAATCGTCAGAAACAGATGAATTATCCGATACGGTTGATTATGTTGTACTCAATACAATTGTCGTTGAAGAAATGGCGTTGCGTTCTAAGTTATTAGAACATGTTGGTCAGCGTATTATTACCCGATGTTTTAATGAACTCCCTTCAATCTCTCGAATAAAATTAGGGGTTTCAAAACTAAATCCTCCCATTGGTGGAGATGTAGAAGCGGTTACTATAGAAATGGAGGCGTTTAGAAGTTAATTTCTTTTATAAAATAACACCCTATTTTGTTTAAAAATTTTTAAACATTAATCTTTTTATATACATTTGCAGTCCGTTCAAATAATGGCGTCGTGGCCGAGCGGCTAGGCAGCGGTCTGCAAAACCGTCTACTCCGGTTCGAATCCGGACGATGCCTCAAAACCTTCTAAGAAATTAGGAGGTTTTTTTATTTTAAACTATCGGGTTTCCTCTATTTTGAGTACCACTTTTTCTTTAAAACCCGGAAAAACGCCATGCAATAAAAAGAACACACCAAAAATGATTAAAATAAAACAAATCACTCTTTTAATTTTGAAGATATTAACAGGGGTAAGGCGGTGTTTTAATTGTTTTGCTAAGATTATTTTTACCACATCTATTGCTAAATAAAAAAGCAAAGTAGCAACAAAGAAGGTAAAAACCCTTGAAGGAACCATTTGTAGTCGAGGTCCTTGTGTGATAATAACCATCATCCAAAAACCTAATATACCTACATTAATTACATTCAAGAAAAATCCCTTAAAAAATAATCCTAGATAATTATTATTAGGAATGTCATCAATATCTTTTTCCTCATCAATAACAAATTTTTTCTTTAATTGAATATAAGATATCAACCCGTATGCCGACATAATTGCCCCACCTATAATGTATAAATTTGGATTGTCTTTAAACTGAGCTAAGATTTGATTGGAAGCGAAATAAGCAATCAAAATAAAAATAATATCACTACAAATAATACCGCAATCTAGAGTAAGCGCCGCTTTAAAACCTTTGGTAATACTCGTTTCTAATAGGATGAAAAAACCCGGGCCAATAGAAATGGCAAGTAAAAAACCCCATGGGATAGCCGCTAAAATGTCTTGTATTATCAAGTGTTTGGTATTCAGTAGTTAGTATGCAATTTGTTTAAAAAAAGAAATTATAAAAATTTAAGAACGAAAATAGAACAACACGGCTAGTCCTTTGCTTGTTTAATAGTGCCGCCAGCAACACTTTTTTCTATGATTTGTTTGGGTTTTCCATAAATAGTAATTTCGCCTCCCGCTCTTGTTTTTGCATCCACTAAATCTGATGCATTTACATCGGCTATACCTCCAGCGTTTACAGTTACATACGTTTGTTGTGTTTTACAATCTTGACCGTCATATTTTCCACCGGAATTAGATAAAATATCTTGGTTTTTTACGGCACCTATAATTGTAACGATACTACCTTGTGAAACACGAATTTTTAAACGTTCGGCCTGTAAATTAGAGAGTTTAATATCTGATCCTTCTTTACAAATAATATCAAAATTTAGTGTAGAAATACTATCTTTTGAAGTAATTCTACTCCCTTCATTTGCCTCTACTGCTTGTAAATTTTGATAATAAACCGAAGCGGATACCGAATAACCTGTCAACATTTTTATAAATGGCATTCTAATTTTTAATTCGCCATTATTATTAACTATTTCAACTTCATTTGAATTTACTCCAGTTAACACCACTTTGTTTTCAGAACCCGCTATTAGGTTGACGTCTATCTTATCAAACGCTGTGACTTTAGTAAAATCACCAACTTTTTTTTCTATTTGCGCATACGTTATAGAACTGAATAACAAAATACTATATACTATTCTCTTCATTTTTTTTTTATTTTAAAATTACTCTCTTTTTCTTAAATAATGAAAATCCAATTGTTTCTTGACTAAATCGGCGTTTTTTACTTTAACGTAAACTTCATCTCCTAATTGTAAAATATTTTTAGAAACTTCACCTACTAAAGCATATTGTTTGTCATCAAAGGTATAATAATCATCTCTAATTTCTCTAATTCTACACATGCCTTCGCATTTATTTTCTATAATTTCTACATAAATTCCCCATTCGGTAACTCCAGAAATAACCCCTAAAAACTCTTGATCTTGGTGATCTTGCATGTATTTTACTTGCATGTATTTCACAGAATCGCGTTCGGCTTGAGCGGCTAATGCTTCCATTTGTGAAGAATGTTCGCATTTTACTTCATAATCCTCTTCATTCACGCTTTTTCCTCCCTCTAAATAATGGTGTAATAAACGATGAGCCATAACATCGGGATAGCGGCGAATAGGTGATGTAAAATGGCTATAATAATCAAAAGCTAATCCATAGTGACCAATATTTTCAGTAGAATAAACGGCTTTACTCATGCTTCTTATTGTTAATGTATCTATTAAATTTTGCTCTTTTTTTCCTTGAACTTCAGATAGTAAATTATTTAAAGAACTTGATATATCTTGTTTAGATCTAAAATTAATAGAATATCCAAATTTAGAAATTACAGTTTGAAGATTTATTAATTTATCTTCATTCGGTTCGTCGTGAATTCTATAAATAAACGTTTTCTTTTGTTTTCCTATAAATTCTGCTACTTTTCTATTAGCTAACAACATAAATTCTTCAATCAAGTGGTTAGCGTCTTTACTTTGCTTAAAATATACACCTACAGGTTCTGCTTCATTATTTAAATGAAATTTTACCTCAACTTTATCAAAAGATATTGCTCCGGCGGCCATTCTTTTTTTACGAAGTATTTTCGCTAATTCATCTAATTTTAAAGTAGCTTCTACTATCGTTTTTGGAACTATATATTCGCTTCCTGTTATAGAAATTTCAGTAGGAATTATATCGCTTTTTGTCTCTATAATATTTTGTGCTTCTTCATATGCAAATCGTTGATCGGAATAAATAACCGTTCTTCCAAACCATGTATCTACAACTTCTGCTTTATTATTTAATTGAAAAATAGCTGAAAATGTATATTTCTCTTCCTGTGGTCTTAAAGAACACGCATAATTAGATAATACTTCGGGTAACATTGGAACAACTCTATCTACTAAATATACAGATGTTGCTCTATTATATGCTTCTTCATCTAAAAGAGTCCCTTCTTGTAAATAATGCGAAACATCTGCTATATGAACGCCTATTTCATAATTGCCATTATCCAATACTTTAAAAGATAATGCATCATCAAAATCTTTAGCGTCTTTTGGATCTATGGTAAATGTTAAAACATTACGTAAATCTCTCCTTTTTTTTATTTCTTCTTCTGTTATTGAAGTATCTATTTTATTTGCTTCAGCTTCTACTTCTATTGGAAAATCAGAAGGTAAACCATATTCAGCTAAAATAGCATGAATTTCTGTATTGTGTTCGCCTGGTTTTCCTAATATTTTAATTACGGAACCAAAAGGAGAATCTGCTTTTTTTGGCCAATCTTCTAGATGTACTAATACAACATCTCCATGTTCAGCATCATTTATTTTATTTTTCGGAATAAAAATATCTGTATACATTTTTGCATTAGCAGTAGTAACAAAAGCAAAGTTTTTTTGAATATCAATTACCCCAACAAATTCTGTTTTCTTTCGTTCTAAAATTTCTAATACTTCTGCTTCAGGTTTACGAGAACTTCTTCTATTATAAATATAAGCTTTCACTTTATCACCATCTAAAGCATGGTTTAAATTTATAAACGGAATAAATACATCGTCTTCTAATTCCTCACAAACAAAGTAGCCGTTTTTTCGAGACGTCATATCAATAATTCCTTCATAATATTCTGCTTTAGAAATTATTTGGTATTTTCCAATCTCTGTTTCATGTATTTTATCTTGCTTTTTTAGTATTTTTAAATCCCTTATTATTTCATTCCTGCTCTTGGTATCAGAAAGTTCTAAAATAGCTGCAATTTGTTTGTAGTTAAAAGATTTTGTAGGTTCTTTGGAAAGTATTTTATAAAGTTGTGCGGTAAAATCTTTTGTTTTATTTCCTATTTTTTTGGGTTTCTTACTCATTTTTCTTTTCTAATAATTGTTGAAAGTTACGAAGAAGATATTATAAAAAAGAAAGTGTAAATCAAATTAACCAAAAAATAACAAATTTTATTTTTATAGTTTTCAACATTTATTAATTCAATAATAATTTAATGTTAATTTATTTTAAAGAAATGATGATTATGATTGTTTGTTAATAATTATAATAAGTTTTTTTTATACACTCTTTTTTAAAGTTATTACTATTTATACAATTTAATTAACAAAAATTATTTTTAGTAACTCATTTATTATTAAGAAGTAATAAATAATAAAAATAAAATATTAACAACTTATTTTTTAAAATATTTATAGGTTTTGTAAATAAGAATTATTTAGTAATATGTTAATAAATACAATTTTTTTATTGATAAAATTTCTATAAAAAGACATAACATATTTTGTTTTCTTTCTTTTTTTTTTGGATTACAAAATATTTTAATACAACCTAAAAAAAGTTCTTATTTTCTATCCAAAGTTGTTAACAGTTGGTGTTAAATTAATGTTAACTGATTATCAAGGAATTACAAAATTTAATTAACAATCCTTATTATTTACTTAATTTTGTTTTATAATTCTTTAAAAACAAAGGCTTTGCTTATAAAAAAGTAAAATTATTTCTACTTGCGTAAGAACTACTAGGAACTTTAGTAATTTTGTAAAAATTAACTACACAAACACTATGAAAATATCTATCGGTAACGACCATGCGGGTCCAGATTATAAAAAAGCAATCGTTTTGTATTTAGAAGAAAAAGGACACACTGTTTTCAACCACGGCACCGATTCTTTTGATAGTGTTGATTATCCAGATTTTGGTCATCCTGTGGCCTATGATGTAGAAAGTAAAAAAGCAGATTTTGGTATTGTTATTTGTGGTTCTGGAAATGGTATTGCCATGACGGTAAACAAACACCAAGATATTAGAGCCGCTTTATGTTGGACAAAAGAAATTGCATCATTAGCGCGCCAACATAACGATGCTAATATAATTAGTATACCTGCAAGATATACCTCTATTCAACAAGCTATAGAAATGGTAGATACTTTTTTAACTACCTCTTTTGAGGGAGGAAGACACGCTAATCGCGTTCATAAAATAGCGTGTAAATAAAAAAAGTATGATCCACGATCACGTTCATATAGAAAAACACGAAGTAAAAGCAAAAAATTTAGTTTATTCTATATTATTAAATTTACTTATTACTATTGCACAAGTTGTGGGTGGTATTATTTCGGGAAGCTTAGCCCTTATTTCTGATGCGCTCCATAACTTTTCGGATGTACTTTCTTTAATTTTTAGTTTAGTAGCTAATAAATTATCCAAAAGAAAAGCCTCTATAGATCAAACTTTTGGTTTAAAAAGAGCAGAATTAATTGCGGCTTTTATAAACGCATCCACCTTAATTATTGTAGCATTTATTTTAATTTACGGCGCTATTGAGCGTTTTATTCACCCACACGATATCAAATCCAATTTAGTAATTTGGTTAGCTGCTTTAGGTATTGCTGTAAATGGCTTGTCGGTTATTTTATTAAAAAAAGATGCCGATCATAATTTGAATATGAAATCGGCTTACTTACATTTACTTACCGATATGATGGCTTCAATAGCAGTTTTAGTAGGCGGCTTGTTGATGAAGTTTTATGGATGGTATTGGGTCGATAGCGTGATGACTATTTTAATTGCTGTTTACTTAATTATTGTAGGATTTGATTTGATTAGTAAAGCCACAAAAATGCTAATGCTCTTCACCCCTGAACACATTGATATTAAAGAAATTGTTAGAGAAGTACATAAGGTTTCTGGCGCTGGCAAGCTACATCACATCCATGTATGGCACTTAAATGAAGAAGAAATCCATTTAGAAGCCCATTTAGATTGTCCGGAAGATTTTACTTTGACACAATTTGATGAGGTCTTGCATCGAATAGAATTAGTTTTATTCAAAAAGTTTGGCATCAATCACACCACCATTCAACCCGAATTTAAAAAAGAAGATCCTAAAGATTTTATTGTTCAGGATTAAGATAATTTTATTTCCACAATATTCGCAATATAAAGCGCAAAATAATCAATTGAAGTATAGCGACACCAAAAAATTTAAGCAAAAAAGAACCTTTTGATATTTTATGTCTAAAAAACACTATTCCTAAAATACCGCCCAAAGTACCGCCCAAGAAAACACCTAAAAGTAAGTTTATTTCTGATACACGACTGCTGTTTTTCATGGAAGAAAATTTATCATAACCCCAAACCAAAAGGGTAATTAGATTAATTCCAAGTAAATACAACACTAATGGCGCCATAATTTTTATTTTTATTCAAAGATAGTATTTAGCTACAAAAAAGTATTCCTTTAGAATCATAACGAGTAAAAAAAATCCCAAACTTCTATTTTAGTAGAAACGTTTGGGATTTTTAAAGTGTAAACTAAAGTAAAATTACTCTTTAGTTTCCTCTTCTTTTTTAGAATTAGCCGGTTGGTCGTCTTTCGCAGCGTTTTTAAATTCTTTGATACCACTCCCCAAACCTTTCATTAATTCTGGAATTTTTTTACCTCCAAAAAGTAATAATACAATAGCTAAAATGACTAATATTTCGGTAAGACCTATTTTTCCCATGATATAGATAGTTTATAACGTTTATTCGTTTAATGCGTTACAAAGATAATAAGAAAAACACAAACCATTATTTTTTCTCGAATTATTCTACAGATTAAAGTAACAACGCGTTGTATTTACTATATTTGTGATACTAATTTGTGTATAAAAATGTCCAATTACCAACTAAAAAGACAGCAACTTCTTAAAAAATTGTATACAAAAAGAAGGTTGGTCATTCTTAACGAGGACTCTTTTGAGGAAACATTTTCATTGAAATTAAACTTGATGAATGTATTTGTAGTGGGATCAGTAGGCGCCATTTTCATCATTTTTGTAACTACATATATCATTGCTTTTACACCGCTTCGCGAATATATTCCAGGATATGCTTCTTCAAAATTAAAGCAAGAGGCCTTAGAAATGGCAATAAAATCGGATTCTTTGGAGCAATCTGTTAAAGTCAATAACGCCTATATTTCCTCCATTAAGAAAGTATTAACCGGTGATTTAGAATACGCAAAATTGAATAAGGATTCGATTAAAGCACTCGACCCAGAAGACATAGAAGAAGCCACAATTGCCCCCACAGAAAGTGAAAAAGTGTTACGAGAACAAGTTATCAAAGAAGATAAATTCAATGTGTTTGATTCGGCTAAACCCAAGGTTGGTTTTGTTTTGTTTCCACCTGTTCAAGGAACGATTATTGAAAAATACAGTCCAAAAAACAAACATTTGGCCATTACCCTTGCCTTAGGAAAAAACACGCCAATTAAATCTATTGGTGCCGGAACAATTATTTTTTCAGATTGGACGCCCAGCTCGGGTTATGTTGTGATTATTCGTCACAAAGACGATATTTTGTCGGTGTATAAAAACGCGGCATCGGTTACAAAATCACAAGGAAATATAGTAAAATCGGGCGAAGTAATTGCATTAGCAGGAACTTCCACGCCACAAAAAACAAACGCCACTTTGCAGTTTGAACTTTGGAAAGATGGCTTTCCTATTGATCCTACCCAATTCATAAATTTCAATTAACATGCCTGTAAAAGCCTTTGCAGCAAAATTATTTGCCAAGAGAATTCATACCCAAACACAAAAGTGGGCAAACGATCCAGTTGTCACTCAGGAAAAAGTGTTGGTAAGTTTGCTTAAAACTGCAGCTCAAACGAAATTTGGAAAGGATCATCATTTTAGTTCGATAAAATCCCACGCCGATTTTGTTCAAAACGTACCCGTACGTGATTATGAAGGTTTAAAACCTTATGTTGATTTAGTGGTAAAAGGGGAAGAAAACATCCTTTGGAAAGGAAAACCTTTGTATTTTGCTAAAACCTCAGGAACCACCTCTGGTGCCAAATATATTCCACTGACTGCCGCATCGATGCCATTTCATATTCAGGCCGCTAGAAATGCAATTTTAAGTTATATTCATGAAACCGGAAAGGCCGATTTCGTCTCCGGAAAAATGATTTTCTTACAAGGAAGCCCTATTTTAGAAGAAAAAAACGGCATTAAATTAGGCCGATTATCAGGCATTGTAGCGCATTTTATTCCGAAATACTTACAAAAGAACAGAATGCCCAGTTGGGAAACCAATTGCATAGAGGACTGGGAAACAAAGGTAAACGCCATTGTTGAAGAAACTTTTTTAGAAGACATGACGGTCATTTCTGGGATTCCGAGCTGGGTGCAAATGTATTTTGAAAAACTCAACGCGAAAGGCAATAAGCCGGTGGGCGAAATTTTTAAAAACTTTAATTTATTTATTTACGGTGGGGTAAATTACGAACCCTATCGCGCCAAATTTGAAAATCTAATTGGCCGAAAAGTAGATTCGATAGAGTTGTTTCCAGCTTCCGAAGGGTTTTTTGCGTACCAAGATTCGCAGAAAGAGAAAGGCATGTTGTTGTTATTGAATTCCGGCATTTTTTACGAATTCATAAAAGCAGATGAATTTTTTACGGAAAACCCAAGTCGATACACAATTGGAGAAGTGGAATTAAATGTAAATTATGCTTTAATTATTTCTACCAATGCCGGACTTTGGGCATATAACATTGGCGACACCGTTCTATTTACAAGTTTGCAACCGTATCGTGTGATTGTTTCGGGACGAATCAAGCATTATATTTCGGCTTTTGGCGAACACGTTATTGGAAAAGAAGTCGAATCGGCCCTTAAAGAAGCAATGGAAGGAACCGATGTTCGAGTAAATGAGTTTACCGTGGCGCCCCAAATTAATCCAAAAGAGGGTTTGCCGTATCACGAATGGTTTATTGAATTTGAAAACGAACCCGATGATTTATCGGCTTTTGCCTTAAGCATAGATGCTGCCATGCGCAAACAAAATGTATATTATGACGATTTGATTGTGGGTAATGTGTTGCGTACGGCTGTTGTTACAAAAGTGCAGCAAAATGGCTTTCAAGAGTTTATGAAATCCCAGGGCAAATTAGGCGGCCAGAACAAATTACCAAGGTTGACCAACGACAGAAAAATTGCCGATTTATTAGATAGCGAATAGAAAAAAGATGCAAGAAAAAAGGCTTTTGTTGTTTTTGTTGTTGCTTGGGTTTTATACCTCCGCCCAAATCAAAGGCGTGGTCAAAGACAGCATTTCGGGCGAACCCATTCCGTATGTGAATATTTGGGTAGAGAATGAAACTATTGGAACAACTTCTGAAATAGATGGAAGTTTTCAATTGGCCTCGCCTTTAGACAAAAATATTGTTTTTGCTATTCTAGGATATAAAAAAAAGACGCTCAAAGCCAATCAAACCCAATTAGTTTTATTAAACCCTACCATTTTTAATTTGAAAGAAATGGTAATCGTAAACAAGAAAGAAAACAAGCAAGTTGAAATAGGAATTATTAAAAACAGCACTTTTCAGGCTTTTGATAACGGACCAAAAGTAGAGGCTAAATTTTTCCCATATGAGAAATCGTATAGCAAAACTAGATTCATCAAAGAGGTTACTATTTTTACCGATAGCCGAATGGAGAAGGCCACTATAAAATTGCATTTTTATAAAGTAAATGAAGACGGCTCACCAGGTGAAGAATTGCTCACCAAAGATTATATAGTTACTTTAAATAAAGGCGTTATTAAACATAAATTCAACCTAAGTAATTTGGATTTAGAATTTCCCAAAAACGGCCTTTTTGTGGCGTATGAAAAGCTATTGATTGAAAAAAACATATTGGGCACAAAGTACCAGCCCTACGTCTTATATAATTATGTGGTGCGCGATTTTTTTTACACCTATGCCTATGGAACTTGGAGTAAACAAGCGCCTGATTTCCCAGATAAATTAGGAATAAATGAGCCCGCAATTACCCTTGTTTTATCGAACTAAAAATAAAATTGTATTTTTGCAGGTAAGATAGACACATATAATGAAAGACATTAAAAACATTTCGCGCTCTAGAGCGCAAGAGTCCTCGGCAGCTATTGAGCGACTGTACATTACCATGAGACATTTATTCAACAGAGGTTTTTATAAACCGATGGGTGTTTCAGGAGAAACTTTGAGAGATGCCTTATTGGCGCTTCGACCCGAAATTTACGGCTCTATTGCCGAAGAAAAAGTAGAATTAAACGGATTGTTGTATGTTATTGAACGATTGCCTGTAGGTATCGAGCAATGCCGTTACATCAATTTAACTTCCGATGAAGGCTATTCGAGTTCCCATTTTACAGCAATTGTGCCGCCTAAAAGAAGAAGAAATTGCTACCGCATTGACGACGAGCAAATGAACATCGAAATCACCCGAGGCCGCTCGGATATTTATGATATTTTAACCCACTTAACCTTTATTTTTATCGAATCGCATAAAATTAAAGATCGGGTTTTAATTGATGAGGAAGGGCGACTAACTAGGGATTGGGAAAAACTAGAGCAAGTTGTGTTGCACAATAAAAAGCTTTCGTTAGTTGAGCGCGAAAAAGCCATTTCACATGTTTCCAATATTTTAGGCAGAACGTTTGCTGAAGTAAAAACCATCTATAACGATTTTGGAACAACCGAATCGCCAGAACGCTTTTTACACATCGTTTATTGGTTAGGAAAACTAGCCATCGAAGAAGTGGTTGACAACAACAAACGAACCATTACTTTCAGTCCGATTTTACGCGAAAGACTGGGACATCATATTTATGGCGAAATTTGGGCCAACCACATCAAAGAGGTATTGGTTAAAAACCAGTTGATTGAGCGGCCCATTCATATCATTAGCGCCAACATGCACAGCGTGATGAATTCCATTTTTGCCGAACCAGTACTCGGAAAAAAATACAAGGATGCAGCTGATTTTCAAATATTTGAAGATTTAAGTAGCTCAAATAATAAAGAGTTGCGCAAGAAAGTAGAAGATTTTGCGTTACAACAAGGAATGATTTCGTTGCCGGACACCTCAGGGACCAATATTGACGTGCAAATTTTTGATACGGCAAAAATAGAGCTGTCAAAAACAGCATTTGCCACAGCGAATTTGGGCGATAAAAAGCCCGTTTTGATTGTAATGGATTATGCGTTTGGCGAACAGGCCTACGAAACGATTGATGAGTTATTAAAACCCTATAAAACCGAAAATGGTAAAATTTTCATGAATGTAGAATCGGTTTCTATCATGGGAAAAGCCGGAATTTTAGAGGGCGGCAAAGGCGATATTATGATACCTACCGCTCACGTTAACGAAGGAACGGCCGACAATTATTTCTTTGAAAACGAATTAACCGCAGCAATGTTGAGCGGAAACGATATCCCGGTTTTTGAAGGACCGATGATTACGGTTTTAGGCACTTCCTTGCAAAACAGAGATTTGTTGAAGTTTTTCCACGAATCGACATGGCAAGCCATCGGGCTAGAAATGGAAGGAGCCTATTATCAAAAAGCCATTCAATCGGCTTCAAGAATTAGAAAAAGCATAAATCCAAACGTAAAAGTGCGTTATGCGTATTACGCTTCAGATAATCCGTTGGAAACGGGAAGCACTTTAGCTTCGGGCGGACTCGGAACAACCGGGGTAAAACCCACCTATTTGATAACGATCAAAATAATAGAACAAATTTTTAATGTAAAAAAATAGTATGAGTACAAATTCTCAAGACCAGGAAATTGATTTGGGCCAAATCGGAAAAGGGATTACTAACTTTTTTCAAGGGGCAATAAATTCATTTTTTAAATTTCTTTATTTTCTAAAAAAGAAATTGATCGTATTAATTATATTGGGTATTCTAGGTGTTGTTGCTGCATTTTTGTTTGGATCAAAGCGCTATACGCATGAAGTTTCGGTTATTCCAAACTTTAAAAGTAATGAATACTTATACACTAAAATAGCACAAATTAATACCAAACTGAGAGAAAAAGACAGTGTTTTTTTTGGTCAAATAGGGATACAGCATTCGGATCGTATAAAGAAAATAAAAATAGAAGCTTATCCCGCCTTATTTCCTTTTGTGAATGATAAAGAGAACGAAAACAACTTCGAATTGATAAAATTAATGACCGAAGAGGGCGGCATCGACAAAATTATGAACGATGAATCCATCGGAATAAATTATTATCACCACAAAATTACAATTACCTCCGAGGGAATGCTTCCCAAAGAAGCATTTATTTCACCACTATTAAATTACTTGAACACGAGCACTTATTTTGAGACGCAACAAAAAATAAACCTCAAAAACGTTCAAGATAAAATAATATTAAACGATTCGTTGATTGCTCAAATCGATAAAATCATTGGTTTGCTGTCGTCAAACAGTTCAAACGCAACCGTTTCCATTTCTGAAAAAAACAGTTTACCTGAATTGGTACAAAAGAAAGACGAATTGATCTATGCCAATCAAAGTTTCCGTTTAAAGGAAAGCAATTACGATAAAATCATCAAAGAAGAAAGTAGTGTGATCAACATTCGTAAATTTGATCCTTTATTGCTCAACCCTAAAGTGTTTTTACCGCTATTATTAATCATTGGCTATTTGATCGGCTATGCCTTGTTTAACGCAGCGAAAAGGCGCAACAATCAATAACTCAGGACGCTTCAGACCAATAAATACTCAAGGATAAATAGCGTATGAAGCAACTCCTATTTTTTTTGTGTTTTTCTTTTTTTTATTCTTTTTCTCAAAAAAACACCAGCAATTATTTTGATGCGCAAGTTTTAAGAGGAAATATTTACAAACACAGAAATGATATTGCTCATTTAATTTCGGGTCACCCCGACGGTTTTTTACTCAGTTATAATTGGAAAACCCACGGAAAAAAAGAATGGCATCAAGCCTACAACTATCCCGATTATGGTATTTCGTATCAGTACATCGATTTCAAAAACCATTATTTAGGAGTCAATCATGCCATAGGGGGGCATTATAATTTTTATTTTTTTAATCGCCAATTGATCTTTCGAGTTTCACAAGGAATAGGCATTACTTCGTCGCCCTATGATAAAGTGACCAACAACAAAAACAACGCCTTTGGGTCCAAATTAATGGACAACACCTACTTTTTAGTACAGTATAAAAAGGAAAATATTCTAGAGAATTTTGGCATACAAGCAGGTTTTTTGCTGACGCATTTTTCTAATGGTCGAATCAAAGCGCCAAACAGCGGTATCAACACTTTTGCGCTTACACTTGGACTCAATTATGGAGGGCCTGAAAAGCAAAAAATCAAAGCAGATTCCTTGCCCACCCCTGCTTCATATGCAGAACACATAAAATACAATATAGCATTTAGAACAGGTATATCGGAAGGGCCCGTGCCTCATTTAGGACAACGTCAATTTTATCATTTTGGGGTCTATGCCGATAAACGAATTGGTCGAAAAAGCGCACTTCAATTTGGTGCGGATTTGTTTTTTTCGCGCTATTTGCAAGACTACATTCGATATGTTTCAGTGGCCTTTCCAGAAGGGCATGAATCGTATGCAAAATCCAATACCGATTATAGGCGAATAGGATTATTTTTGGGACACGAATTGATTATTAATAAATTAGCCATAGAAACCCAATTGGGGTATTATGTGTACAAACCCTTTGATTATGAAATTGATGTCTATCAGCGACTGGTGTTTAAATATTATTTTAATAAAACACTATTTACGGGACTAGGGATAAAAACACACAATGGAAGAGCTGAAGCAATTGAAGCCACTATAGGTGTCCGATTATAAGATGAAAAAAACCATATTACATATCGTAAGTATTTGTTGCTTGAGCTTAGTGACAGGTTGCGGGCTTTCCGAAGATTGTTTTAAAGGCAATGGAGCTGCTGTTATTCAAACTTTTCCGCTTGAAAATTTTACCAAAATAAAGGTCTATGAAGGCATTGGGTTGGTGGTAAAAGAAGGCCCTGCTTATGAAGTAAAAATAGCGGCACCACATACTATTTTAGAAAACATTGAGGTAAAACTTGAGGGAGATATGTTAGTGGTAAAAGATCGTTCTACCTGCAATATAGCAAGGGATTACGGACAAACGGTTGTGTATGTTACGACGCCATTTTTAGAAGAAATTCACAGTAAAACAGAACAAGATATACTAAGTGATGGTGTTTTAACGTTTCCTGAATTGAAGCTTTATTCGGTGGACATAAGCGACGGAGCGGGTACGGGGGATTTTAGGCTAAAGTTAGACACACAATTACTTTATATTGAGAGCAATAATGTTTCTAATTTTTATGTTTCGGGAGAAACAAACCGATTAATAGTGTTTTTTTCATGGGGAAATGGTATTTTTAACGGAGAACAATTGCAAAGTAATTCTATCGATGTGTATCATAGGGGATCCAATGATATGACTTTTTCCCCCATTCAATCGATTGTTGGAAATATATACAGTACAGGGGATATTATTTTGAAAAACCGCCCAATTTTGCCCCCAAATGTTATGCAACATTTTACGGGGAGACTAATAATAGAATAATTAAATGGGACAGCTGTATTTTGCCCATTATTTTTAATATTTTTGTACAGAATAAAATAGATTAATATGAAAAAAAGTAAAGTATTCTTATTGTTGGCTCTTGTTTTTCAATTGGTTTCTTGTGATACATCAAAAAAAACAGAACAACCTGAAGAGGTTCAGAAAAAAAACATATTTACCATTGAAATCAATATGGTAAATAAGGAAAAAGACGTAATCTGCTTATACTATAAAGACAATACAATTAGTTTTTTCAATGATGACATGGCAATCTATAAGAATATAGAAAAGAGCGACGTCCCGCAAACGGTTATTTTTGAGTTGCCAGAAGATTTTTTACCTAACGATTTTCGATTTGATTTAAGTCATGAAAACAGTAACCAGTCAATGACGGTCAATACGCTAAAATTTTCACTTGCAGGTGAAAGTTTCGAAATAAACAATACCGAATTAGAAAAATATTTATCACCTAATGAAGGTGTTGTTTTTGATTCTTTATCACGAAATTTTACTTTCAAAAAAGACACTAAAGGAAATTACGATCCCTTCCTAACCACTACAGGACAGTTTTATCCTTTACTAGAAAAATTGGTGGGTATAGGTGCTTTTCAGCCTGCAGTAAATTAATAGAAGCCAATAATTCAAAATACTTGCCAATAATCCTGTCAAATAATGTATACAAAAATAAAGACTCTTTTGGTTGAAGGGATAAAGAACAATAGTTTTTTCACCTTATTTTTGAGATTATCTGGGGTTCTTTTCATTTTTCTAACCACATTTTTATTTACCAAAAATTATGCATCAGAAGTAGTAGGGCAATTCGACTTTATACGCTCATATTTTTTAGTGATTGGCTCATTAATAATGTTGTCTGCGGATCAAACCATTTTGTTTTTTATTGGAAGATATAACAATTCGAAACAAGCAATAATTGATATTTATAAGAAACTTATAGGCGTTATTATTGTTCTATACCTATGCAATAATTTATTTTTTTTGGGGTTTTTTAAGTTTACGACGATCCCCATTAATGCCGTCACAAAAGAATTAATAACAAAGGCAAACATCGTACTTTTTTTCTATTGTATATATTTAATTAATATAGAAATATTAAGAGCTTTAGAACGAACTTTTGTTTCCGAAACATTTAGAAATATTATTAAATACATCCCATTAATGATCGGTTTTTTAATTGTAAAACCAACAATAACTCCAAGTCTTATTGTGGATTTTTTCATTTATGGATTCTTATTTATTGCAATTTTATCTTCAATTGTTTTACTTGTAGTTTTCAACAAACACAACATTACACACCAAGCTGAATATACAAAGGACTCCTTTAAATTTATTTTAAAATATTCTTTACCAATAACTTTAAGTACAGTATCATTGTATTTATTGTCCAGTATAGATGTGTTTTTTTTAAAATATTATTTTGGAGATAATTATGTAGCCTATTATTCTGTTGCATTTAAAATTGTTTCTTTTATTAGCGTAGCTATTAATGCAGTAGGTTTATCTGTGGCTACCTCAATGGCCTTCAATTATAAAAACAAAGCGATTAGCAAGCTAAAGGAAACGGTTGCTTCTTCTGCTAAGCTGATTTTTTATTTCTCGTTATTTTTTTCAGTAGTAGTTTTATTATTTAGTAAAGAAATAGTATCCCTTTTTGGGAAAGAGTATTTGATTTCAAACGAAACCCTAATTCTTCTGATTATTGGCAATTTAATCGCATCAATAGCCGGAAACACCTATATGTATTTATTGATGACGGACAAGGGCAAAATTTTAGGAAGATTAATTTTTTCTGCGGTTGTCATTAATGTTTTATTGAACATTTATTTAATTCCTCGACATGGTTTAAACGGCGCAGCAATTAGCGCAATTGTATCCATACTGTTTTGGAATTTTTTAGGCGCATACTATGTTTATAAAAAAGATAACATAAATATTCTTTTCAGATTTCAATGAAAATAATTTTAAATAAAAACCATTATTTTTTTATTCAATTGGCATTCTTATGCCTTTTGGCTGGAATCGTTTGCTCATTTATTTTGCCTTCAAAATTTTATAATGATGCCGTAATTATTGTGAATGATTTTCACAACGAAATTGGATTTATAGGGAGTTATCCGTTTACAATATTGTTTTACAAGATAACGCTCTTAAAATTTATTCCCTACTTTTTAGTAGCGATAATTCAATTGCCAATACTTTATTTTGTGCTTTATAAAATTGGCGTTCCCCTAAATTTTAATCGTTTAAATACTAAGAATTGTTTAGTATATATTGGGTTTTTCTTAATTGCCTTATTCATTTGTATCCCCTCTAAAGAATTCATTAATTTTATTTATTTATCCTTCATTATCTTTATTTTTAAAGATAAAAAATATAACTTACAAAAAACGCTGGCACTCTCTTTTGCTTTGTTTTTCATTTTCGGATTGTTTTTTAGAAGCTATTATTTATTTGTTCCTTTTATTGCTATATTAATGTATCTGTTTACTTTCATCAAAATAAGCAACAAGACTATAAAAACAATCCTTTTTTCTATATTCATTGCGGTAGCAATGTCATTTTCTTATAAAATAATTATTGGTAAATACATTTCTGAGAGCACAAGAGAAATGCATAATTTAGAACGATTAAGATCCGATGAGGCCCAATCTATGATTCAATCGCCAATACCTACGGACTCATGGTATGGTGAAACATTTGGGGTCTTCTTCGGATACATCTCCGTTAACATTCCCATAAACGCCATTCATCAACTTTTAAAACCTCAAGTAATGGCCTTTATTATTTGGCAGTTATTTATCTTTTATCTTTTATATTTACGGTTTCAGAAATGCATCCAAAACAGAAGTGTATTTCACTATGAATTGTGGGTATTTTTATTTATTTTTTCTTATTTTGTAGTTCAAGGCATGTTTGAACCGGATTTAGGCTCGGCAGTTCGCCATAAAATAGGAATATTTCCGTTAATTTATTTTGCTATTTATTATGATAAATTCAATATTAAAAAAAGATAATGTTTTTTTATTTTCTATTTTAATAATAGCAACATCATTGCTTTTTAGAAAGCTTGCTACCGTTTTTATAATTTTATTTTTACTTTACGTAGTATTTAATAGAAAGCATTTTTTTAAAAGCAATTCTACACACATCAAATTTTACATAGGAATTATAAGCATTCCGCTGTTATTAGAAGTTCTTTTTTTCTTTATGAATGACAATTTAATTGAGGGTTATAAATCTTTAGAAAAAAGCATAACTTCTATACTTATGCCCATAGTATTTCTTTTCAATTATAAATTATTGGATTCAGAAAAAACCCTAAAACGATACGCTATATTAACCCTAATGCTGTTACTCGTTTTTTTATTTGGTTTTATCATTTTTAGGAATGATTATTTCTTGAAATACTTAAGCGGAATCCATCTATGGGAAATGGGTTATGAATTTTCAAACTTTATTGGAATCCATGCACCAGCACTAAATATGTATGTCTCTTTTATTTCTATTTATTTTTTATACGCATTTATAACCGAGGCTAAAGCGTATAAATTCTCTAAAAAAACCGGTTTGTTTTTTTTATTGTTTATAATTGCGTTTTGTTTTTTATTGATTATTAATACAAGAATAGCACTGTTCACCTTTCTAATTAATTTAATTATTCTTTTTTTTACTTTTGATATTCAGAGAAAATTTAAGGTAATTTTTTTTTCCATTTCATTTGGCGTTTCAGTTTCTTTATCCCTTTTATTTGCCTATCAATTTCCGTATACAATTGAAAAATACACCACACAGATTACCGGTAATTTGGATAAAATTGGAAAACTTGATGAAATCCCCAATCCAGAAACGACCGTTTATAGTAGCTTAGTAACCAGGATATCAATTTGGAAATCTGCAGTAGCATTAGGAAATCAAAAATTCTTAACCGGCTATGGAAGTTCAGATGCAAAAGCGGAATTAATTAAGTATTATGGAGAAACCAATCAGCATTTTTTAAAAAAGTATGGTCTAATTACACACAATCAATTTTTAAATTATTATTTAAAATTTGGAATCATTGGATTTTTGGGTTGTTTAATTTATTTATGCTATCCACTCTATATTTATATACAAACTAAGAAGAGTATTGTATTGTTCTTTTTTGTGAATTTTTTCATATCAAATTTGACCGACGATTATTTAAATAAATTTGACGGCATAGTATATAGTGCTATCTGGTATTCGATTTTCACCTATTATTTAATTCAAAAAAAGGATGACTAAAATAAAAGTTGCTCATATTCTTCATTGCGTAGGTGGAGTAGACGTTTATCTTCGATTAATTCTAGAAAACACCAATCCAGAATTAATTGAAAACATTGTTATTCATGGCATTAATGATACTACAAGACAATTTTATGATCAAAATAATAAGGATGTAACACAATATAAAACTTCTATTTTTAGAAATATCTCAATACTAAATGATGTTTCAGCAATTATTAATACCTATAAAATACTCAAGAAAGAAAGGCCCAATGTTATTCATTGTCACAGCGCGAAAGGAGGTATTATTGGAAGAATAGTTGGCCGATTATTAAAAATTAAGGTGCTCTATACCCCGCATGCGTTTTCTTATCTCAGCGCCGAATCAAAATGGAAACGTTGGCTTTATTTATTCATTGAAAAACAATTTGCCAATAAAAACTCTATATTATTACCTACTTCAACTTCTGAATTCAATAGAGGCATGAAAGAGGTTGGATATTTCCCAGAAAACATAAGGCTATTTACCAATTCAATTCCACAAATAAACATTTCTACAGAAGCCCCAGTTTTTAAACCAGGGTCAAATAAATATATTTGCTCGGTAGGAAGACCTTCGTATCAAAAAAACATTGAATTAATGATTCAGGTCGTGTTTGAACTTCGAAAAACAACGGCTATTGATTTAGTAATTATTGGGGTGGGCCATCATTCAGATCGCCTAAAAAGTGTTAAGCAATTGATCACAAAGCTAAACCTTGACCATTGTGTTACTTTGTTAGATTGGACCGAACAAAAAAAGGTGTGGCATATTATTCAGCAATCTCAGCTCTATCTTTCTACTTCTAGATATGAAGGCCTGCCTTATTCTGTTATAGAAGCATTATCATTAGCCAAGCCTTGTGTCGTATCTGATTGTGATGGAAATAGAGATTTGATAGAAAGTGACTACAATGGTTTTGTAATACAAAACGAAAATATTCTGGAGTTTGCAACGAAAATAAATTTACTGTTGAACGATACAATGTTGCTTCAGCGTTTTTCGGAAAACGCAATAAAAAGTTTTAAGAATAAGTATGATCTAAAAAAAAATATTCCAATTCTTGAGCAAATTTATATTGATTATTCATTAAAATAAGATATTTTTGAATGATCCAAGCAAAAGCATGAAAAATAGTTTGATTAAAATAATACAGAAAGAAAAGTTTAACCCTTCGATAGTAGGGTTTTTTATTAATCAAAATTTTAATATAAGACGCCTTTTATATCAAAAAATCAAAAAATTTGCACCTGAAATAAAGGGTAAGATTTTAGATTTTGGATGCGGATCAAAGCCCTATAAACAACTGTTTCATAATGCAAAAGACTACATTGGTGTAGATTATTTAATAGAAGGAAGAGCTACAAATTTTACCAGCATTGACGCTTATTATGACGGAAAAAATATTCCTTTTGAAGATCATTTTTTTGATGGGATTATTTGTACAGAAGTTCTAGAACACGTCTTTAATTTAGACGAAGTATTATCAGAATTAAACAGGGTTTTAAAGCCAAACGGAAAGGCAATTATTACCACTCCATTTATGTGGGAAGAACACGAAATGCCCTATGATTTTGCTCGTTACACAATACCAGCCTTAGAGTATTTGTATAAGAAACATGGTTTTGAAATCGTGAGAAAAGAGAAAACAGGAAATGCAATTTTGGTTCTTTTTCAATTTTTGATGAACTATTTCAACAATATATTACCTCAAAACAAATTATTCAAACAGGTTTTATTGTTACCAATAATTATGCTTTTTAACTTCTTCGGTGCTTTTTTGGGCACATTGTTGCCGAAAGATCAAAAAACCTATTTTAATTCTGTATTCATTCTTA
This sequence comes from Flavobacterium psychrophilum, assembly GCA_945890865.1. GTDB lineage: Bacteria > Bacteroidota > Bacteroidia > Flavobacteriales > Flavobacteriaceae > Flavobacterium > Flavobacterium psychrophilum_D. The sequence goes on from CAMDDB010000002.1 coordinate 174,561, forward strand.
TTAAAAAGGAATAGATAATTTTTATTTTTACACAATAAGCAATCATTTTATACGTTTTAACGGTACAAAATTTGAAGCCATTCAATTTTAGAAACAACAACAACCCATGAAAAGAATATTAATTACAGGCGCCGCAGGATTTCTTGGCTCACATCTTTGTGATCGGTTTATCAAAGAAGGCTATTATGTGATCGGAATGGATAACCTTATTACGGGCGATTTAAAAAACATAGCGCATCTTTTCAAAGATAAAAACTTCGAATTTTACCACCACGACATCACAAAATTTGTGCATGTGCCCGGGGAATTAGATTATATTTTACATTTCGCATCCCCAGCGAGTCCCATAGATTATTTAAAAATTCCGATTCAAACCTTAAAAGTTGGGTCGCTAGGAACACATAATTTATTAGGGTTGGCCCGAGTAAAAAAAGCACGAATTCTTATAGCTTCTACTTCTGAAGTCTATGGCGATCCATTAGTACATCCTCAAACGGAAGAATACTATGGTAATGTAAACACCATCGGTCCGCGTGGCGTATACGACGAAGCCAAGCGTTTTCAAGAATCCATCACGATGGCCTATCATACGTTTCATGGTGTGGAAACTCGCATCGTTCGAATTTTTAATACCTACGGGCCACGCATGCGCTTGAATGACGGACGTGTAATTCCGGCATTTATCGGACAAGCGCTTCGGGGAGAAGATTTAACCATCTTTGGCGAGGGCAATCAAACCCGCTCATTTTGTTATGTTGACGATCAAGTAGAAGGTATTTACCGCCTTTTACATTCCGATTATACGTTACCGGTAAACATTGGTAATCCCGATGAAATAACCATCAAAGATTTTGCGCTAGAGATCATCAAATTAACAGGAACCCAACAAAAAATAGTATACCATCCGTTGCCGGTTAATGATCCCATGCAGCGTCAACCGGATATTACAAAAGCAAAAGAGTTGTTGGGGTGGGAACCAAAAGTGGGAAGAGCCGAAGGCATGCAATTGACCTATGATTATTTTAAAACGCTATCAGCGGAAGATTTAAGTAAAGAAGAACACAAAGATTTTACAAGCTACATCCATTAATTGAAAAATAAAACAGGCAGATACTCCGTATATATTAGACCGATACAAATTGCTTTTGATTTATTAATCATAAATCTACTAGTATTAATTTGTATGCGATCGGCTATGAATAACATAGGGTATCATAGCATTGTTTCTGTTTTTTGGTTAATTATTTCCTATTATACCGGTTATTATGAAGTATATCGGTACACCAAAGAAGTGGAAATATTTGGTAAACTTTTAAAGCAATTTTTTTTCACCAGCTTAATTACTTTCGCCTATGCGGGATATATGTACAAACAAGTAAACACACAAGAAGTGGGTTGGTACATATTTAGTTCGTTTGTTCTCGTGGCGTTATTAAAATATTCCATTTATATTTTTCTTAAAAAATACCGCTTACTCTATGGCGGAAATTTTCGAAATGTAGTCATTGTGGGCAATGGAAAAAGCGCTGAAGAATTAGAGCATTTTTTCAACAACAACCTAGATTATGGCTATCATTTAATCCAAATCTTCAATCTCAAAACCAATAAAAAAGAAGAACTCGAAGCCTGTAAAAACTTTGTAGTAGCACATAAAATAGACGAAATATACGCTTCGTTGCACTCCCTTACCAATAATGAAATAGACGATCTTATTCATTTTGCCGACAATAGTTTAAAAACGATTAAATTTTTACCCGACAGCAAGAATACTTTTTTACGAAATTTAGCGGTTGAATATTACGATTATCTTCCGATTATTTCTTTGCGAACCATTCCCCTTGATTTAGCGGTTAATAAAAGACTGAAACGAATTTTTGATATTGTTTTTTCATTAGTTGTGATTCTTGGGATCTTGTCTTGGATTACACCAATCATTGCTATTTTAATCCGATTAGAATCTAAAGGGCCGGTAATTTTTAAACAAAAGCGAAACGGCTTAAATTATGAAGAATTTTATTGCTATAAATTTCGTTCGATGCATCTCAATCCCTATGCCGATTCAGAACAAGTTCAAAAAAATGACCCAAGAATTACTAAAATTGGTAAAATCCTCCGAAAAACGAGTATTGATGAGTTGCCTCAATTTTTGAATGTATTGCTAGGCGTAATGTCGGTTGTAGGCCCAAGACCTCACATGGTAAGCCATACCGAAATGTATGCTAAAAGCGTGGATAAATTTATGGTGCGCCATTTTATTCAACCCGGCATTACCGGATTGGCCCAAATTAATGGTTTTCGCGGCGAAGTAGAAACGGAAACCGATATCATTAACAGGGTAAAATATGATATTTTCTATTTAGAAAACTGGACCTTGCTTCTCGATATTAAAATTGTTTTTACCACAATTTTAAACACCATCAAAGGAGAGAAAAAAGCCTATTAACTTTTTTTTCTATTGAAAACAAAGTATTTTTGTCGCACAACATAACAAACCCAAACAATGACAATTTTATTACTTGGATCTGGTGGTCGCGAACATGCTTTTGCCTGGAAAATGCTGCAAAGTCCAAAATGCACTTCTCTTTTTGTAGCGCCTGGAAATGCTGGAACTGCAGCAATTGCAACGAACGTAAGTTTAAATCCAAATGATTTTGAGGCTGTAAAGACTTTTGTCCTTCAGAAAAAAGTAGCAATGGTTGTCGTGGGACCAGAAGACCCTTTAGTATTAGGCATCTACGATTACTTTAAAAACGACATACTCCTTAAAAACATTCCTGTAATTGGGCCTTCAAAAGTAGGAGCACAACTAGAAGGAAGTAAAGAATTTGCCAAAGAATTTTTAGTAAAACACAACATTCCAACCGCACGTTACGAAAGTTTCACTAAAGAAACCGTAGAACAAGGGTGCCAATTTTTACATACTTTAGAAGCGCCATACGTTTTAAAGGCTGACGGACTAGCCGCTGGGAAAGGCGTATTGATCCTGTCGGATTTGGAAGAAGCAAAAGCAGAATTACGCAATATGTTGGTGGGTGCAAAATTTGGTCAAGCGAGTTCAAAAGTAGTCATCGAAGAATTTTTAGACGGAATCGAATTGAGCTGTTTTGTTTTAACCGACGGAAAATCCTATAAAATATTACCTACGGCCAAAGATTACAAGCGCATAGGTGAAGGCGACACGGGATTGAATACTGGAGGCATGGGCGCCGTTTCTCCTGTACCTTTTGCCGATGCAGTTTTGATGGAAAAAATAGAAAACCGTATCGTAAAACCAACGATAACCGGCTTACAAAAAGACGGCATCGAGTATAAAGGTTTTGTGTTTATAGGATTGATCAATGTAAAAGGAGAACCTATGGTTATCGAATACAACGTTCGAATGGGAGATCCCGAAACCGAAGTGGTCATGCCAAGATTAAAAAGTGATTTGGTCGAAATTTTCGAAGCTATAGCCAACCAAGAATTAGAAAAAATTACCCTACAAATCGATGAAAGAGCAGCAACAACCATTATGGTGGTTTCTGGAGGCTATCCCGAAGACTACGAAAAAGGAAAAGAAATTTTTGGATTAGAAAACATTACCGAATCCATCCCTTTTCATGCTGGGACAACCCTTGAAAACGGTAAAGTAGTGAGTAATGGAGGGCGCGTAATTGCGGTGACTTCATACGGGACTAATTTTCAAGAAGCCATAAAAAAATCTTACCAAAGTATAGCAAAACTACAATTTGATAAGATGTATTATAGAAAAGATATAGGAAACGATTTAAAATAGTTCCCTAAAATCTAATTTATTTTAAAAACGAATGCGCAGTAGTGTCCTGCACGTCTTCATTGTTTGCTTTAAAAATGTTCAATTGCTTAATCCAATATACCATAGCAACACAACAAATAACAATAAACATCCAGTTAACAACGTTTGCAATCCACCAGTTAGACAATTCTAATTCTCTAAGAAGATCCATAGGAACAAATAAAAAGTCAACAAATAGACTTGCAATTCCTTCAAAAAATGATTTCATTTTGATAAAGTATTATATTTACACCACAAAAGTATAAAATATTCGCATGATAGCAAGTGTTTTTGGTAAAACTAGACCATTTAATTATTTAACTATAGGAATTTTGTTGTTTGTGTTTTTCATCACAAAGAACGTTATTGCCTCTGAGACGAATGTTTCTTTAGGCTATTACCTACAAGAGTTTCTGCTTTTTGTAGTCGTTTTTGCGTCAAGTTTTTTAATAAATTTCATAGCGCTTAAAAACGAATTGACAAAAACCAACAATTATGCCTTGTTGTTGTATTTTGTTTTTTTACTTTTTTTCTCATCGTATTTCCAAAATAAAAATATAATAATTGCCAACTTCTTTCTGCTTTTAGCATTACGACGACTGATTTCGTTAAAATCAATGGTGTCTACCAAAGAAAAGATATTTGACGCTTCCTTTTGGATCCTTATTGCTGCTTTGTTTCACTTTTGGAGTCTGTTTTATATAGTTCTCGTTTTTATTGCAATAATGTTGCACGTTTCAAGAGATTATAGAAACTGGGTGGTCCCATTTATCGCATTAGTAGCCGTTACCTTGTTGTTCTTTTTAGTCAATAGTTTTTTTGATAACAGCTTGCTCAGCTCCTTATTAAGCAAAACCTATATTAGTTTTGATTTTTATTATTTCGAAAATATTTACCAACGATTGGCATTTGCTCTCTTCACATCATTAAGTTTGTTTGCTTTTGTCTTGCAAATTTTTGTCATTCCAAACAAAGCATTAAATATGCAATCTTCGCATAAAACCATTTTGTTTTCCTTTCTTTTAGGGATTGGAATTTATATTATTTCGGCAAATAAAAATAATGGCAGTTTGGCATTTTGTTTTGGACCACTAGCAATCATTGGAGCTAATTTTATTGAAAAAATGGAAAGCAAATGGCTCAAAGAAATAATGGTTTACGCCCTAGTAGGCTGCGCTGTTTTTTTCTATGTGCTACAGCTATAACTTACTGCCATAAGCCAAGTCTCCTGCATCGCCTAAACCGGGAATAATGTAGTTTTTCTCGTTTAATTTTTCATCCAATGCGGCTACCCATAAATGACAGTTAGTGGGCAGGTTTTTCTCTAAATGCGCAATCCCTTCTGGCGCAGCAATGGCTACCGCTATGTGAATTTCTTTGGGTTGGTGTTCCAAATGCAATTTATGAATAACCGCAACAATTGATTGACCTGTAGCGAGCATGGGGTCAATTAGGATCAAATTTTTCCCTTCAAACGAAGGCGCCGCTTGATATTCTACTAAAATTTCAAATTGATCATCGTTGTTAAAATGATGACGGTAAGCCGACACAAATCCGTTTTCAGCGGCATCAAAAAAATTCATAAACCCTTGATGTAACGCTAATCCCGCACGCAAAATCGAGCACAAAACCACCGGAGCAGAAACAGCAGTAGTTTTTTTAACGCCTAAAGGCGTTTGAATGGCGATGGCTTTATAATCAAGCGTTTTACTCAATTCATACGCCATAATTTCTCCTATACGCTCCATGTTTTTTCTAAATCGCATGCGGTCATTTTGAATAGAGACAGCACGAATTTCTGCCAAAAAATGATTGAGCAGGCTGTTTTGTTCTGAGAGGTAATGGATATGCATGGGAATTATTTTTTATTTTCAGGATAAAAGTACAAAAAATCGCTATTTTTGTATCCAATAAAAAAACTAATTATGTTTGCCGAATTTGCATTTCCCATTTTTGAACAAAGTATCAAAACGTATCACATCGTTGACGATGTATACCAACCCGTTGTTAATCCTTTCGATAAAGGAACGATAGAATATTTATTGTTTGCAAAAAACTGGGTAGATACCGTTCAATGGCATTATGAAGACATCGTGCGTGATCCAAATATTGACCCTGTAGCGGCTCTTGATTTGAAGCGTAAAATTGATGCTTCAAACCAAGTTCGAACCGATATGGTGGAGTACATCGACAGTTATTTCTTGGATAAATACAAGAATGTATCGGTAAAACCAAACGCAAAAATCAACACCGAGAGTCCGGCCTGGGCGATTGATCGTTTGTCTATTTTAGCGTTGAAAATTTACCACATGAACGAAGAGGCAACCCGTGTTGAAGCTTCGGCGGAACACCGTGCTAAATGCCAAGAAAAATTAAATGTATTGTTGGATCAAAAGAACGACATGTTTGTTTCCATCAGTCAGTTGATTGAAGACATTGAAGCGGGCGACAAATACATGAAAGTATACAAACAAATGAAAATGTACAACGACGAGGAGTTAAATCCGGTGTTGTATCAGAACAAAAAATAGTAAGCTATTGCTATCAAAACCAAAACATATATTGGTAATAAGGCTCTCAGCCATGGGTGATGTCGCAATGACAGTTCCTGTGTTGAGAGCCTTAGTTTTGCAACATCCAGAAACAAAAATAACTGTAGTTTCCCGACCTTCTTTTCAGACCTTTTTTGCCGATATTCCGAATGTGAATTTCTTTGGGGTAGATTTGAACCAACGCCACAAAGGTTTCTTTGGTTTGTTGCGTTTGTTTTTTGATTTACGAAAATTGGATATTGATTTGGTTGCCGATTTACATAATGTGCTTCGCTCTAAAGTAGTTCGAATTTTATTCGCGTTAAGCGGAAAAAAAGTAGCTGCAACCGATAAAGGAAGAGCCGAAAAGAAAGCGTTAACCAGTTTAACTAACAAAGTTTTTGCGTCACTAAAACCGATGGCAGAACGCCATGTGGATACGTTCCAGCAACTTGGCTTTTCAATTGACATCACCCATCCAAAATTCCCGGATAAAACCATTTTAGACGACAAAATCCTTTCTATCACAGGAGCAAAAAATCAAAATTGGATTGGAATTGCTCCGTTTGCACAATATGAAAGCAAAGTATATCCTCAAGATTTAATGCAACTAGTTATCGATGCATTAGCTGAAAATAAAAACAATCACCTTTTTTTATTTGGCGGAGGAGCCACAGAAATTCAGAAATTACAACAGTTACAAAATAAGCATGATAATGTAATTGTGGTTGCAGGCAAATTAGCATTTGAAGCGGAAATACAATTAATTTCCAACTTAGATGTGATGCTTTCCATGGATTCCGGAAATTCGCATATTGCGGCCATGTTGGGTGTGAAAGTCATTACACTCTGGGGCGCCACGCATCCTTATGCGGGCTTTAAACCGTTTAACCAACCCGATGCTTTTTGTTTGACTGCAGACAGAACACAATACCCGTTATTGCCCACATCGATCTACGGAAACAAAAAGGTAAAAGGGTATGATGAGGTAATGCGAACGATTTTGCCTTCTCAGGTCGTTGAAATAATAAATTCCAATCTTACCTAGATAAAATTGGAATTTGGAATTTTTTATTTGGAATTTTGCCCACTAAACAGCATCAAAATCAATGGTAATGGTTGTTGTTGTTGGATACGCTTGACAGGCCAATGTTAATCCTTCAGCTACTTCAGCATCGGTTAAAATTTGGTTTTTCTTCATCTCGGCTGACCCTTCAGTAATTCTACAAATGCAACTGCTGCAAATACCTCCTTGACACGAATACGGCACGTCTAAACCTTGCTTTAAAGCCGCCTCTAACAAGGTTTGTTTTTGGCTCATTTCAAAAGTCGTTTCTTCATCATCAACCAAAATCGAAATTTTAGTGTGTCCTTCAGCACCACCAACCGATTCGTTTTCGTTGGAAGAAGTGGAGAACAATTCAAATTTGATATCAGAATCTGAAATGTTATTTTCTTTCAATGTATTTGCAACCAAATTGATCATCTCTTCTGGCCCGCATAAATAGTATTTGGAAAATTCCATTTCAGCATGTTTGGTTTTCAAAATATAGTTTACCGTGATATGATCGATTCTGCCTAGCAATGCATTATCAGCAGTAGATTGACTGTATACATACTGCACAAACAAGCGCCCTACATATTGCAATTGTAAATCGTGTAATGCGTTGTGAAAAATGGTGTCTTTTTCCGATTTATTTCCGTAAACCAACACAAACGTACTGTTTGGTTCTTCCTCCAAAACCGATTTTAAAATCGAAAATACAGGTGTAATGCCGCTTCCGGCCACAAAAGCCGCGTAGTTTTTTTGACGGTCTGCCTTGGGTTCGAATGTGAATTTTCCTTCTGGAGTTCCTACTTCGATGACGTTTCCAATGCTTAATTTTTCATTGGCAAATTTTGAGAAAAATCCATTTTTAACCGATTTAATTGCAATGCGCAATTCGCCACTTTTGGGCGCTGAACAAATGGAATAGGCTCTTCTAATTTCTTGTCCGTCCAAAGTAACTTTTACGTTTACATATTGTCCGGCAACAAAGGAATAATTGGATTGTAATTCTTCGGGAACATTAAAAAGGATTGAAACGGCATCTGCTGTTTCTTTAATGATTTCTTTAATGCTTAATTTATAAAATGATGACATGTAGTTTAATTTTTGACAAAAATAAAAAAAAGAACCCTAAGGAGCTTAACTTATTACACAAACAACGCTCTTAATTCGGTTGCTTCGTGGGGTTTCATTTTTCCGGCTAAGACCAAACTCAATTGTTTTCTGCGTAAAGCGGCGGCAAATCGTTCTTTTTCCAATTCGGTTTCAGGAACAATAGGCGGCACAGGAATGGGTCTTCCGGTTTCATCTACTGCCACAAAGGTATAAATGGCTTCGTTAGCTTTGTTTTTAATTCCCGATTCGCGGTCTTCAATCCAAACATCAATAAAGATTTCCATGGACGTGTTGAACGTTCTCGAAACTTTCGATTCCACGGTTACCACACTACCCAACGGAATGGCTCTGTTAAAGGCCACATGGTTTACCGAAGCGGTTACACAAATTCTACGGGAATGTCTGCGGGCTGTTATACTGGCTGCACGGTCCATACGCGCTAATAATTCGCCCCCAAACAAGTTGTTCAAAGGATTGGTTTCTCCTGGCAATACTAAGTCGGTTAAAGTGGTTACCGATTCTGATGGAAATTTTGGTTGCATTGTTTTTTTTGCAAAGATACTACGGAAATCGAGATTAAAAAGCATAAAAAAATCCCAATTTTGGGATTTTCTTAGGTGTTTAGGGATGTGTAATCGCTTAGTCAATCAATAACCAAGCCTCTGCACTATGAGATTTTTGTATGGCCTTGCGTTTGGCTTGTGCTTCTTTTAGCGTTTTAAAACTAGCAAAAACCACGGGATACAAATCGTGTTTATTAATGGGCAACATTTTAGCTTTATCAAAACCAGCCGCTAGTAATTCAGCAATTGCTTTATTAGCGTTTTCTTCACTTCTGTATGCACCAGCAACTAAATGATAGGGCAATTTTTCTTCCGGTAATGCAAGTTCCACAGTGGGTATTGGATTGGAAAGCACAAAAGTGGCTTCTAGTATTTGTTGTTGTACTTTTTCTTGTACTTTTTTCTCAACGATCAAGGTTTGCTCCAAGATTTGTTGGTCATAATACATTTTATAGCCAAATGTTCCTGCTCCCAACATTACTGTAAAAACAGCAGCATATTTCAAATACGAATAATTTCTTTTTCGTTGTTGTGTAAAAATAATAGGCGCTCTTTCTTCTAGAGCTTCTACTTGTTGTTTTAAAACTTCTCTTGTAATTTCAGGAGAAACAAAGGAAGACAACCCAAAAGCATCGGTCAAATAATTAACCGTGTTTGCGGGCTCAAAAACCCAATTCAATTCATTATTAACGGATATTTCACCGATGTTTTTTACAACGACACGATTGCGATTTTGCAATAAATACGTCCATTCGTTAACCACTTCGTTAATTTTAATCACGGCTAATTCATAAGACATTTTTTCTTGTAATGCCAGATGATTGGCCAATAAACCATCGTTATTTTTTACATTCGCATTGAATGAAACCACCTTTTTTGGCGGAAAAAAAGAACTGGCACTTCCCGTTACATGAGCAGGAATGATTTCGGTTAAAAACGCACCAAAACCTGGCACGGTAACGCACTGATAACGATATAATAAATCGGAGATGTGTTTTTCTATCTGCATAAGAACAAAGTTAGATAATCAAGACGAATTTCAAAATTTTATCAACAAAAATTATTAACAATTTCAGTTTTGTTCTAAACAATTGAAAACAAGTTAGTTGCTTTTTTTGAATCCAATTTGCCTTTTGTTTTGATAGGCCACTTAAAACTATTATTTTTGTGGTTCAATTATACGCCAAATCAAACTTTAAACGCCATGAATACAACAGAATTGTATTATACCCTTGCCTTATTGCAATTAGAAGGAATAGGTGATGTGCTTGCTAAAAAACTCATTCATCACTGCGGAAATGCTGAGAATGTATTTGCTACTAAAAAAAACCAACTTCAAAAAATTGAAGGCATTGGAGACGCAGCCGTTAAAAACTTAAACAACAAAACCGTTTTTGTAAAAGCCGAAGCCGAACTTCAATTTCTTTCAAAAGAACAAATCACTACGTTATATTTTCAAGACGATGCGTATCCTTTTCGTTTAAAACATTGTTATGATAGTCCTGTGCTCTTATTTCAATCGGGCACCGTTGCTTTACAAAACCGAAAAATTATCAGTATCGTTGGGACCCGCCAAATGACAACTTATGGCGCAGAAATTACCAAGAAACTTATTGAAGACTTGGCGCCACTACAGCCCATAATTGTGAGTGGTTTTGCCTATGGTGTAGATATTTACGCCCATCAAGCGGCAATGGATTGTGGTTTGCAAACGATCGGCGTATTAGCCCACGGCTTGAATCAAATATATCCCAAGACGCATAAAAAGTACATCGCAAAAATGGAACAAAACGGCGGATTCCTCACCGAATTTTGGAGTAGCAGCCAGCCCGATAAAGAAAATTTTATCAAACGAAATCGCATAGTGGCCGGAATAAGCGAAGCAACAATAGTAATTGAAAGTGCCGAAAAAGGAGGGTCATTAGTTACCGCAAATTTGGCCAATGATTATAATCGAGACGTTTTTGCTGTTCCCGGAAGAACCACTGATAAATACAGCCAAGGATGTAATCAGTTGATCAAAACCCAGCGTGCCAATTTGATTACATCAGCAGCAGATTTAGTATATCTATTGAATTGGGAGCTTCCTACAACCCTTAAAAAAGAACAAAAAGCCATACAAAAACAACTTTTTGTTTCTTTAACAGCAGAGGAACAATCCATTTATGAATACCTTCAAAAAACGGGAAAAGAAGCTATTGATATCATAGCTGTAAATTGCAATATTCCCATTTATCGGCTGTCTTCGCTCTTGTTGAATATGGAATTAAAAGGAGTCATTCGCCCTTTGCCTGGTAAAATTTTTGAGGGGGTTTGATAGACAATGGCTCAAGCTAAAACATGTTTCAGCTTCTCCAAAACAAGGGATATAAATTATTCGTAGCCCAACTTTTCTCTCACTCTTTTCAAAACACCATTTGCTACAACACTCGCTTTGGCAGCACCGTCTGCTAATAATTTATCCAGCACTTTTAGATTATTGATGTAATAATTGTATGTTGAACGTTCGGTTGAAAATTTTTCAACGATCAAATCAAAAAGGGCTTGTTTTGCGTGTCCATAACCAAAATTTCCAGCCTCATATTTAGCTTGTAAACTGGCCACTTGTTCAGGAGCGCCTAATAATTTATACAACGCAAACACATTACAAGTGTCAGGATTTTTTGGCTCTTCCAAGGGTGTACTATCGGTTTCAATTGCTTTTATTTGTTTTAATAAAGCCTTGTCGTCTAAAAAAATATTGATAATATTATTTCGTGATTTACTCATTTTTTGTCCGTCTGTACCTGGAACATACATAGTCTCTTCATTCGTTTTAGCCTCAGGCAAAACAAACGTTTCTCCCATTTGATGGTTAAATCGAGAAGCCACATCACGGGCAATTTCAATATGCTGTATTTGGTCTTTTCCTACAGGAACAATAGTAGCGTCATACAAAAGTATGTCGGCAGCCATAAGCATCGGATAGGTAAACAAACCCGCATTCACATCTTCTAATCGATCGGCTTTATCTTTAAAAGAATGGGCCAATGTTAAGCGTTGGAATGGAAAAAAACAGCTTAAGTACCAAGACAATTCTGCCGTTTGTGGCACATCAGATTGACGGTAAAAAACGACTTTGCTGGTATCCAAACCGCAAGCCAGCCAAGCCGCAGCAGTACTGTAGGTGTTTTGCTTGAGTTCGTTTCCGTTTTTAATTTGCGTAATGGAATGCAAATCGGCAATAAATAAAAACGATTCATTCGCAGGATTATTAGCCATTTGTATTGCAGGGAAAATGGCACCCAATAAATTACCTAAATGAGGCGTGCCAGTACTTTGAATTCCAGTTAATATTTTTGCCATTTTTTATGTGTATTGCAACCTGTATTAATTACTAATCTGAATTGCAAATGTAAAGTAAAAACCGAAAAGTAAAAAGAGTTCGGTTTTATTAAAATGATTACTTTTGGAAGAGATTAATAATAAACGAACCAAAATGATAAAATACCCATTTTATTTTCTATATCGTATATGGTATTATGTTTTGGTATTGGTTCCAATTGTAGTCTTTTTCCCATTTATTTTCGCCACAATACTGAGCGAAAAAACCTACCCCCTTTTTTTTAAAATTGCTCGCACATGGGCAAAAATTATCTTAATAGGAATGGGCTTTAATTATAAAATTAGTGGCTCAGATGTTTTTGAAGAAGGAAAAAGTTATATGTTGGTTGCTAATCACACTTCTATGGCCGATATCATGCTGATGCTAGTTTTGGTAAAAAATCATCCGTTTGTTTTTGTGGGAAAAAAAGAGTTGGCTCAAATACCAATTTTCGGGTTTATATACAAACGGGTGTGTATTTTAGTAGATCGAAGCAGTAATAAAAGTCGCTTTCAAGTTTTTGAACGCGCTCAAAATAGAATCCAACAAGGATTAAGTATTTGTATTTTCCCAGAAGGGGGTGTGCCGGAAGAGCACATTGTATTAGACGAATTTAAGGATGGCGCTTTTCGCATTGCGATTGAACACCAATTGCCAATTGTGCCCATAGTATTTTTCGACAATAAGAAACGATTCCCTTTCACTTTTTTTAGCGGAAGTCCCGGCAAGATGCGAGCGAAAATTTTGCCCATCATTGCCACCCAAGGGAAAACCCAAGAAGCCAAAAACGAATTGAAACAGCAGGTTAGAGAAATGATAGCGATTGAATTAGAAAACGATCTATTATAAAAAATCACGCCTTGAGCGTGATTTTTTGTTTAGGCATTATTTTCTTTAATGGTTTCTTTAATTTTAAATTCGAGTTCGTCCATTAATTCCGGATTGTCTTTTATCATCACCTTTACCGCATCTCTTCCTTGTCCTAGTTTGGTTTCACCATAACTGAACCATGAGCCACTTTTTTTGATGATTTCAAATTCTACCGCTAAGTCAATCACCTCTCCCACTTTAGAAATTCCTTCTCCATACATAATGTCAAATTCTGCCGTTCTAAAAGGAGGTGCTACTTTATTTTTTACAATTTTAACTTTGGTTCTATTCCCTAAAACATTATCTCCGTCTTTAATTTGAGTAGATCTTCGGATGTCAATTCGAACAGACGCATAAAATTTTAAGGCATTCCCTCCAGTGGTCGTTTCTGGACTTCCAAACATAACACCAATTTTATCACGCAATTGGTTGATAAAAAACACGGTACAATTAGTTTTGTGAATGGTTCCGGTTAATTTTCGAAGAGCTTGTGACATCAAACGGGCGTGTAATCCCATTTTGCTATCTCCCATGTCGCCTTCAATTTCACTTTTTGGTGTTAATGCCGCAACAGAGTCAATTACCACAATATCTACAGCACCCGAGCGAATTAAGCTTTCTGTGATTTCAAGCGCTTGCTCTCCGTTATCGGGTTGTGAAATAATTAAATTATCAATATCAACGCCTAATTTTTCGGCGTAAAAACGATCAAAAGCATGTTCGGCATCAATAAATGCTGCAATCCCACCTGCTTTTTGTGCTTCGGCAATGGCGTGTAAGGTTAACGTAGTTTTACCGGACGACTCTGGTCCATAAATTTCAATAACTCTTCCTCTTGGGTAGCCGTTTACCCCTAGGGCTAAGTCAACTCCTAATGAACCTGAAGGAATAGAATCTACTTCTTCAACGGCGCTATCACCTAATTTCATTACGGTTCCTTTCCCGTAGGTTTTGTCCAGTTTGTCTAAAGTTAATTGTAAGGCTTTTAATTTGGCGTCTTTATCTGCACTCATAATGTGATTATTTTTCGTAAAAATACAGCTTTTTTTATTTGTTCCAAAAAATGTTAATATGTTTTTGTTTTTTGCGAAAACCTTTATTTATAGCCAATTTTACTATATTTGCACACGAGTTCTTCCATTTAGAACTTTTACCTATTTTCTCACTTAAACGTTTATAGCATGCAACTGTATAACACCTTAAGCGCAGAAGAACGAGCCGAGCTTATTGATCAAGCCGGCAAACAACGACTCACGTTGTCCTTCTATGCGTATGCCAAAATTGAAGATCCAAAAAAATTTAGAGACGATTTATTTGTCGTTTGGAACGCCTTTGATGCCTTGGGCCGAACCTATGTAGCCAAAGAAGGAATCAACGCACAAATGTCGGTACCCGCCGAAAATTTTGATGCCTTTCGCGAAACTTTAGAGACCTACCCTTTTATGCGAGGTATTCGTTTGAATGTGGCGGTAGAACAAGACGATCATTCGTTTTTAAAATTGACGATAAAAGTTCGAGATAAAATTGTGGCTGATGGATTAAATGACGAAACGTTTGATGTTACCAATATTGGCGTCCATTTGAAAGCAAAGGAGTTTAACCAAATTTTAGAAGACCCTAACACGATTGTTGTGGATTTTAGAAACCACTACGAAAGTGAAATTGGCCATTTTAAAGGAGCCATCACTCCCGATGTAGAAACATTTAGAGAAAGCTTGCCCATTATTAATGAGCAATTACAAAATTGTAAAGAAGATAAAAACTTGGTTATGTATTGTACCGGTGGCATTCGTTGCGAAAAAGCATCGGCCTATTTCAAGCACCAAGGTTTTAAGAATGTTTTCCAATTAGAAGGCGGAATTATCAATTATGCCAAACAAATCAAAGAAGAAAACCTAGAAAGTAAATTCATAGGGAAAAACTTTGTGTTTGACCACCGCTTGGGCGAGCGCATTACAAACGATATCGTTTCGCAGTGCCATCAGTGTGGGAAACCTTGTGATAATCATACCAATTGTTTAAACGATGGTTGCCACTTGTTGTTCATTCAATGTGATGACTGCAAGGCGGCTATGGAAAATTGTTGCTCTTCCGAATGTTTGGAAATCACTCATTTACCATTAGCCGAACAAGTAAAACTTCGCAGAGGGAAACAAGTGGGAAACAAAGTTTTCCGTAAAGGGAAATCGGAGAAATTGAAGTTCAAACATTCCGGTGAACTGTCGGATACCGTTTTAGCCACAGCTTCAAAAACAACTAATATCCGTCAGAAAATAAAAATAAAGAAAACCCGTATTGGGAAAGTAGAACATTTTTATGTCAAAGCACAAGTAGGTCTTTTTATCCTAGAAAATAACGTATTAACCATTGGAGAAAAAATCTTAATTTCGGGACCTACAACCGGAAATCAAGAATTGGTTTTAGAAAAAATGCTGGTCAATGGAACTGAAAACACGAGCGCAAAAATTGGTGATAAAGTCACGTTTAAAGTGCCTTTTAGAGTTCGTTTATCCGATAGACTTTATAAATTAGGAACCTAAAATTAGTTCTTACCACTATTTTAAATACTAGAATCTAACCTATTTCGTTTTACTACGAGATAGGTTTTTTCGTTTTGGATAAACTTCCACTATCGAATTTGAAAGATTCAACAAAAATTCAATATCTTTACCCTCAAAAACGTTTTGAAACGTAGTCCGCAAAGGACAATCACTATATATCTAAATTATGGCATGTACAAACTGTTCAACCACTGATGGTGGTGCACCAAAAGGGTGTAATAATAATGGGTCTTGCGGCACCGATAGCTGCAATAAACTTTCTGTTTTCGATTGGCTTTCCAACATGACTTTGCCGGGAGGCCAAGCCCCGTTTGATGCGGTAGAAATTCGTTTTAAAAACGGCAGAAAAGAATTTTTTAGAAATACCGAAAAAATAACCCTATCCATAGGAGATATTGTAGCCACTGAAGCTTCTCCAGGACACGATATCGGAATCATTACTTTGACAGGCGAATTGGTTAAAATTCAAATGAAAAAGAAAAATGAAAATCCGGATAAAGAATTAGCAAAAATTTACCGAAAAGCTTCGCAAAAAGATATTGACATCTGGACCGAAGCTAGAAATAAAGAAGAAATTGTGCGCATGCGCGCTAGAGAAATTGCGATCAATTTAAAATTGGAAATGAAAATTTCGGATGTTGAATTTCAAGGCGATGGCTCAAAAGCAACCTTTTATTACACCGCAAACGACCGCGTAGATTTTCGCCAATTAATCAAAGAATTTGCTCAAGAATTTAAAATTAGAATCGAAATGAAACAAGTAGGTTTCCGACAAGAAGCCTCTCGATTAGGAGGAATTGGTTCTTGCGGAAGAGAATTGTGTTGTTCCACTTGGCTTACCGATTTTAGAAGCGTAAATACTTCGGCAGCGCGATATCAACAATTATCATTGAATCCGCAAAAATTAGCGGGACAATGTGGCAAGTTAAAATGTTGTTTAAACTACGAATTGGACACCTATCTCGATGCCTTAAAAGACATGCCCGATATGGAAACCAAACTCTACACCGAAAAAGGGGATGCGTATTGTCAGAAAATAGACATATTCAAAGAAATTATGTGGTTTTCTTATGCCAATGCTCCGGCCCAATGGATGGTTTTGCCGGTGGAAAAAGTCAAAGAAATTATTGCCATAAATAAGAAAAAAGAACGCGTTGCAGGATTAGAAGACTTTGTTGTTGAAACGGTTCAAGAAGTAGAGAAAAAATTCGAAAATGTTGTGGGACAAGACAGTTTAACACGATTTGATCAACCGAAAAGAAAATCGAATAATAGAAATAGAAATAAGAAACCTACAAATTTTAAAAATGCACCTAAGAAAGACTAACTATGTGGTTTTATTACTGTTGTTGGTGTTTTTTACCGCATGTGATAAAAAACAGTTTTTCAGCGAGTATAAAGAATTAGAAGGGACGTGGAAAAAGTCCGACACGCTGCGGTTTACGTTTGAACAAAAGGATACCATCAATCCCTATCATTTGTTTTTAAATGTGAGAAACAACAATAATTATCCGTTTAACAATATGTACCTTATTGTTGCCTTAAAAGAGCCCGGAAAAAAACCCACAATAAAAATAGACACCCTAGAATATCAAATGGCCGATGCCGATGGAACCCTTTTAGGAAATGGTTTTACCGACGTCAAAGAAAGCAAATTATGGTATTTAGAAAACTATGTTTTTACTAGAGTTGGAAAATATAAAGTGGAAGTTGTTCAAGCCGTTCGCGCCACGGGAGAAGTAGATGGAGTAGCCGAACTAGAAGGTATTACAGAATTAGGTTTACGAATAGAAAAAACGAAATAACATGGCGACTAAGAAACCAGTTACAAACGATTACGCAGAATATACCCGAAAGTTTTGGCAACTTTTTAAGTATGGATTTCTAGGGATTATTTTATTATTCTTTTTTGCTTCGTGGGGATTTTTTGGAAAAATGCCTTCGTTTGATGATTTAGAGAATCCAGATTCTAATGTAGCGACCGAAATTATTTCTGCTGACGGAGTGATGATAGGTAAATTTTATAAAGAGAACAGAACACCCGTAAAATACCACGAATTACCCCAACACCTTGTAAAAGCTTTAGTGGCAACCGAAGACGAACGCTTTTATGAACATTCTGGAATTGACGCCAAAGGGACACTGCGTGCCTTAGTAAAACTAGGAAGAGATGGAGGCGCCAGTACGCTAACCCAACAGTTGGCCAAAAATTTATTTCACGGGGAAGGCTCAAATTTTAAATTATTTAGGGTCATTCAAAAGGTAAAAGAATGGATCATTGCCATTCGTCTTGAAAGACAATATACCAAACAAGAAATCATCGCTTTGTATTTAAATCAAGTAGATTTTGTTAACGGCGCGGTAGGTATTCGTTCGGCAGCAAAAATTTACATGAACAAAGAGCCAAAAGATTTAACCATTGAAGAAGGCGCTTTGTTTGTGGGGATGTTAAAAAACCCTTCATTGTATAATCCCAACCGAAAAAAAAGAGCCCAATTGGTATTGGACCGAAGAAATACCGTATTAGAGCAAATGGTAAAAAATGGTGTAATTACGGAAAGCAAACAAGAACAGCTAAAAAAATTACCTGTAAAATTAGATTTTAGACCCGAAAGCCATTCCGAAGGGAGCGCCACTTATTTTAGAGAATACCTGAGAGACTACATGAGAAAATGGGTAAAAGACCACTTGAAACCCGATGGAACCGAGTATGATTTATACCGAGATGGTTTAAAAATTTATACCACGATCGATTCAAAAATGCAGCAATATGCTGAAGAAGCGGTGAACGAACATTTAAAAAATTTGCAAAAGGAATTTTTTAAAGGAATGAAAGACAAAGACAACGCGCCTTTTGTTGATATTACCCCCGAGCAAACCAAACAAATCATGATGCAAGCCATGAAAAACTCCGAGCGTTGGAGAAAAATGGATTTGAACGGGAAAACGACAGCTGAAATCATCAAATCATTTTCGGCGCCAGCAAAAATGAAAATTTTCACTTATAATGGTGAAAAAGATACCCTAATGACCCCAACAGATTCCATCATTTATTACAAGCATATGCTACAAACCGGAATGATGGCTATGGAGCCCAGAAACGGCCATATCAAAGCGTGGGTAGGAGGCGTAAATTATAAGTATTTTCAATACGATCACGTAGGACAAGGCGCAAGACAAGTAGGTTCTACTTTTAAACCGTTTGTATATGCCACAGCCATTGAGCAATTGGGGATGTCGCCATGTGATTCCATCATTGATAGTTATTTTACTATGCCAAAGGGAAAGTGGGGAATCGACGCCGATTGGTCGCCCAAAAACTCCGATGGAAATTACAGAGGAACCATTACATTACAAAAAGCATTAGCCAATTCTATCAATACGATTTCGGCAAAACTAATTGACCGCGTGGGGCCTCAAGCAGTGGTAGATATGGCAAAAGAATTAGGGGTTACTTCAAAAATTCCAGTTCAACCTTCAATTGCATTAGGAGCAGTGGATATTACGGTAGAAGAAATGGTAGGGGCTATGAGTACTTTTGCGAATCAAGGAGTATACGTTAAGCCTACTTTCATTATCAAGATTGAAGATAGAAATGGCGTGGTCATAGACCAGCCGATTCCGTATCAAAAAGATGTAGTGAATAAAGATGTGGCTTATGCGGTAATTAAATTAATGGAAGGAGTTAAAGAATCAGGAACCGGTGCCCGATTAAAATACGGCGGCGGCGGATTCATACAATACGATTACAGTTTTGCTAACCCAGTAGCCGGAAAAACAGGAACTTCTCAAAACAATTCTGACGGATGGTTTATCGGGATGGTGCCCAATCTAGCGGCAGGAATTTGGGTGGGTAACGAAGACCGAGCAGCACATTTTAGATCCACACACATGGGACAAGGAGCCACTACAGCACTTCCTATTTGGGGGATTTTCATGAAAAAATGTTATGCCGATAGCGATTTAGATGTGTCGCGAGAACCTTTTGAAAAACCAGAAAATTTATCCATAAAAGTTGATTGCTGGACCCCTAAAAAAGTAATCGATTCCACGGAGGTCTTAACAGACGAACCCAATATGGATGAATTTCAAGGACTATAAAAAGATAGAATATGATTTCAAGAAAAGTGAACAACGTTAAAGAAGCATTAGACGGAATTCAAGAAGGACAAACAATAATGCTTGGTGGTTTCGGACTTTGCGGGATTCCTGAAAATAGCATAGCCGAATTAGTAACTAAAAACGTCACGAATTTAACCTGTATTTCCAACAATGCCGGTGTCGATGATTTCGGATTGGGATTATTATTACAAAAACGTCAAATTAAGAAAATGATTTCTTCTTATGTAGGAGAAAATGCTGAATTTGAACGCCAAATGCTTTCTGGCGAATTAGAAGTAGAATTGACACCACAAGGCACATTGGCCGAAAAATGCCGTGCCGCTCAAGCGGGAATTCCTGCGTTTTTCACACCTGCTGGTTTCGGAACGGAAGTAGCAGAAGGAAAAGAAACACGCGAATTCAACGGAAAAATGCACGTAATGGAATTGGCCTATAAAGCCGATTTTTCTATCGTAAAAGCTTGGAAAGGTGACGAAGCGGGTAATTTAATTTTCAAAGGAACGGCTCGAAATTTTAACGCCTGTATGGCAGGTGCTGCAAAAATTACTATCGCTGAGGTAGAAGAATTAGTACCAGCCGGAACATTAAATCCAAACGAAATTCACGTTCCAGGAATCATGGTAAATCGTATTTTTCAAGGAGAGAAATTTGAGAAAAGAATTGAGCAAAGAACAGTTCGTCAAAAGTAATCAGTGTTCAGTTTTTAGTGTTCAGTAAAAGAGAGAATTATGTTATCAAAAGAAGATATAGCTAAGCGAATCGCCCAAGAAGTAAAAGACGGGTATTATGTTAATTTAGGAATAGGCATTCCAACTTTAGTTGCGAATTATGTTCGTACCGATATTTCGGTTGAATTTCAATCAGAAAACGGGGTTTTAGGCATGGGGCCTTTCCCTTTTGAAGGAGAGGAAGACGCCGACATCATCAATGCAGGTAAACAAACCATCACTACGTTACCAGGAGCCAGTTTCTTTGATTCGGCTTTTAGTTTCGGAATGATTCGATCACAAAAAGTAGATTTAACGATTTTAGGTGCGATGGAAGTGTCTGAAAACGGGGATATTGCCAACTGGAAAATTCCAGGAAAAATGGTAAAAGGAATGGGAGGCGCTATGGATTTAGTGGCTTCAGCTGAAAATATTATCGTAGCTATGATGCACGTCAATAAAGCAGGCGAATCAAAAATCTTAAAAAAATGTACACTGCCTTTAACCGGTGTAGGTTGTGTGAAAAAAGTTGTTACTGAATTAGCGGTTCTAGAAGTTACCTCAAGTGGTTTCAAATTGTTAGAAAGAGCGCCAGGCGTTTCAGTAGAAGACATTATCAAAGCCACAGAAGCCGATTTAATCATCGAAGGAGAAATTCCGGAAATGAGTATTAATTAGCCAATTAGCCAATGTGTCAATGTGCCAATAAGCTAATTAGTAAATTAGCTAATGAAAAAAATCGACACATTGACACATTAAATAAATATATAAGCCATGATAACATTTCAAGAAAAGTACAAAAACAATCTAATTCTCTTAAAATCATTTGAATTTGCTAAAAAAGTAGTTCAATACACAGAAAAATTAGAAGAAGACAGAAAGTATGTAATCGCCAATCAACTATTAAAATCAGGAACTTCAATCGGAGCGAATATTAAAGAAGCTCAAAATTCTGAAAGTAAAGCAGATTTCATTCATAAAATGAAAATTGCAATGAAAGAAGCGGATGAAACCGAATTTTGGTTATTTCTTTGTAATGAGTTGGAAAACTATCCAAATACAGAAGAATTATTATCTGAAGTTTTTGATATATTGAAAATCACAAACAAAATCATTTCAACAACCAAAAAAAATTAGGCAATAAGGCAATGAGACAATATGCCAATTAGTTGATGAGTTAGCAATTTAATAATTGACTAATTCTCAAATTGACACATTTTATCGGCACATTGGCACATTGACTAATTGACACATTAATATGTTCCCAAAAGTAATTCTTAAATCAGGCAAAGAAAAATCCATTCAACGGCGTCATCCTTGGATTTTCAGCGGTGCGGTGTATGGCGTAAGTCGGGAAATACACGATGGCGAGATGGTCGATGTAGTCGATTCAAAAAACCAGCATTTAGGAACAGGCTATTTCAGTGATAAAGGAAGTATTGTCGTTCGTATTTTGACGTTTGGCGATGAAACTTTTTCTGAAAACTTTTGGACAGCCAAACTACAATCGGCTTGGTATTTACGCGCCCAATTATTAGATTTTGAAGTTACCAATGCATTCCGTGTCATTCACGGAGAAGGCGACGGCATTTCGGGTTTAATTATTGATTATTACGATAAAAATTGGGTCATTCAAGCCCATTCAACGGGAATTTTTATTCAAATGGAGCAAATAGCCGAAGCGATAAAATTGAATTTTTCAGACTATTGCGAAACCATTTATTGTAAAAGCGCAGGCACGTTACCTAACACAGGAACCGATTATTTCTTATTCGGAAACAAACAAGAAACAGTTGCCAAAGAAAATAGCATTTTGTTTTCTGTAAATTGGGTAGAAGGCCAAAAAACAGGTTTCTTTTTAGACCAACGCGAAAACAGAAAATTAGTAGGCGAATTCTCAAAAGGCAAAAAAGTACTAAACACCTTTTGTTACACAGGCGGATTTTCCATTTATGCGATGAACGCTGGTGCAGAATTAGTAACTTCAGTAGATATTTCTCAAAAAGCAGTAGATTTAGCCGCCAGCAATATGGAATTGAACTTTCCAAAAGCCAACCACAAAGCAGTTGCCGATGACGTGTTCAACTTTATGAAAGAACACATGCAGCAATACGATGTCATTGTTTTAGACCCTCCCGCTTTCGCGAAAAGCATCAAAAGTAAACATACGGCAACGCAAGCTTACAAACGTTTAAATATTGCCGGTTTAAAAGCGTTAGCGCCTAACGGAATTTTATTCACGTTCTCGTGCTCGCAAGTGATAGACGATGTGTTGTTTTATAACACGGTTGCCGCAGCAGCCATAGAAACCGGAAGAAACATCAGAGTATTACATAAATTAGAACAAGGCCCAGACCATCCAACCAACATTTACCACCCAGAAGGGCATTATTTAAAAGGGTTGGTGTTGTTTGTGGAGTAGGTTTTGAGTGGGGAGTTTTGAGTTTTTAGTTGGGAGTTCATAGCTAGTTTAACCTTCTGCAAGGTCTTTTTTGACCTTGTAGGTATTCATAAAAACAAAAACCTGTAAGCGTTTCAACTTACAGGTTTCTTTTTTCTTGCTTCTATTCTCTTTCTTCTTAATGACTCAATGCGGAAAAGAAATCATTTCCTTTGTCATCGGTAATGATAAAAGCGGGGAAATCTTTCACCGTGATTTTACGAACGGCCTCCATGCCTAATTCTTCAAAATCTACAACTTCAACAGATAAGATGTTTTCTTTGGCTAAAATAGCAGCAGGACCACCAATCGAACCCAAATAGAATCCACCGTATTTGTGGCAAGCACTCATCACATCTTTGCTTCGATTTCCTTTCGCTAGCATAATCATGCTTCCACCAGCCGCTTGGAATTCGTCTACATACACATCCATTCTTCCTGCGGTTGTGGGGCCAAAACTTCCCGATGGCATGCCGTCTGGAGTTTTTGCGGGACCTGCATAATATACGGGGTGATTTTTGAAATAGTCAGGCATTGGTTTTCCAGCGTCTAATAATTCTTTGATTTTTGCATGCGCAATATCACGAGCTACAATCAACGTTCCGTTTAATTTTAATCGGGTTTTGATAGGATATTTTGATAATTTTGCTAAAATTTCCGCCATTGGTTTGTTCAAATCCACATCAACAGCTGGCTCTAAATGAGGGGCTGTTGTAGGTAAAAACTGCGCCGGATTGGTTTCTAATTGTTCTAAGAAAATCCCGTCTTTTGTAATTTTTCCTTTGATGTTTCGATCTGCCGAACACGAAACGCCCATTCCAACAGGGCAAGATGCCGCATGACGTGGTAAGCGAATGACACGCACATCATGGGTTAAATATTTTCCACCAAACTGTGCTCCAATTTGACTTTCTTGGCAAATAATTTGTACTCTTTTTTCCCATTCCAAATCGCGAAACGCTTGACCCGACATGTTTCCAGAAGTAGGAAGATGGTCATAATATCCAGCCGAAGCTTTTTTCACGGCGGCTAAATTTGCTTCCGCAGAAGTGCCACCAATTACTAAAGCCAAATGGTATGGAGGACAAGCCGCTGTTCCTAAATCCATAATGCGCTCACGAACAAATTCGTCTAACGATTTTTCATTCAACAACGATTTTGTCTTTTGATATAAGAACGTTTTATTTGCCGAACCACCACCTTTTGTTAAAAATAAAAACTCATACGAATTCCCTTTTTTCGCATAAATATCAATTTGTGCGGGAAGATTTGAACCTGAGTTTTTTTCTTCAAACATCGAAATAGGAACTATTTGCGAATAACGAAGATTTTTATTTTGGTACGTATTGTAAATTCCTTTTGACAACCATTCGCCATCATCCACACCGGTATAAACGCTTTCCCCTTTTTTGGCAACAACAATAGCCGTTCCGGTATCTTGGCACGAAGGCAATTGTCCTTCTACCGCTACGGCAGCGTTTTGCAATAAATTATAAGCCACAAAACGATCGTTATCTGTTGCTTCAGGGTCTTCAATAATGTTTCGTAATTTTTGTAAATGTGCCGAACGCAACATAAACGAAACGTCCTCCATGGCTTCTTGCGCTAATAATTCTAATCCTTTTGGGTCCACCACTAAGATTTCTCTGTCGCCAAGTTGCTCTACTTTTACGTAATCGGAAGTTAATTTTTTGTATTCCGTATCGTCTTTTAAAATAGGATACGGGTCTTGATATAAAAAGTCCATTGTGAGTAATTTTGAAAGGTAAAGTTACTGATTTTTGACGGGATTGGAAAAATGAAATGAGGTTATTTAGTATATCTTAAAAAAACCAACTCGCCACAAAAATCGCTGTAATTACACAAATTAAATCTACTAAAAGCATCATCCCTAATGTATAACGTGTGTTTTTTACATTGATACTTCCAAAATAGACGGCAATTACATAGAAAGTCGTTTCGGCACTGCACTGGAAAATACAGCTCAATCTTCCGGTTAAAGAATCGGGGCCAAATTGCTTCATGGCATCAATCATAAAACCACGAGAACCACCCGAACTAAAGGGGCGCAACATGGCCACAGGCAATGAATCGGTGATTTCTTTTGCGACACCCAAATGCGCAAAAACAAACGAAATTCCGTAACTTATATTTTCAAAAAGGCCACTATTTCTAAACAAAGAAATAGCAACTAACATTCCCATTACATATGGGAAAATGGTTACTCCGGTTTTTAATCCGTTGTTGGCACCGGCTACAAACGTGTCAAAAATGGTTGTTTTTTGTTCAACGAATTTCTTTTCTTGAACAAAGGAAAATATCAAAGTTCCTCCGATGATTAGGATCAATAATAATCCCGAAAGATTAGAAGTAAAGTAATTTTTGCCAATTAAATCTAAACTGTTTACGTAAAATAATAATCCAACAATGGCTCCGATTACCCCCATTAAAACCGCTAGTAACGAAGCGCTTTTAAAATTCACTTTTTGTTTAATTCCAACCAATATAAAAGCGGCAATGGTGCCTACAAAAGAAGTAATAATACAAGGTAACATTACATCGGCAGGATTGGCAGCGTTTTCGGCAGCGCGGTATCCAATTATGGAGGTTGGGATTAAAGTTAAACCTGCTGCGTGCAAACACATAAACATGATTTGGGCGTCACTAGCACGGTCTTTATCTTCGTTGAGCTCTTGTAAACTTTGCATGGCTTTTAATCCAAAAGGAGTTGCCGCAGAATCCAATCCTAAAAAGTTCGCTGCAAAATTCAATGTCATGTAGGAAATTGATTCGTGGTTTTTTGGAATAGAAGGGAATACTTTAGCAAATAATGGGCTTAGTTTTCTGGCCAAACGCTCGGAAGCACCAGAAATAATTAGCAATTGCATAATTCCACAGAAAAATGACAAATAAGCCATTAAAGGAAGAATCAAATCAAACAAACTGCTTTTGGTCATGGGCAACAAGCCGTCTGCTTTTTGTTTTCCGCTGTATATTTTTACGGTTTGGTTATTGTAAACATAAGTGGTGTCGGCGTCAGCTTCATTTGAATTGCTAATGAATGTTTTGTCTTCTGCTATCTGCAAACTATCTTGCACAAATTGAGGAATTTCTTTTATATATTTTTCGCCAATTAAAAGGGGCTCCCCTTGTTTGCCATTCAGCACATAATCGATGGAATAATATTGTGAAGAAAACAATCCGAAAACAATAAAAAAGATAGAAGATATAAATATCACTAACCAAAATCTGCTTAAAACCATAGAGTATATTTTTTGTAAATGTAAAATTAAATAATCATATAGATAAAAATCATGTTTAAAATGTAGATTTTTTTCAATATGTCTAAAAAAGAGAGTAAATTAGCTTTTCAATTATTCAAAACAATAAAAAAAAGAATCATGAAGCCATATTTATTTTTAATTTTTTTCTTTTCTGGGTTAATCGGGAACGCTCAAAATGCGCAGCAAGCCCAAGAAATCATAAAAGAGTATGACTTAAATGCAATAAAACAGCACCAAAATAAAATAAAAACGCTTGAGGATAAAGACAAGGCATTTGCAATTGAAACCGCAAATAAAAATGGCTGGCCCATAAGAACAGTTTTGGAAAATGGAGGTGTTGAAGAACTAATAAAAATTGGCCCTAAAGGGTTTCCTATTTATAGAAGAACAGACAATGTTGATGCGGCGGTTTCAACACGTACAAATTTCATTAATTCGGGCGGTAATTTAGGATTAAATATAGATGGTCAAGGCATGGTTGCCCGAGTTTGGGATGGAGGAACTGTTAGACGAACGCATAATGGATTTGGATCACGCGTACAAACCGTTGATGATGCTAGTGGCACAACTTTTAGCGATCACGCTACACATGTTACCGGAACCATTATCGCTACGCCATGGAGCGTTGCTACAGAGAATATAAAAGGAATGGCGCCGTTGGCTTCTGCAAAAACATTTAATTGGACAAATGACGAGTCTGAAGCATTGTCTGAAGCAGCCCTTGGAATGTTGGTTTCAAACCACTCCTATGGCGTTGCTGTTGCAGCTACAGTTCCAGCTTGGTATATTGGTTCTTATGTTGATTCTTCAAGAGATTGGGACCAAATAGCATATTCAGCACCATTTTATTTACCTGTTTTTTCGGCAGGAAATGACGGGAATAACAATTTAAACGCGACGCCGATTGCACCAGGTTTTGATAAATTAATTGGTGATAAAGTGGCCAAAAATGTATTAACAGTTGCTAATTCTAGTGATGCAATTATTTTTCCAGATGGAACATTAGCCAGTGTTACGCTTAGTAGTGATAGCAGTCAAGGCCCAACAGACGATAGAAGAATAAAGCCCGATATTGCTGGAAATGGACAAGGATTAACTTCTTTAACCGCAACTAGCAATACTTCAACTAATACTTTTTCGGGCACTTCAATGGCAGCGCCTAATGTTTCAGGTACCTTATTGTTATTACAACAGTTTCATTATTCTTTGCACAATGTTTTCATGAAGGCAGCAACCTTAAAAGGGCTTGCTTGTCATACTGCCGATGATGCAGGTAATGTTGGTCCAGATCCTAGATTTGGATGGGGCTTATTAAATGCAAAAAAAGCCGCGGAGACCATAAGAGACAATGGGTTAAATTCTTGGGTTTCAGAAAATGTTTTAAATCAAGGACAATCTTATACGATTACCGCTAGTTCTAGCGGTGGATCAAACAATCCATTAATAGCTTCAATTACATGGACGGATCTTCCAGGAGTTGCAAATGACGGAACTCGACCGGCTAACGATCCAACGAAGGCATTAGTAAATGATCTAGATATTCGAATTTCAAACGGTTCTACAACCTACTTCCCTTGGAAATTGCAAAATAATCCTACCGATTTAGCGGTAAGAACGGGCGATAATGATTTGGATAACGTGGAAGTCATCAAAATAGATGCGCCCACTGCAGGAGATTATACCATAACCATAAGCCATAAAGGAAATTTGAATACGGGATCTCAAAACTATTCTTTAGTTATTACCGGGGCTTCCTCAAGTATTGCAATCACTTCAAAATCGCCAGATGTTGTGGCATGTTCAAATCAAAATGCGGTATATACATTTGACTATAAACAAACAGGAACAACAACGACTAATTTTACGCCGCTAGGATTACCTGCAGGAGCCACCGCGACAATTGCTCCACTATCATTAAGTGCAAATGGAGTAGTTACTATGACAATTTCAAATATTTCAGCCGTACAACCTGGAATTTATGATATTGGTATCCAAGCATCCAATGGAACAGAAACAGAAACTAGGTATAAAAAACTAACTGTTTATTCAACTTCTTTTGAGCCGATTGCGTTGCTTACTCCCGCTAATAACTCCATTAGTGTTGGTAGTTCAGTCGCTTTAGATTGGTCTTCCAATTTTAATTCTGAAAGCTACAATCTGCAAGTTTCTACAAGACAAGATTTTACATCATTTCACACAAATATTGACTTAACAGATTCTAGATATTTACTTACTAATCTTGCTTCTGAAACGAGATATTATTGGAGAGTTATTCCATCCAATAGATGTAATGCAGCCACAACTGTTGCTTCTCAAACCTTTAGTACAGGTATTATTACCTGTAATCTTGTATTCTCTGCAACTGATTTTTCTAATGCTGCGATTGATGTGGTTGCAAATAGCACGGCCTCTGTTCCTATCGTTGTTTCTGGAGGAATTACAGTTGCAGATTTGAATGTAGCTTTAAATATAACACACACATGGATTGGCGATATGATTATTACTTTATCTGGCCCTGTTTCAATCGGAAGGCCTCAGATCATATTATTTAATCAGCCCTGTATTGGCACGGGTCCTACCTACCCAGATATTCAGGCAACACTGGATGATTCAGGCCTAACTATCAGTTGTGCGGAAGTTTCACCCGTTGTGAGTGGCACAATTAGACCCTTTGAAAGCTTATCAAGTATCAATGGGTTAATTGCTGATGGAACCTGGACTTTAAATGTATTAGATGTTGGAAATCAAGATGGAGGAACGATTAATTCGGTCTCATTAAATTTTTGTAAAGTGACACCTTCTGCATTAAGTTCAAGCACTAATGTATTAAATTCTTTAAGAGTTTATCCAAATCCAACAAACGAAATCATTAATATTGATCTCGGGGATGTTACAGGAGAGACAACCTATGAATTGTTTGACGTGCAAGGAAGAAAAGTAAACGCTAAGGTTTCTTCCACAAATTTCGAGACATTAAATGTTGAAAATTTATCCGAAGGTATTTATATGCTAAAAATTCAAAACGGAAGTGACAAGACAACAAAAAAAGTTGTGATTAACAAATAATCTGCGCTATTTTAATAAAAAAGGGAGCCAAACGGCTCCCTTTTTTATACGTGAATTATTTCGTCGTCAATTAATAATTCTTCTCTTCTAAAGCGAAGAAAAATTTGCGCCACAGCTATGACATCTTTTTCGCAATACGTAATAATTCGATCGATATCTTTTTCCTCATAATATACTCGAGCTACTTCACTGCCATCAATATCATCTTTTGGAGAAGGCACTCCCAGTACTTTGGTCAATAATTTTAAAGAAGTGAAATGCTTATAATCGCCAAATTTCCATAATTCCAAAGTGTCTAAATGCGGAACTTCCCATGGTTTTTTCCCAAATAAATTGAGTTTGCTGGGCAACGAAATGCTGTTAATAATCATTCTTCTAGCGATGAACGGAATATCAAATTCTTTGGCATTATGACCACAGAGTAAATGTTGGGGGCCATTAAAATGAGTAGTTAACAAATTTGAAAAATCATTCAGAATTTTTTTTTCATCACCCCAAAAACTGGTGACTCTAAAATTTCGAATATCGGCTTTGTTGACAAAATAACCTACTGAAATGGTGATGATTTTGCCAAATTCGGCCCAAATACCAGCTCGTTCATAAAACGCTTCTGCCGAGATTTCGTCCTTTCTTTGATATTGTGTTTTTTGCTCCCAAAATTGACGTAAATCTTCGTCTAATTGGTCATAATGTTGCTGTTCGGGAACAGTTTCAATATCTATAAACAAGATATTGTTGAGGGGTGTTTTTTGAATCATTTTTACTATTTTAGGGGGTTATCGAATTTTATTTTTGGATGCCAACATTTTATAGGTTTCAGCAACATAGGTATATAAATCATTGCTGTGCGGATCTTTTTTGGATTGTAACCCTTTTAAATGTCCTAAGCGTACAATGATTAATTGGTCTTCCGGAATCACAATGACAAATTGTCCCAAGTGACCTCGCATGTAGTATAATTTCTTGCCCGAAATGGAATGCATCCACCATCCATAGCCATATTGAACCGATTCTTTAAAACGGGGTGTAATGCATTTTTTAACAAAGGCAGGGTCCAAAAGTTGTTGCCCGTTCCACTGCCCGTTTTGCATATACAATTTCCCAAATCGTGCCAAATCGCGTGCATTGCTTGCAATACAACAATAGGCTTTTTCTGTACCGTCGGGTGCATGATCCAATTGCCATAAAGCTTCATTTTCTGCTCCCATGGGTTGCCAAAAGTGTTTTGACACATAATGGGACAAATATTCTCCCGTTGCTTTTTCAATGCACATGGCCAGTAATTGGGTGGCACCACTTAAATATTTAAAGGATTGTCCGGGTTTTTCATGGATGTTCAATCCGAGAATGACGTTGTTTAAATCATCATCAAAATATGCACGTGTCACTATAGAAAAAGGGCTATAGTATTTTTCGTCCCAACTCAAGCCTGAGGCCATTGAAGCCAAATCTCCAACGGTTACCTCTTGAGCATATTTTCCTTTTAGTTCCGGAAAAAAATCGACCACTTTTTGATCTAAATTTTTGATTTTTCTTTCCATAATGGCTTTTCCGAGCGCCATAGTCACCACGCTTTTGGCCATGGAAAACGAATTGGTTTTCGAATTTTTGGTAAAGCCATCGAAATAACTTTCATGCCAAATACTATCATTTTTTATAATAACAAAGGCAACCGTTTTTAATTCTTGGTGCGTTTTTTCAAGCGTTTCAGTTGCCTTGCCAGTGTTGTAGTCTTTAGCAATTGCCCATGGCTGAGCAATGCCTTTTTTTATTTTGCGATTTGGAAATTCTTTGTAATCTTCTAAAAAAGCGGTGGTATGCCCTTTTAAATAAACGGTTTTCACGGCGCGTAATAAATAATCAACATCAAATAGATACAGTATAACAATAAGGGCTGTAAAACCAACTGCTACCCACTTTAGTAATTTTTGCAAGAATTTCATTGACAAATTTGTATGGTATTGTGGTATAAAAATAGAAAAAACTTGGATTGGATTTAAAAAAGGAATAACAAACTTTTTTGATTCGATGGCTTTTCATGTTCCAGCAACCATTTTTTGCGCCACAGGCCTCCAGCATATCCAGTTAGCGATCCGTCGGAACCAATTACGCGATGACAAGGAATTACGATCCATAGAGGATTTTTCGCATTTGCAGCTGCAACCGCACGAACTGCCTTCATGTCTCCGACCTTTTTTGCCAAATCAAGATAGGAATAAGTAGTTCCAAAAGGAATCTTCGACAATTCATCCCAAACTTTTTGCTGAAAATCGGTTCCTATAGAATGAAGGGGAAATGAAAAATGCGTTCTTTTTCCTTCAAAATATTCTTGCAGTTGGAGCACAGCATCTCTTAATTTTTCAGGAATTTCATGGGAAATTTCCAATGCCTCTTCGACAACTTCAATTTTAGTGACACCTATTTCATCAGAATAAATTACTGTAGTACCGATAGGAGATTGAATGATTGCTTTTTCCATTTGTAAATATAAAAAAACCATCTGATTCTTCAGATGGTTTTTTCAAGATGAAAAAAAGTTGAATTATAATTATGATTTAATTTCTGTTTTTTTGTCTGTATCAGCAGGAGGAGCAGTTTCAATTACTTTTCCTTTAAATGATAAAGTCTTCATGGCTTCAGCGCCACCTTCATTAGTCATTACTGTTACAGATTTTTGAAATGGAGCCGCAGAAGCTGCATTAAAAGTAGCGGCAACCATTCCTTTTTCTCCAGGTTTGATAGGAGTTTTAGTATAGTTTGCAGCAGTACAACCACAAGCGGGTTTAACACTAGTAATTAAAATAGTTTCTTTGGTATTATTAGTAAATGTAAATTCATACGTAGCAGGAATCCCTTTAGGAATATCGCCAAAATCATGCATTTCTTGATCCCATTTCACAACAGATTGTTTAGGAGCTGGAGCTGGTGGTGGGGGTGGAGCAGGAACAGTTACTTGAGCAGGCGCTTTTTCTGTTTTAGCTTCTTTAACTTGAGCAAATGAAGCACTAGCGATAAATAATGCTACAATTGATAATTTAATCGATTTCATGCGTATTATATTTTTAGTTATTTTAATTTTGTGTTACAAATCTATGCAATCCTTAAAAAGGAGATGTTAATCACATTTAAATGATTGTTAACAAGTTGTTAATGGTGGTTTTTGCCGTTAATTTTTTGTAATATCGAAGTCACTATGAAGTTTAATAAATTAAATACGGTCATTTTCATTGGTTTTTTAGCCATAGTAGGAGTTATTATTATGCAATTGTTCCTGCTCAATCAGGCGTATATTTTCGAAAAAAGAGATACCGAAGATAAAATACACTTTGCCTTACAGGATGTCGTAGAAAAAATATATCAGGATAATAATTCTGAAATGCCCGTAGCCAATCCCATCAAAAAAGTTAGCGCAAATTATTTTATTGTCAATGTCAACGATGTGTTTGAAAACAGATTACTAGAACATTATTTAAAGACCGAGTTTGACCGAGTTAAGTTAGAATTGGATTTTGAATATGCTATTTATGACTGCAGTTCGGAGTCCATGGTATATGGAAATTATATATCAGTAAACGGCAAACCTTCAAAAATGTGTGCCGAATGTTTTCCAAAAAACACCGATTTAACCTATTATTTTGCCATTCGATTTCCCCATTTACAAAAAAGTTATTTTACGAGTTTAAGTCAGTATTGGGTTTTTACAGGAGTGTTGTTTTTGGTATTGATTATTTATGTGTATTCGGTATTCCTTATGTTACAACAAAAAAGATATACCGAATTACAAAAAGATTTCATCAACAACATGACACATGAATTTAAAACCCCACTAGCATCTATTTTAATTGCATCAAATTATGCCAATACGCAAAACGAAATTTTAAGCCATCCAAAGCTTTCTAAATACATGCAGATCATCATCAATCAGAGTAATAAATTGAATCAGCACATAGAGAAAATTTTATATGTAGCCAAAACAGATAGCAACCAAATTGCGCTTGAAAAAACCAAAGTTGATGTACAGGCCGTACTCGAATTGGTAAAGGAAAACATCCAATTACAACACCTAAAAGAAATTCAAATTGGTATAGCGATTGCGAAGTCTTACACCATATTAGCCGATGAATTTCACTTTTATAATTTGATTTATAATATCATTGATAATGCCGTTAAATATTCTGAAAATTTGGTGACTATTGAAATTAATACTACGGAAACGCCTAAAGGATTGCTTTTAGAATTTACCGATCACGGCGAAGGGATTCCTGAAAAAGATTTGCCATTTGTTTTTGATAAATTTTATAGAGTGGCCCGGCAAGACAATAAAGATATTGAAGGATTTGGTATCGGGCTGTCCTATGTCAAAAGGGTTTGTGAATGGCACAAATGGGATGTAGGGGTAAAAAACAATGTGGATCAAGGGATTACGGTTTCGTTACAAATCAACAAAAGTGATTATGAGTAAAAAGCGAATTTTATATGTTGAAGACGACGAAACATTGGCGTTTTTAACAACCGATAATTTAGAACAGCATTTTGAAGTGTTGCATTGTAATAATGGGCAAGAAGCCTTTCGTTTATTTTGCAATGAATCTTTTGATTTGTGTGTATTAGACATCATGTTGCCCGATATGGACGGTTTTGAAATGGCAACTGAAATTAGAAAACGCAATCAAGAAATACCGATTATTTTTTTATCGGCAAAAACCTTAAAAGAAGACCGCATCAAGGGCTTGAAATTAGGAGCTGATGACTATTTAATTAAGCCCTATTCTATTGAAGAACTCATATTAAAAATCGAAATATTTTTACACCGTAGCCAAAAATCAGTAGAAAACACGCTTCAAAAACAATATACTTTTGGCTCTTTTCATTTTGAGCCTGAAAATTATTCCTTGAAATCTAACAAACAAAATGTAACACTTACCGAACGGGAAGCCTCTTTGTTGAAAATGTTTCTAGACAATCCCAATACGGTTTTGAAAAGGGAAAAAATATTATTGGAATTATGGGGAAGTGACGATTATTTTTTGGGCAGAAGTTTAGATGTATTTATATCGAGACTTCGTAAAATCATAAAAGAAGAAACCCACGTTCGCATTGAAAATATTCCGCGTGTGGGCTTTAAACTAGTGGTCGAATAATCGCAATTATTCAAAACTCATGATATATACTTCTAAAGCTTTACGCTCATCTGCCGACATGGCTTTAGTAACGGCAAAATTAGTTTTCATTATTTCATATTGAGAAGGATCAACTAGAGGTCCAGATTCTTCGTTAATAAAAGCAGCAATACTTGCCTCTTTTTCACGGTAGGTTTTTGCAATCTCTTGAATGGAGGGCCCTACCACTTTTATATCGGCTTTATGACAACTGGCGCACATTCCCTTTCCTTCAAAAAGCTCTTGTCCTAGTTCTTTAGGTGTTTGATTAACTGAAGGTTCTGTTTGTTCAATAGGATTTTCCATAGCATCCGTTTCTGTTTTTTTACCACAACTAATAAGATTTAAAACAAAAGATACAATCAGAAGAAATTTGAAATACACTTTCATAACTAGTTTATTGTTTTTTTAATAAAATTGCCGCTTCTTTCGCAAAATAAGTCGAAATTAAACTGGCTCCGGCGCGTTTGATGCACATCAATTGTTCCATCATAATTTTGTCGTGGTCGAGCCAACCTCTTTCGGCGGCGGCTTTTATCATCGCATATTCGCCCGACACGTGAAAAACCGTTACGGGAACATTCACCACATTTTTTACTTCGCGAACAATGTCTAAATAGGCAATTCCTGGTTTTACCATGACCATATCGGCTCCTTCTTCAACATCCCAAAGCGCCTCTTTGACCGCTTCGATGCGGTTGGCATAATCCATCTGATAGGTTTTTTTGTCCTTCGGAACTTCTACATCAGCTTCTCTTGGCGCACTGTCCAATGCATCTCGAAAAGGCCCATAAAAGGCCGAAGCATACTTCGCCGAATAACTCATAATGCCTACGTTTTGGAAACCGGCCGCATCTAAACCTTGGCGCAAACGCAAAACACGTCCGTCCATCATATCGCTTGGGGCTACAAAATCGGCTCCCGCTTGTGCATGAGAAACGGCCATTTTTACCAAGGCTTCGTTGGTTGCATCATTCGCCACATCGCCTTTTTCAATAATTCCGTCGTGACCATAGATTGAATACGGATCCAAAGCCACATCAGGCATCACAATCATCTCAGGACAAGCCGACTTGATGGCACGAATAGCTTGTTGCATCAATCCGTTTGGATTCCACGCTTCTTTCCCGGTGTTGTCTTTTAATGATTCGTCAACTTTTACGTAAATGTTTACGGCACGAATGCCTAAATCATACAATTCTTTAACTTCATTCACCGTTAAATCAATCGAACGACGGAAAATTCCCGGCATCGATGGAATTTCGACTTGCACATTTTCTCCCTCTGCAATAAACATGGGGAACATAAAATCGGCCGGACTTAATGTGGTTTCACGAACTAAACTTCTTATGGATTCGTTTACTCTTAAACGACGTCCTCTTTGTAATGGGAACATAATAATTTATAATTAATAATTGATAATTATATCCAGTCAATTGGTTTTTCTAAAACTTTCAACACTTTTTCTTCTTCACTTCCCGCCACAGGATGATGGTCATAATGCCATTGCACGTGAGGGGGTAAACTCATTAAAATACTTTCAATTCGGCCATTGGTTTTTAATCCAAACAACGTGCCTTTGTCGTGCACCAAATTAAATTCAACATAACGACCACGACGAATTTCTTGCCAAGTTCTTTGCTCGGCTGTATAAGGCAAGTCTTTTCTTTTTGCTACGATGGGCAAATACGCATCAAGGAACGAATTGCCAACTTCTAAAACGAAATTATACCAATCTTCCATCGATTGTTCTTCGGTTGTTTTTAGATAATCGAAGAATAAACCGCCTATTCCACGCCCTTCGTTGCGGTGTGCGTTCCAAAAATAGTCGTCACATTGTTTTTTATATTTCGGATACAACCCTGAATCATGTTTGTCACAAGCCGTTTTACAGGTTTGATGAAAATGAATCGCGTCTTCCTCAAAAAGATAATAAGGTGTTAAATCTTGTCCGCCGCCAAACCAACTATTGATTACATTTCCGTTATCATCGTACATTTCAAAATAACGCCAATTCGCATGAACGGTTGGAACCATTGGGTTTTTTGGGTGAATCACCAAACTCAAACCGCAAGCAAAGAAATCCGCTTCGCCTACGTTAAACAATTTTTGCATCGAATCAGGTAACTTTCCATGAACCGCCGAAATATTTACACCGCCTTTTTCAAAAACTTGCCCGTTTACAATTACACGTGTTCTTCCACCACCGCCTTCTGGACGTTCCCAAATGTCTTCTCGGAATTTGGCAACGCCATCTACATCTTCTAATCTTTTACAGATTTGATCTTGTAAGTTTTGTATGTATTGATAAAATTGGTCTTTCATTCTAAATAGCGTTTCGCTGTTAGCTAAGCCTAATTGTTGTATTCTTTCACCGCGTCCACAAATGCTTTGGCATGGTCTACAGGAATATTGGGTAAAATGCCGTGACCCAAATTAACGATGTAATTGTCCTTGCCGAATTCGTCAATCATTTCGTGTACCATTTTTTTGATGACAGGAATTGGCGAAAGCAATCGTGACGGATCAAAATTGCCTTGTAATGTGATATTTCCGCCTGTTAGATAGCGCGCATTTCTTGGTGAACACGTCCAATCTACGCCCAAAGCAGACGCTTTTGATTTTGCCATTTCGCCCAACGCAAACCAGCACCCTTTTCCGAAAACAATCACTTTGGTTTCGTCAGCCAAAGCCTCAACAATTTGGTTGATGTAGTACCAAGAAAATTCTTGATAATCTTTAGGAGCCAGCATGCCGCCCCAAGAATCAAAAATCTGAATGGCATTACAACCTGCTTTTACTTTTTCTTTCAAATATAAAATCGTTGTGTCGGTGATTTTTTGCAATAAGAGATGCGCTGCTACTGGATTTGAAAAGCAAAAGCCTTTAGCCGTATCAAAACTTTTAGAGCCTTTTCCTTCCACAGCATAACAAAAAATGGTCCAAGGCGAACCGGCAAAACCAATTAAAGGCACCTCATCGTTCAACATTTGTTTGGTCAATTTGATGGCGTCAAAAACATAGCCTAAGGTTTCATCGACATCGGGAACAAACACTTTTTCTACATCTTGCGAAGTACGAATTGGATTCGGAATTATCGGTCCTAAATTGTCTTTCAATTCTACGTGAATACCCATCGCTCTTGGCACCACCAAAATATCGGAAAACAAAATCGCTGCATCGGGTTTGACAATTCGAATCGGTTGCACGGTAATTTCGGCAGCCAATTCAGGGGTTTCACAACGTGTAAAGAAATCGTATTTGTCGCGCAAAGCTCTAAATTCTGGCAAGTATCTTCCGGCTTGACGCATCATCCAAACCGGAGGACGTTCTACTCTTTCGTTAGATAAGGCTCTTAAAAATAGGTCGTTTTTAATCATTTTTTGTTGATTTAAAATAATCGATGCATTGAATAATTACGTTTTCAATTGTGGGTTGATTTGCCATAATAATATTCCTTGTAAATGGTTCAACAGCTTTTGCGGTGGTAGATCCAATGCAAAAACAAATTTCATTTGTAATTTTATTTTCTTCACTATAACTCAAAACTCCAGATGGACTAAAAAACAGAATACCGTCCATTTTTGGTGTAATTTTTATAGGGGTTTCCAGAGTTTCATAGACTTCGATAATTTGATGCGGAATCTTTTTTTCTTTTAAAAACAGCGGGATGGTCTCTAATTTGTCCTTCCCACAAAAAAAAGTAATGCTTTTATCGAGATATTTTTTTTCAATAATTTTTACTAATGCTTCGGCATCGGGTTGGTTAGTAAGAACTGAAAATACATTATTTTTTAAAAGTTGTTCTGTTTTTTCTCCCACGCATAGCACAGGGCTGTGCAGTAATATTTCTTTGTGCTTTAGAACATGTAGAACGGCATTTTGACTGGTAAAAAGCAACAAATCTTGCGTACCAGAAATTTCAAAATCAATAGGTTTTACAGCAATAAAATCTTCATCCATAACCCAAAAACCAGCATTCAATAAATATTGTTTTTGATTAGGGGCTAATTTTTTTGTAGCTATGATTCCAATTTTGTTTTCCACTACTCCTTTTTTAATTGCATTTTAATTTTTTCCATCAATTGATGGCCGCCATTATTTAATAGTTCTTGTGCCGAATGAAATCCGAGTTTTTTCCATTCGGAAACGGATGCTTTTTTGTCAATGAATAAGCGTTCTTTACCATCAATAGAAAGAAGCACCCCTTTAAATTCGAGGGTGTCATTATTCTCGTCATATTTAGCATAAGCCCCTATTGGTGCTGTACAGCCACCTTCTAAGGTTTTTAAAAATTGCCGTTCTATATGGGTGCAAATTTCGGTTTCAATATGATTCAAATGGGAAACAGCATCGAGGGTATAATTATCATTTGCCATTGCCACAACTACCATAGCTCCTTGTGCCGGTGCCGGAATCATCCAATCCAGAGTTATAAAGTTCTTGGGCATTAAGTTGATGCGTTCTAAGCCTGCAGCGGCAAAAACAGCGCCATTCCAGTTGTTGTCTTCAAGCTTTTGCAAACGGGTGTTTACATTGCCGCGTAAATTAACCACTTGGTGATTCGGATATTTATGCAGCCATTCTGCATTTCTACGAAGACTACCTGTAGCGATTGTGCCCGCTGAGGTTAAAAAATCCAGATTTCCTTTGTGAACTAAAACATCAAACGGATTGGCGCGTTCTAATACGGCGGCTTGAACAATTCCATGTGGTAATGCTGTGGGGACATCTTTCATAGAATGTACCGCAATATCTACTTGCCCATTGATCATAGCAACATCCAAGGTTTTTGTAAAAATACCGGTGATGCCCAATTCATAAAGGGGCTTGTCTAGTAGTACATCGCCCTGTGATTTTAACCCTATAATTTCTGTAGTATAGCCTAAATCGTGTAATTTTTTTTGAACGGCATTTGCTTGCCAAAGAGCCAATTCACTGTCACGGGTTCCTATTCGTATGGTTTTACTCATTATTTTGACAGTGTTTCTAATTGGAAAATTTTTTCGATCCATTCAATGCTTTCATCGACCAGCGTTTCATCTTCTTTTAAATGATTTGCAAAATGATTGGTTATTTTTTGAATGATACGAGCGCTGATTAATTCGGCTTGTTCTTCATCAAAATTGGCTATTTTTTTGCGTTGTACATTGAGTTCTCCTTCTTTAATAGCATTTAATTTTGCTTTTAAGGCATGAATCGTGGGGGCAAATTTGCGTTGCTTGGTCCAAGCAATAAATTCGTCTTTAATTTCTTCAATTATTGCTTCTGCTGCAGGAATGTGTTTTTTTCTTTTTTCTAAAGTTTCGTCGGTCATTTCTGCCAATTGATCCATATGCACTAATGACACCCCTTCGATATGGGTTACATTCTCGTGTACATTTTTTGGAATCGATAAATCAAGTATTAAAAGAGGTTTTTTGAGATTTAAAAGGGCCTTATCAATTGTAGGATTTTGAGCGCCAGTGGCCACCACGATAACATCTGCTTTTTGAAGTTCTACTTGTAATTCGGCATACTCTTTTACAATTACATTTAGTTTTTTTGCAATTTTTTCTGCTTTATCTTTTGTTCTATTGATGAGTGTAATTTGTTCGTGTTTAGTGTGTTTTACTAAATTTTCACAGGTATTTCTTCCTATTTTCCCCGTTCCAAAAAGCAGAATGTTTTTTGAATTGATGTCGGGGACGTTTTTAAAGATGAATTGAACGGCAGCAAAAGCAACCGAAGTGGCTCCAGAAGAAATTTCAGTTTCGGTTTTTATTTTTTTACTGGCCTGAATGACGGCGTTGACCAGTCGCTCTAAAAAAGCATTTGCTAATTCATAATTTTTACTTTGAACGAATGCGCTTTTAAGCTGACTAATAATTTCAAAATCACCTAATATTTGACTGTCTAAACCGGTTCCAACTCGAAACATATGTGATATAGCGTCATGATTTTTGTAAACAAAGGCAACTTTTTGAAAGTCTTCAACAGTGCCTTGACTGTTTTCACACAGCAATTTGATTAATTGAAAGGGATGTTGCGCAAAACCATAGATTTCCGTTCTATTACAGGTAGAAGTAACTACTAAACTTTCTAATCCATCTGCTTTTGCTTGATGCAATAGGCTGGTTTTTGCTTTTTCATCTAAACTAAATCTTCCTCTTGTTTCAGCATCCGCTTTTTTAAAGCTAAGGCCAACGGCATAAAATGTGGGATGTTTTGCAAACGATTTGTTTTCCATAGGGTGATTCTCTTTTCACAAAAGAGTTACAAAATTATAGGTATAGCTACGATAAAAGTAACGCTAAAAGTACTTTTTGTGTCGCTGAAAGATATTTTCAATAAAATTTATTTTTTTATCGTTATTTCCTATAAATTTGTAGCTAATTAAGGCAATGTAAAAATTATTATATAGAACAATTCTAAATAAAATACAAAACTATTTAAAGGGGAATCAAAAAAAACATCGCTATGGGTTCACAAGAGGAGGTAAAAATTGAAAATGACTTTATATTGTTGCGGTTTCAAAATGAAACGGACCCTACGTATATTATTGAACGGCCTGTAAGTCAAGGTCTTATTCAATTTCATTTTGGAATTAAAGGAAAAGGGAAGTTCATTTTCAATCAAGGGGGCTATGCGTTGGATTTAAAGGAAGAAAAGGCATTATTGTTTTACAACCCCCAAAAAGAATTGCCATTACATCTAGAATTGGCTCCCAATACTTGGGTTATATCCGTCATTATTTCCATTAAAAAATTTCATGGGTTATTTTCTTCAGACGTAGAGCATGTCCCTTTTTTGAGTGATGAAAATAAAGATAAAAAATATTATAAAGAGTCAGATATTAGTCCCTCCATGGCAATTGTGTTAAGTCAATTATTTCATTACAATTTAAATCCCTCCATTAAAAATTTATATTATAAGGGCAAGGCCTATGAATTGTTGAGTTTATTTTTTAACCGATCGGAAGACCCTAATGCCGAGCAATGCCCTTTTTTAATTGACGAAGAAAATGTACTAAAAATTAAAAAAGCTAAAGAAATCATGATTGCGAATATGGCCGAACCTCCAAGATTAGAAGCACTTGCCGAGCAAGTAGGGCTGAGTTTAAAAAAATTAAAAATGGGCTTCAAACAAATTTATGGTGATACGGTTTTTGGATTCCTTTTTGATTACAAAATGGATTATGCCCGACAATTATTAGACAGTGGTTCCTATAATGTTAATGAAGTTGGGTTAAAAATTGGCTACAGCACCGGAAGTCATTTTATTGCCGCTTTTAAGAAAAAATTTGGCACTACTCCCAAGAAATATTTGATGAACTTGAACACTAATGTCTAAAAAAGAGCATCCATTTTATATCGCCCATCATAAAAATAAATAAATTACACATGAAAGGAGTATTATTAGTAAATTTAGGTTCGCCTGAAAGTCCAACCGCAAAAGACGTAAAGCCCTATTTAGATGAATTTTTAATGGATAAATATGTCATTGACGTTCCATTTTTATTGCGCGCTTTATTAGTTAGAGGTATTATTTTACAAACCCGTCCGAAAAAATCGGCAGAGGCCTATGCCAGAATTTGGACCAGTGAAGGCTCCCCTTTAATTGTGATCTCCAAAAAAATGCACCAGAAAGTCAAACAATTAGTTGATGTTCCGGTGGCTTTAGCCATGCGTTATGGCACCATGACCATTCAAAAAGGATTGCAAGAATTAAAAGATCAAGGTGTAACCGAAGTGATGTTGTTGCCCTTGTATCCGCAACATGCCATGGCTTCAACCACAACCATTTTAGTGCTGGCAGAAGAGCTTCGCGCC
Organism: Flavobacterium psychrophilum; assembly: GCA_945890865.1. GTDB lineage: Bacteria > Bacteroidota > Bacteroidia > Flavobacteriales > Flavobacteriaceae > Flavobacterium > Flavobacterium psychrophilum_D. The sequence goes on from CAMDDB010000002.1 coordinate 216,996, forward strand.
AAGCATTTTCCAAATATGAAATTTACTACGGTTCCTGCGTTTTATAACAAACCTGATTACATTGAAGCGTTATCCAATTCGATCAAAAAACATTTGGAAGGTTTTGAATATGATCATTTATTGTTTTCGTATCACGGCATTCCAAATCGGCATATCCGTAAAACCGATGTAACTAAATCGCATTGTAAAATAGATGGATCTTGCTGTAACACGCCTTCACCAGCGCACGAATTTTGTTACCGCCATCAATGTTATGAAACAACCAAACAAGTGGTACAATTATTAGGCATTCCGGAAGAAAAATACAGTCAAACATTTCAATCGCGTTTAGCAGGAGATAAATGGTTAACGCCTTACACTGATGTTGAAATCAACAAAATGCCCGAACAAGGCATTAAAAAATTAGCCGTTGTAACTCCCGCTTTTGTATCCGATTGTTTAGAAACATTGGAAGAAATTGCCATGGAAGCTAACGAGCAGTTTTTACATCACGGGGGCGAAGAATTTATGGCCGTTCCGTGTTTGAATGATGAAGACGAATGGTGTGGTGTGGTGGCCAATTGGATTGAGGATTTTAAGAAAAAGTAAAGAGAAAAGAACAAAGAGAAATGACTTTTAAATGGAATTCTACAACTACATAAAATCACTGCATTTAATCTTTGTAATCACCTGGTTTGCTGGGTTGTTTTACATTGTTCGGCTGTTTGTTTATCAAATAGAAGCGAATGATAAACCCTCGCCAGATAAAGAAATTTTACAAAAGCAGTACAAAATAATGACCTATCGTTTGTGGTACATTATTACCTGGCCAAGTGCAGTTTTAGCCACAATTTTTGCGCTTTTATTATTGCATTTGAACCCTGGTTTTTTAGAAATGCCATGGATGCGAGTAAAATTAGTTTTCGTGTTTTTGTTATTTGTATATCATTTTAAATGTCAAAAAATATATACAGAATTACAAAATGACACTGTAAAATACACCTCAAACTTTATGCGTTTATGGAACGAAGGCGCCACAATTATTCTTTTTGCAGTTGTTTTTTTAGTACTTTTAAAAAATGCAATCAATTGGATTTTTGGGGTTATTGGTATAATTGTTTTTTCAATAGTGATCATGCTAGGCTTTAAACTATACAAAAGAATAAGAGAAAAGCAATAGCAAATAGGCATAAACACAAACTATGGATAGAATTTTTAATTTAAAAAATCTTTCACTACGCGTAAGAATATTTCTATCCATGATATTCTTAACACTCATTGCGTCGGTACTGATTGCTACAGTATCCATTTATCAATTTCGAAAAGAAGCTAGAGAATACCATCAAGATCGATTAGAGCGCAAAGAAACGGCCATTGCCGAACACATTAATTATGTGTTGCAAACCACAACCTATCCCTTAACAACAGAAAATGTTCCATTAATTTTTAAAGAGAAAATCTTTGAATTGGCCGACATTCACAGTATGGAAATCAATATTTTTGATTTAAAAGGGAACTTATTAATTTCTTCCAAAGCCATTTTCAAAATTGATAAAGACAAACCCAAAATAAACGAAGCCACACTAAAAATTTTACAGGCTTCTTTAGAAAAAAGATATGTTGAATTTTCAACCATTGACGACCAGCCCTTTCGATCATCATTTACTTACTTGAAAGACACAAAATTTAAACCCTTAGGCATATTAAATTTACCCTATGAAGAAGATAGGGCGTTTTACAACAAAGAAGTGCAAAACTTCCTCATTCGCTTCGGACAGGTGTATGCTTTTATGTTTTTAATTTCTATAGTATTATCTTATTTTTTATCCAGTTATATTACCAAGTCACTAAAGATTATTAGTGATAAAATGCAAGAAACCCAATTGAATCAACGCAATGAAAAAATTGTTTTAGAGGACGGAAGTAAAGAAATCAATTTACTGATCAAATCGTATAACAATATGGTCGATAAATTAGAAGAGAGTGCCACCATATTAGCGCAAAGTGAGCGAGAACAAGCTTGGCGCGAAATGGCCAAACAAGTGGCACATGAAATAAAAAACCCGTTAACTCCAATGCGATTAACGGTGCAAAATTTTCAACGTAAATTTGAAGCAAGCGACCCCAATATCACTAAAAAACTAGCCGATTATACCCAAACTATTTTGCAACAAATCGATACTATGAGTTCGGTAGCTAATGCTTTTTCTAACTTTGCGACCATGCCGGCCCAACAGAATGAAACGCTAAATGTGGTTCAGGTAGTGCAAATGACTTTGGAAATTTTTAACGAAGATTACATTACATTTTCGGCCATTGAAGAGGAAATTATTGCAACGTTAGATCGAACCCAATTAATAAGAGTAGTTACCAATTTGTTAAAAAATGCTATTCAATCCCTGCCTGAAGAACAGGAAGATAAAAAGGTTTTTGTAACCGTTTTTAGAGAAGATCATCAAGTAAAAATTGCCGTAAAAGATAATGGTAAAGGGATATCTGAAGAAAATGCAGCTCGAATTTTTGAACCAAAATTTACTACAAAGTCTAGCGGAATGGGACTTGGATTGGCAATTATTAAAAATATTATTGAAAATTACAACGGAACGATTACTTTTGATACAGCATTAAACCAAGGAACAGAATTTCTAGTTTCTTTTCCTATTAATAAATAATTAAACTATTCAATGGAACATATTTTAATTGAAAAACACGAGCAAATTGCGGTGATTACCATTAATCGCCCTACAAAATTAAACGCGTTAAATAAAGAAACGATCCAAGAGCTGCACGAAGCATTTGCGGAGTTAAACAAAGAGCAAACTGTAAAAGCCATCATCATTGTAGGGAGCGGAGAAAAAGCATTTGTAGCGGGAGCCGATATTTCAGAATTTGCTAATTTTTCAATTGCAGAAGGACAACAATTAGCTGCAGAAGGGCAAGCGTTGCTGTTTGATTTTGTACAAAATTTAAGCACACCTGTAATTGCAGCGGTGAACGGCTTTGCGTTAGGCGGAGGATTAGAACTGGCTATGGCGTGTCATTTTAGAATTGCTTCTACCAATGCAAAAATGGGATTGCCCGAAGTAACTTTAGGCGTTATTCCTGGTTATGGAGGAACGCAGCGATTAGCTCAATTAATAGGGAAAGGGCGCGCCATGGAATTAATCATGACCGCCGGAATGATAGATGCGGCAACCGCTCACCAGTATGGATTGGTTAATCATGTGGTTACACAAGAAGAATTGTTAGAATTTGCTAAAGGCATTGCTACAAAAATTGCTGCCAATTCCAGTGTTGCGATTGCCAAAGCCATACAAGCGATTAATGCTAATTTTGAAGAGGGGACTAACGGATATAGTGTAGAAATTCAAAATTTTGGGGCCTGTTTTGGAACCGAAGATTTTAAAGAGGGAACGACTGCCTTTTTAGAAAAAAGAAAAGCTGTTTTTCCAGGAAAATAATAAAGAAGTATTAGACTTCACCTTCCCATTCTGCGTAAAATTGGGCTAAAAAATGCACCATGAAATCATGTCGTTTTAAAGCTATTTTTTTTCCAGTTTCGGTGTTCATTTTATCTTTTAGCAGCAATAATTTTTCATAAAAATGATTGAGTGTTGGCGCTTCATTTTTTTTATACTCTTCTTTTGTTTGGCAAAGATTGGGTTGTATTTCTGGATCATAAAGGGCTCTGTTTTTGAAGCCCCCATAATTGAATGTTCGGGCAATACCGATGGCGCCAATAGCATCCAAACGATCGGCATCTTGAACAATGTGCAGTTCTATGGAATCAAAGCTTCGTTCAAAATTTCCTCCCTTGAAGGAGATGTTTTCAATAATTGAAATGACATGGTCAATAGTTGCTGGCGACACATTTTTTGAATCTAAAAAAGCACGAGCTATTTTTGGCCCAATGGTTTCATCGCCGTCATGAAATTTTGAGTCGGCAATATCGTGTAATAACGCGGCTAATTTTACAACGTCTAGTTCGCAATCTTCTTCTGATGCAATTAACAGGGCGTTTTTATATACGCGTTCTATATGAAACCAATCATGCCCTCCTTCGGCATTTTTCAGCTGGTCTTTTACGAATTGGATAGTGTGCTCTATTAATGCCATACGCTGTAAGTTAAAAATCCTCTCTTTTCAGAAAGGATTAATAATGATGTTCTATTTTTTCAATTATTTTACTAAGGATGGTTCAATCCATTTGAAAACGTGCCCAGTTTCAGGAATTACCAAACGTTCTGAAATTTTGATCATTCTTGAGGGTAATTTCATTAAGAAATCTCGTGCCTTTTCAGCTTCATCCGTTAAGCCCGATATTTTGTCAATTTCCCACTTGTCTATCAATTTTTGCATGATATCTACATAATCAGCGGCAGTGTATACTCCGATACGTTGCGCAGCATCAGAGAAATGTTCAAAAGCGGTACTTATTTTTTGGCCCGATTCTCTAAGGTAATGTGCTGGCATTGTGATTTTATTTTTCATCATGTATTGAAAGGCCAACATCATTTCGCTTGGATCTATTTTGAAAATTTGATCGACAAATTCGCTATAGGCTAGGTGATGGCGCATTTCGTCTCCTGCAATTAGATTACATATTTTGTGTAATTTTCGGTCCCCATAATTTTTTGCAATTTGGGCCACTCTGTTGTGAGAGACATATGTAGCCAATTCTTGAAAACTAGTATATACAAAATTCTTATACGGATCGTTAGTTGTTCCAATATCAAAACCATCCTTAATAAGATGTTGTGTTGTGATTTCAACTTCTTTCATGTTTACTCTGCCCGATAAATACAAATACTTATTCAACAGGTCGCCGTGTCGGTTTTCTTCACTAGTCCATTGACGTATCCATCGGCTCCATCCATTTTCATTATTTTCTTGATCGATCCCGTCTATATTCATTAGCCAAGATTCATAGGTTGGAAGAGCTTCTTCGGTTATGGTATCGCCCACTAAAGTTACCCAAAAATCATAAGGTAAATCCTTAGCAATTTCTTGTAATTCTTTTATTTCTTCAAAAAAAGTTTCCGTTTGAGAATTAGGAAGCAAATCTGTAGGTTGCCAAATTTTTTCAACTGGAATTAAAAATTCATCGACAAAGGTGTCGATTTTTTTTTCTAAAAATTGCATCACTTCTAGACGTACGTTTTGTGTAGACATATTATGGTTTTAGTATCGCATTAGTAATTACAGCTTCTGTTTTTTCAAAAATTTCTTCAAATGAAAAGTCAGAGCCTTTTAAGGCAGGGTGTATTTCAAAATGTAAGTTACTTCCGAGTCCCATGGGAAAGTCTCCGTATTTGGACATTTTCCATGAATTGTTTATGGTTATCGGCAAGAAATAAGCGTCAGGAGCAAATTTATAAAGCATTTTCAAGCCGCTCGACGCAAAAGGCCTAGGCAACCCATTTTTGCTTCGGGTGCCTTCAGGGAATATAACTACCGCATAGTTATTTGAATTGATTAATTCCGCTACTTTTTTTATTTCTGGCAAGGCTTGTTTTGGATCTTTTCGATCAATTAAGGCAGAACCTCCACGTCTTAAATTATAAGAAACACTCGGGATTCCTTTTCCCAATTCAATTTTACTGATAAATTTTGGATGCGTTTTTCTCAAGAACCAAATGATGGTTGTGATATCATGTAAGCTTTGGTGATTGGCCACAATAATTAACGGTTGGTTATCGGGAATGTTTTCCATTCCTTTTATATGAAATGTGGCGCCTAAAATATGGGCAGTTCGCACGAGAAACCAATTCAAATAGGCAACACAGATTCGATGCGCGTTGTAACCAAAAAAGGTAAAACAAACCCATTGAATCGGATGAAAAAGCACCAACCAAAGTAAAAAAAAGAAGTAATATACTATAGAGAGTGGATAGGATACTAATTTTTCCATTTCAAATGAATTTTGACAAAAGTAAGTTATAAAAATAAAAAAACCACCAATTTGATGGCGGTTTTATTGTATGCTAGCATAGTATTATGTCAAAAACCCAGCTACTTAAGTAAAGTTAATTGATTATGGTGCAAACACCATTAACACAGCCTACGGTATTTGGCGGACCTACAAGCATGCAATCAGAAGAGGCTCCTGATTCTATATTGTATTGTTGGTCCATTTCATAATAATCATTTACCATGGTTTCCAAAACGGCTTGGTCAACCGTATTAGGATAAACCAAATATTCTCTAGGGCCCCCACACGGTTTTGCTCCAAATGCTATATAGAGACATCCCGTTGCATTGGCACACGAAAAGCTTTGGATATAGTTTACTATTTCTTGCTTTTTCTCGGCTAATAATTCAGGTGTTGTTCTCGTATTTTCGTTGTCATCACATTGAAAACTGGGCAGTAACACAAATAAAATTAAAATTCGAACCAAATGTTTCATGATCAAAAGTATATGTTAGCAAAACTCGTTATAAGCATCTTTTAAGTTCTCAGCAATCAATTCTGCTGGACGACCTTCAATATGATGACGTTCTAACATATGAACTAATTCGCCATTTTTAAACAAGGCCATACAAGGCGATGATGGAGGAAAAGGAAACATGTGTTGGCGTGCCGCATCTACAGCTTCTTTGTCAACTCCAGCAAAAACCGTTACTAACTGTGAGGGTTTATTGCTTCCGTCTAAACTCATAATCGCTCCGGGACGCGCATTTCTAGCAGCACAACCACAAACGGAGTTAACCACCACTAATGTAGTTCCTTCATTTTTTAAGACATTTTCTACAGCTTCTGCACTATATAATTCTTGAAAGCCTGCTACGGTTAGTTCTGCGCGCATAGGTCTTACCATTTCTTCTGGATACATACTATTTTGATTTAAGTGAATATTTTTTTAAAATTAATTCAACGGCAAAGATACAATGAATTTCAAAGAAAAATTTTAAACAAATACTAAAATTTTATTTGGATTTAAAGGGAAAATAATCTTTTCAGCAAAGCTTGAATAAATATTTTTTTTGGGCATTTCCAAATGACTTGTAGGTCTTCCCAAAAAGTAGTTTCTTCGTCTAAAAATTTGAAAATAACGGTTGCGTTCCCTTTGGTAAACAAGGCTGAAAAAATGGTAGAACCTAATTCGTTTTTGGCGCTCAAAATGTCTAATAATAACAAATCATACAACCAAAATTTGTCAATTTTATGAAACCTAGTAAAATTGGATTCTGATTTCATAAATTCAATTAACGCCTTCGATTTTTTTGTAGCATTTTTAAAGGTGTATCCTGTACTTGCTTTAGTCCAACCCCCAGCCGAACCAATATTGATACAATTTTTTGAATTTTGTTTCCAAAACGGGTAACAGGTCATGGGAATATTGCCTTGTTCTTTTTCTACAATTTCATAATCGGTTATCCCTAGCTTATTCATATAGTTCTGAATTTCAACTTCATATTCCTCTTTTTGCAACAGGTCTTTTGAAAATAGTGTATACTCGATCAAAGCTTCTGTTTCAGAGTCGGGTAACACATACATAAATCGGGTATTGCCTTTTTGCTCCACTGAAAAATCCATAAAAGTGGCACAATTTGGCGTAAAAACAGGGGTTGCGGTTTTAACAAACCAACCCACAAAATGTTGTTGAATTAAGGGAAATTTATCTTGTGATTTTACAATTTCTGGAAAGTAAATGGAATTAAATACTTTATTACAGGTATAGGTTTCAGAAGCTGTTTTAACCAGACAATGGCTTCCTAAGTCTTTAAATTCAAGTACTTTGTCATTCAAAAATTGTACATTTTGGGCTTCTGAAATTTTTTTGAAAACCAAGTTGTAAAAATCAAGCCCGTTAATTTTTTTGTATTGATAGGGATCTAGTTCTAGAACCCGATTCACGGTTGCATTGGCAAAAACGGCTTGTTGCCATTGGGTTGCAACTACCTCATCAAACAAATTATTTTTGTCCCAAAAGCACCAGGTGCGGTCGTTTGTTTTTTTAGAATTTTCATCGATCAATAATATGGTTTTGTTCTTAAATTTTTCAGACAAAAGCATTTCATAAACCGTCATTAAAGCCGATAATCCTGAACCCGTGAAAATGTAATGAGCTTGTAGCATGTCCCAAATTTACTAAATTACTTGTTTTTATAGGTCAAATAGCATTAAATTTGAAAAAAAATAAGCCATGTTTCAGATTGTTTTAGATTTTTTTGAACGAATAGATCCCATATTTGCAGCATTTATAGCAACGACATTTACTTGGGGCCTAACGGCTTTAGGCGCCTCATTTGTTTTCTTTTTTAAGAAAATGAATCGTGTTGTTCTTGACGGAATGCTCGGTTTTACAGGTGGCGTTATGGTGGCGGCAAGTTTTTGGAGTTTGTTGGCACCTGCTATCGAAATGACCGAAGGGGAAGGTTTTGTAAAAGTCATTCCAGCCGCCATAGGTTTTTTTTTAGGGGCTATTTTTATTTTCGGACTGGACAAAGTATTACCACACTTACATATTAATTTTAAAGAAACGGAAGGGATAAAATCGCCATGGCAGCGCACCACATTGTTGGTTTTGGCCATTACGTTGCATAATATTCCAGAAGGATTAGCCGTTGGCGTTTTGTTTGGAGGCGTAGCAGCGGGAATTCCGGAAGCTTCTATTGCAGGTGCTGTAACTTTGGCTATAGGGATTGGTATTCAAAATTTTCCAGAAGGAATAGCCGTTTCTATGCCGTTAAGAAGAATGGGAATGAGTCGATGGAAAAGTTTTATGTATGGCCAGTCTTCGGCACTTGTAGAACCTATTGCGGGAGTTTTAGGAGCAGTAGCAGTAACGTTTTTTACACCCTTATTGCCTTATGCATTAGCTTTTGCCGCTGGAGCGATGATTTTTGTGGTAGTAGAAGAAGTGATTCCAGAAACGCAACAAGACAAAAACACAGATATTGCTACCTTGGGATTTATTGGCGGATTTATTGTAATGATGATGTTAGATGTAGCCCTTGGTTAATGGCAAGCACAATCATCACCGCAGGGTTTTGATTTCTTAACCCGTTTTTTCCAAAAGAATTTTTTTATTAAAAATCCTACAGCAATGGCGAGTGAAATGTAGACTAATAGTTGTTGTATATCCATAATGCAAAAATAGGGAAAGCATTCGTATTGCAATTGCTTTTGTAGTAATTTCGAGTTTTTTACAATTAAAATTTTGCGGCTAAACCAATTGAAGCACTAAAAGGCATTCCAGGTCTCAACCCTGCAGGAACTCTCGAAACCAAATAAGTTGTATCAAAAAGATTAGTAATAGTTCCTGAAATGCTGAAATGCTTATTGAATTTATATTTTGATCCAAAATCCACTACAGTGTTACTTGGCACCGAGTTTTCGTTAGAAATGGAACCTTGACCAGCAACTGTTCTAAATTTTCCATTACATCTTGCCCCTAAAATCAATTCGAATTTTTCGTTTTCTAAAGCAATTGAGCCGTTAAATTGGTGTTTAGAAATGTAAGGAATTTCATCGCCTTTTTCAATGGCGCCCCATGCGCCGTCTGTACTAGAAAATTCATTGGCAAATTCGGTATCGGTTAATGTATATCCAAAGGACAGCGGGAGTTTATATTTACTATTCTCATTCAAAAGCTGATAGTTTATAAGTAGTTCAATTCCTTTAACATAGGCCGCCCCCGCATTGAATTGGTCTAAAGTTCCCGAGCCACCACTTGCGGCTAAATCGCTTCCTAATAAATTGGAATAATCATTAAAATAACTGATCATCTCTCCTGATAATTTATTGTATTTGAAACGCAGGCCAAGTTCATAATTTATGCTTTTTTCTGCTCTTGTTCCGGGCGTGTTTGTTGGAGGAGCAAATCCTTTATGAACGCCACCAAAAAAGGAAACACTTTTGTTTATTTTGTAGTTTGCGCCTATACCAGGCAACCAAACTTTAACATGATTATTGGTTTCAATTAAGTTGGTGCCCAGTCTTGTTACATCATTAATCCCAAAGTTTTCGTTACGTAAATCGATGGTTTCAAAACGGATACCAGGTGTAATGGTTAACTGCTTGTATTTTATTTTATACATTGTATGGGCAGCCAACGCTTCTGCATAAGCAATTCGATTATCCTGTGAGCCAGGAGTTCCAGATGAGGTCAATACCATTGAACCATTAAGCATGGCATAGCCATCATTCCATTGAAAACGATCTTCACTGTCTTTGTGATAACGTATACTAATTTCTAAGTCATGGTATACCTCCCCAGTTAAAAAATGAAAATCTATTTTAGTTTGAATACCTTGCGCCAAATAATTTCTATTGTTTGCCCTTACTCTCAAAGCATTGTTTGGGGAGTTTTGTGCACCAGTTAGGAAGTCAAATGCTACCGCATTTGTAGTTGGATCTTTTAGAATGGCATCAATTGAATAGGTCGTTCCTCCAATTCTCACATCATTCAATTTATACCAATTTCTACTAAATTTATTGCGATATGCCGTGGTAGTAATACTAAAATAGTCGCTGGTTTTTAAGGTATGTGTTACCGAAAATTGCTTATTTTTTATTGTTATGTTATCTTTTTCTGAGCCTGCATAACGCATAAAAGGCGAACGGTTGAAATCTTCTTGAGATAGTCCAAGGTAGGTTTCGTTGGCATCTTCTTCTGCATAGACCCATTTAAAATCTATCGCATGGTGTATTTTATGGGTTGGTTTGGATTGAATTCTAAATTTTGCCATTACATCTTTTTTATCAAAACCCGTATTGGCACCACTAGGCAAGTTTTTAAATCCATCCGAATTATAGTTTAAAAATTGAACAACGGCCCCTGTGGTTTCATTGGAAATTCCCACATTTGCCACAGTACGACTCGTATTAAAACTTCCGTAGTCAGTTAAAAAACCAGCATTAAATTTTGTTGGAATTGGAAGGGAAACAAAGTTAATTGTTCCACCCGTAGTAAAAGGACCATATTGAATTTGGCTACTACCCTTTAATATTTCAACAGCATTCATTCGGGCAACCGATGGAAAATAATAGGCAGCAGGCGCACTGTAGGGCGCAGGCGCAATTAATATATTGTCTTCCATTAGCGTTATTTTGGCGCTTCGGTCAGGCGAAGTTCCTCTCAAGCTAATATTTGGTCTCAATCCAAAACCATCTTCTTCATAAACAGACACTCCAGTGACGGTTCGCAGCACCCTGTTGATGTCGGTATAGTTAAATTTTTGTAAATCGCCCGCCGAAATGTATGATGCAGATCCAGTTTTATTACTTGCTTCAAACTTACTTCCAATAATTTGAGTGCCAGAAATAACAACTTCTTTCAATTTGTTTATAGAATCTTTTTTGGTCTCTTTTTTTGGATTTTGGGAATACACAATACTGGAAAACAAGAACACGAATGCAACAATTGGGTAATTCATTTTTATTTAGATTAATTCTACATAGCAAAATTAACTAGTAATATTTATTTAGACAAATTATAAATAAAAAAATTTCATACAGAAATGACGAATTATTTATTGCGACAATTTTTAAGTAAAAAAGAGATGTTTTTATATTTTTAAGTTTAAAAACATGAAAATATTTTAAAATAAAATGAAAATCATTACATAATTAATTTTACATAAAAGTTTTTTGAATTTAGAATCAAAAATTTTCTAAATTAGGAAAGAATTTGGTAGGCAATTAATGCGACAATATAGGCAAACCCACTCATGAAAACTAACTGAATTATTGGCCATTTCCATGAGTTGGTTTCTTTTTTTACAATAGCTAAAGTAGAGATACATTGCATAGCAAAGGCATAAAAAAGCATTAAGGAAATTCCGGTTGCAAAATTAAATACTTTTTCTCCGGTTACGGGGTGTACTTCAGCTGCCATTCTGTTTTTTATGGTGGTTTCTTCTGTACTATGGCTGCCCACACTATAAATAGTTGCTAGTGTACCTACAAAAACTTCACGTGCAGCAAATGAACTCACTACTGCTATTCCAATTTTCCAATCATAACCAAGGGGTCTTATGGCGGGTTCTATTGCCTTTCCCATGTAACCTATGTATGAATTTTCTAATTTATAAGCATTTACTTTATCTTCAAGCTGTGTTGCGTTGAGTGAGATGTTCTTTGACTGAAATTCTTGAATAACATTTTGTTCGGCATGGTTGAAATCATCACTTAATCCATGCGAACCTAAAAACCACAAAACAACAGAAAGTGCTAAAATGATTTTACCCGCTCCAGTTACAAAAGAACGGGTTTTTTCCAAGACATTAATGCCGACATTTTTGAACATTGGAATTTTATAACTGGGCATTTCAACGACAAAATAGGATTTACAATTTAATTTTAAATATAGGTTAAGCAAATAGGACGAAAATATGGCCATACCAAAACCTAACAAATACAATCCCATTAACGTTAATCCTTGTAAACTTAGGAACCCCAATACCCTTTCTTCGGGGATAATTAAGGAAATTAAAATCGCATAAACCGGTAATCGAGCAGAACAGGTTGTAAAAGGCGTTACTAAAATGGTTATGAGTCGTTCTTTCCAATTTTCAATATTTCTGGCACTCATTATGGCCGGAATGGCACAGGCCGTTCCCGAAATTAATGGGACTATACTTTTTCCAGACAAACCAAAATTGCGCATGATTTTGTCCATTAAAAACACCACCCGACTCATGTAGCCGCTTTCTTCTAAAACAGAAATGAAAAAAAATAAAAAGGCAATTTGAGGAATGAAAATTAAAATACCCCCTATACCGGGAATGATTCCTTCGCTGATCAAATTGGTAAATTCTCCCGCCGGAAGTTGTTGTTTAGCAATCGAGCTAAAATTAGCAAATGTGGTATCAATAAAGTCCATAGGAATGCTACTCCAATCAAACAAAAATTGAAAAATAACCAGTAATATTCCAAAGAAAATGAAATAGCCAAAAAATTTATGGGTGAGCACACGATCAATTTTTTCACGAAAATCGGTTGCCTTGGAGCGATCAATGATTTGTCCTTTTTTTAGCGTGTCGTTGATAAATTGATAGCGCTTTATCGTTTCTTTTTGTTGTAATTTTTTTAAATCGGCATGTGACTTAGTAAACGAACTTTTTACCTCATTCCGTTCTAAATTTAAGAAATTAACATCTTGAGTAATAACCAGCCAGAGCTTGTATAGCAATTGATTTGGGAAAGCTCTTCTTAAATTATCAAAATAATCTGGATCAATTGAAGAAGCATTTAAACAGGGCTCGGTAGACAGCTCTTTGTAGTTTAAGATCAATGTTTTTAATTGCTCAATGCCTGTTTTTTTTCTCGAACTTACTAATGCAATTTTAGTTTTCAGTTCTTGTTCTAGGGTTGCAATATGTAATTCAATCCCTTTTAATTGCATCCGATCGGCCATATTGATTACTAAAATGGCTGGAATTTCTAAGTCTTTTATTTGGGTAAAAAGCAACAAATTTCGTTTCAAATTTTCCACTTCTGTTACAACTACAGCCACATCCGGAAAATCCTCATCGTTTTTATTGAGCAGTAACTCAATCACCACGTTCTCATCAATGGAACTTGCATTTAAACTATACGTCCCGGGTAAATCGATGATTTTTGCTTTAACCGATTCGGTCAATTTGCAAATTCCTTGTTTTTTTTCTACGGTAATTCCGGGATAATTTCCAACTTGCTGATTTAACCCTGTGAGGTCATTGAAAACAGAAGTTTTACCCACATTTGGGTTCCCAATTAATGCGACTTTTATAGGGTTAGCATTCATTTTATTTTACTTTTTGAATGCTTATTTCTTTGGCCGTTTCCAAACGAATGGCCACATGTGAATCGTTGACATTGAAATATAATGGATCGCCAAAAGGCGCTATTTGAAGCAATGTAATCGCATTGCCAGGCAAACATCCCATCTCTAAAAGTTTTAGCGGGATTTCGTCTAAATTAACAGCAGTAATTGTGGCTGTTTCACCTATTAGAAGGGTTGACGAGTTGGGGTCCATTTTCTTATTTAGATTCAATTAAAATACAAAAGTAAAAATTAAAACCCAAGGATGCCTGATAAAAATCATTTTATATAGATTATTTTTGATTTTCTACCAGCCACTCAATGTCTTCTAGTAATTGGGTCATGTTTTTGGTTTTGGAATCCGAAGTGGGTTGGTCTAAATTTGTACCGTCATAAAACCCTCGGATGCGTTTATTTTTATCTACCAAAATAAAATTTTCGGTATGAACCATATCAAAATATTCTTCGGGTTTTCCAGTTTTAACAGCTAAGTACGATTTTCGAGCTAAAGAATAGATGTCTTTTTTATCTCCAGTTACCATATTCCATTTGGCATCATCAACTCCTTTTTTTAGGGCATATTTTTTCAATACTTGCGGGGTGTCAATATCCGGTGTTACCGAAAATGACAATAATTTTACATTAGGATAGTGTTTCAGCTGTTTTTGGAGCCACACCATGTTGTTGGTCATTTTTGGACAAATCGTTGGGCAAGTGGTAAAAAAGAAATCGGCAACATAGATGATGTTTTCATAATCTTTTTGGGTAATAATGTTCCCATTTTGATTGGTAAAACGAAAGTCACTTACTTTATGATCGGTTCCAATATGTTGAATAGTAGAATCAACTAATTCTGGATTTACATCTCTTGGCGCATAAATAGGCAACATTTTTTTTGGTTTTTGTAACATGTAAATACCAACAAATATGACACTAGAAAGAGCGAGAAAGAGCACTATGAATTTTTTGTAGGGTTTTAAAATTGATAACATTATTTTTTTTTGTAAAATTAATCATAAATAATTTTGTAACCCCTATTACACGAATGTTAAAGTTATTTCAAGTTGATTTTCTTTGTTATATTTGTGAATATTTGCTTTAATTCTATTAAATAATGATAAAAAATTACTTGATGGTTAGTTTATTGTGTTCCTTTTTAGGATTTTCACAATTTAATTCCTCTGCTCCATGGATGCCGAACTCCCTTTCATCTCCACGTGAAAAAACGATAGACGAATTAGTAACTCATTTCAATCAATATTGGTCTACGCGAGATAAAAACACCAGGGGTTCGGGCTACAAGCCTTTTATGCGCTGGGAATACCATTGGAGAAATTATACAAATCCTCAAGGATATATTAATTCATCATCAGATTTTTGGGCCGCTTGGCGCGAAAAAAAACAAGCACAATTAAATAGAAATTCCCAATCGCTGCCGGTGAGCAATTGGCAACCCATAGGACCCTTTACTCATACCAATACAGGCTCATGGTCTTCGGGTCAAGGAAGGGTTAATTGTGTTCATGTCGATCCATCAAATCCCAACACAGTTTATCTTGGCGCTCCAGCTGGAGGCATATGGAAATCAACAAACAATGGAACAACATGGACCCCTCTGACAGATCAGTTGCCACAAATAGGAGTGTCTGGAATTGCAGTGGATTATTCTAATTCCAATGTAATTTATATTGCCACAGGCGATAAAGATGCTGGGGATTCCTATTCGGTAGGAGTATTTAAATCGATTGACGGAGGGAATACTTGGAATCCAACCGGGGTTATGGGGAGTTCAAATCCATCAAATGCAGGAGATTTACTCATACATCCAACCAACAATCAAATTTTGTGGTGTACTACAAACAATGGAATTTATAAAACAACGAACGCCGGAACCTCATGGATTCAAGTTCAAACGGGTAACTTTTCTCAAGGGACACTTCGATTAAAACCGGGAGACCCAACTACAGTTTATGCCGTTACAAATACTGGTTTTTATCGTTCATCAGATTCAGGATCTACATTTATTCAAATTACTACAGGATTACCCGAAAGTTCCAGCCGATTATTATTGGATGTAACACCTGCAAACGCAAATTATAGTTACATATTAAGTGCACGAAATGATGGTGATATGCAAGGAATTTATCGTTCAACGGATGGTGGAACAACTTGGACTAAAACGTCTTCTAATGAAACTTCAACAGGAGATGTTTTTGAATCTAGTCAAGCGTGGTATGATCTGGCCTTAGCTGTTTCGCCCACAAATGCCAACGAAATATATACCGGCTGTTTAAATGTATGGAAGTCTACCGATGGTGGTGTGAGCGTTTCTAAAGTAAACAACTGGAGTTCGCCTGCAGCGCCTTCCTATACCCATGCCGATATTCATTACCTCGGGTTTCATGGCAACAAATTGTATTGTGGCAGTGATGGGGGCATCTATGTTTCTTCCAACGGAGGAACAAATTTTACCGATTTAACCGCTGGGGTTCAAATCAGTCAGTTTTATAAAATTGCGGTTTCGAAACAATCTGCTGCCAATATGGTAGGCGGCTTACAAGACAATGGAGGCCATGCCTACAGCGGAGGACAATGGAAAAATTATTATGGGGCAGACGGGATGGATACTGCAATACATCCAAACAATCCTAATCAGTATTATGGATTTATTCAATCGGGAGGAAATTTATACATCAGCAACAATGCCGGAAATGGTTTAAGCGGTTCTGTTTCTGCCCCAGCGGGATTGATTGGAAATTGGGTGACACCATTGACAATTAATTCAGCTGGAGTCCTTTTTTCGGGCTACAACAATTTATTTAAATTAGTTGCAGGAGCTTGGGTGCAACAAAACACCACTTCATTGGGAAGCGGAAATATCGAATTGATAAGTATTGACCCTTCAAATGACAACATCATGTATGTTGCTAACGGATCCAATTTGTATAAAAGCATAGACTTAGGCGTTACTTTTACCTCTATTTATTTGGCGGATACCAGTATTACCTCTATTGAAGTACATTCTACAGACAGCAATAGTGTATATCTAACCACACAAGGGGCCTCAGGCGACGTATTAAAATCAACAAATGGAGGAATCACATTTACGGATTACTCAACCGGTTTGCCAAATATTGGAAAAAATGTAATTGTACACCAAGGGAGAAATTCCGATAATCCTTTATATCTGGGAACCACTTTAGGAGTGTTTTATAGAGATGATACTATGGCTTCTTGGCAGCCGTTTGACACTAATTTACCGAATGTTTCAGTAACCGATTTAGAAATTAATCTGGAAGACGCAAAGCTAATTGCAGCAACTTATGGGAGAGGAATATGGCAAACAAACATTCCGGTTCAATTGCCCCCTAATGATGTAAAATTTGTAAGTATTCAAAATCCAGGAAATAACATCAACTGTGAGGCTACCATAATTCCCCAAGTGCGCGTAAAAAACAACGGAACCAATACGATTACCAATATTTCTATTGATTATTCTATTGATGGAATTCCGAGTAATTATCTTTGGAATGGTGTTATTGTATCTAATGAAATTACTACAATTAGTCTTCCTCAAGCTACTTTAACTAGAGGGATCCATACGTTAAATGTAACCACTACAATTACTAATGACTCCTATTCTGATAACAATACTGGAACAAGCACTTTTTATATTAATGATTCTGGGATTATTGGACAAATAAACCCTTTTACTACATCAACGGATGCATTAATATCCTATACTGATGGAGGCACAGGCTCTCAATGGGTTCGCGGGGTTCGATCGGATGCTTTAACATCATCGGGAAATACCGTTTACACCACAAATTTGGCTCGAAATTATCCAGATAACATTAAGGCCTATTTAGTTTCACAATGTTACAATTTAACCAATGTGATTAATCCTCAGATTAGTTTTGCAATGAAATATAAAATTGAAAACAATTGGGATATCATATATGTAGAATACTCGACTAATTTTGGAGCGTCTTGGACTGTTTTGGGCGAAATGGGCCCTACCTGGTATAACAGCAACAGAACGTCTGAAACTTCGGGTTCGGATTGTTATAATTGCCCAGGAGCGCAATGGACTGGAGAAAGCACTACATTAGCCACTTATACCTATCCGTTAAGCGCATTAGGAGCTCCATCAGCAGTCATTTTTAGAATTGTTTTTCATACCGATCAAACCGTCACAGATTTAGGCGTTAATGTCGATGATTTTGTGATTTTAGGGACATTATCCAATCAAAATTTTGAGCTAAATAATGTATGGGTGTATCCAAATCCTTCAAATGGCATTTTCAATATCGCATTAGGAACCATTCAACCAACACAAATTGTTGCGTATGACTTAACAGGCAAAATAGTTTACGACAAAAAAGAAATTACCGTGACTAATTTTGAAACAAAAATTGATCTCTCAAATGTATCACCTGGCATTTATTTTGTCAAAATCTCGAACAACGATCAAATAACAGTAAAACGAATTATTAAAGAGTAACCTATGAAAAAAAGTATTTTAAAAAGTAGCACAAGTATATTGGTTTTATCCATGATACTTTATTCCTGTGGTTCCACGGAAAAAGCCTCAAATCCTCAACAACCGAATGGCATTAATCAGAATTTCATGGATAAGTCGTTTAATCCAGCCGATAATTTTAATCGCTATGTAAACGGAAGCTGGTTGGATAAAACCGAAATTCCAGCCGATAGAACACGTTGGGGAAGCTTTGATGAATTGCGAAAAAATACCGACGACGATGTGATGGTCATTTTAAAAGAAGCCATCAGCGACAAGACGATTGATCCTAATTCAGATCAAGCCAAAGCCATAAATTTATACAAAACCGTTCTAGATACGGTTAGTAGAAATAAAGCTGGAATCGAACCTTTGAAACCGTACTTGGCTAAAATTAATGCCGTTCAAAACGCCGATCAATTGGTAGCTTTGTTGGCCGAAATGGAACCCGAAATGGGATTGGGCTTCTTTGGAAGTTATATCGGAGCCGATGCTAAAAACAGCAATAAAAATGTAGTATATGTTGGTACCGGTAGTTTGGGCTTACCCGATAGAGATTACTATGTTTCTAACGCACCCGATAGTAAAGAAAAACGGGAAAAATATGTACTTCACGTGGCAAAAATGTTGCAATTTATGGGAGATTCAGAAGTAGTAGCCAAAGATAATGCGCAAAAAATACTAGCCTTAGAGACAAAAATGTCTACAGCAACTTTAGATCGCGTTGAGCGAAGAGACCGTAGAAAAACCTACAATCCAATGGCGTTTGCCGATCTTCAAAAATTAGCACCTACGGTAAAATGGGAGGCTTATTTTACTGCAGTGGGCATAGGAAAAGTAGACTCTTTAGTGGTCTCTCAACCCAAATATATTCAAGCGATCGAAACCGTCTTAAAAGAAAATCAAGTAGCCGATTGGAAAGCCTATATGCAATGGACCGCTTTAAGAAGTTCGGCCGGATTACTTTCTACGGCTATTGAAAACGCAAATTTTGAATTCTACGGAAAAACATTAACGGGCGCTGTGAAACAGCGTCCAGCAGAAGAAAGAGCTTTAGCAACAGTTAATGGTAGATTAGGGGAAGCTTTAGGTAAATTATATGTGGCAAAGAAATTTCCACCCGAAGCCAAAGCCAAAGCCCAAGCCATGATTGCTAATGTGATGCAAGCTTTTGACAAGCGCATCAATAATTTGCCTTGGATGACCAAAGCAACAAAAGAAAACGCAAAAAATAAATTGAATAAATTTCGAGTAAAAATTGGGTATCCTGACAAATGGAAAGACTATTCGGCTCTAGAAGTGAAAGCACCAGAACAAGGCGGAACCTATTTTGAAAATTCAAGAATGTATGCCAGATGGAGCCACAAGAAGAACATTGAAAAAATGGGCAAACCAGTAGACAAAGAAGAATGGGGCATGTCGCCTCAAACGGTAAATGCATATTTTAGCCCAACAAACAACGAAATTGTATTTCCAGCCGCTATTTTACAACCGCCATTTTACAATTACAAAGCGGATGAAGCGGTAAATTATGGTGGAATTGGCGCCGTAATTGGGCATGAAATTTCACACGGATTTGATGATTCGGGCTCGAGATATAATGCCGATGGTAATCTTGTAAACTGGTGGAGTGAAGACGATTTGAAACAATTTACCACATTAGGAAGTGCCTTAGCGGATCAATATTCGGCATTAGAGCCGTTACCGGGTATTTTTGTAGATGGTAAATTTACATTAGGGGAAAACATAGGAGATTTAGGGGGCGTTAACGCGGCCTACGACGGCTTACAAATTTATTTGAAAGCCAATGGAAATCCGGGATTAATTGACAAATTTACTCCAGAGCAACGCTTCTTTATTTCATGGGCTACCATTTGGAGAAGTAAAATGCGAGATGAAGCCATAAAAAATCAAGTAAAAACCGATTCGCACTCTCCTGGAATGTATCGTGCCTATGTGCCTTTACAAAACGTAGAAGCGTTTTATAAAGCGTTTAACATCCAACCTCAAAACGGAATGTATCTAGCGCCAGATAAGCGTGTAAAAATTTGGTAATCCCTTTCAAAAGCATATAAAAACCCACCAAATTGGTGGGTTTTTTGTTTGATACTCTTTTGATTCTTGGCAATAATTATTTTTTCTTAATCGCACGATTTACGATATAAAGGCCCATAATTGTAATTATTCCCCCAAAGGCAATCGGAACAGTCAAAGGTTCGTTGAACAAAATATAGCCAAAAAACAAGGCGACCATTGGATTAATATAGGCATATAAACTGCTTATTTCGGTAGGCAAATGTTCCAGGGCATAAATAAATGCAATGAACGTTAATATGGATCCAAAAACCACTAAATATCCTATCGACCACCAAGAAATCGCTGGAATTGCTGTCAACGGAATCGCAGAGCCGTTCCACACAATAACACTCGAGATTACAAAACTCGAAATTAACATTTGCAATCCCAAACTAAAGTAGGGGTTAAAATTGGTTTTATTTTCTTTGATATAAATGGAGGACAAGGCCCAAGTAAATGTAGCAATTACAGAAAGTAAAATACCAAAACGAAATTCGGGTTCTAAAAAATCGTTGAGGTAGTCATAGAAAATGACACAAATTCCAACAAATGCAACGACCAAACCAGCAAAGGCTTTCCAGGATGTTTTTTGTCCTCGAATCAAACTAATGATCACGATCCAAAGGGGAAAAATGGAACCAATAATTGCCCCCAAACCACTCGAAATATATTTTACACCCCAAGTGCTCAAACCGTTACTCAACATGAAATTCAACACACTCAAAACCATAATATTGCGCCACTGTCTTTTGTTGGGCCAAGGATGTTTTTGATAGAGAAAGTACAACAAATAACACAAGCCGCCAAAAAGTTGCCGCAAGGCTACCAATTGCATGGGAGGCATGTGTTTGACCCCTTCTTTGGAAGCAATCCAAGTGGTGCCCCAAAAAAAACTGATCCAAATGAGCGCTAAAATTGGGAGGCCAATTGCGTTTTTCTGCTGCTTGATGTACTTTTGAAATACGCTATAATACGTCATTACCAAATTTCTTTTTGGAACGAATAATCTAAAATCGTTTCCACTTTTTTACTGGAAATAATTTTTCCTTTCGATTTAGGATCTTCAACAAAGTTGGGTAAGGGTAAATTAAATTGTTGCGCTTTTTTTTGATAATAGTTTTTCCGAGTGGGATGTTGTGGTGCTACAGCGTTAAATGTTTCCCCCCATTTGTCTATATAAGCAAAGTCAAGAGCTTTTATTATAATGCCAATGCAATCTTCTCTTTGAATCAAGTTCACCGGACCATCCGGATTTTCAATTTGGGTTCTTCCCGCTAAGAATTTGATGGGATGACGATCCTCTCCAAGTAAACCTCCAAAGCGGATGACCGTAGTTTTAAAATGGATATTCGATTGTAAAAGTTTTTCGGAAAGTACTAATTGTCTCCCACTTTCGGTATCAGGATGAGTTTGGGTAGATTCTGTATATTCTATTATCGGAAATCGATCACCATACACCGATGTTGAACTCACAAACAGCACTTTTTGAATGCCAGATTTTTCGATGTAAGGAATAAGGATTTTCATTTTATTTATGAAAGTCATTTCTTCTGAAGATAATATTTCTTTTCGCAATCCCGGAGGAATTGCAATAATTAAGACATCCGTTTCATGGAGAAAATCCGAAACATTTCCAATTATTTTCTGTTCGTTCAATTGAATTTGAAACGGCATAATTTCAGCCTCCTTTAAAGTTTTTAATTTTGTAGCTGAAGTGGTTGAACCTTTTACATTGTATCCTTTTGACAACAGTGATTTTGCCAATGGTAATCCGAACCAACCACAACCTAGAATAGTTATGAAATTCATATCAATTTCTTTTTTACTAAAATACAGTAATTATTTTTTAACTCCATATAGCCATAATCATACATAAAATAATAGGTATTTCCTGTTTTGGTTTTAAATATAGAAGTACAGTAATCAAAATCAAAACCTTTGTTAGCCATTTTGTTTCGGGCTATTTTGGTTTTTCCTTCAGAATTTATAGCACACAAGATACGGTAATTTTTGCGTAATTTATTGTTAATGTTGCGCATCAAATTGGTTTGATCTTTGTTCATTTTATTGTTGAACGCATTTCGGCAACTGTCGCCACAAAACTTTTTGTCTTCGCGGCCAATAATTTTATCGCCGCATTCTAAACAAGATTTATTCATAATAGTCATTTTAGGAGGAACGAATAAAAATAAACAAAAAATAGGGAAAAGCGAATAATTTTTAATTTTTTTCCATTTTCAAACGATTACAATTAGTTACAATCGAATGTAAATAGATAACTACCGATTAATAAGTTTGCTTCTAAACAAATTTGTATTTAGAATTAGCAAATTAGTTTTGATCCAATTCTTTCGACAAAAGCAACATTAAATTTTTACACGCCATGAAAAACAAAGTACAATTGATCGGCCATGTTGGCCAAGAACCAGAAGTAAAAACAGTAAACAACAAAAAAGTAGCGAATCTTACCATAGCTACTAATGATTTCTATTACAATGAAAAAGGTGATAAAGTAGAACAGACCGAATGGCATCGCATAACCGCTTGGGGCAAAACAGCAGAAGTCATTGAAAAATATGTCACTAAAGGTAAAGAAATTGCTGTTGAAGGAAAACTAACCCACAGGAGTTACGACGATAAAGACGGTATTAAGCGCTATGTTACCGAAATTCTTGTTCTTGAGTTGTTATTGTTAGGAAAGTAATTTCCAAATTTGGTTCCTTAAACCACTGAGCAATCAGTGGTTTTTTTGTTTAATTTGGCCTGTCTTTTTTTCCTTTATTTGAGTAAGGGTAAAATCTCTGTAATATTGCTAAACGATTTGAAATTATCGTGTTCAATTTCAAAATCAATTTTTTCATATTCCCAAGTAGAATGGTAGGGAATGTGAATGGCATGTCCGCCACAATTTAAAATGGGTAAAATATCTGATTTCAAAGAGTTGCCAATCATCAGAAAATCTTTAGGTTGGCAGTCTAAACGGCTCAGCATTTTTTGGTAATCCAATTCGGTTTTATCGCTCATCACTTCAATATGATGAAAATAGGTTCCAATTCCCGAATCGTGTAATTTGCGATGCTGATCTTTTAAATCGCCTTTTGTGGCTACGACCAATTTATATTTTCCTTGTAATTGTTCTAAAACTTCGGTAATGTTTGGAAGTAATTCCACCGGCTTTTGTAATAAATCTTTTCCTATGGTTAAAATTTGTTCAATCCCTTTCCCCGAAATTTGATGATTAGTCAATTCCAAAGCGGTTTCAATCATGGATAGCGTAAACGCTTTGATACCAAAACCATACAATGGTAAATTGTGGACTTGATGATTCAAAATCAAACCCAGTATTTCTTGATGCGAAGCATAATCCTGAAACAACATACAAAAGCGTTCTTGTGCCTCATCAAAAAAAGGCTCGTTGTGCCAAAGGGTGTCGTCAGCATCGAATGCGATTATTTTTGGGTTCATATTAAGATATCATTGCACCATTAATCACACCTTCAGCATCTGGATTTACGAAAACCAATTTGCCTTCCGCAGTGTTGGTTAACAACAACATGCCTTCGCTTTCTACGCCACGTAAGGATCTTGGCGCTAGATTCACTAAAACTGTTACGCGTTTTCCGATGATTTCTTCAGGCGTAAAATGCTCAGCAATTCCAGAAACGATCGTTCTTACATCAATTCCAGTATCTACTTTTAACACTAATAATTTATTAGCTTTTGGCATTTTTTCGGCTTCAATAATCGTTCCGATTCGTAAATCTATTTTGGCAAAATCTTCAAAAGTGATGATTTCTTTTTGCGGTTCAGCTTTTGCGTTTTCCACTTGATTGGCGGTTTTAGTTGCTTCTAATTTGTCAATTTGTTTCTGAATTTCGGCATCTTCTATTTGGGCAAACAAAATCTCAGCTTGACCAATTTGATGGCCAGGTTTTGTAAAATTCCAATTTTCAAATTCTAAATTCCAATTATTGACATTAATCTGTAAAATGTTGCATAATTTAGCAGATGTGAACGGTAAAAACGGTTCAGAAAGTATCGCTAATGCAGAAGCAATTTGAAGTGCTACATACATTTGAGTTTGTACTCGTTCCGGATTTTCTTTTATCATTTTCCAAGGTTCTTCGTCGGCTAAATATTTATTTCCTAAACGGGCCACATTCATTAATTCGCCAAGCGCTTCTCGAAACCGATACCGTTCAATCGAACTTGAAATTACCGCTGGATAGGCTTTTAATTCGGCTAAAGTTTGCTCGTCAACTTCCGAAAATTCGTTTGGTGTAGGAACAATTCCGTTGTAATATTTATGGGTTAACACCACCACACGATTGATGAAGTTTCCAAAAATCGCCGCTAATTCATTATTATTTCTGGCTTGAAAATCTTTCCAGGTGAAGTCGTTGTCTTTGGTTTCTGGTGCATTTGCCGTTAACGCATAACGTAACGAATCTTGTTTTTCTGGGAAATCGAGTAAATATTCGTGCAACCAAACGGCCCAATTTTTTGAAGTCGATAATTTGTTGCCTTCTAAATTCAAGAATTCATTGGCCGGAACATTATCGGGTAAAATATAACTTCCTTCTGCCTTTAGCATCGCAGGAAAAATGATACAATGGAATACAATATTGTCTTTTCCAATAAAATGTACCAGTTTTGTGTTGGCATCTTTCCAATACGGTTCCCAATCTTTTCCTTCTCGTGCGGCCCATTCTTTGGTAGAAGAAATGTAGCCAATAGGGGCATCAAACCAAACGTATAATTTTTTTCCTTCGGCACCTGCTACCGGAACATCGATTCCCCAATCTAAATCACGGGTAACAGCTCTAGGTTCTAAACCAGCATCGATCCAAGATTTTACCTGTCCATATACATTGGGTTTCCAATCGTTTTTATGACCTTCTAATATCCATTCTCTCAAGAAAGATTCGTAACGATTTAAAGGTAAAAACCAGTGTTTAGTTGCTTTTAAAATTGGCGTTTCACCGGTTATGGTTGATTTCGGATTGATTAAATCAGTGGCGTTTAAAGTCGAACCACATTTTTCACATTGGTCGCCATACGCTTCAGGGTTGTCGCACTTTGGACAAGTTCCTGTTACGAAACGGTCGGCCAAAAATTGATCGGCTTTGGCATCATATAATTGTTCGGTAGTTTCCTCAATAAAATCGCCATTATCATATAATTTTTTGAAAAATTCCGAAGCCGTTTTGTGATGAATTGCCGAGGAGGTTCTCGAATAATTGTCAAAAGAAATTCCAAAATCAATAAACGACTGACGAATTATTCCATCGTATTTATCAATTACTTGTTGCGGCGTGATGCCTTCTTTCTTGGCTTTCATGGAAATCGCAACCCCATGTTCATCGCTTCCACAGATAAAAGCTACATCTTTTCCTTGCAAACGCAAATAACGCGCATAAATATCTGAAGGCACATAAACACCTGCTAAATGACCTATATGAATGGGGCCATTCGTGTATGGCAAAGCAGCTGTTACAGTATATCGTTTGGTCTCGTTTTGAGTTGGATTTTCAATCATTGTAATCAATTATTTGGACAAAAATAATTCATTTGACAGGAATAGACGAATTTTTCTGATCAAATTCCTTATTTTTGAATGCTTATTTTTAATACAGTTATGATAACACCTCCCTTTTTAAAACCCGGCGATACCGTAGCCATAGTTTGTACAGCACGAAAATTTTCCGCAGAAGAGGCAAAACCTGCCATTGAATTACTAAAATCTTGGGGATTACAAGTAAGATTAGGCAATACAATTGGTTTAGATAATTACCAACTGGGAGGTACTGATGCTGAGCGGGCCGCAGATTTTCAAGAAATGATGGATGATGAAAACATTAAAGCGATTTGGTGCGCACGCGGGGGTTATGGTACGGTTCGAATTATTGATGCCTTGGACTTTACTCAATTTAAGAAGCTCCCTAAGTGGATTATTGGATTTTCGGATGTTACGGTTTTACACAGTCAGTTGCATGTAGAGCGAGTGGCCACGATGCATGCGATAATGCCGTTTACGGTGCCAAAAGCCCCTGAAGAAGTAAAAGAAACCCTTCGTAAAGCTTTATTCGGCGAATCGGTTTCCTATACCATTCCTTCAAAAGCGTATGATGTAAAAGGGACGGCATCGGGTGAATTAGTAGGTGGGAATATCTCCATTTTAAACAGTTTATTAGGTTCAAAATCATCGATTGACACCGGTGGCAAAATCCTATTTATTGAAGATTTAGACGAATATTTATACCACATCGACCGAATGATGTATAATTTAAAACGCAACGGTTATTTTGATAAAGTAAAAGGAATTGTGGTGGGAAGCATGTCTGATATGCATGATAATGAAATTCCGTTTGGCCAAAATGAAGTTCAAATAATCACCGCAATTGCCTCAGAATATCGGATTCCAATTGTTTTTGAATTTCCTGCGGGACATCAAGTGGATAATCGCCCCTTACTTTTAGGAAAACAAGTTGATTTTGAAGTTAATGAAAAAGAAGTTACACTTAAATTTCATTAAAATTAGCAGATCTATTCATTGATAATTGACGCTTTGAACAAATGGCTACACACAACGATTTAGGAAAACTTGGGGAGAAAATGGCCGTTGATTTTTTGATCCAAAAGGGTCATGTAATTTTAGAGACCAACTGGGTTTTTGACAAAGCAGAAGTTGATATCATTGCACAAAAAGGCACAGTTTTAGTCGTAGTTGAAGTCAAAACGCGATCGTCATCAACCTTTGGCTTGCCGCAAGAATTTGTGAAACCAAAAAAAATCCAACTCTTAGTAAAAGCCATTAATGAATATGTCAATCGGAAAGCGCTACAAGTTGACGTTCGATTTGATATTATTGCGATACATAAAGAGGCGTCAAATTTTGTGCTGGAACATATCGAAGACGCCTTTCATTATTTTTAATGTTATATTTGTAACAAAATGTTTTTATTTGGTATATTTGCCCCCTTCAATCCATAAAACAATCTTTCATGAATACGATTTCTTCAGTTGTAGATCACTACATTAAATCAAAACCCTTTTTATTAAGTTCGCTTTCGCAAGGAATTATTAATTTGACCTCTTTATCGCGAATTATGATGCCTGAAATTGCCATCCATTTAGGCAAAGATGTAAAGCAAGGGGCTGTAGTTATGGCGTTGAAGAGGTTGTCGGAAGAATTGGATTTCAAGATCAATTATAAAATATCTAAAGTTTTAAAAAATATTGGAGAGATTACAGTACGTTCCTCTTTAACGGATTACACGTTTGTAATTTCGGATACACTTTTAGAAAATCAAGCAAATTTATTAACAGAAATCAACAAGTTACAGGATATTTTTTATACGTCTTCTCGTGGGGTTAATGAAACCAATATTGTAACGAGCTCATCTATTTCAACCATAATTGAAACCCTATTTAAAGCCGAAAGACTGACTCATAAAATAGAAAATTTATCTTCAATTACGGTAAAATTACCACAAGAAAATATTTCTACTCCTGGGGTCTACTACTATATTTTTCAGCGTTTGGCCTGGGAAGGAATCATTATTCACGAAGTAATTTCTACCACAAATGAATTCACCATAATAGTGAGTGATGATCAAATAGATGTGGCCTTTAAAGTTATTAAGGGTCTAAAAAACGTTTATGATTAACAAAAAAGGCTTATTTTTTTTCACTTCAAAAAAAGAAACGTATTTTTACCATTCTGTTGATACTAAAAAGATCTTTTAGTAGTTTAGAACAAAAACGTTTTTACTTTGAAAAGCACAATATTAAAATATTTTTTAACGATTGGTGGGGTTCTTTTTTTAATAGCTTGTTCTGTTAAAAAAGATAAATTTATCAATAGAAATTTCCATGCGGTTACTACAGAATACAATGTTTTGTATAATGGCAATATTCTTTTAGATAAGGGTTTAGCCGATTTACAAACAACCTATCAAGATAATTTTTGGGAGATTCTCCCCATAGAACAAGTTTCAGATGGTGAAGAAATTACAACCAAAGAAAAACCTAAAAACCTAAATTTTGAAAAAGCCGAAGAAAAATCGGTAAAAGCCATTCAAAATCACGCTATGAATATTGGAGGGGTTGAAAAAAACCCGCAAATGGACGAAGCGTATTTACTATTGGCCAAAGCTCGTTATTATGATAATCGAGTTATTCCTTCATTAGAAGCGTTAAATTATATTTTGTATAAATACCCTTTGAGTGATAAAATTTACCATGCCAAAGTATGGCGTGAAAAAGTAAATATTCGTCTCGATAACGATCAGATAGCAATAAAAAACTTGAAGAAACTGCTAGAGGATAATAGAATTAAAGGACAAGATTGGGCAGATGCGCATGCAATATTATCACAAGCTTATTTAAATATTCAAGCAAAAGACAGCGCTATTGTTACCTTAAAAAAAGCAATTGAGGGGACTAAAATTAAAGAGGAACAGGCTCGATATATATTTATTTTAGCCCAATTGTATGAAAGGCTTCAACAAAAAGACAGTGCATTTGCCGCTTTTGAAAGAGTCATTCAAATGAAAAGAAACGCGCCGCGCCGCTATGTAATTCAGGCAAAAGTAAAACAAGCCCAACAATTTGACTACAAAAAAGGAGACACATTAGTTTTTGTCGAAACGTTCCAAAAATTAATTGAAGATCGCGAAAATCGCCCTTATTTAGATGTACTATATCATCAAATGGGGTTATTTTATGATCAATTAGATCAATCTTCATCGGCAAAAAAATTCTATAATAAGTCTTTAAAATGCGCTTCAAAAGACAATTATTTAGTAGCCTCAAATTATAGAAATATAGCCGAAATTTATTTTAAAACCGCTAAATATCCTATTGCCGGCAAATATTATGACAGTACCTTGGTAAAATTAAAAGAGCGTACAAGAGAGTTTCGAAAAATTAAAAAGAAAAGAATTAATTTGGACGATGTTATTAAATACGAGACCATTGCCCAACAAAATGACAGCATATTATCAGTAGTTGTATTGGATGAAACCGGTCAAAAACGCTTTTATGAAGACTACATTTCCAAACTAAAAAAATCAGATGAACTAAAAGCAAAGTTAGCCACTCAAAAAGCTGAAAAAGAAGCAAATTTGTTGGCGGCTAAAAATGCCGGAGGGGGAAGTCCATTAAAACAAGACAAAAATAACCTTGTAGGAGGAGCAAAAAATTCTGCAACATCAAATCCAGGCCTATTTGATATGGGAGATGATACCAAAAGCGGATTTTATTTTTATAATACCACTACAGTAGCTTATGGGAAAAAAGAATTTAAAAGCAAGTGGGGCAAACGCACGTTAAAAGACAATTGGCGTTGGTCGATGGACACCAACACCGATGTTGTCATCGAAGAAGAGCAAGAAAAAGATCAGATTGTTGAAAAAAAATCGGAAGGGGAAGAAAAATCGGAGGAACCAAAATATACCGTTGCTTATTATCTTAAACAACTCCCCACAGAAGCCAAATTTATAGACAGTTTAGCAACCGCACGCAATTTTGCCTACTATCAATTAGGCCTTATTTATAAAGAGAAGTTCAAAGAAAACGAATTAGCAGCTTCACGTTTAGAACAAGTATTAAAAAATAATCCCGAAGAGCGTTTGGTGCTTCCTGCAAAATATAATTTATACAAAATTTATCAAATAATTGCCCCTGCAAAAGCCGACCAAATGAAGGCACAAATTTTAAATGAATACCCTACAAGTCGTTATGCAGAAATCATTAGAAATCCAAGTGTTGAAGTAACCGATGAATCCAATCCTGAATTGGTTTATAATGCACTGTATAAAAAGGTGGAAAGAGGGGAATTGCGCGAAGTCTTTTCCGAAATCGACGTGGTTATTCAAAGATTTACAGGAGAAGAAGTTGCGGCAAAATTTGAGCTACTCAAAGCCAAACTAATTGCTCGATTAGAAGGATTAGAATCGTATAAAAAAGCCCTTAATTTTGTTGCACTAACCTATCCAAATTTGGAAGAAGGCAAACAAGCCGAACGGTTATTATCGATGGATATTCCAAAATTAGAAGCACTCACTTTTAGTAAAGAGATCGAAAACGAATGGAAAATAGTGTTCCCAAAAGCGTTCCCTCCTTCCCAAGAAGTTAAAAATCTAACCGATAAAATTGAAAAATATTTGAAAGATGCAAATACCATTTTGCTCAAATTGTCTACTGATATTTATACCCTAACGGATGATTTTATTGTTATCCACGGATTCAGTTCAAAAACAGCGGCAAATTCGGTTTTATCGTTACTAAAAGAATATAAAAATTACAAAATAAAAGACCAAGCCTATATTGTATCTTCAGAGGATTACAAAATTATTCAAATGAAGAAAAAATTTGAAGAATGGCTTAAATTAGTTCAATAATAACTCTAAAAACGCTCCAAAAATGTTTGATAAAGTTAAAAACCAAGATCATTTATTAGGTAAAACGAATAGGATAGTTGAAGGGACGATCATTACCGGAGATATCATTACTAAAGCAGACTTTAGATTGGATGGAATATTGACGGGGAATTTCACCTCTGAAGGGAAAATCGTAATTGGCCCTACAGCAGCAGTTCTTGGAGATATTATTTGTAAAAGTATTGATATAGAAGGAAAATTTTCAGGCAAACTCCAAGCTGAAGGGATGTTAAATGTAAAGTCTAAAGCACACATAACCGGTGAGGTAATTGTAGGAAAACTTGCGGTGGAACCTGGGGCAACTTTTGACGCCAGTTGTGAGATGAGAAATTTATAATTTCGAATCCAACGAATTCAAAAAGGAAAATAGTTTATCATGAGTTAAATGAGAAATTTATAATTTCGAATTCAACGAATCCATAAGAAATGGATATTGAGTTAGATGAAATCGAATTAAGCACCAAAATAATGGCTAACAACAAAAAACAAAACAATAAATGGCTAGCCTTAATTAATATTCCAATCCAAATGGGGATTGTAATTTTTGTGTTTTCCTATTTTGGTAAATGGCTGGACATACACTATGGAAATTCAAGCAGTACTTATACAAAAATAGTAACATTAATAGGAGTTTTTCTCGCACTTTATAATGTTATTAGACAAGTAAATCAAATGAATAAAAATGACAACTAGTTTGGAAATCATAAAAAAGCTAACGGCAGCGGCTTTATTTTTTTTAATTATTCATGTCTTGGTTTTTAATCTTCCTTTTTTAAAAGAAAAAGAAACTGAATTTTATTATACCATACTAAATCTTTATAGTCTATTTTTTCTCTTTTCATTATTAATATTGATAGTGGTAAGTAGAATTTCAAAACATAACTTTGACAACACAGGAATGTTTTTTATGATTGCAACAAGCATAAAAATGGGTGTTGCTTTTTTTTTAGTGCGCCCTATTCTATATCGTGAAGACAATAACATTGAGAAAATTAACTTTTTTGTAATTTTTATACTATTTCTTCTATTCGAAACAATAATTGCGGCAAAATTTTTGAATAAAAAATAGTCAAAAAAACGCAATAATTTAATTTGGAATATAAAGAAAAAATGTACCTTTGCACCAAAATTTATGAACCTCATAGTTTAAGTTTACAAAAAATATGGTGATTTCAAAAAAACCACTTCAGATTATACTTGCAATTGCAATGGCTTTAATGCCGTTTGTAAATCATGCAAATTCTTCAAAAGATTCAATTAGAGTTGTGGCTCATTCAGCAACAAATACAACTGAAGCTACACCAGAAGAAGCGCATGGACATGGTGAACCAAAAGATTTAAAATCAAAAATCAACGCCTACATTGCGCATCACGTTTTAGACGCTCATGAATTTTCATTGTTTGAAGACGAAGCAACAGGAAAGCATTATGGATTTCCACTTCCCATAATTCTTTGGGATAAAGAAAGCGGACTACACGTCTTTTCTTCATCTAAATTTAATCACGGTCATGATGTTGCTGAATCTAATGGCAGTTACTACAAATTAGGGCACGACGAAAAAATATATAAAACTGATGCATCAGGAACTTTACTAGGTGATGAGCATCATCCAGAAAATGTAAAACCAATTGATTTATCAATTACGAAAGCGGTTTTTTCGATGTTATTAGTAGCATTTTTAATGTTTTTCTTGTTTAAAGGGTTGGCTAATTCGTATGTTAAAAATGGCGGAATCGCTTCTGGTATAGGAAGATTATTTGAACCTATTGTATTGTATATACGTGATGATATTGCGATTCCAAACATTGGAGAAAAACACTATAAAAAATACATGAGTTTCTTATTAACCGTATTTTTCTTTATATGGTTCTTAAATATTATTGGTTTAACACCACTAGGAATCAACGCAACAGGAAATATAACAGTTACAGCATGCTTAGCTATTATTGTATTTTTAATTACAAATCTTACTGCCAATAAAAATTATTGGGGGCACATTTTTTGGATGCCAGGAGTTCCAACACTAATGAAATTTATTTTAGCACCCATCGAATTATTAGGTGTAATTATCAAGCCTTTTTCATTAATGATACGTTTGTATGCTAATATTTTTGCAGGACACATTGTATTAATGAGTTTGATTGCCTTAATGTTTATTTTTAAAAGTTGGTTAGGAAGTAGTTTGTCTTTTTTACTTTCATTTGCAATTTCATCAATAGAAATATTAGTAGCGTTGCTACAAGCATATATTTTCACAATGTTATCTGCCTTGTTCTTTGGAGCAGCAGTAGAAGAGCATCATCATGAAGGGGCCGAGCATCATTAATATGTCCAGTGGATATATTATGCGAGGAGCCAGCAGGTGTTCTGACAAATAAATTGAATGTTTAATTTTTTAATACATATATTATGGAAATCCCAAGAATTGTTGGAGCAGGTTTAGTTGTTATTGGAGCTGGAATTGGTATTGGTAGAATCGGTGGTTCTGCAATGGATGCAATTGCTCGTCAACCAGAAGCATCTGGAAAAATCCAAACAGCTATGCTTATTGCAGCTGCACTTATTGAAGGTATTGGTTTCGCAGCTTTATTTGCTGTTGCAGAAAACTAGTAGAAAAACTCAAAAGCTATAACGGTTGGTTATAGCTTTTGTTTCTAAATTAAAAAGATTACATTACATATTATAATTTAAAATACTATGGATAAATTAATAAATGATTTTGGTTTTGGATTGTTCATTTGGGCATCTTTAATTTTCATTGGATTAGTTTTGCTTTTGAAAAAATTTGCATGGAAACCAATTCTTGATGCAGTAAATGAAAGAGAAGAAGGAATTAAAAATGCTTTGCTTTCTGCCGAAAATGCAAAAAGAGAAATGCAAAATCTTAAATCTGATAACGAAAAATTATTAGCAGAAGCCAGAGCTGAACGCGATAGTTTAATGAAAGAAGCGCGTGAAATCAAAGATAAAATGATTAACGATGCTAAATCTGAAGCTCAAGCAGCTGGAGAAAAAATGATATCTCAAGCTAAAGCAGCTATTGAAAGCGAAAAAAATGCAGCTATGGCAGAATTGAAAAATCAAGTTTCTTCATTGTCACTAGAAATTGCTGAAAAATTGTTACAAGAAGAATTATCTAACAAAGAAACTCAAACTAAATTAATTGAGAAAATGTTAGGGGATGCAAAATTAAACTAATATCATGGCAGGAACTAGAGCAGCAATACGATACGCTAAAGCCATTTTGGATAGTGCAAAAGAAAACAATAACGCACCCGCTGTAAATGCAGACATGACTTCAATTGTAAACGCAATTAAAGACAGTGCTGAATTGAAAGAATTTTTGCAAAGTCCTGTAGTGAAAGGAGAAATAAAATTTTCTTCTGTAACTGAAATTTTTGCTTCTGCACAAAAGGAAACAAAAAGCTTATTTAAATTGCTTTTAGTAAATAAAAGATTTGAATTATTGCAAGATGTTGCCCTACAATATAATGCATTACATGATGAACTCAACGGAATAGAAATTGCCAAAGTAACAACTGCTTTTCCAATTACTCCTGAGTTAGAAGCAAAAGTATTAGCAAAAATCGCAACCTTTTCAACAAAAAATATAACCATCCAAAATATTATAGATCCGGCCATCATAGGAGGATTTATTTTAAGAATGGGTGACAAACAATATAATGCTTCTGTTGCCAACAGATTGCAAAATTTAAAAAGAGAATTTAGTAATTAATATCCCATTAAAGATACATCACAATGGCTGAAATTAAACCTGCTGAAATATCAGCAATATTAAAACAACAATTATCTGGTTTTGAATCAGGTGCTACGTTAGAGGAAGTTGGAACAGTACTTCAAGTAGGAGACGGTATCGCTCGTGTTTACGGATTGTCAAACGCTCAATATGGAGAGTTAGTACAATTTGAAAACGGATTAGAAGCAATCGTATTAAACTTAGAGGAAGACAATGTTGGGGTGGTACTTTTAGGACCATCAACAGGAATCAAAGAAGGTTCAACAGTAAAAAGAACACAACGTATTGCTTCTCTTAAAGTAGGAGAACAAGTAGTAGGTCGTGTTGTAAACACACTAGGAGAACCAATTGATGGTAAAGGCCCAATCGGTGGTGAGTTATACGAGATGCCATTAGAAAGAAAAGCGCCTGGAGTAATCTTCCGTCAACCCGTAACTGAACCATTACAAACCGGAGTAAAAGCAGTAGATGCAATGATTCCTGTAGGTAGAGGTCAACGTGAGTTGGTAATTGGTGACCGTCAAACGGGTAAATCAACCGTTTGTATTGATACCATCTTAAATCAAAAAGAATTTTATGATGCAGGTCAACCTGTATTCTGTATATATGTTGCCATCGGACAAAAAGCGTCTACGGTAGCAGGAATCGCAAAAATGTTAGAAGAAAAAGGTGCCATGGCGTATACCGTTATTGTTGCTGCAAATGCTTCTGATCCAGCTCCAATGCAAGTATATGCTCCTATGGCAGGTGCTGCAATTGGGGAGTATTTTAGAGATTCAGGTCGTCCAGCGTTGATTGTTTATGATGATTTATCTAAACAAGCTGTTGCGTATCGTGAGGTGTCTTTATTATTAAGAAGACCACCAGGACGTGAGGCATATCCTGGAGACGTTTTTTACTTACACTCTCGTTTATTAGAAAGAGCATGTAAAGTGATCGCTAACGACGAAATCGCTAGAAACATGAATGACTTACCAGATTCTATCAAAGGAATCGTTAAAGGGGGTGGTTCGTTAACAGCGTTACCAATTATCGAAACACAAGCGGGTGACGTTTCTGCCTATATCCCAACCAACGTAATTTCGATTACAGACGGACAAATTTTCTTAGATGGTGATTTATTCAACTCGGGAGTTCGTCCTGCAATTAACGTAGGTATTTCGGTATCTCGTGTAGGGGGTAATGCACAAATTAAATCCATGAAAAAAGTAGCAGGTACTTTAAAATTAGACCAAGCGCAATTCCGTGAATTAGAAGCGTTTGCAAAATTTGGTTCTGACTTAGATGCCGTTACTTTAAACGTAATTGAAAAAGGAAAAAGAAACGTTGA
This sequence comes from Flavobacterium psychrophilum, assembly GCA_945890865.1. Taxonomy (GTDB): domain Bacteria; phylum Bacteroidota; class Bacteroidia; order Flavobacteriales; family Flavobacteriaceae; genus Flavobacterium; species Flavobacterium psychrophilum_D. Next base: position 252,857 of record CAMDDB010000002.1, read on the forward strand.
AATCTTAAAACAAGGTTTAAACTCGCCTTTCACAGTAGAAGATCAGGTAGCTATTATTTATGCAGGTTCTAAAAACTTGTTGCGTAATGTACCCGTTGTAAAAGTTAAAGAATTTGAAAAAGATTTCTTAGAATACTTAAACGCAAAACACAGAGATACATTAGATGCACTTAAAGCAGGTAAATTTGATGACAATATCACTGACGTTTTAGAAAAAGTAGCGAAAGAAATTTCAGCAAAATATAATTAATTAGTCAATTAGTCAATGTGTCAATTAGACAATTAATTGGCACATTGATAAATTGGCACATTGACAAATTAACAAAATGGCAAACTTAAAGGAAATACGTAATAGGATTACTTCTGTTTCATCTACGATGCAAATTACATCGGCGATGAAAATGGTTTCTGCTGCAAAATTAAAAAAAGCGCAAGATGCTATTACAGCTATGCGCCCTTATGCAGAAAAACTAACCGAGCTATTACAAAACTTAAGTGCAACCCTTGAAGGAGAAGTAGGTGGTGCTTTTACAGCTCAAAGAGAAGTAAAAAAAGTACTTATTGTTGCGGTTACATCAAACAGAGGTTTGTGTGGTGCCTTCAACACGAATGTAATTAAACAAGCGAAAGCAGTTGCCGAAACTTACGCAGGAAAACAAGTAGATATTTTTGCCATTGGTAAAAAAGGAAACGATGTTTTGCGTAAAACAATCAACGTAATCGAAGTTAACAATACCATTTTTGACCAATTAACCTTTGAAAACGCTTCAGACATTGCACAACAGTTAATGGATAAATTTGTAGCGGGCGATTACGATAAAATAGAAATCGTGTACAACGAATTTAAAAATGCGGCAACCCAAATTGTAAGAACACAACAGTTTTTACCTTTAGCTCCCATTGTGGGGATTGAGGTAGTAGCATCTGATTATATTTTTGAACCCTCTAAAGAAGAAATTGTGTTGACTTTGATTCCAAAATCATTAAAAACACAATTGTACAAATCAATTAGAGATTCATTTGCAGCAGAACACGGAGCGCGTATGACCGCAATGCATAAAGCAACCGATAACGCTACAGAATTAAGAGACCAATTAAAATTAACCTACAACAAAGCGCGTCAAGCAGCTATTACAAACGAAATCCTTGAGATCGTTGGTGGAGCAGAAGCTTTGAAAAGCTAATTTTAATTCAAATATTTATAAAAAGTCCCGATTTATTCGGGACTTTTTTGTTTTTATATTTATGGGTAACAAACTCTTGTTATACTCCTTAAAATTATGCAACATTGCCCAGCGGTGCTTTTCTTTAGTTTATAAACTGCTTTTAACCGTTGCTTTATTTCGTTTTAACTTGTTTAATTTTTGTACAGCAATAAATTAATTGCCCTAGGGAAAGTGTGTCATTGCCCTAGAGAAATTAAAAAACGCAACCGCTTAAACACAACTTATTGTATTAATAAATTAAAATTAGTTACTTATGGTTGCAAATTTTAAAAATATTTACTATGTTTGGTTAATTAATACAACACAACCATAGTTGAGCAGAGCTACCCAAAAAATAGACAGCTTTGCTCAACTAAACAGTAAAAAACTGAGTATATATACAAGATGCAAGAAACCTTATGACAACCGAAACGTGAAAAAAGTAAGCTAAAGAAAGAAAATCATTAGATTAGCGTTTAAGTACAGCCAACGCATAGGCAAGCCAAAGAGCAAAACAAATAGAAACGACTAACTATTGAAAGAGTAATATAGAAGAAATGGAACAAATTGAGCTGTAAAATGTTTTGAGCAACAAAAACGGCAGATTATTAATTAACAATTTAAAGTGGAAGTCTTTGCCCTGCCAGAAGATGGAAACACACAATAAAAAAATGAAAAATTTAAAATTAGTTACATTGGTAACATTGCTTTCAGCTTCATCTGTATTTGCAAATAGTTGGCAACAGATAGGTAGTACTTGTCAAAATCGTTTTAGCTTTTTTGGCTTGGTTGAAGTTTGGTCAGGTCATATTACTGAAGCAGAGTATGATAACTTTGGAAATGCAACTGGTAATACAAGAAAAGTTTCTTGTACATCAGATGGTAATTGGGATTGGTTTTGGTAGAATATTAATTATTGGGGATTGAAAAAATCAATCCCCTTAAATTTTATAATATATGTATAAATTTTTGTTGTTTTTCACATCTCTATATATTTATTCTCAACCTTTGGTTTTAAAAGTAACATCTGATGATAATGTACTTTTAGAGAATGTTTTAATATATAGTGAAAATAAATTTTTAGGAATGACTGACGTAAATGGTCAAATTCCTTTAAATGAGAATTTTAGAATTTTAAAAATTGTTAAAGAAAATTATGAAGATATTGAGTTTTCAATTGAAGAGGTGAGAAAGTTAAATTGGAAAATCAAACTTTTTCCAATTAAGTTAATAGAATTAGATGAAATCGAAATAATACAATCTAAAGAAGACCCAATTGTTATATTAAACAAGATTAAAGAATCAAGATACAAACAAAGGTCAAAAGTTCCTGCCTATTATCAATCCAAAGTACTATTTAAGTGCAACGATGAAATTTTATATCATTTTAACAATGTATTTTTTGTTTCAAACGAATTAAAAATACATAAAAAAGATAATATTATATACAAAGGTTATCGTAAAACTAATTTTAACAATAATCTTATAGAAGTTTTTAAGTTTTCAAACAAAGAATGTCAAATTCCAGTTCAAAGTAGTATATATTGTACACTTGGAGAATATGTTTTATCACCAATTTTTGATGGGAAATTATATAAATATCAATTAATGATTATTGAAGATTCATATTTATTGAAATTTTACCCAAAAAAAGACAATTCAAATCTATTATATGAAGGTTATTTTATAGTTGATAAAAATGATTTTGGAATTTTAGAATTAAACTTAAATTTAGTAACAAGTAAAAATAATATTTGGAAAACTAACTCTTACGATTTAAAAACTAAGTATGAATACTTGGTTAATGAGGATAGTTTTATGTTTAAATTTTCTAAAAATAATAATCAATATTTTTTAGAAAGTAGTAGCAGAAATTATTCTTGTACGCAAATAAAAGGCAACCATATTGGTCAAAATTTCAAATTTAGTTTTTATAATGAAGAAACAATTAACCATAGTGGCTTAGAATTTATAGATTTTGATTTTATAACCAATAAATATAAATTATGAAAAAAATAATTTTATTAGTATTATTTGTAATTGTTACATTTATGATTGTTCAAACTATTAGGTATAATTCAAAAGGAAGTAATGTTCAAAATTTAGAATTTACTAATTTAAACAACCAAAAAGTAAAATTAAAAGATGTTTTTAATAAGACGAACAATAAATATATTTTATATATTCTACCAGATTGTGAAAGTTGTATAGATAAGATTAAAGAATTTTCGAGTATTGATAATTCCCAATTAATTGTTGTTTCTGTTGGTTTGAAAAATTTTAATTACAATCAGTATTATCTAAATAATCTTAAAGTTAATAAAATTATTTTTTTGATTGATAAGGAAAATTCTTTTTATAAATACTTTGGTTTTGGATTTACTGAAAATTTTCCAACCTTAGTTAAATATGATTATAAAAAAGATAGTTATGTAAAGATGTATTGAGGTTTTATATGCTAAACAGAAAGGCATCTTGCAACAGCCATTTTGCGTAATTGCTGGGTCAGTGATAAAATCAAACCCCGATGGCGCGGAATTGTATTCCGTGCCCGCAAAAAAAAAATTCTCAAAAACACTTCAATTCACAAACCTTTTTTTCCGCATTTACTTTTATTGGTATATTTGTAAGAATCAAAATATTTTCCAATGAAAAAATACTGCGGTTTCTTCCTCTTACTTTTCACCTTTTTTGTTCAGGCGCAACAGCTTCGTTTAGAAGACATCATGAAAGGCGACGAATTCATCGGGCACCAACCTTCAAACCACCGTTGGTCTATCGATGGGCAAACCGTTTTATTCGATTGGAATCCGAATAACGAAATAGGAAATAGCACGTATTTCTGGAATGTTAATTTAAAAACACCTCAAAAAGTAACGGCATCAAATCCTGTTTATGATGTTGATTTCATGCCCACGCAAAAAGAGTATGATGTGGAGTATTATACCAATCAAGGGGTTTTATATGCGTATACCAAATCCACAAAAAAGACCAAGAAAGTCATCCAATCTGCTGATCGAATTAGTGCAGTGCAAAGAAGTACCCATCCGAATATCCTCTTTTTTCAACAAAACAGAAATCTATATCAATGCAATACCAAAGATTTTTCGATGGTTCTGTTGACCAATTTTAAATCGGGAAAAGAAAATAAATCGAAAGAAGAAGATTCGTTTTTGAAAGACCAACAAAAACAATTGTTTCAATTTGTGCGCGATGAAACAAAAGCAGACGATTGGTATGCAGCACAATCCAAATCCAAAAAAGAGAAGTTTCCGAAAGAAATTTTCTATGATAAATCAGTAGTTGAACAAGTAAAAGCATCACCCGATGGAAAATTTGTAACGTTTCGACTTTCTGATTATCCTACTGAAACACCAACCAATGTAGCAAATTTTATTACCGATGACGGATTTACGCAAAGTGATAAAGCACGCGCAAAAGTTTCGACAGCTAATTTCAGCAAACACAAATTCGGAATTTTCAATGTAGCAAAAGACACTACGTATTACGTTTCGTTTGCCCATTTAACTGGCATCAAAAACGCTCCAAAATACTACCAAGACTACGAAAATTTAAAAGACAAATCGGATTATGAAACCGCAATTGTCATGATGAGTCCAGCGTATAGCCAAGACGGAAAAAATGCGGTTTTAGAAATCAGAAGTCAAGACAACAAACACCGCTGGATCGTGAAATTGGATGTAGCTTCAGGTACAATAACCGAATTAGAGCACCAACACGACGACGCTTGGATTGGCGGACCTGGAATTCCGGGCTATAGTTTTAGTGGCGGAACGTTAGGATTCATTGATAATTCGACTTTTTATTTTCAATCGGAAGCAACAGGGTTTTCGCATTTGTACACGTATAATTTGAAAACCAAACAAAAAGAAGCGTTAACAAAAGGCAATTGGGAAGTTCGTGAGGGAACATTATCCAACGATAAAAAATCATTTTACATCACCACTACCACCAAGCATCCCGGCAACAGAAGTTTTTATAAATTGGACATCGCTTCCAAAAAAATGACCGGAATTGTAACAAATGATGGCAATTATGAAGTAGAAGTATCTCCCGATGAAAAAACACTTTTGGTGCGCTATTCGTATAAAAACAAACCGTGGGAATTGTTTGTGGGAGCGAATAAACCAAATGCCGATTTAAAACAAATTACGTTTTCGACAACTGCTGAATTCAAAAAATACAATTGGAAAACACCTGAGGTGATAACGTTCAAAGCCGAAGACGGAACGACAGTTTATGCCCGTTTGTACCAACCAAAATCGGAGAATAAGAACAAAGCGGCGGTTATTTTTGTGCACGGCGCGGGGTATTTGCAAAATGCGCACAATTACTGGAGCACCTACCACAGAGAATATATGTTTCACAATTTGTTAACCGATTTGGGTTATACTGTTTTAGATATCGATTATAGAGCGAGTGATGGTTATGGTCGCGATTTTAGAACCGGAATTTACCGCCACATGGGTGGAAAAGATCTATCCGATCAATTGGATGGAAAGAACTATTTGGTTCAAAATTTAGGAATTGATGCCAACCGAGTAGGAATGTATGGAGGATCGTATGGCGGATTCATCACCTTGATGGCATTGTTAACGAAACCAGGCGAATTTAAAGCGGGAGCCGCTTTGCGTTCGGTGACCGATTGGGCGCATTACAATCATGGCTATACGTCAAACATATTGAATTTTCCAGAAACCGATCCTGAAGCATACAAGAAAAGTTCCCCGATTTATTTTGCCAATAATTTACAAGACAAGTTGGTAATGCTTCACGGAATGGTAGACGACAACGTGCAATTCCAAGACATTGTTCGATTGACACAACGCTTTATTGAATTGGGAAAAAAAGACTGGGATTTAGCCGTTTTTCCAGTGGAAGCACATGGCTTTAAAAGAACCTATTCTTGGATCGACGAATACCGACGAATATTATCGTTATTCAACCAAAATCTACTTCAAAAATAAGATGCAACAGTTAATTGAATTGACCACAAAAGCTGAAATGCTGGAGCAGTTGCCCATCATCCAACAATTGTATTCCGAATTTACGCAAGAAATTTATGGGAATATGTTAGACCAAATGATTCCACATAATTACAAGCAATTAGTTGTAGTGAAAAATGGAAACACTATAGGTTTGGCTGGATTTTGGATAGGAACCAAATTGTGGAGTGGTAAATATTTGGAATTGGATAATGTGGTGGTGCACGAAGATTTTCGTTCCCAAGGCATCGGAAGCATTATGACCGAATATTTGAATCAAAAAGCTAGCAATGAAAATTGCAACATGGTTGTTTTAGATGCCTACACTACTAATTTTGGTGCCCAAAAATTCTACATGAATCACGGATTTGTTCCAAAGGGTTTTCACTTTATTAAATTTGTAAAATAAACAAAATGAATAAAATAGTTGCCCTTTTATTTTTGATTTCGATGGCAAGTTGCAGCAGTCAAGAACAAGCTGTTCATGAAGGCAACATGAAAACGTCTTATGAAACTTGGGTAGCTGGTGTTCGTGGCGGAGGAAGCGGGATCCATTTTTATGTTGATTTTAAAACAGCTTTAAGCGATCAAATAGAGCTGAAAAAAGTTGTTTTCAGAGGCTATGAAGTGCCCTTTGAGAAAATGGATAACCTTCATTTTATGGCAAGAATAAAAACAGAAGGGAATCAGCAAAAACAGGAGGGCGATGATTCTCAAATATACACCAGCCCAAAAAATGCTTTAACCTTGGGTGAAAACGAGGCGATTTTAATATTTTCAAAAAAAGCAAAAGAATTTAATGTTAAAATTAAACGGGTTACCGAAAAACCAATGCTAGAATATCCTTCGGCAAAACCAAAGTTTTAATTACATTTGTTATCTAATAATTAGGAATGAGTCTTTATAAAAGTCTTTTTAAACAAACAGCTATTTACGGTTTAGCGACCGTTTTGCCCAGAATTATAAGTTTTATTCTGAATCCAATCCTCGTTTATTATTTAACTGATTCAAGCGAAATGGGAAAAGTCTCCGTGATTTTTTCCTACTTGGTTTTTTTCAATGTCGTGATGTCGTATGGAATGGAAACAGCATTTTTTCGTTTTTATAATTCAGAATCCAACAAAAGTAAGGTCTTATCAACCGCTACCATCTCTATGTTTTGGTCCACTATTGCTTTTTTTGTTGTATTGTTGCTTTTTAGAAAAAACCTAGCGCTATGGTCTAAAATTAATGTAGAATATATTGTTTTTGCTATTTGGATAGTAGCACTTGACGCCCTAGCGATTATACCGTTTTCTAAAATAAGAGCTGAAAAACGACCCAAAAAGTATGCATTAATTAAGATTTCTAACGTATTAATTTACGTGTTGTTGAATATTTTTTTCTTGGCATTCTTACCTCAATTAGCTGCCAATTCTAATAATGTATTGCTAGAAACGATTTATTACAATGATTTTCAAATTGGATATGTATTTATTTCGGGATTACTAGCAAGTTTAGTCACCTTGTTGTTGGTATTGCCCGATTATTTCAAAATAAAATGGCAGTTTGATGTGGCGCTTTGGAAAAAAATGATGCACTATGGTTTGCCTGTTTTAGTCGCCGGAATTGCCTTTGCCATCAATGAACACTTTGATAAAATTCTTTTGGACTGGATGCACGTCGATATGGCCGATATTGGAGCCTATTCGGCTTGTTATAAAATTGGGATGTTTATGGTGTTGTTTAGAACAGCCTATACTTTAGGAATTGAACCCTTTTTCTTCAGTCATGCCAGCAATGAAAATGCACCACAAACCTATGCTACCATTACGAAGTATTTTGTCATTTTTGGCTCTTTCATTTGCTTAGGCGTTATCGTATTTGCCGATCTATTAAAATTAATTTTAGTCCCTAAAGAAACCTATTGGACCGCCATGAATGTGGTGCCATTGATCGTTTTAGCCAACTTCTTTCTAGGAATTTACACCAATTTATCAGTATGGTACAAATTAGTTGATAAGACTAAAATTGGGGCGTATATATCTATTGTAGGCGCTATAGTAACCTTAGTATTAAATGCGTTGTTAATTCCACACATTAGTTATATGGGATCGGCAATTGCCACCATCGTTGCTTATGGCTCCATGATGTTGATTTCGTATACGATGGGACAAAAAAAGTATCCCATTCCGTATGATACTAAAGCCATTTTTACCTATTTAGGATTAGCAATTGTGCTTTCGGGAATATCATTTTACATCACTATTTTGCGGGAGACCTACATTTTTGGTATTGTCTCTATCTTGTTTTTTGCGTACTTTGTGTACCAAAACGAAAAAGAAACTATTGTAAAGATCATCAGAAGAAAATAATATGCAAATTAAAATCATCAACAAATCCAACCATGAGTTGCCCAATTATGAAACCATTGCTTCAGCAGGGATGGATTTAAGAGCAAATATCGCAGCGCCCATTACCTTAAAATCACTAGAACGCACTATTATAAAAACCGGACTTTTTATCGAATTGCCCATTGGATATGAAGCACAAGTGCGCCCTAGAAGCGGATTGGCCGCCAAAAAAGGCATCACGGTATTGAATTCGCCTGGAACAGTTGATGCTGATTATCGTGGCGAAATTGGAGTGATTTTAGTAAATTTATCCACAGTAGATTTTATCATCGAAAACGGAGAACGCATCGCGCAATTAATCATCGCGAAACACGAACGCGCCGAATGGCTGGAAGTTACCGAATTATCGGGAACCTCAAGAGGTGAAGGCGGGTTTGGCAGTACAGGGGTGAAGTAAAACCTCAACATTCAAAATTCCAAGTTGAATATTCGTTGTTCAAAATGTTGAACATTCAATTATGATTAACGAATTTTGAAATAGTAAACAGTAACATAAATAATTATATAAGCCATGAAAAAATTTGATTTACACGAAAGACTAATTGATTTTGCAGTACA
>CAMDDB010000003.1 GCA_945890865.1 Flavobacterium psychrophilum
AAATCAAAATGGCAAGTACTTCAGATATTAGAAATGGATTATGCATCAAATACAATAATGATATTTATAAAATTATTGAATTCCTCCATGTTAAACCAGGTAAAGGGCCTGCTTTTGTGAGAACTAAATTAAAATCATTGACCAACGGAAAAGTTTTAGATAACACCTTTTCTGCCGGACACAAAATTGAAGAAGTTCGAGTTGAAACACATACTTTTCAGTATTTATATGCCGAAGGAGATCAGTTTCACTTCATGAATAACGAATCTTTTGAACAAATTACTTTAGATAAAAAAGTATTGGATGCCCCTGATTTATTAAAAGAAGGAACAAACGTAATGATACAAATTAATGCAGAAACAGAAGCGCCATTATCGGTTGATATGCCTGCATCTATAGTGTTAGAAGTTACCTATGCCGAACCTGGTGTAAAAGGGAATACGGCAACTAATGCTACTAAACCGGCTACTGTAGAAACAGGAGCATCGGTAAACGTACCTTTATTCATCAATGAAGGAGATAAAATCAAAATCGATACGGCTACTGGAAATTATATGGAACGCGTTAAAGAATAATTTTAGTAAAAAGTGAAGAGTAATTAGTAAATAGCCAAGCAACTAATTGCTCTTTTATTTTTTACTTATCACTAATTAAATTCGCTAAACTCTTACAAATGAAATTTCCAAAAGTTTATCCTCTAAATGAAATTGCACAAATTATCAACTGTAAATTTGTGGGAGATGCTAATTTTCCGGTAAGCGGTATGAATGAAATTCATGTGGTAACTCCAGGTGATATTGTTTTTGTGGACCATCCAAAATACTATGATAAAGCGCTACAATCGGCCGCGACCATAGTATTGATCAATAAAGAAGTTAATTGCCCAGAAGGTAAAGCGCTACTACTATCTGATGATCCATTTAGAGATTTTAATATTTTAACCAACCACTTTAGACCTTTTCAATTTTCAAATGCAGCTATTTCCGATTCGGCAAAAATTGGTGCAGGTACTGTTGTCCAACCCAATTGTTTTATTGGACACAATGTTCAAATTGGTAAAAATTGTTTAATTCATTCAAATGTTACGATTTACGATAACACCGTTATTGGTGATAACGTAATGATTCATGCCGGTACCATTTTAGGTGCAGATGCTTTTTATTACAAGAAAAGACCCGATGGTTTTGATCAATTGCTATCTTGTGGACGTGTGGTTATTGAAGACAATGTTGGAATTGGGGCTTTATGCACTATTGATAAAGGAGTTACTGGCGACACAACCATTGGTGCCGGTACTAAAATTGACAACCAAGTGCATGTGGGTCACGATACCGTTATTGGAAAAAAATGTTTAATCGCTTCTCAAACCGGAATTGCAGGTTGTGTGGTTATTGAAGACGAAGTTACACTTTGGGGTCAAGTGGGCACAACAAGCGGAATTACTATTGGCACAAAAGCAGTAGTTATGGGGCAAACCGGGGTTACTAAAAGTATTGAGGGTGGAAAATCTTATTTCGGAACACCTGTTGAAGAATCCCGCGAAAAATTAAAACAACTTGCTAACATTAAGCGTATCCCAGAAATATTAGAGAAACTAAAAGGAAACTAGTTTGTTGTATTTTATCGGTCACTTCAAAAGTCAGATAGATACCAAATTAGCAAAATAAAGTATAAAAAAAGTCTAAATAAATTAATTTATTACTGGCAAAAAACTTACTTTTGTTCAACTTTAAAAAATCAAATTACATCATGAGCGTTTTAGTTAATAAAGATTCAAAGATAATTGTACAAGGATTTACAGGTAGCGAAGGAACATTCCATGCTTCACAAATGATCGAATATGGGACAAATGTAGTAGGAGGGGTAACTCCAGGAAAGGGGGGTACTGTTCATTTAGATCGACCAGTTTTTAATACTGTAAAAGATGCCGTAAATCAAGCTGGAGCCGATACTTCAATTATTTTCGTACCACCAGCTTTTGCTGCTGATGCTATTATGGAAGCTGCAGACGCCGGTATTAAAGTTATTATTGCTATTACAGAAGGAATTCCGGTTGCAGATATGATCAAAGCAAACGATTACATTAAAGGTAGAAATTGTCGTTTAGTGGGTCCAAATTGTCCAGGGGTAATTACACCTGGAGAAGCAAAAGTGGGAATTATGCCTGGTTTTGTTTTCAAAAAAGGAACTGTTGGTATTGTTTCTAAATCGGGAACTTTAACGTATGAAGCTGCTGACCAAGTTGTAAAACAAGGTTTAGGAATAACAACCGCTATCGGTATTGGTGGTGATCCAATCATCGGAACTACAACAAAACAAGCTGTTGAATTGCTAATTAATGATCCTGAAACTGAAATCATTATTATGATTGGTGAAATAGGAGGTCAATTAGAAGCTGATGCAGCTCGATGGGTTAAAGCCGACGGAAACCGTAAACCAGTAGTTGGTTTTATTGCTGGTGAAACAGCTCCAAAAGGAAGAACAATGGGTCATGCTGGTGCCATTGTAGGTGGCGCTGATGATACAGCAGAAGCTAAGAAACGCATTATGAGAGAAAATGGGATACATGTGGTAGATTCTCCAGCTGAAATCGGAAAGAAAGTAAAAGAAGTATTGGGTTTGTCTAATCTAACATCTATTATAGAATAAAAAATCCCGCATTTGCGGGATTTTTTATTAAATCTTATTATATTTTGAAATTAACGAAAAGGAGTAGACCATTTTGTATTGGTATATACATCACTACCCGATAATGTCTTTAAAAAAGCAATTACGGCATCTACTTCATTGCTTCTTAAATTAAGTTGTTGACCTCTTCCGTTTGGTTTCAAACGAGGATCCAAATTGGGGTTATTGGCAGCTGCATTTGAAAGATCTCCATAATGTCCTATTGCGGCCTGTAGCGATGTAATAACGCCTGTATGCATCATAGGTCCATTAGGTTCTCCTAGAGGATTAGCAATATTGCGTAAGGATGGTGCTCGAGTATTTGTAAAATCGGGTCCTCCATTAATTGAACCTCCAATTCCATTACTTAACGAATTGGGATCAATATCAAACTCTGGGGCATTATGACAAGCATTACAACCTATACCTCCTCCAGTTCTAAAACCATTTGTATCAAATACGGGAGGCGTTAAAAATAAATTTTTACCTAGATTCTCTTCCGCTGTAAAATTAGTAAAGGGTTGTGCTTCATTAGGAGCTAAAACTCTACCAGCATCATATTTTGAATCGAAAGATTGAATACTTCTAATGAATTGTGATAAGGCATTTTGAATCTTCACTTCGGTAATTTCTTCCGAACCGTAAACAAATTTAAAAAGTTCTTTATAATAACCCACGGCAGTTAATTTCACAATCAAATCAGCAAAGGATAAATCTCCATTTTGTCCACTAAATCCCATTTCCCCATGATCTTTTATAGGCATAGTAGTTTGAGTTTCTAAATTAATTGCTCGCTCATCCCAAAAAAACTTACGTTCATTTGCGAATCTAACATTTATTAGGCGCATTGAATGCCTACCTGTTCTCCCGTTTACACCCTGACTCGCAATTGAGCCATCACCGAAAGCTTTGGATTGAATGTGACAACTTGAACACGATATTGTATTGTTTGAAGATAATTTTTTATCATAAAATAATACCCGACCTAATGTAGCGCCTGCATTGGTGATTAAATTTCCTTGGGAATTGTTTTTTGTAATATATGCTGGTACAGATTGGTTGGCATAATTGTCTAAATTGTCTAAGTTTATTGAAGAACCAAATTCTGCTTCAACAAAAGGGTAGGAAGTAACATCTTCATAATCTTCTTCTGAATTATTACTGCAGGAAGTCAAAAATAGAATTCCAAACAAACTAAGTGCTACATAATTTTTCATAGGATTATTTTTGTATTAGATTTTCTTAGGACCTCATTAATTCAAAAAGGTTTAATTGCCTTGGTTTTTTTTATACTTTAAAATATTCTTATATTTGAACGCTAATAGCATATTTGTGCAATGCTATTCCAATTAAGTCGCGTCAGTCTATAAGTTATCACTGGCAAATAAAAAACAAATTACACATATTATGAAATTATTAGAAGGAAAAGTTGCTATTATTACTGGGGCAAGCCGCGGTATTGGTAGTGGAATTGCAAAGATATTTGCGCAACATGGTGCCCAAGTGGCCTTTACGTATAGCTCATCGGCTGAGTCGGCATTGGCATTAGAAAAAGAATTATTAGCATTTGGATCTAAGGCAAAAGGATATCAATCCAATGCAGCCAATTATGATGAATCACATCAATTAGTCGATGCTGTAATAACTGATTTTGGTACGGTAGATATTTTAATAAATAATGCCGGGATTACTAAAGATAATTTATTAATGCGCATGTCTGAGGAAGATTTTGATAAAGTAATTGAAATCAACTTAAAGTCTGTATTTAACATGACCAAAGCGGTTCAAAAGATAATGTTGAAAAACCGTTCGGGTTCAATTATAAACATGAGTAGTGTTGTGGGTGTAAAAGGAAATGCAGGGCAAGCAAATTATGCCGCTTCCAAAGCAGGTATGATTGGCTTTACAAAATCTATTGCATTAGAGTTAGGATCGAGAAATATTCGATGCAATGCTATTGCTCCAGGATTTATTGAAACTGAAATGACTGCAAAATTAAATGAAGATGTTGTTAAAGGATGGAGAGATGCAATCCCATTAAAAAGAGGGGGTTCTCCTGAAGATGTAGCCAATGTATGTGTGTTTTTAGGTTCTAACATGAGTGCCTATGTTACCGGACAAGTAATTAATGTTGATGGAGGAATGCTCACGTAATTGTTGAGTGTGGATTTTCTATCAATATATATAACTGCAAATAAATTGTAAATGGAATAAATTAAAATGACAAGAACCACAATCTTACTTCTTATTCTTTCGGTATTCATTGCTGGATTGTTGTCGTTTTATCAATATGTGTTCAAAGTCAAAAAGAAGTCTAATTTGATTTACTTTTTGGCTTTTTTGCGTGGTATGAGTTGGGTAACTCTATTTTGGTTACTGATCAATCCTGTAGTGAGCAGAAAAATCAATGAGATTCAAAAAACACCACTACCGGTAGTTTTTGATAATTCAAAATCAATTTCAGAATTAAAGGCTACTTCATCAGCAGAAGATATATATCAAAAAATTAAAGCCAATACAACATTAGCGGATAAATATGATGTGCAATTATATTCGTTTGATGCTACATTTGAGGCCTTAAAGCAATTAGATTTTAAGGGAAAACTTTCAGATATTGATGGTGTTGCCATAAATTTGAAACAATTGTATCGTAATAAAGTCCATCCCGTAGTTCTTATTACAGATGGAAACCAAACATTAGGCAATGATTATGTGTTTAGTTTTAAAGAAAATGCTACTGTATATCCTATTGTTTTAGGCGATACCACGACTGTTATTGACTTAAAAATTAATCAAATCAACGTCAATAAATATACATTCTATAAAAATAAATTTCCAGTAGAAGTGTTGTTGCTCTACAATGGTGATCAAAATATCTCTTCGAGTTTTACAATGGAGAAAGGCAATCAATTGGTATACAAGCAACAACTTCAATTTTCTAAAAGTAAAACATCACAAACAATTAGTTTCTTATTAGATGCTAGTTCCATTGGTACAGCAACTTACAAAGCTACCTTGACTTCAAATATAAAAGAAAAAAACACCTATAACAATTCGAATAAATTTGCGGTAGATATCATAGATCAACGTTCTGAAATCGCTTTAGTAAGCACCATCAATCATCCAGATATTAGTGCGCTAAAACGAAGTATTGAGATTAACCAACAACGAAAAGTAACTATAGTTAATCCAAACAAAATCAAATCATTACAAAATTACAATCTTTTATTGTTATACCAACCCAATCCAGCTTTTCAATCTATTTTTGAGCAAAATAAAATAGCCCAATTGAATACATTCATTATTACAGGTACCAGTACCGATTTTAATTTTTTAAATCAACAACAAAATGATTTGCAATTTAAAGTTTCGGATCAAAATGAAAATTATTTGGCCTATTTTGAAAGTGATTTTAATTTGTTTGGCCAAGAAAACATTGGTTTTGATAAACTTCCACCTCTTGAGCATAAATTCGGCACCATTGTACCCAAATCAAATACAACAACTATGCTCTTTGCAGGTATTAATGGCGTTCAATTACAAAATCCGTTACTAACTTTTGCAGAAAACGGTAACAAAAGAGCGGCTTATTTAGTAGGCGAAAATATATGGAAATGGCGATTGGATACTCATTTGACATCAAAATCGTTTGACGCTTTTGATTTATTAACAGATAAAATCATACAGTTTTTAGCAACCCCATCAAGAAAAAATAATTTAGTGGTTACTTATGATTCCTTCTATAATTTGGGAGAAAATATAGTCATATCGGCCTCTTATTTTAATAAGAATTATGAATTTGATTCTAAGGCTCAACTCACAATTGTTGTTAAAAATTCAATAACTAAAGCGTCAAAGAATTATGATTTATTAAAAACTAATTCACAATACCAAGTAAACCTCGATGGTTTATTGCCGGGAAACTATACTTTTACAATTTCAGAAAAACAATCCAATGCTAAATTTTCTGGTGCTTTTGAAGTAGCTGATTTTGACTTAGAAAAACAATTTGTGAATCCTGACAAGACAAGACTTACACAATTAGCCAATAGAACGAAAGGCGCTATATTTTATCCTAATCAATTGGAAAATTTATTAAAACAGTTAGAAGAAGACGAGCGATATTTATCAGTACAAAAACAAACAATTAATAAAAGTCCATTGATTGAATGGAAAGCAATCTTAGTATTTTTAATTTCATTGCTAGCACTAGAGTGGTTTGTTCGAAAATATTTTGGGTTATTATGATATTGAGTTTTTGTTTTTAAAATTATCGTAAACTACGATCAATAGTAGAAATATACTTGCCAACAATAATGTTTTTATTTTAAAAAATTGAAATAAATAACCTCCTAGTATACATCCCAATGCAAAAGTAAAAATGATAGAAAATTTAAGCTGCATATTCTGAATTAGAGATTTATTTTTTTGTATGTCTTGATTAAAAATATATTGCGAAATATCAATTCCTAAATCGGTAAACAATCCTGTTAAATGTGTTGTTCTAACAACAGATTTTGAAATGAAAGTAACTAATGCATTTTGAATGCCCATAGCTATTAACAATGAAAAGGTATATACTTGTGAATCAATAATTGAAAGATTTTCCGTATTCATTGACAATCCAACACTAGTAATTAATATAATTTCGAGTAAAATAGGGTAAAGGTGAGGATTTTTACTATTCTTTTTTGCCGCAAAAGTTGAAATAAAATTGGAAAGAAATGCTCCCAGTAGAAAACAAAGTGTAAACAATAAAAAAATACTTGCTTTTTTATAGTCTATAAAGATTAGTTTTTCAGAGAAAAATGCAAAATGTCCAGTTACATTTGTAGTTAATACTCCAAAGGCAAATAAACCATTAACATTTACTATTCCAGACACAAAGGAAAGTAAGATTGCTAATTTAAAATTGTGATAAAAAGTTCTTGAAGCCCCATGGTGTTTAAACATTAGATTGAATTTTTGAACAAATTTAATTAAAATTAAGAAGTTTGCCTTCGGTTTTGATTTTATTGCTTTAACTTTTAAAAATCTTAAGTTACTCTTAAGTTTTTTGAAAATCAATTTTAAGAAATTTGCAAATATATAATCAATGGATTTAACCAAATAAAAAGGGCAATTTTTGGTATCAAGCTGCAGATTATTTATATTTGAATGTAAAATGGAAATAAACTTAATTTATACTTAAGTTTAACCATTTAGACAATTATTCTTATAAATTTTTGTTTTCTTTAGGTAGGTAATTGATAAATTAATAAAAATGAAAAAAATCGCACTAGGAATTATATTATTTGTTTCAACTATTGGCTTTGCTCAAGATTGGCAAACCGATTTAGAAGCAGCGAAAAAACTTGCAACCGATCAAGATAAAAATATTATTATTGTTTTTTCGGGTTCAGATTGGTGTGCTCCCTGTATTAAATTAGATAAAAATATTTGGCAATCCGATGCATTTAAGAATCAATCTGCAAATGATTGGATACTACTTAAAGCCGATTTTCCTAGAAAAAAAGCCAACGAATTGTCTAAAGATCAAACAGCACACAATAGAAAATTAGCTGAAAAATATAATATTGAAGGAAGTTTCCCTTTGGTTGTTCTGGTTGATAAAAATGGGAAAGTACATGGTAAAATGGGATTTAAGAATGTGTCACCCGAAGAATATATTAAAATGATTCATGCCTTAGAAATAAAATGAAAGGATTAATTTTATTTATAGCAATATTTATAAGTTCGCATTCGATTGCTCAACAGGTTTATAAAAAAAAGAAAAACTTACTCGGTAGTCCTTTTGAAATAACAGTTGTGGCAAGTGATTCTGTGCAAGCTAATCAATTTATTGATTTAGCTTTTTCTGAGGTTAAACGAATTGAAAACTTGATTTCTGATTGGATTCCTACAACACAAATTTCTAAAGTGAATCAGCAAGCAGGAATTGCTGCTGTAAAAGTAGATTTGGAAGTATTTGAATTAGTGGATCGTGCCATAAGAATTTCAAAATTAACTGACGGTGCCTTTGATATCAGTTATGCATCAATGGATAAAATTTGGAAATTTGATGGGAGTATGAAAGTGATGCCTTCTCCAGAAGATATAAAAAAATCAGTAGAGAAAGTAGGGTATAAGCAGATTATATTGAATACAAATGACACCTCTATTTTCCTTGAAAAAGAAGGAATGAAATTAGGATTAGGCGGTATTGGACAAGGATATATTGCCGATAAAATTAAAACATTATTGCAACAAAAGGGTTGTACATCTGGATTAGTAAATGTTTCAGGAGATATCAATACCTGGGGAAAACAACCCAATGGTTTAGATTGGAGTGTAGGTATTGTTAATCCGATGAATAAAAACAAAATATTTGCTACCTTTCCGTTAAACGATAGTGCTGTTGAAACTTCTGGAAGCTATGAAAAGTATGTAACCTTCAACGGCAAGCGCTATTCTCATATTATAGATCCTAGAACAGGTTATCCTGCTACTGGTATAGTGAGTGTTTCGGTTTTTGCTAAGCAGACGGAATTAGCCGACGCTCTTGCTACAGGAATATTTGTATTAGGGGTAGAAGTTGGATTAGATTTGGTCAATCAACTGAAAGGAATCGGTTGCATAATTGTAGATGAAAAAGGAGCTATTCATGCTTCAAAAAATATAGATCTTAAAAAATTCAATAAATGAAAATAATTATTACAATTGTAGTATTGGTTACGGGTTTAGTATCTTGTAGTTCGGTTAAAGAATACGACAAACAATATATTAATGATCCCGACATGAAATTATCGGCTCGAGGCTCTGAGCGTTATGAAACCACTTTTCAGGTGTATAGAGAAGCTGCTTCTGGCGCAAATGGCGGAAAAACGGGTGGTGGATGTGGATGTAATTAAGAAGAAAAGAGTATGAAAAATAAATTAATAGTGGCACTCATTTGGTTTAGCGCTTTTGCCTTTTCTCAGGCAAAAGATTCGGCAAATGTGGTGTACAAAAAAAGAATATTAGAGGGCGTAGAAGTTGATTATTTACTGAGTTATTACCAACAAAAAGGAATTCATTCGTCGGTATCTGGTGGTATGGGCTCGGAAAAATTATCCGATTTAGCCTCCAACATCACGGTATCCATCCCGCTTAACGATGATGATGTATTGTCCTTTGATGCTGGTCTCTCAGCATACACTTCTGCCTCTTCGAGTAATGTAAATCCATTCAATTCAACGGGAGCTTCTGGAGGAGGAGGTGGTGACGACGACGACGATAGACGAGTTGTTGCTACAGGACCTTATGGAACTCCATGGCAAGCCTCTTCTGGTGCCTCGGCTCAAGATGTATTGGGTTCTGCAGTTATTAATTACAGTCATAGTAGTGATAATCGAAATTTCATTTGGAGTTCAGATATTGCTTTTTCAAATGAATATGATTATACCTCAATTGGATTTGGAGGTGGAATTAGTAAATTATTCAATAATAAAAATACCGAGTTTTCTTTGAAAGCTAGTGTATATCTCGATCAATGGCGGCCTATTTATGCTACCGAATTACATGAGTATGCAAAATACGGAACCAACTTCCAAAACATTGGATTTTTTAGTGGAGTAACTATCTTGAATCAAAGCGGCAATCCATCAACAAGTTATTTGCCTAGCGCATTCAAACCATGGGAGACAACTAATAGAAACTCTTATGCTGCTTCCTTTGGTTTTTCTCAGGTTGCCACAAAAAAAATGCAGTTTTCAATATTTTTAGATGTGTTACAACAGGAAGGAATGTTGTCTACACCGTATCATCGTATTTATTTTGCTGATAAAGCCAATTACTATATTGGCCAGGCACAATATATACCTGTTTATGAAACTTCTCAAAATAAAGGTGTTTATCATCTAGCAGATGATATTGAGCGTTTGCCATCTACCCGATTTAAAACGCCTATTGGTAGTCGTTTAAATTATTATGTAAATGAGCGATTAGCTATAAGAACCTATTACCGATACTATTGGGATGATTGGGGCATTACGTCACACACTGCTAGTATAGAATTGCCATTTAAATTATCAGATCAATTTACTTTTGCTCCAACTTATAGATATTATACACAGCAAAGTTCAAAATATTTTGCACCTTATGAAACACATTTGTCTACCGAAACTTTTTATACATCTGATTATGATTTATCAACTTTCACAACCTCACAATATGGCTTTGGTTTAAATTATACAGATATATTTGCAAGTTCTAAAATTTTCAATTTTGGGCTCAAAAATATAGATATTCGATACAATCATTATGATAGAAATGATGGATTACAAGCAAATATTGTCACAATAGGTCTTAAGTTTGTTGAACAATAATTCAAATAGTTATGCACATTCTAATTATTGAAGATGAAAAAGGAATCGTTGATTTTCTTAAGCAAGGATTAGAAGAAGAAGGGTTTATTGTCTCTTTTGCAACTAATGGTAAAGTAGGACTCGATTTAGCGATTTCATTACCGGTTGATTTAATTTTATTGGATTGGATGTTACCAAAAATGACCGGAATTCAAGTTTGTCAAGCCATACGCCTACAAAAGGATATTCCAATTATTTTCTTAACAGCTAAAGATACAGTCCAAGAAACGATTGAAGGACTCAAAGCCGGTGCAAATGATTATATCAAAAAGCCCTTTTCTTTTGATGAACTTTTAGAACGAATAAAAATTCACTTTCGAAACAATGGATCCTATAAAATATTAACCCTTGGAAATATTACTTTGGATAAAAATAAATTTCAGGTTTTTGTAAATGAGACTGAAGTTGTTTTAACACATCGAGAATTTGAATTACTCGAATATCTTATCAAAAATAAAGGAACCGTTTGCACTCGTAATAAAATAATAGAGGATGTTTGGAACATTCATTTTGAATATGATACTGGGGTAATTGATGTTTTTATGAATGCGATTCGAAAAAAACTAAATCTTACCAAAGATGAAGAATTAATTAAAACTATACGTGGAGTAGGATATATTGCCAATGACTAATTTTTTTTCATTTTCCTTTAAAAACAGAATTGCAATTAATTATATAATTAGTGGCTCTATTCTTATAGCCCTGGTTTTTTTATTCCTTTATAAAATTGTTAAGTACAGCGTAAATCAACACATCAATGAGGGATTACAAGAAGAAATGTACAAGCATTTAGATGATGTAACTACCGGTTCAAATGACACCTATATTATTCAAGTAGATCAATGGCGTGCACGCGAACATAATTCAATCAGTGTAAATCCTGTTTTTGTTCAATTTTATGATGATCATAAACAAATTATTGATAAATCCCCCAATTTAAATCGTTTAAATTTAGTACTCTTTGATGATCAAAAAAATAATTTGTACGTTGATTCATCTTTGAATAATATTCCAATACGCCAAATTCAAGCGCCTATCGTCAATAATAATAAAGTGGTTGGGTATATAGTGGTTGCCATGTCAATGGAAGATTTTGAAATTGTACAACTCTTGAAAAATGTGCTTTTAGTGATTTTTCCGGTAATCATAATGATGTTATTTGGTATCGCCAGATTCTTTGCAGGAAGAAGTATTAGACCCGTAAGGACAATTATTGAAACGTCAAGTCAAATTACGCAAGACAATTTGCAAATGCGTATTCCATTACCTTCAAATAAAGACGAATTGTTTTTTCTTTCTCAAAATATCAATCATTTATTGGATCGTATTGAACACGCCATTGAGCGAGAAAAACAATTTACTTCAGATGCTTCACACGAATTGAGAACTCCTTTAGCCGTCATTAAAGGCACAATGGAAGTATTAATTCGAAAACCTAGAAATAAGCAAGAATATGAAGAAAAAATAAACTTTTGTATTTCAGAAGTAGATCGTTTGAATCATATGGTTGATCAATTGCTGCTTTTAGCTCGATTTGAAAATCAAAAGCAAAATCTCAAGTCTGAATCGGTTTATTTAAATGCGTTAATTTTAGATTTATTGGCGCGTTTTTCGGATAAAATTAAAAACAATAAAATTGTTATCACTACAAATTTTTCTAAAGAGTATAGCATTGCATCAGATATGTATCTTGTAACAATTATTATAAGTAACTTATTGTCCAATGCTATTAAATATACCCATTCTGAAGGAAAAATATCGTTATTATTATTTGAGGAAGAAGAATCTATACAGTTTTCCATCATCGATAACGGAATAGGAATTGCACCAAACGATATAGCAAAAGTATTTCAATCCTTTTATCGCTCAGAGAGTTCAAATCAGGCAACAATTAAAGGAACCGGGCTCGGACTTTCTATAGTAAAAAGATTATGTGATTTATTACAAATCAAGATTTCTATCGAGAGCGAATTGAATGTAGGTACTGTAATTAATTTAAGTTTCCCCTCAAATAAAATTAAGTAGTTCTTAAGCTATCTTTCCTATTTTTTTTAACTAACTTAAATCATTAATGTTAGATTTGTAAACCTTAAAAAATAAAGAAATGAACGACGCACATTTACACATGGTAGTAAACCATTTTCCTATTATTGGGACCATTTTCGGATTAGGCATTTTATTGGCCGGAATCTTTATGAAAAATAACGTGATTAAAAGCTTAGCGTATATATTATTTGTAGTGGCTGGAATTTTTGCAGCAGTTAGTATGGCAACAGGAGAAGGAGCTGAAGAAATTGCAGAAAAATTGCCTTCTGTTACCGATCAAATTATACACGAACACGAAGAAATGGCTGAAAAATTAGCGATAGTATTGTATGCACTTGGTCTAGTTTCACTTATCGGGTTGTATCTAAACTTTATAAATCATGCAAAAGCTTCAATAGTATCCTATTTTGCGATGGTTATAGCAATTGTTGGAGTATTTGTTGGAAAACAAGCTGGTACAACGGGTGGTGAAATTCGACATACTGAAATCAGAGCAAATGCGAATACCGCTGCTGTGGATCAAAATGGAGTAGGAGAAGAGGGAGACGATGATTAATTTATAGTATTTGAGTACATTTGTCAAAAATGACAATATGTTACAACATTCTATTTTTCAATTCTTACGCCAACTCAAAGAGAACAATAATCGAGAGTGGTTTGCATCGAATAAAAAGGCTTTTCAAGTAGAAGAACAACTTGCAAAAGCTTTTTTTATGGCCGTATATACCGATTTAGAAAAAATCGATAATTTAGATACAATACAGGTATTTAGAATCTACCGAGATGTCCGATTTTCAAAAGATAAATCCCCTTATAAAAATCATTTTAGTGTAGGATTTAAAAGGTGCAAACCCTTACTTAGAGGTGGTATGTATCTTCATATTGAAGACAATGCTAGTTTTCTTGGCGGTAGTTTTTGGGAACCCAATGCACCCGATTTATTTCGTATCCGTAAAGAAATTGAAACAGATGCTTCCGAATTACGGACAATAATTGCCGAAGAAAATTTCCAAAAATATTTTAAAACACTTCAAGGAGAGGAATTAAAAACAGCTCCAAAAGGATTTGATAAAGCACATCCGGCTATTGATTTACTCAGAAAAAAACAATTTTTACTTACCCGAAGTTTTACAAATGAAGAAATAGTATCGCCTAATTTTCAGTCAGAAGTTATCAAAACATTTAAAGAAATGCGACCTTTTTTTGATTACATGAGCGAAGTGTTGAATACAGATTTAAATGGCGAATATTTAAATAAATAAAAATATTTGTGGCGTTTAATATATAATTTGAATCTGACTTTTTAATCGTTCCATTAATAAATTCATCATACGCTTATTAAGATTAGAAGAGTTTTGAATATAGGTATCATATTCTTGTAGTGTAAAAAACCCAATTATCATCCCTTTTAAAGCATTTCTAAATTTAATATCTCTTTGGATTGCATTGTCGATAAATGTCATTTTTTTTTCTGGAGAAAAGGAATCAAAATCGACTTTTTGTTTGACAATATAATTTTTAAAAACAGCCAAAAAAAGATCATTTTGTAGCTTTAAAATAGGTCGAAGCGTTTGATTTTGAAATATTTCTTCTGGTTTAGATTGAGCTGTTATATCGCCAATTGCATCCCCTCTAAGTTCTAAGAGAAATTTATCCTTCATGTTCATTTTTTTGATTAAATTTAATTAAAATGGTCATGAATACTTTATTTACTAAAAAAAGTTATGAATAAAATTTTGTTAATAGAAAATAAGGTGTTTTCCAAATACACAGGTGAAGCGATATTGGCATCACGCAATTGCAATAGCCTGAATAATTTTGGAAAAGTTACTTATTTCTTAAATAGTATTTGTCTATAAAAAAAGTAGCAAAAGGAAGTAATGAAGCCATAAGGATAATAAAAAAGGTTGTAGCATTCCATTGCATAATTCTTTTTAATAAAATAGCGAAGCCAATATATCCCATAAATAAAACCCCATGGCTCATTCCAATAGGATATAATAATTGTTTATACACCTCAAAAAAAGTAGGTTTTAGCAGAAGCATATTGGCAAATAAAAGTAAATAAGAAATTCCTTCAAGAAAGGCAATCAATTTAAAAATACGTAACATCTTTATTTTTTTTCAAAAATAATTATTTTAGGATATAGATTCCTAATTTAAACCATAAAAAAAGCTGCTATTCAGCAGCTTTGATCTTATGTAAAATAGAAACCTTAAAATGCAATGAAGGCGGAATTGTATTCTTTAAGATCCAAAATATTATTTTTCTTATCTAAATCGGTAAAAAGCGAAAGGTAATACCGTAAACTTTCTATTAAATTTGAATTTGTTTCCGTAATTTCTTTATCATCAATAGGTTCATCGGCTGGAATTCCAATTAAAAAATCATTATTAGCCTCTAAATGCTCATAGGCTAAACGTAACGATTTTGTTACAATAGGATTTTTTAAATCAAATGTAATTTCTCTAATTTTTTTTAAATCTGTAATTAGAGGAGTTATTGAGATTTTTTTTTGGTCTAAAGCTTTTAATTGTTTTTCTAAAATTTGTAAGGCTTGTTTGTTTTCCATAAGTGTAGTATAATAAAGAAGCCGCTAAATTATACTTAAAATCAGTAGTAAGCAAGTCTTTTCATGGAATTGTTTATATAATTAATTGAATTATAATATACATTATGTAAAATATAAAATTCAATATGTTGGTATCATAAAAATTACTAAATTTGTTAAGTTAATAACACTCCTATTTCATGCAGAACGCTATTGCCGATACTATTGCCTCTTTTCTCAAACAATATGAGCCTTTTAATTTTATAGAATTAGATGATTTAAAAGTTATTGTTTTGAATAGTAATATCATCACGCTCCAAAAAGGTAAATCTCTTTTTAAAATTAATGATCCTTTACACGAGTCCTTCTATATTGCCTATGCTGGCGTAGTACACTTGACCAAAATCTTAGATGCCGAAGAAGTTTTACATTCTAAATGTTATTCTGGAAATTTATTTGGTTTGCGCCCCTTTTTTGCAAAAAACAATTATGTATTAAATGCTACTGCAAACGAAGATGCAATTCTCTTGGCTATTCCCATTATAGTTTTTAAGCCCTATCTTACAAAATACAGTTCGGTATTGGATTATTTTCTAGAAAATTTTGCCACTCAAGCAAAAGCTAAGAAAGAAAATTACCAACAGTTTAAATCTATTTCAGAAATTGATACAAGCGCCTCTGATACCAATTACTCTTATTTTCAAGATTTACAATACACAACAAACCCTACTATAATTGATGCTAATACGTCAATTAAAAATGTGGTATTAAAAATGATTGCCGACAAATCAGGCCATGCGCTAATTACTTATAATAACCGACTAGTAGGATTAGTAACTGATGCTGATTTAGCCAAAAAAATTGGTGCCGGACTCTTTCAAATTGAAGATAGTATTACTAAAATATTAAATCCGCATTTTATTGTGGTCGACAAAAGTATATCGGTTGCTGAAGCACAATTACTTTTGTTAAAAAATGATACTTCTCACTTGTGTGTTACAGAGGATGGCACACAAAATGCTGCAATTCTTGGAGTAGTATCAGAACGTGATGTTATCAATTCACAATCTAATAACCCCGGTATATTGATCAAAGAAATCAAATCGGCACATACTTTTGACGAATTAAAATATATTCACACCAAGTATTTGGATATCATTCAAAATTCGTTTACCAAAAACATTCCGATTTTTCATATTAATGCCGTAGCGAGTGAACTGTTATTTTCTATCATTCAACAAAATATTCAAATGGCTATTGCCCATTTAGGGACTCCCCCTTCCCGATTTGTTTGGTTGGCGGTTGGAAGTCAAGGTCGAAAAGAGCAACTCTATCTAAGCGATCAAGATAGTTTGTTGATTTATGAGGATGTAGCTGCCGACAAGCAGCACGATGTCAAATATTATTTTGTCCAAATGGCTAAAATGGTGATTGGTAATTTGGAAAAATTAGGATACAAATTATGTCCCAACGACCATATGGCTAGTTCTGTGAAATGGTGTAGATCACTTACAGAATTTGCCCATGTCTATCAAGATTGGATGGTATCACCCAATAAAAAGGATAACGAATTTAGTTCGATTTTTTTCGATTTTGAATACGTCTTTGGTGAAATCAAAATTAAAGACGCATTAGAAAGTCATATCTATCAAAAAATAAAAAGCAATACATTATTCTTTGATTTTTTAGGAAACAAAGTGTTGAAATTACCGGAAGGATTGACCTTTTTCAAAAAGATTGCGATCGAGGAAAACGGTACTCAAAAAGATCATTTCGATTTAAAACAAAAAGGATTACAAGTATATATTGATGCAGCTCGTTTATTTGCCTTAAGCTATAGTTTGAAGGGAGTCAATAATACTTACTTACGTTATAAACAATTAGCCATTAGCGATCCTAAAAACGCTGAAAAATACCTTGATTTTGCCGAAAATTATTTACAATTACAACATTTTAGAATTGAAGAAAGCATTGTTAACGATACAGATGGCTCCTTTATTAAAATGACCACTTTGAGTAAAGTAGACAAAGAAAAATTAAAAAAATGTTTGATGCAAGTTGATGAAGTAATCGAACTGATTAAAGATAAATATCAATTAACACAATTCTCGTAAGACAATGCTACAGTGGCTTAACCCAAATAATTACCCCGAATTTTGGAAAAAATACCTTTCCAATTTTAAAGAAAAATCCAATCGATACGTTGCCATTAGCATTGAATCGAGCGGATTAAACTCATCTAAAGATGTGATTTTAGCTTTTTCAGCGATCACGATCTCAGTCGATAAAATTGCGATTAAAGATACCATTGAATTGTTTATTTCCTACACAAAATCAGAATTGGATCCCGATAAAAATGAATTTGTAATGGTTAGTAAATTGGAGAAAAAAACCGAACGTGAGGCTATAGAAAATATAGTCGATTATATTGGTAATGCTACCCTTATTGGCTATAAAGTCAATCGAGATATTGATTTATTAAATACAAGTTTAGCCAAATTTGAATGTGGTCACTTAAAAAATGAAGCGTTAGATATCGAAATCATGTACAACAAGGTAAGAGATACATTTGAAAAAAAATATACGCTTGACGAAATGTGTAAAGCGATGACAGTTCCTGTTATAGATCGAAATTCAGCAGCCGATGATTCTTTTTTAATAGCACTGTTATTTTTGAAATTGAAGACCCTTTTAAAAATTAAATAACCAATTAGTTGATGCTGCAAATGATGTACATCTTATTTTAACCGTTTTATACAAATAATATGTTCTTACCTTATCTGTTTTTATGAGACGCATACTAAACATCCTCTTATTGTTGACCTTTCAAATAGGTTATATGGAATGGCCGCCGCACAATTCCATGTTTGTTTTTGAAGCTGCATATGCAATTTTATCAAAAACAGAAAGTCTCATTTCTAATTTAACTCACCCCATAATTTTATTGGGATTACTTGCTCAATTAGCACTCTTGATGGCAGCAATAGTGCCAAATTTCAATAAAAAAATCAATGCAGTAGGAATCGTAATTTTAGGCCTATTGTTGCTTTTATTTTTATGGATAAGCCTACTTTCAAAAAACATCAAAATGTTTGCTGCAACACTACCTTATTTAAGTATTTCGGTTTATTATTTTTGGAACTATAAAAAACTAGAATAAAAAAACTGCTCCATTGCTGAAACAGTTTTTTAACCAAAAAACTAAAAAACTAAAGTTTGCCTTCTTTAATTTCATCCACTATTTCAGGATTTAATAAAGTTGAGATGTCTCCAAAATTTGAGAAGTCTCCTTCGGCAATTTTTCTTAATATTCGGCGCATGATCTTACCCGATCGTGTTTTAGGTAAACCACTCACAAATTGAATTTTATCTAATTTAGCAATCGGACCAATCTGGTCTGAAATTAATTGGTTGATCTCTTTGGCCAAATTATTTCGATCACGTCCTTCTCCTATTTCTTTCAAAATAATGAATCCGTATAATGCATTTCCTTTGATATCGTGTGGAAAACCTACAATCGCACTTTCTGCAACCGCTGGGTGTTCGTTGATGGCATCTTCAATAGGCGCTGTGCCTAAATTATGTCCAGAAACTATAATAACATCGTCAACTCTACCCGTAATTCTATAATACCCTACTTCATCGCGCAAAGCGCCGTCTCCTGTAAAATATTTTCCTGGAAAGGCTGTAAAATAGGTTTCTTTATAACGTTGGTGATCGCCCCAAATCGTTCGAGCCAATGAGGGCCAAGGAAATTTTATACACAAAGCTCCAGTTACTTGATTACCTTCAATTTCATTACGCAATTCGTCCATTAATACGGGTTGAATTCCCGGTAATGGTAACGAAGCATATGTCGGTTTTGTAGGTGTAACAAATGGAATGGGCGAAATCATAATTCCTCCTGTTTCGGTTTGCCACCATGTATCAACTAATGGGCATCGCTTTCCTCCTACGTGGTCGTTGTACCAATGCCATGCTTCTTCATTGATGGGCTCTCCTACCGATCCAATTACTTTTAACGTACTTAATGGGAATTTTTGAACGTAGTCTAAACTTTCTTTCGCTAACGCACGAATGGCGGTTGGAGCTGTATAGAACTGTGTAATTTTATGTTTTTCAATCACTTCCCAAAAACGACTAAAATCAGGATAAGACGGAACTCCTTCAAAAATTACCGTCGTGGCGCCATTTAGTAGTGGACCGTATAAAATATACGAGTGTCCAGTAATCCAACCGATATCTGCCGTACACCAATATACATCGTTTTCTTCATAATTGAATACGTTTTTAAAGGTATAGGCCGTGTAAACCATATATCCTGCTGTAGTATGCACCATCCCTTTTGGTTTTCCAGTAGAACCAGACGTATATAAGATGAACAAAGGATCTTCGGCATCCATAATTTCAGCTACGTTATTTCCAACAGCTGCGTCTAATAAAGGTTGCAACCAAATGTCTCTACCTTCTTGCATGCTAACCGTTGTATTTGTTCGTTTTACGACCAATACTTTATCAACACAAGGACATTTATCTAGTGCTTCGTCCACAATACTTTTTAAATCAATTGATTTATTACCTCTAAATCCTCCATCAGATGTAATAACCATTTTACATTCTGAATCGTTAATTCTTGCTGCTACAGCAGAAGCTGAAAATCCAGCGAATACTACAGAATGAATGGCTCCAATGCGCGCACAAGCTAAAACTGTAACGGCTAATTCTGGAATCATTGGTAAGTAAATACAAACTCTATCTCCTTTTTTGATGCCTTGCTCTCGCAAAACATTTGCCATTTTTGACACACGAATATATAGCTCATTATAAGAAATATGTTGGGCTTCCTCACTCGGATCGTTTGGCTCAAATATAATTGCAGTTTTATCGCCTCTTTTAGCTAAATGACGGTCTATACAGTTTTTGGTAATGTTAACTTTTGCATTTAAAAACCATTTAAAGTTGGCTTCTTGCATGTCTACTTCAAATACTTTATCCCATTTTTGGTACCAAGTAAAATTTTCATCCGCTATGCGATCCCAAAACTTTCTGGGTTCGCGCACCGATTTTTTATACATTTTAAAGTAGTTTTCTAAATCGTGTATTTTATAATAACTCATTCTTAGTTTTTTTGTTTTCAATTACAGTGTAAATATAGCCATTCTAAGGTTTTGAAAAAGATTTTTTTTTGCTAAATAGGTATAGATAAAACAGTACTTTTATTTACATAATTTAAAATAATAAAGCTAAAAAAATAAATAATTATTTAATAATTGGTAATATTCAAAAAAAAGAAACCCCAAAAAAGAATAAATCCTAAATTGGGGTAGAAAAAATATATGAAGGGGGATAATAAAAATGATTTAAAAGGCTTTTTCAGACTTTTATTTTTTTTAATTATGTAGACAAATATATAAATTATTATTTATAATTTAAAAATATTTACTATAATTTTAAAAAATATTTTTGATTGTATAAAAAAAACACAATATTATTGTGTCTTTTTATTAAATAAGGTAATAAATTAATAGTTTAATAAGGCTTTTAACTCATTTTCAAACCTATTTTTAGGAAGGAACTGATCTTCTAAAGATTTCATAAAAGGTATAGCCGATTCAATACTGGCAACTCGTTTAACAGGTGCATCTAAAAATTCAAAACACTGTTCCATAATCATGGCTGAAATATCACTAGCCACACCACCAAATAAAGTATCTTCTTGTAGAATAATTACACGATTTGTTTTCTTTACAGAGTTATAAATTGATTCCCAATCAATGGGCTGTAACGTTCTTAAATCCAATAGATCTGCATGAATATCAGGATTTTTATCCAATGTTTCCAAAGCCCAATGCACGCCTGCACCAAAAGAAATAATAGTAACATCATTCCCTTCGCGCAATAGTGCAGCTTTTCCAAACGGCAAAGTATAATACTCCTTAGGTACTTCTTGATACACGCTGCGGTACAATTGTTTGTGTTCAAAAAACAACACCGGATTGGGATCATTAATTGCTGTATTCAACAAACCTTTAGCATCATAGGGAAAAGCTGGGTACACTACTTTTAAACCAGGGGTTTTAGTAAACCACGCTTCATTAGTTTGGGAATGAAAAGGTCCGGCTTGCGTGCCACCGCCACAAGGCATTCGCACCACAACATCCGATTTTTCTTGCCAACGATAATGTTGTTTGGCTAATAAATTTACGATGGGGTTAAAACCTGTAGAAACAAAATCGGCAAATTGCATCTCCACAACTGCTTTAAAACCATTAATCGACAAACCATTAGCAGCGGCAACCACAGCGCTTTCACAAATAGGTGTATTTCTCACTCGTTCTTTACCAAATTGACTCACAAAGCCATCTGTTATTTTAAAAGCACCTCCATATTCGGCTATATCTTGTCCCATGATGACCAAATTATCATGGTGTTCCATGGATTGTCTTAGACTAGAAGAAATCGCATCGATAAGGCGGATGTTTTCAGTTTCTGAATTTGGTGTAACTTCTTTATAATTAAATGATTTGTATACATCATTTAATTCTTCATCCAAAGTAGCAATAATCTCGGGTTCTTCTTGTACTTTTGCCCAATCGGTATCAATTTCAAGTTTAATTTCGGTGCGAATGAGTTCCTCCTCTTCTTCAGTCAATACCGAAGTGGTCATCAAATAATTTTTAAAATTTTCAACCGGGTCTTTAGCCGCCCAAAGATCCATTAATTCTTGAGGAACATACTTCGTACCACTCGCCTCTTCATGGCCGCGCATTCTAAAAGTTTTAAACTCAAGCAAAATGGGCCGTGGATTACATTCCATAGAAGCTTTTAAAGAAGTTATCAAATGATATACGTCTAAAATATTATTACCGTCTACGATGTGGCTTTCCATTCCGTAACCTGCTCCCTTGTCGGCTAAATTTTCACATCGGTATTGTTCATTTGTAGGAGTCGACAATCCGTAACCGTTATTCTCAATAACAAATAAAACAGGTAATTCCCAAACGGCAGCGATATTTAATGCTTCGTGAAAATCGCCCTCTGAAGTTGCGCCTTCGCCTGTAAATACTGCTGTTACTTTTCCATTATTTTTTAATTTATTGGCCAATGCAATTCCGTCTGCAATTCCTAATTGCGGACCCAAATGCGATATCATTCCAATAATATTATATTCTTGAGTACCAAAATGAAAACTTCGATCTCTGCCTTTAGTAAACCCATTACGTTTACCTTGCCATTGAGAAAACAAGCGATGCAATGGAATTTCACGTGTAGTGAAAACGCCTAAATTTCGATGCATTGGCAAGATATATTCATCCGAATCTAAGGCAGCAGTTATTCCTACTGAAATAGCTTCTTGACCAATGCCAGAAAACCACTTAGATACTTTTCCTTGACGGATTAGAATCAGCATTTTCTCTTCAACTAAGCGTGGTTTCAGTATTTTTTTATATAAATCTACTAATTGCGAATTGGATAATTCTTTTCTTTCAAAGTTCATATTTAGGAACATTTAATTTTATTCAAAAGTAGTAAAAAATAACATTTTTAAATGGAATAGTTACAAAAAAACAACTGCTAATTTTGATGAAAATTAACTTATTAAAAGGATACAGAACAATCTGAAGTAATAGTCAACACATTCCTTTTTACTCTTTAAAAAAATAATTACATTTGTCTAATGGGTATCCAATAACAGCAACGTAAATTAATTGTAGTATGCAACAAATTCCAAGTGTTGACTTACGTGATTTCCTGTCGGAAGATCCGGCACGTAAACAAAAATTTGTAAATGAAATCGGAAAAGCCTACGAAGACATAGGTTTCGTAGCATTGAAAGGTCATTTTTTAAACGACCAATTGGTTGAAGATTTGTATGCCGAAGTGCGTAATTTTTTTAACCTTCCATTAGATAATAAAACAAAGTATGAAATTCCAGGTATTGGTGGCCAAAGAGGTTATGTATCGTTTGGTAAAGAACATGCAAAAGGACGTTCTGCGGGTGATTTAAAAGAGTTTTGGCATTTTGGTCAATATGTAAGTAACGATTCAAAATATGCAAATGAGTATCCTGAAAATATTAAAGTTTTAGAATTACCAAATTTTAATAGCACTGGAGAAGAAGCTTATAAAATGTTAGAAAAAACAGGTGTTTATGTCTTACGTGCCTTAGCATTATATATTGGACTTGATGAATTTTATTTTGATCCCTATGTCAAAGAAGGAAACAGTATTTTACGCCCGATACATTACCCACCCATTACCGATGAGCCCAAAGATGGCGCAGTAAGAGCTGCTGCTCATGGCGATATCAATTTAATTACCTTATTGATGGGTGCCCAAGGAAAAGGCTTGCAAGTACAAAATAACAATGGTGAGTGGATTGATGCTATGGCACAACCCGATGAGCTAATGATCAATGTGGGCGACATGTTATCGCGTCATACCAATAATAAACTGAAATCAACCATTCACCAAGTGGTGAATCCACCTAGAGAATTATGGGGTTCATCGCGCTATTCCATTCCATTTTTTATGCATCCAGTTAGCGATATGAATTTAAATTGTTTACCGGAATGCATCGATGAAAAGAATCCAAAATTATTTGATGACATCACTGCTGGGGATTATTTAAACGAACGTTTGGTAGAATTAGGATTAATAAAAAAATAAAACTTTAAGATAGAAATGAAGAATTGGGAGTTAGAAATTTTTTTATTTTTAATTCTCAATTTTTTAATTTAAAAGTATCATGGACTTACAAGAACAATTAAAAAAATTATTTCCAAACCACGAAGTATCAATCGAATCGGAACCAATTGCAGCAACTCCTCATGAGTTATACGTTCAGCAAGAGCCCATGATTTGCAAGTACGAAAAACGAAAAGGCAAACCTACTACTATCATATCGGGTTACGAGGGTGAC
Organism: Flavobacterium psychrophilum; assembly: GCA_945890865.1. Taxonomy (GTDB): domain Bacteria; phylum Bacteroidota; class Bacteroidia; order Flavobacteriales; family Flavobacteriaceae; genus Flavobacterium; species Flavobacterium psychrophilum_D. The sequence continues at coordinate 24,573 of CAMDDB010000003.1, forward strand.
GATGAAGATTTTAAAGTATTAGCTAAAGAAATCAAAACTAAATTAGCGGTAGGTGGCTCCATCAAAGATGGCGAAATCATTTTACAAGGTGATTATCGGGATAAGATTATGAAACTATTACAAGAAAAGGGATTTAAAACAAAACGAGTGGGCGGGTAATTAATTAAATCAATTATCCATTATAAAAAATGATAGCAGCATCAGAATTAATAGTTAATTTAGACGGAAGTGTTTATCACATCAATCTAAAACCGGGCCAAGTTGCTCAAGACATCCTATTTGTAGGCGATCAAGACCGAGTAGAAAAAATAACCAAGCATTTTGACTCGATTGAATTTAGTACCCAAAAACGCGAATTCAAAACCCAAACAGGAACCTACAAAGGCAAACGAATAACGGTCATATCAACAGGTATTGGTCCCGATAACATAGACATTGTAATGAACGAGTTAGATGCTTTATTCAATGTAGATTTAGAAACTCGAACGATAAAAAATAAATTGACATCGCTAAATATCATTCGCATAGGTACCTCGGGATCTTTACAAGCAGACATTCCTTGTGACAGCATAGTGATGAGCCAGTATGGTCTTGGATTAGACAACATGCTTCGCTCCTATTTAATTGATACGATTTCAGAAACTGAAATAGAAGACGCTTTTATAGCGCAAACCCAATGGGACCTTCGCAAAGGCCGTCCTTATGTGATAGCTGGGAGTTCGACATTGGTGAAACGATTTGAAAGTCCTACCATTTATAAAGGTTTTACAGGAACTGTAGGCGGGTTTTATGGACCGCAAGGGCGTGTCATTCGTTTGGATATTCAGGATTCAGATTTGAATACCAAAATGGATCATTTCAATTATAAAGGTATTCAGATGACCAACTTAGAAATGGAAACCGCTGCCATTTATGGCTTAGGAAAATTAATGGGACACGAATGTTTATCATTGAATGCGATCATTGCAAATCGAGCTTCAGGAACGTTTAGTGAAGACCCGCATAAAACTGTGGATGCTTTAATCGAATATACGTTACATAAATTAGCAGAGTAAAAATGACATTTCGTTTTGCACGACATACCAATGATTTAGAACAAATTAAATCTTTTTACATTGCTATTTTAGGTTTTGAATTGCTTGGCACTTTTGAAAATCACAATGGTTATGATGGAGTTTTTATTGGAAAATCAAATGAAAATTGGCATTTAGAATTTACAAAAACAAAAGAAGTTATTTCCTTTGATTTTAAAGAAGATGATATTCTCGTTTTTTACCCAGAAAGTAAAATGGAGTTTGACTTACTTATTAATAAATTACAATCTCATGAAATTGAATTTATTAAAGCTAAAAATCCCTATTGGAATGAAAATGGTAAAATGATTTTAGATCCTGATGACTATCGAATACTAATTTCAGATTTAAAAATTAGAGCATGATACAACTTGAATCTTCACGACTTCTTTATCGCCCTTTTGATACATCAGATGCTCAGGACTTGTTTTCAATGGATGCTAATCCTATTGTACACAAATACCTTTGGCAAAAACCTTCCATTCATATTGACGAATCGCTTCAAATTATTGACTATTTACTGAAACAGTACAAAGAAAATGGAATTGGTCGGTATGCTACTATTTTAAAAGAAACCGGCGAATTTATTGGCTGGACGGGCATCAAATACATCAACGATCATGTTGAAAATGGACAAACCAATTTTTACGATTATGGTTACCGATTAAATGAACCCTTTTGGAATAAAGGCTATGCAACTGAAGCTACAACGTTTTGGTTAGATCATGGTTTCAACACCATTAAAATAAAAACAATGAACGCCTATACCCATGCTGAAAATGGTGCTTCCAACCATATTTTAGAAAAAGCTGGTTTTCAAGAAATGGAAAACTATAATAACGACGAAAATATAGCTTGGAAATGGTGGCAATTTGAAAATAATCTCATTAAATAGCCGTACTTTTGTGCGCAACTATACAACAAATGAAAATAATCCTTACAGGCGCAACTGGTGTTTTAGGCTCACACATCATGTATGATGTATTAGAGCACTTTATCCATACTAACATTCAAGGAACCTTATTTTTAATAACCCGTAAAAAGGGAAATGTTGCTGCAAAAGAGCGAATAACCGAATTGCTTTCGAGTCATTATACACCTAAAATTTTATCTGCTAAAGGAACAACAGCCTTACTCAAGTATATTACAATCATTGATGCCGATTTAGCACAACTTGAAAAAACCGTCCTTGAACAATTTAAAGGTGCTTACTTTATTCATTCTGCGGGCTATGTCAATTTATCGACTGACGAAGATCAGAAAGAAAAAATATTTCATGAAAATGCATCCCTTACTAAGAACCTGTTCACAACCTTTTCACCCTATATAAAAAAATTCATCTACATCAGCACGGCCTTTTCTTCGGGAGTTAGAAAGGGATTGATAGCAAATGATTTTCACAACTTGGAATTTAAATTGGACCATCGCAATGCGTATGAAAATGCCAAATTTCATTCCGAAGAATTCGTCATCCAACAATGTACTCAATTGCAACTACCCTATCAAATTTTACGCCCCAGTGTCATTGGAGGAAAAATGTTGGGTATAGAAAACCGCTATTTTATTCCAAAATATATGGTGTTTTATTTGATGGCTAAATTTTTTCATTTCACAGCCCAACGAAAAGTTGCACAAGAAAATGTGCGTTTTACCATAAGTGAAAATACTGGTTTAAACATCATCCCCGTTGATTATGTTTCCAAAGTTATTGTAGCAACATTTCAAAGAACAGATATTACACAATTGAATATTGTGCATAACGAAAGCTTTAATTTGGTGAAGGGATTGCAACTCATTATGAAAGAAGTGGGCTATACAAATTTTAGTATATTACCCAATGCACTCGATTTTGATTATAAAAATACCATTGAAAAATTATATTACGAAAGTATTGGTAAACATTTAAAGCCTTATTTGACTTCGGCAGCAAATGAATACGACACAACACTCTTAAATTCGATACTTGAAATACCAAAACTAGATGCCGAATCGTTTACAGACATGATCCGCTATGCTAGATTACATAACTTTAAAGATATTAATGTTTAAGTTTACGTATGAAAACCATTAAAATTGCTGGAGTTCCAGAACATTTTAACTTACCCTGGCATTTGTGTATTGAAGACGGCGAGTTTGAGGCCGTAGGAATTGATTTACAATGGAACGATGTTCCTGAAGGTACTGGAAAAATGTGCCAAATGTTGCGCACGGGTGAAACTGACATTGCAGTACTGCTCACCGAAGGAATTATTAAAGATATCGCAGAAGGAAATACGGCTAAAATTGTACAAATATTTATACAAAGTCCTTTGATTTGGGGTGTTCATGTGGCACAAAATTCTCCCTATCAAAACCTATCCGAATTAGAAAAAAAGAAAGTTGCTGTTTCTAGGATGGGTTCAGGATCACATTTGATGAGTTTAGTCAATGCCACCAATCAACATTGGGAAACAGATGATTTAGAGTTTGAAATCGTCAATACGATAGAGGGTGCTGAAGAAAATCTCACAAAAGGCACTGCCGATTATTTTATGTGGGAACGATTTATGACTCAACCGTTAGTGGATCAAAAAATATTTCGACGCATTGCCGAATGCCCTACTCCATGGCCTTGCTTTGTGATTGCCGTTCGAAATGAAGTCTTAGAATCGGATCCTACAATCGTACATCAAATTCTTGATATCATCAATACAACCACACAAGAATTTAAAGACATTCCAAGTATCGATAGAACACTTTCCTTGAAATATAATTTAGAACTTAAAGCGGTTCAAGAATGGTTAAGTTTAACCCATTGGTCGCAAAAACAAATGACAAAATCAAGTTTTGAAACGATTATGAATAAGCTTTTAGAATTGAAACTGGTTCGTAATACATTACCATTCGATTGCCTTTTTTCCGTGTAAACTTAAATAATCATTTGTTTTTTTAAAATGATGATTGCCAAACCACAATCCTCTATTTGCACTTAAAGGTGACGGATGACAAGATTCTAATACCAAATGCTTATCCCGATCAATTTGTATGCCTTTTTTTTGAGCAAAACTTCCCCAGAGTAAAAATACCAGATGCTCACATTCTTCATTCAATAACTGAATTACCGCATTCGTAAAAAGATTCCATTTCAGATGTTTGTGACTGTTTGCGCTATCTTTTCGAACACTTAATCCGGAATTCAACAATAACACACCTTGGGCGGCCCAACGGTCTAAATTGCCCGAAACTGGAAACAAAATTTGATCGTACTCGGACTGAATTTCTAGAAAAATGTTTTTTAATGAAGGCGGAATAGCCACACCATCATTTACAGAAAAACACAAGCCATTTGCTTCACCCGTTCCATGATAAGGATCTTGACCAATAATAACGACTCGAGTGGCTTCAAAATCAAACTGCTCAAAAGCATTAAACAGCATTTCCTTAGGCGGAAAACAAATTGTAGTTGAATATTCCTGCTCAACCTGTAGCCATAATTCTTTAAAATAGGGCTTTTGAAATTCAGCTTCTAATCGTTGGTTCCAAGATTGATTAGTGATCAACATTTTATAAATTTTATCAAAAATATAAATTTCTATTGCAATATGGTTTTTTTACTTTGTAACTTTGACCGTATAGAAAAAGAAAAATGATTTCGATTACCCAAAAAACACTTCAAGATTTAGAATTTAATACAATATTAGCTACGATTTCAAGTCGTTGCAACACGGATATCGGTGAATCTAAAGCTTTAACCATTGCTCCCATCAATGACAAAAATGAATTGCTTACAAATTTGCAGCAAACGGCAGAATACTTATCTTCTTTTTCAAATAATAATGCTATACCCAACCATGGTTTTGAAAACATTCTTTATGAATTACAGTTTTTAGCCATAGATGATAGTTTTTTAGAAGTAGGCAGTTTTAAGAAAATTTCTAATCTCACTGAAACAGCCATCACACTAATACAGTTTTTAAAAAAATTTGAAACATATTATCCCCAACTCTATCAAAGATCAGCAACAATTGATTGTGTAAAACTAATCACACAAAGAATCGATGAAGTGATCGATAAATTTGGAATTATTAAAGATAATGCCTCCCCCGATTTAATCGATATCCGACGCAACATCAATGTAGTCCGTGGAAAAATAAATCAAAGTTTTGGAATGGCTTTAAGCCAATATCATTCCATGGGTTATTTAGACGATATTAAAGAAACCGTCGTTGAAAACAGAAGAGTATTGGCGGTATTAGCCATGTATCGAAGAAAAGTGAAAGGAGCTATTTTAGGTACTTCAAAAACAGGAAGTATTGCCTACATCGAACCCGAAGCGGCCCAACGTTATTCTCGTGAATTAAATAACTTGGAATTTGAAGAACGGGAAGAAATCATGCGTATTTTAAAACGTTTGACCAATGATATTCGACCTTTTAGTGATACGCTTTCTGCGTACCAAGAGCTATTAAGTGATGTGGATGTTATTGCGGCTAAGGCAAAATATGCACTTTCTATCAATGGACTATTACCCACCATTTCCGATAAAAAACGACTATTTTTTAAAGACGCCTATCATCCTATACTTTATTTGAATAATAAAGAAAAAAAGGAAATCACCTATCCTCAAACCATTGAACTGCAACATGAAAGCAGAATCATTGTAATCTCCGGACCCAATGCTGGTGGTAAAACCATTTCATTAAAAACGGTAGGATTGCTTCAATTGATGTTGCAAAGTGGTATACTCATTCCGGTACACGAACGCAGTGAAACGTTTTTATTTGACAGAATACTCACCGACATTGGAGATAACCAATCTATCGAAAATCATTTGAGTACTTATAGTTATCGATTAAAAAACATGAATTACTTTTTAAAAAAATGCAATTCAAAAACCTTATTTTTAATTGATGAATTTGGAACGGGTTCGGATCCCGAATTAGGAGGTTCCCTAGCCGAGACTTTCCTAGAAGAATTTTATAATCGTGAAGCTTTTGGAATTATAACAACACATTATAGTAATTTGAAGATATTAGCCAACGAATTGCCGTTTGCTGCAAATGCTAACATGCTCTTTGATGAAAAATCTTTAGAACCCATGTATAAGCTAATATTAGGTCAGGCTGGAAGTTCATTTACTTTTGAAGTAGCGCAAAAAAACGGCATCCCGTTTGGGTTAATCAATCGAGCTAAAAAGAAAATTGAAGTTGGAAAAGTACGCTTTGATAAAACCATTGCCAACTTACAGAAAGAGCGATCTAAGTTAGAAAAAACATCATTGAATTTAAAAGAAGAGGAATCCAAAGCTCGGTATGAAAGCAAAAAAATGGAAACCATAAATGCTAAAATTCAAGATAAACTCGAGCGCTATCAAGAACTATATGATGCCAATCAGCGTTTGATTTATATAGGACAAAAGATTGACGACATTTCAGAAAGTTATTTCAATAATAAAGATAAAAAAATATTAATCGGGGAATTTTTGAAAATGATCGAAATCGAAAATTCGAAACGTAAAAAAATTTCGGCAAAAGAGAAGAAAGCGAAAGAAGTGATTCAAAAAAAGGTAGTAGAAGAAGTACAAGTAAAAGTGGAAGCCATTCGAACCGATAAAAAAGAGAAAAAAATAAAAGCTAAAATTGAAGAAGAAAACCAACCAAAAGTAATTTTAAAAGTTGGCGATCGTGTGCGAATGATTGATGGAAAAGCAATTGGCACTATTGACGCTATAGAAAAAAATAAAGCCACAGTGAATTATGGGGTTTTTACTTCAAAAGTAAGTGTAGAACAGTTGGAATTTGTACAACCTATTTAACGATTATTTCAAATTATGGAACTACATGAATTACCCAAAGGAAAAAAAATCATTCTATTTGATGGCGTTTGCAACTTATGTGATGCTTCTGTACAGTATATAATTAAAAACGACAAAAGCGATATTTTTCGATTTGTTTCCCTACAATCCGAATTGGGACAACGCATTATAAAGCACATAGGAATTCATTCAGATTATAGGGATAGCATTGTATTATATGAGCCCGGTATTGCCTATTATTACAAATCTTCGGCAGCTCTTGAAATTGCAAAAAATCTGCAAGGAATTTTTACACTTGCCACACTATTTCGAATTTTACCCTCTAGTATTCGTGATCTTTTGTATGATTATGTAGCAAAAAATAGGTACAAGTGGTACGGAAAAAAGGAAAGTTGTGCCGTATTGACTGAAAATTCGAGATTTTTATAGCATGACAATTGTCATATTTCTAACACTAATTTAATGATACTTTTGAAAGAATAAACAAAAGAAATCATGAATAAACTAGTTGTACCTTTTTACTCTCATATCAACGGAACATTTATAATGATTGGAGTATTTGCTTTGGTTATTATTGGGATAATTGGAGCTGTTCTTTTAATGATGAGAAGTGATAAAAGCAAAAAAAACGACCATTAGTAGTGGTCGTTTTTTAATTTTGTTTGCACCTACATTCTACTGCAGTGTTTTTACTTTATCCGCTTGTCCAGTAGCAACATAAGCCATTTTTAAGATGCTTTTTGTGCTTTCATTTGAAGGATCGATTGAGTAGGCTTTTTCAAAATCGGGAATGATTTTAATAAACATTTCTTTTCTTTTAGCCATTAAGGCATCAAATTTGTTTTTATCAGCTCTTGAAGCATTAATTTCGGCTACAAGTTTTTCTTCTTCACTTAAACCACTAATACCTAAATTATAATATAATTCAAATTCCCCTTTTTTAATCTCTTCGTCATTGGGAGCTAAAAGTCTTGCCTTTGCAAAGGTTTCTTTTGCTTTTTCAAAATCACTATTTTGTCTATATAATAAAGCCAAAATACGTAGGGTTTCTGGTTTACTATCACTCACTTTTAAATCTCTTGGTTTTTCATACAAACTCAATGAAATAAATTTGGCGCGATCCTCAATACTTGCAATTTCTTCCTCTAATCCAGTAGCTTTATTAAATGCATAATAAACCATACCATTGTTAATATAATCACTAGCTACTAACTCTTCATAATATTTTATAGCAACCTTGTAATCTTCACCTTGAACCGATAAAATTGCTGCATTTTGTAATGATTTACCTTCATGAATTGGATCAAACAAATAGACGTTATAAAAAAACGGAGCTGCTTCTTTATATTTTTTTGCTCCATTTAAAGTCATTGCAATAGAGGTCATCGATTGTTTAAACTCTTTCATCTCCTCTAGCAATTCATCTGTATAAATCTTTTTACCTGATTTTTTTTCGAAGGCAATAGTTTCATTTATCACAGCGCTGTAATCTTTAATAAAGTCAAATGAGTATACGCTCAATTGATCTTGTGGAGTTGCTTTTGTTCCTTTTGAGGCCAAAACAACCGTAGGATACATAACTTTGTAAAATTTTGCATATACCTTATCTGATTCTTCTGAGGCTAAATTCTGAAGCGCATCGCTAGCAGCTTTATAGGCTTCTAAATCTTTTTCAGAGATTTCATCTTTAGCATAAATTTTCTTTAATGCTTTGAGCTCATCTTTTTGAGCAAATGTCGCAACCGATAAAAGTAACGTTGCGCTTAAAATAAGTTTTTTCATTTGGTGTAAACTTGGTTAAACAAAAGCCCAAAATAAATTTGGGCTCTATACTCTAATTTATTCTTCTGTTTCTTCAGCTATTTCGTCGTCAAAGTTGGTTTCAACGTCGCCTTCAAAATCCTCTAGAAGTTCATCGCTCTCCTCTTCACGAAGTACTTTGGTTACGGCGGCTATAGAATCGGTTCCTTTGATGTTAATCAATCGAACACCTTGGGTAGCTCTACCCATTACTCTCAAGTCGGAAACCAGCATTCGAATCGTTAGTCCAGATTTGTTGATGATCATTAAATCATCGGCATCTGTTACATTATTGATGGAAATTAAGGCCCCTGTTTTTTCTGTAATGTTTAAAGTTTTTACTCCTTTTCCTCCTCGGTTAGTAATTCGGTATACATCTACTCCATCATCATCAACTAATTTAGTACGTTTTCCGTATCCGTTTTCGGTGACAACTAGAATTTGTGAATCATTAAGATCATTTTTATCGATGGAAACCATTCCAATAACTTCATCTTTATCATCTGCCAAAGTAATACCTCTAACTCCAGAAGCTGTTCTTCCCATTGGACGCGTTTTTTCTTCTTCAAAACGAACCAACTTACCCGATTTAACCGCAAGTAACACTTGGCTGTTTCCAGTCGTTAATTTTGCTTCTAATAGCTCATCATCCTCTTTAATGGTAATAGCGTTAATACCATTTTGACGCGGACGCGAATATTGTTCTAAAGAAGTTTTCTTAACTTGACCTTGTTTTGTAGCCATAATCACAAAGTGACTATTAGTGTATTCTTCATCTTTTAAATCTTGAGTGCAAATGAATGCTTTAACTTTATCATCACTTTCAATGTTAATTAAGTTTTGAATAGCACGACCTTTGCTGGCTTTGGTCCCTTCCGGAATTTCATACACACGCATCCAATAACATTTTCCTTTTTGAGTAAAATACATTAAATATTGGTGATTGGTTGCCACAAATAAATGCTCTAAGAAATCCTGATCTCTTGTTCCCGCAGATTTTTGTCCAACGCCTCCTCTATTTTGTGTTTTATATTCTGATAAGGATGTCCGTTTGATGTAACCTGCATGCGATATTGTAATGACAACACTTTCATCGGCAATTAAATCTTCAATACTTACATCACCTCCCGAATATTCAATTTGTGAACGGCGCTCATCGCCATATTTTTCTTTCACTTCTGCCAATTCGTCTTTGATTACTTGCATACGTAATTCTTTGCTGGCCAATAACTCTTTCAAGTGCGTAATCAATTTCATGATTTCGTCATATTCAGCACGCAATTTATCTTGCTCCAGCCCCGTTAATTGACGCAAACGCATTTCAACAATAGCACGTGCTTGAAGCTCTGATAATTTGAAACGCTCGATTAAGTTTGCGCGGGCTTCATCACCATCTTTAGACGCTCTAATAATTTTAATTACTTCATCAATATTGTCAGAAGCAATAATTAAACCTTCTAAAATATGAGCTCTTTCTTCGGCTTTGCGTAAATCATATTGCGCTCTACGAACCACTACATCGTGACGGTGTTCTACAAAATAATGAATCAAATCTTTTAGATTCAACATTTGTGGACGACCTTTTACTAAAGCAATATTATTGACACTGAAAGAAGATTGTAATTGTGTGTATTTATACAAAGTGTTTAATACAACATTAGGTACCGCATCGCGTTTCAATTCATATACAATTCGCATTCCATTACGATCCGATTCGTCTCGAATGTTCGATATACCCTCAATTTTCTTATCATTCACTAAATCTGCCGTTTTCTTAATCATTTCGGCTTTATTGACTTGGTATGGAATTTCAGTTACAATGATAGCTTCTCTTCCATTTACTTCTTCAAAGCCAACTTTAGCACGAATAACAATACGACCTCTACCTGTTTTAAAGGCTTCTCTTACACCTTCATAACCATAAATAATTCCACCAGTTGGAAAATCTGGGGCTTTGATATGTGTAATTAATTCATCTATTTCAATATCATTATTATTAATGTATGCTAGGGTTCCATCAATAACTTCCGATAAATTATGTGGGGCCATGTTGGTAGCCATACCTACAGCAATTCCAGATGCTCCGTTAATTAATAAGGTTGGAATCTTTGTTGGCATTACTGTTGGTTCTTGCAACGTATCATCAAAATTCAATTGAAAATCAACCGTTTCTTTGTCTATATCGGCCAACATTTCTTCCGAAATCTTTTTCATTCGGGCTTCCGTATAACGCATTGCAGCTGGACTATCTCCATCTACCGAACCAAAGTTACCTTGACCGTCAACCATTAAATAACGTAAACTCCATTCCTGCGCCATTCGAACCATGGCATCATACACTGAAGTATCACCATGGGGGTGGTACTTACCTAAAACTTCTCCAACAATTCTAGCCGACTTTTTGTGGGCTCTGTTTGAAAGAACTCCTAATTCATACATTCCGTATAAAACTCTACGGTGTACTGGCTTTAAACCATCTCTAACATCAGGAAGTGCTCGCGACACAATAACAGACATCGAATAATCGATGTAGGCTGATTTCATTTCTTCCTCTATGTTAATAGGAATTAACTTTTCTCCTTCTGACATAAGTATTTATATTAAAATTATAATTAGTACTAAAACGTGCCAATATACAGCTTTTTCTAGTTTTAAGTACTGTTTTTAGTGACTAATTAGGAGATTTTATTAACAATTTTGTTTACAAATTGGTTATAAATCAATACGCGTTTTCTTTTATTTTTCATTTTTTTTTTGTCATTTAGCGATATGATACAATGATCAGGTATAGTTTTTGTTATATCCCCTTTTGTATTCGTATATTTACTAATAATATAATGGCAGTATGGACGATAATTTTTCCCCAAGAGTTAAAGATGTAATTTCTTTCAGCAAAGAAGAAGCCTTGCGTTTAGGCCATGATTTCATTGGAACTGAGCACCTACTTCTGGGCATACTTCGCGATGGAAACGGAACTGCCATCAGTATATTGAATCACTTAGCAGTCGATTTTTCAGTCTTACGAAAAAAAGTAGAAATCTTGAGTCCGGCCAATCCCAGTGCGATTCAAAATATTGAAAAGAAAAACTTATTGCTCACCAGACAAGCTGAACGCGCCTTAAAAACTACTTTTTTAGAAGCAAAATTATTCAATAGCTCAGAAATCAGCACTGCCCATTTGTTACTTTGTATTCTTAGAAACGAAAACGATCCGACAACAAAAGTGCTTCACAAAATTAAAATTGATTACGAAACTGTTAAAGAACAATATACAGCTATGATGACAAACGAAGAGGATTATATAGAAAATTCACCAAAAGCTGAATCTTTTAATGATGACAGCGGACAAGATGACAGCCTTAAAGATGGTGGATTCAATAGCCCCTCTTCAGGAACTAAAACCAATAAAAAATCCAAAACACCTGTATTGGATAATTTTGGTCGTGACTTAACAGAAATGGCCGAAGAAGGCAAATTAGATCCTGTGGTAGGTCGCGATAAAGAAATCGAACGCGTATCCCAAATTTTAAGCCGAAGAAAGAAAAACAATCCATTATTGATTGGTGAGCCCGGCGTGGGTAAATCCGCTATTGCAGAAGGATTAGCCTTACGAATCATCAAAAAGAAAGTTTCGCGTAATCTCTTCAATAAACGCGTGGTGACACTTGATCTCGCTAGTTTAGTTGCTGGTACAAAATACCGCGGACAATTTGAAGAACGCATGAAAGCCGTAATGAACGAATTGGAAAAAAATGATGATATCATTTTATTTATTGACGAAATTCATACCATTGTTGGCGCTGGGGGTGCCACCGGTTCTTTGGATGCATCAAATATGTTCAAACCGGCCTTAGCGCGTGGTGAAATTCAATGTGTAGGCGCTACAACCTTAGATGAATACCGCCAATACATTGAAAAAGACGGAGCGCTAGAAAGACGTTTTCAAAAAGTAATCGTTGAACCTACTTCTGTAGAAGAAACTATTACCATTTTGAACAACATCAAGCCTAAATATGAAGACCATCATAACGTAATTTATACTCCTGAAGCTATTGAAGCGTGTGTCAAACTAACCAATCGTTATATGACCGATCGATTCTTGCCAGACAAGGCAATAGATGCCTTAGATGAAGCAGGTTCGCGCGTTCATATCATCAATATTGATGTTCCTAAACAAATCTTAGAATTGGAGAAACAATTAGAAGAAGTACGCGAACTAAAAAATACGGTGGTTAAAAAACAAAAATACGAAGAGGCTGCAAAACTTCGTGATGACGAAAAACGCATTGAAAAAGATTTAGCGATTGCACAAGAAGAATGGGAAGCAGACGCTAAAAACAATAAAGTAACCGTTACAGAAGACAATGTTGCAGATGTGGTATCTATGATGACTGGAATTCCTGTAAATCGTATTGCTCAAACTGAAAGTAATAAATTAGCTCATTTACCCGAACTCATTAAAGGTAAGGTAATTGGACAAGATGAGGCGGTACAAAAAATTGCTAAATCGATTCAGCGAAATAGAGCGGGTTTAAAAGATCCAAACAAACCAATTGGCTCCTTTATTTTCTTAGGTCAAACCGGAGTAGGTAAAACCCAATTGGCTAAAGTAATTGCCAAAGAATTATTCGATTCGGAAGATGCTTTAATACGCATCGACATGAGTGAATACATGGAAAAGTTTGCTATTTCTAGATTAGTAGGTGCGCCTCCTGGCTATGTAGGATATGAAGAAGGCGGACAATTGACGGAGAAAGTCAGAAGAAAACCCTATTGTGTAATACTTTTAGACGAAGTTGAAAAAGCACATCCGGATGTTTTTAACATGATGCTGCAAGTATTGGACGACGGCCATTTAACCGACAGTTTGGGAAGAAAAATAGACTTCAGAAATACAATAATTATTATGACTTCTAACGTTGGAGCGCGTCAATTAAAAGATTTTGGAACCGGAGTTGGCTTTGGTACCGCAGCGAAAAATGCCCAAACCGATGAACACTCTAAAGGCATCATTGAAAACGCCTTGAAAAAAGCGTTTGCTCCTGAATTTTTAAACAGAATTGACGATGTAATCGTTTTTAATGCCCTTGAAAAACACGATATCGATAAAATTATTGATATTGAAATGGATAAATTATACGCTAGAGTAAAAGAAATAGGCTATACATTACAGCTTTCAGAACAAGCCAAAGACTATATTGCAGACAAAGGTTTTGACAAGCAATTTGGAGCACGCCCTCTCAAGCGGGCCATTCAAAAATATGTAGAAGATGCTCTTGCAGAAGAGATAATCACTTCAAAGATTCATGATGGTGATCAAATTTTTATGGATTTAGATGAGGCCAATCAGGAATTGGTAATCCAAATTAAAAAACAAGAAGAACCAAGTGCTTAGCTTGGTTTTTTTTTATACTACAAAAAATCTATTTGTATTGAAAAAAATACTACTTTAGAATCCTAATTCATACGGTTAAAAATGCTAGATAAAGTTATTGTAGGTAGCGAAGAATGGTGCTCCTTCCCTACACTAGGAATTCCCACTATTAAGGCACGAGTTGATTCTGGAGCGAAGACTTCAGCATTACATGCTATTAATATTGCTACTTTTGAAAAAAACAGTGAAAATTGGGTTAAATTTGATATAAATCCCATTCAAAATAATGCCAAAGCAGTCATTCATTGTGAAGCGCCTCTTATTGATAAACGTGTAGTAAAAAGCTCCAGTGGCTATAGAGAACAACGTTTTGTTATTAAAACAAAATTGGAAATTGGTGGAAAAACATGGGAAATAGAAGTAACACTTACGAATAGAGATTCCATGGGTTTTCGAATGCTTTTTGGACGAGAAGCCATGTCTGGACGTGTACTTGTTGATCCTGAACAACGCTATCTTTTGGGCCAACCAACAATAGAAAAATTAAAAGAATATTATTACGCCTCCAACGAAACAAAAAAAGGATTAAAAATTGGCCTTTTAGCTAGTAATCCTGAGTTGTATAGTAACAAACGAATTATGGAAGCAGGCGAATTAAGAGGGCATGAAATGCACTTCTTAAATTTGAAGTACTGCTATATGAAATTAGATGCAACGAAACCGGAAATTCATTACAGAGGTGGTAAAATACTCAACGACTTTGATGCAATTATTCCAAGAATTAGACCCAGTATGACTTATTATGGTTGTGCCTTAACCCGTCAATTTGAAGCACTAAAAGTGTATGCATTAAACAATGCTTCAGCTATTACACAATCAAGAGACAAACTGTTTTCACTTCAATTGCTATTGAATAATGGTGTGGATATTCCTACTACAGGGTTTGCTAATTCGCCATTAGATACTGACGACTTGATCAAGATGGTAGGTGGTTCACCATTGATCGTAAAATTATTAGAAGGTACACAAGGAAAGGGCGTTGTACTGGCTGAAACTAAAAAAGCGGCCGAATCGGTAATTAATGCTTTTAAAAGTTTGAACGCCAACATTCTCGTTCAAGAGTTCATCAAAGAAGCCAACGGAAAAGATTTACGGCTGTTTGTAGTTGACGGAAAGGTAGTTGCTGCCATGCAACGTGAAGCCTTACCAGGTGAATTTAGAGCTAATATTCATTTAGGAGGAACAGCCTCAATTGTGAAAGTAACGGCTGATGAAAAAAGAATTGCTATAAAAGCTGCCAAAGCCATGAATTTAAAAGTAGCTGGGGTAGATATCATTCGCTCGATAAAAGGACCTTTGTTATTAGAAGTAAATTCTTCACCGGGACTGGAAGGAATTGAAGGTGCGACACAAAAAGACATTGCCGGAGAAATGATTAAAGCAATTGAAAAGAATTTTAAATGGTCTTAATTAAAACCCACTAGAAATGAAAAAACAATATGCTCTTCCAATTTTATTTTTCACCTTTGGTATCATCACAACAATTGTAGGTGCTTTATTCAAAATTATGCATTGGCCTGGCGCTTCAACAATACTCACTGTCGGACTCTTATCGGAGGCTGTAGCCTTAATTATTGTAATTATTTCTATTTTAAAACGCTTAAAATAAGACCTGTATATTATTCAAAGTCTATTTGAAAACTATTTAAAAAAGCGATTGATTTTTCAATATCATAATGCATGATGCGATCTTCTGTAACAATAGCAACTTCTTCGCGATAGGATTTTAAAAAACTTTCTATAAAATCACTAGATTGTAATGGTCTTCTAAACTCAATAGCTTGAGAAGCATTAAACAATTCTATGGCTAGAATACGCTCTACGTTTTCAACAATGCGCAAAGTTTTTGTAGCTGCATTGGCACCCATGCTCACATGATCTTCCTGCCCGTTAGAAGAAACAATACTATCGATACTGGCTGGAGTAGCCAATTGTTTATTTTGACTGGCTATACTGGCAGCCGTATATTGCGGAATCATAAAACCCGAATTCAAACCGGGATTATTTACTAAAAACGGAGGTAAACCGCGCAAACCCGAAATCAATTGGTAGGTTCTGCGCTCGGAAATACTTCCCAGTTCTGACAAAGCAATACCTAAAAAATCAAAAGCGAGCGCCAAGGGTTGTCCATGAAAATTTCCTCCTGAAAGAATCAAATCTTCCCCTACAAAAATATTGGGATTATCGGTCACCGAATTGATTTCGGTGCGAAAAACTTTCTTTACATATTCTATTGCATCTTTAGAAGCACCATGTACTTGAGGTATGCATCGAAACGAATACGGATCTTGCACATGCGCTTTGGTCTGTGCAATTATCTGACTATCTTCTAATAATCCTCTAAAATGTTCGGCCGTTTGCACCTGCCCTTTATGTGGTCGAATCAAATGAATTAAATCGGTAAAGGGCTCAATTCTACCGTCAAATCCCTCTAAAGAAATAGCCCCAATAACATCGGCTAAATAGGCTATTTTTTGCGCTTTTAATAAACAATACGCTCCATAAGCGCTCATGAATTGCGTGCCGTTTAACAAGGCCAAACCTTCTTTGGATTGCAATACGATAGGCTCCCACCCCATTTTTGCTAATACTTTTGCGGCAGGTTGACGAAACCCATCGCAATAGACTTCGCCTTCCCCTAATAAAGGCAAGGACAAATGAGCTAGTGGTGCCAAATCCCCTGAGGCCCCCAAAGAACCTTGGGTATAGATAAGTGGTAAAATATCATGGTTATAAAAATCGATCAAACGTTGTACGGTAAGCAGTTGCACACCCGAATGTCCATAGCTCAACGATTGTATTTTGAGCAACAACATGATTTTTACAATTTCATGAGGTACTTCATCACCTGTACCGCAAGCATGCGATTTTACTAAATTTTCTTGAAGTTTAGATAAATTTTCATTCGAAATTTTCACATTACATAACGAACCAAAACCAGTATTGATCCCGTAAATGGGTTCAGAATTTGATTTCATTTTATCATCTAAATACTTTCGACATTTTTCAATGTTTACGATAGCTTCTTCTGATAATGCCAACTGTTTTCCTTGAAAAACAATCTCATTGATCATCTCAATTGATAATAAATCTGAACTTATATAATGTATGGTTTCCATCTGATTAATTTATAAAGTTCAAAATTCCGCAAAGAATTGCTAAAATGCAAGATTTATTATCATTATTAACAAAAAATAAATAGTTCTCAAATTTTAAAGGAAATGTCGATATATTTTTAAGAATTTTCAATAAATTAGCGGTCTCAAATAACACAACATCAAATCATGAAAAATACAGCTTTAACGCACATTCACGAAAATTTAGGAGCTAAAATGGTTCCGTTTGCCGGATACAATATGCCGGTTCAATATGAAGGCGTCAATGCAGAACACGAAATCGTGCGCAACGGCGTGGGTGTTTTTGACGTGTCACACATGGGCGAATTTTTCTTAAAAGGGGAAAATGCTCTGGCTTTAATTCAAAAAGTAACCTCAAACGATGCCTCAAAATTAGTCAACGGAAAAGCACAATATTCTTGCTTACCAAATAACGATGGCGGTATCGTTGACGATTTGATCGTATATAAAATAAAAGACAACCATTATTTATTAGTGGTAAACGCTTCTAATATAGAAAAAGACTGGAACTGGATCAGTTCGCACAACGATTTGGGTGTGGAAATGACCAATGCTTCCGATCAGTATTCTTTATTAGCCATTCAAGGTCCGAAAGCCGCTCAAGCGATGCAATCGTTAACAAATATTGATTTGTCCAATATGGGCTATTATACGTTTCAAATTGGGGATTTTGCCGGAAAGCAAAACGTAATCGTTTCCGCGACTGGTTATACTGGTTCGGGCGGTTTTGAAATTTATTTTAAAAATGAAGATGCCGAGTACATTTGGAACAAAGTTTTTGAAGCCGGTGCGGCCTTTGGGATCAAACCTATTGGATTAGCAGCTCGTGACACCCTACGTTTAGAAATGGGATTCTGCTTGTATGGAAATGACATCAACGACACCACTTCGCCCTTAGAAGCTGGACTGGGTTGGATCACCAAATTTGACAAAACATTTACCAATTCGGACCAACTACTCCAACAAAAAGAAGCGGGTGTTGGACGTAAATTGGTAGGATTTGAAATGATCGAACGCGGTATTCCTCGTCACGATTATGAAATTTGTGATGCACAAGAAAACGTAGTAGGAATAGTAACCTCTGGAACGCAATCGCCTTCTTTGGGAATTGCTATCGGAATGGGTTATGTGCCTTCAGCACTTGCAGCAGTAGATTCAGAAATTTACATTCGCATCCGAAACAAAGACATCAAAGCCAAAGTGGTCAAAATGCCTTTCTATAAGAAATAATACTTAAAAAAATATCCGCTAATTAGCGGATATTTTTTTATTAGTCTGTTGGCCCGTCCCAGTTGGAAAAACCACCCACCAAATTGAACACATTTTCAAAGCCCAATTGTTGCATTACGCCACAAGCATTGGCACTTCTCACTCCTGCCGCACAATACACATAAAAATTTTTGGATTTATCCAACTCTTCCACTTGGTATACAAATCCTTGCCCTTTATAAATATCAATATTTAAGGCAGCCGGAATTTTACCACTTTCAAATTCGTCTTCTGTGCGAACGTCAATGATTATCCCATATTCATCATTTAAAAATTGACTCCACCACTCTTTTTGCTCTAAGTTCATCGTGTTATTTTTTTTCAAAAATACGACCAAAATTGGAATTTAAAAATTTTATAAAAAATTAATACACATTTGTATATACAAATGAAATAAATACTACATTTGTACCTACAAATATTTACATGCGCATGCGAATTGAAGAAATCATAAAAACCACTTTCCCAATGGCAGAAGAAAAAAAAGCATTACTCAATGTAATGTTTACGCAAAATGTCATTGCTGATAAATTCAACGAATTGCTAAAACCGTTTGATCTTTCGGCTGAGCAATTCAATGTATTGCGCATTTTGCGTGGGCAAAAAGGAAATGCGGTAAATATGTGTACCATTCAAGAACGCATGATTGCAAAAACCAGCAACACTACTCGACTTGTAGATAAATTATTAGCAAAAGAGTTGGTGTTGCGTGAGATTTGTCCGCAAAACCGAAGAAAAATGGAAATCACAATTACAACTAAAGGAATGGAATTGCTCCGTCACTTAGATCCATTAGTCGAGATGCACGAACAAAAATTTGGTAACAATCTTACGAAAAATGAGTTGACACAATTGAACACCTTATTAGAGAAATTTAGAAATTAACACCTACACTATGAACCACGATTTTATCGAAAACCAAAATTGGCGTTACGCCACCAAAAAATTTGATGCCACCAAAAAAATATCGGTAACCGATTTAGAATTTCTTAAAGAAGCTATTCGGTTAAGTGCTTCATCGTATGGATTACAGTTGTACAAAATATTTATCATTGAAAATCCCGCAATTAGAGCCACTTTGCAACCTGCATCATGGGGACAAAGTCAAATTGTTGATGCTTCTCATCTCTTCGTGTTTGCGCATACCCTCGACGTGCAAGAAGCTCATATAGATGACTATTTAGCAAACATTGCTCAAACGAGAAATATTTCTTTAGAGGCCGTAAAAGGTTATGGTGATTTTATGAAATCGAATTTAGTTGGATTACCGCTTGAAAAAAAGGCCATTTGGACCTCCAAACAAACCTATTTGGCCTTGGGTAATTTATTGAATGCGGCAGCCGAATTAAAGATTGACGTTACCCCTATTGAGGGATTTTTACCCGATCAATATAATGAAATACTAGGATTAACAGCTAAAGGATATGCAGCTTCAGTAGTAGCGGCTCTGGGCTACCGTCATGAAGACGACGCCACGCAACATTTGGCCAAAGTAAGAAAATCAACAGCAGAATTATTTGAAACTATTTAATATATATTTTAACACTTAAACATTTACACATGAAAAATTTAAAAACAATTGCAGTAGCTTTAGTAGCATTCGTATCGGTAACGTCTTTTGCACAAGTAAGCAAAAAAGTAGACGCAGTAAAAAGCAGCATCAACTGGGTAGGAAAAAAAGTAACCGGCGAACACTCTGGAAACATTACACTAAAAGAAGGAACATTAATCTTCAAAGGAAAAAAAGTAGTAGGTGGAAATTTCACGGTTGACATGACAACCATTAACACTACAGATTTAGAAGGAAAAAGTAAAGCAAATTTAGACGGTCACTTGAAATCGGAAGATTTTTTTGGAACTGAAAAATTCCCAACGGCTACTTTGGTCATTAAATCTATTGGAGAAAAAACAGCTAATGTGTATTCTGTAACGGCAGATTTAACCATCAAAGGAAAAACGGAGCCTGTAAAATTTGAATTAACAGTTGCTGCTACTACAGCTACAGCTGAATTTAAAGTAAATCGTACAAAATATGACATCAAATACGGATCAGGAAGTTTCTTCACTGATTTAGGTGATAAAACAATTGCTGATGATTTTGACTTAAACGTAAAATTAGCGTTCTAATTTTTATCCTAAGTACCCAAAAAAGCCTTGAAGAACTTCAAGGCTTTTTTTATATCCATAAAAAAAGCTCCGAGTAGTCTCGAAGCTTAATAATTGAAGGGTGGAAGACCGGGCTCGAACCGGCGACCCTCGGTACCACAAACCGATGCTCTAACCAACTGAGCTACAACCACCATGTATAAATACGGGAGCAAATATAATACTAAACTTAATACTTGCAAAGAAAAAAATAAATAATTTACTTCAAATCCGTTAAACTATTGACGGTCAAATATCTTTCTACAGTAAATCCTTCGGCGAAGGCTACGCCCACTAAACGTCCTAAATCCATAGCTCGATATTCGATGCTGTCTAAAAAGTTTTTGGAAGCAATTGGCGTAACTGGTTCTGTTGAGTTGGGATCATAAAACTGCGAAGCATACGCTTGTACAGCTTTCATTTTTACATCCATGAATGCTGAAACATCCACAACAAAATCGGGTGCAATGGATTGCCATTGTATGTAATGATATACCATTTTAGGACGCCAAGCGGCTTGTTTTTGTCCGTTGTGGTGGGTTTCAATTTTTGTTAAGCCCGATAAAAAACAAGCATTACTTACCAATTGACTGCCTTTTCCGTGATCAATATGACGATCTGCTATGGCATTACACAATACCATTTCTGGTTGGTATTTGCGAATCATTTCAATCACTCGTAATTGATGAGATTCATCATTCACAAAAAAACCATCGCGCATATCTAAATTTTCACGTACCTGAACTCCAAGAATTTCAGCAGCCATAGCTGCTTCAGTATTTCGGATAGCAACCGAACCTCGAGTGCCGAGTTCGCCACGAGTCAAGTCAATAATTCCTACTTTCTTACCCAAAGACACTTCTTTGGCCAGTGTAGCACTACAACCCAATTCTACATCATCAGGATGTGCTCCGAATGCTAATATATCTAATTTCAAAACTTTTTACTTTTAATTTTTACTTTTAACTTTCAACTTTTTACTTTTACTAATATATCCCGCATCGTCATGGATTTATTTTCCGTTTCAATGTATTCGAGATTGGAATCACTGTCGGCAGTAATGCCGCAACCTACATAAATATGCACAGCATTTTCTTCCCACTGCAAACACCGCAAATTTACAAATAAATCGGTAGATTCTGCCGTATTATATTCCCCCAAAAAACCTGCATAATACGATCGATTGTAGTGTTCATTTTTTACTATGAATTCCGTAGCAGCGGCTTTTGGTAAGCCACAAACAGCCGGCGTGGGATGCAACGTAGTAATCAAATCAAGAGCAGAAAATTTTGAAGTCAACTGCCCTGTGATGACCGACTTTAAATGGGCTAAATTACCCGCTTGTATGGTTTGAGGTTCAGAAAGCGCTATATCGTATACATGATTTTTAATTTTAGAAACAATATAATCAGTCACTATTTTTTGTTCGTTTACTTCTTTAGTTGTCCAATCCAAACCGTCGGAATACAATTTCGTACCTGCTAAAGCAACCGTTTCAAATTGATCTTTGTTAATTTTAACCAATTGCTCAGGTGTTGCTCCCATCCAAATTCCAATTTTTGGATGCACAAACAAATACCTAAAGGCCGTGGGATAACCATATACAATATTTTTAAAGGAAGCAACAATGGAAAAATGTCCAGGAATAGATAGCTTGCGCGAAACCACTACCTTATCAAAATGGCCTTGCTTTATAGCAGAGACACCTTTGGAAACCAAGTTTTCAAATTCGGTTTGCTGCAGATTGTTGGTTTGAAATTGAGCAACCGGTTCCTTTGCTAAATCTTCTAAATTGCCTTGCAAAAAAGCATTTTCTTCAAACGGAATAACTACTTTTTTTCCGTCCTGAAAAGGTACAAATACAAATCCGTTTTGACCTGAAAACTCAATACTTGCCTCATTGTCTTGAACCAGTAAATTCCAAACGATTGCATTGGGTTTAATATAACACACAAAAGGCTTTTGATGCAATAGCAAAGTTTGTATTTCAGTGAATACCTGCATTATGTTCTTCTCGATAAAATCATGTTGGTCAATTTACACAGCGAAATCAATTTTCCAGCTTCATCTACAATTCTAATCTCCCACAAATGAATACTGGCACCTTTATGGATGATTTTTGCGGTAGCTGTTACTATCCCTTCACGTTTACTTTTTAAATGATTGGCCGAAATTTCGATACCACGAACTTCTTGTTTTTCTGGATTGACAAACATTAAAGAAGCGGCACTTCCCACGCTTTCAGCTAAGGCAACCGTTGCGCCACCATGCAATAGGCCCATCGGTTGATGCACTCTCGAATTGACAGGCATAGTTGCGGTTAAAAAATCTTCACCAGCATCGGTATATACAATATCAAGTGTATTCATTAATGTATTTTTACTCCATTCGTTACACAATTGCAACATGTTCTCTTTATCAAACATAGTGGTTCTATTTTTTTTGTAAAATTAATCATTATTACGAGAATTCTATACAATAATTTTCGTTTTAGTAAGGCACATTTGCCTGCATAAACTTTTACATTTTCAAATTAATAAGTACTTTTACAAAAATTCATACTGCATGTATCGTTTATTATTACTATTAATTCTTGGGTTTTCTATAGCATTGACCTCATGTCGCAATGATTTTGAATTTGAATCGGCTACAGGAAACCTTCGTTTTTCAAAAGATACCGTCTATTTAGATACTGTTTTTACCAATATTGGTTCCAGTACCTACACTCTAAAAGTATACAACAAAAGCAATAAAAACATATCCATTCCAAAGGTTGCTTTAGCCAAAGGCAATGCATCCAAATACCGATTGATGGTAGACGGTATGCCCGGAAAAACCTTTGAGGATGTCGAATTACTCGCCAAAGACAGCATGTATATTTTTATTGAAGTAACTGCTGATGTAATCGATGCTAATACAACTGATTTTCTGTATACTGACCAAATTTTATTTGGTGAAGGATTACAAACACAAAAAGTGGAATTGGTTACCTTAATTCAAGATGCCATTTTTTTATATCCCCAAAAATTTTCCGATGGAACCACCGAAACTTTACCCATCGGTGAAGATGAAGTCTATGGTTTTTATTTGGATGAGAATGATGCCGTTAATGGAAATGAATTGCACTGGACCAATGAGAAACCTTATGTTATTTATGGATATGCTGCTATTCCTAACAACAAGACTTTAATTGTGGATGCTGGAGCAAGAGTTCACTTTCACGCTGAATCGGGATTAATAGTAACTAATAATGCTTCCCTACACATACTAGGTACTCCTTCTGTTACTGAAGTACAGGAAAACGAAGTGATTTTTGAAGGTGACCGTTTGGAACCCGATTTTGCCGATGTACCTGGCCAATGGGGGACTGTTTGGTTTATACAAGGTAGTACCAACAACCAAATCCAACATTTAACACTCAAGAATGCTACGGTAGGCCTCTTGGTTTCGGGCAACGATGGCACGGCTACTCCTACATTGGATCTTAAAAACACACAAATTTATAATTGCTCGAATGTTGGAATTCTGGCACGAACAGGAAATATAGAAGGACGCAATTTGGTAGTAAACAATTGCGGGCAAGCCTCATTTGCAGGAAGTTTTGGAGGAAGTTATGAATTCATTCATTGTACGTTTGCCAATTATTGGTCGAGACCCAATCAAACTCCAGTTGCTTTAGATGATTTTATTAAAACGGCATCAGGCTATACAATTGCACCTTTATCCAAGGCAAATTTTAAGAATTGTATAATTTATGGTTCTAGTAATCTTGGAATAAATCTGCAAAAAAAAGGTACTACAACTGCCTTTAATTATAATTTTGATCATTGCTTAATTAAATTTGTAGATTACAGCAATAACTTAACTTCAAATGTACTGTATCAATTTTCCAATACTAATTTATATTCAGCGTGTTTAATTGCCTCCAATAGCACAATGCACAAACCTGAATTTAAAGACCCTTCAAAAAACGAATTCATTATCAGTCAAAATTCGGCTGCAAAAGGCAGAGCCAAAGTACAATATTCGACCTTTAATGATCTGTTAAATCAGCCAAGAACAGGGGCTACCGATATGGGTGCTTACAATTGGACTACAATCGATTAATTTTTTTGTATTTCGTAGGCGTATAATTTTGTTTCTTCAAACAATTCAAATAAATTTGCAAGATCAACAACAACCTACCCTTTGTAATCGGATGAATAGCCACAAAGGGATTAAAATAACTACACAATGATTCATTTCTTCGGAAACCAATCCAACCTTGTTTTTGCCGTTCAATCGCAAAACGAACTTTCATCAGAAGATAGCAACAAATTAAATTGGCTTTTTGGCAACGCTCATAAAATCGAAAAATCCGTAGTAGCGGATTTTTTTGTTGGACCTCGTGCCGCTATGATCACTCCTTGGAGTACTAATGCTGTTGAAATTACACAAAACATGGGAATAACTGGTATCGTTCGCATTGAAGAATTTGTAAAAGTTGCTGCTGATTTTTCTGATTTTGATCCGATGTTGTTTCATAAATATTCAGAATTACACCAAGAAATCTATACCATCAACCTGCAACCCGAACCCATTTTAGAAATTGAAAATATTGCAGCCTATAATAAAACCGAAGGTTTAGCATTAAGTCCCGAAGAAGTAGATTATTTGAATAAACTTTCTGCTAAATTAGAACGAAAGTTAACCGATTCTGAAATTTTTGCCTTTTCACAAGCCAATTCAGAACACTGTCGTCATAAGATTTTTAATGGAACATTTGTAGTAGATGGCGAAGAAAAACCAACATCGTTATTCAAATTAATTAGAAAAACATCTGAAACCAATCCTAACGATATCGTTTCGGCCTATAAAGACAACGTGGCTTTTGTAAAAGGTCCAAAAGTAACACAGTTTGCACCAAAATGCCCAGATAAACCTGATTTTTACGAAGAAAAAACATTTGATTCTGTACTTTCATTAAAAGCAGAAACCCACAACTTCCCTACCACTGTAGAACCATTTAATGGGGCTGCAACAGGCTCAGGAGGAGAAATTCGTGACCGTTTAGCAGGTGGTCAAGGTTCGTTGCCTTTGGCAGGAACAGCAGTTTACATGACTTCCTATTCTCGCTTAGCTGAAAATCGCCCTTGGGAAGACGAAATGAAAGAACGTCCTTGGTTGTACCAAACCCCAATGGATATTTTAATTAAAGCATCAAACGGAGCATCTGATTTTGGAAATAAATTTGGACAACCGCTAATTACAGGTTCTATTTTAACTTTTGAACACGAAGAAGCAGCGCGTAAATTAGGTTACGATAAAGTAATCATGCAAGCAGGTGGAATTGGATATGGAAAATTAGACCAAGCCATTAAAAAGAAACCAACTGCAGGTGACAAAATAGTTATTCTGGGTGGTGAAAATTATAGAATTGGAATGGGTGGTGCCGCAGTATCTTCAGCAGATACAGGTGCTTTTGGTTCTGGAATTGAATTAAATGCCATCCAACGTTCTAATCCAGAAATGCAAAAACGTGCCGCCAATGCCATTCGTGGATTGGTAGAAAGTGATAACAATCCGATAGTTTCTATTCACGACCACGGTGCCGGTGGACACTTAAATTGTTTATCGGAATTGGTGGAAGAAACAGGAGGTTTAATTGATTTAGATAAATTACCTGTGGGCGACCCTACCCTTTCGGCTAAAGAAATCATTGGAAACGAATCGCAAGAAAGAATGGGATTGGTTATTGGTCAAAAAGACATGGAAACTCTTCAACGCATTGCAGATAGAGAGCGTTCTCCGATGTATGAAGTGGGAGATGTAACCAACGACCATAGATTTACTTTTGAATCCAAATCAACAGGATTAAAACCAATGGATTATGCTTTGGAAGACTTTTTTGGAAGTTCGCCAAAAACCATAATGAACGACAAAACAATTACAAGAAATTATAGTAATTCAGAATATAAAGCCAGTGAAATTCCAACTTATTTAAATCAAGTTTTACGTTTAGAAGCCGTGGCTTGTAAAGATTGGTTAACCAATAAAGTCGACCGTTGTGTAGGCGGAAAAGTAGCCAAACAACAATGTACAGGTCCGTTACAATTACCTTTGAATAATGTAGGAGTAATGGCTTTAGATTATAAAGGAAAAGAAGGAATTGCCACTTCTATTGGGCACGCTCCTATTTCAGCTTTAATTGATCCTGTGGCAGGAAGTAGAAATGCCATTGCAGAATCTTTATCAAATTTAGTTTGGGCACCATTAAAAGACGGTTTGGCTTCGGTTTCTTTATCGGCAAACTGGATGTGGGCGTGTAAAAATGAAGGCGAAGATGCCCGTTTATACGAAGCCGTAAAAGGATGTTCGGATTTTGCTATCGAATTGGGAATCAACATTCCAACAGGAAAAGATTCCTTGTCGATGAAACAAAAATATCCAAATGATGAAGTAATTGCACCAGGAACGGTAATTATTTCGGCAGCTGGAAATTGTTCGAATATTACTAAAGTAGTAGAACCTGTTTTACAACGAAATGGCGGAAACATTTACTACATCAATTTATCACAAGATACTTTTAAATTAGGAGGTTCTTCATTTTATCAAACGCAAAGTAAAGTAGGAAACGAAACGCCAACAATAAAAGACGCTGCATTCTTCAAGAAAGCATTCAATACCTTACAAGATTTAATAAAAGACAGAAAAATTAATGCTGGACACGATATTGGAAGTGGTGGTTTGATTACCACTTTATTAGAAATGTCATTTGCAGAAGTAGGTTTAGGAGCAACGTATGATTTAACCGTTTTAGGTGAAAACGATGCCGTTAAAACCTTATTTAATGAAAACATAGGGGTGGTTTTCCAAGCTGATGCAGAAGTTGAAGCAACATTTAAAGCTAACGGTATTACGATACATAAAATTGGAAACGTGACCGAAGGTGATGTAGTTTCTATTACCAATTTTAATGATTCGTTTAACTTCTCGATAACTGAAACCAGAAAAACTTGGTTTGAAACGTCTTATTTATTAGACCAAAAACAAACTAAAAACGGCAAAGCCAACGAACGTTTTGAGAATTTTGACAAACAACCATTGCAATTTACATTTCCATCGCAATTTGATAGTAAATTACCTGTAATTCCTGCTGGTACAAGACCAAAAGCAGCTATTATTCGTGAAAAAGGAAGTAATTCCGAACGAGAAATGGCGAATGCAATGTATTTAGCTGGTTTTGATGTAAAAGACGTTCATATGACCGATTTAATTTCGGGAAGAGAAACTTTAGAAGACATTCAATTTATTGGTGCTGTGGGTGGTTTCTCTAATTCAGATGTATTAGGTTCGGCTAAAGGTTGGGCAGGTGCCTTTTTATATAATGAAAAAGCAAACACCGCATTAAAAAACTTCTTCAAAAGAGAAGACACACTTTCTGTTGGAATCTGTAACGGGTGCCAATTAATGATGGAATTAGAACTGATTAATCCTGACCATGAGGTACACGGAAAAATGAAACATAACGATTCAAACAAGCACGAAAGTGGCTTTACGTCTGTAAAAATACAGAAAAACAACTCGGTAATGCTTTCTTCATTAGAAGGTGCTACTTTAGGGGTTTGGATTTCGCACGGTGAAGGAAAATTCAATTTACCAATGCCTGAAAATGCGTATAATATTGTTGCAAAATATGGTTACGAAGGCTATCCTGCCAATCCAAATGGTTCGGATTATAATACTGCTATGATGTGTGACACAACGGGACGTCATTTAGTAATGATGCCACATATTGAACGTTCTACGTTCCCGTGGAATTGGGCACATTATACAGACAACGGCCAAAAAGACAAAGTTTCTCCATGGTTAGAAGCCTTTATAAATGCCAAAAATTGGATTGCACAACAGAAATAATGACTAATTAAGAAGCTCTGAACCATCAGAGCTTCTTATATTTGATTGAATACTATTTATTAAATGCTTTACATCTTACTCAGTATCCTTTGTAGTGTTTCTGTGGGAATACTCCTCAAAATTACCAAACGGTATTCTTTGAATATCGTTCAAATTATTGGTTGGAATTACCTCACTGCCCTACTCCTGGCCTACTTTATCTATCAACCCAATTTAGTGATACTACAGAGCAACTCATCTGTTTATTTATTGCTTAGTCTTTCCTTATTATTACCTATTGTATTCTTCCTTCAAAATACTTCTATTCAAAAGGTTGGCATTGTAAAAACAGATGTTGCCCAACGATTATCGTTATTCATACCTATTTTAGCGGCTTATTTCATTTTTAATGAAACCTTCTCAACCTTAAAAATCATTGGAATCATCATTGGTTTTTCAGCGATACTGTTTACATTAACAAAAAAATCGGATACCGGTCAACAAGGCACAAATTGGCACTATCCTTTATTGGTTTTATTGGGATTTGGCATCATTGATACCTTATTTAAAAAAGTAGCCACTGTGCTACATATGCCTTTTACTACTGCATTATTTTTTATTTTTTTCGGAGCATTACTTGTAACCCTAACCGTTTTAGTAGTTCAGCGGGTATATAGAAATGAGAAAATCAACTGGAAAAATTGTGCTTGGGGAATAGGCATTGGAATCCTCAATTTTGGAAATATCTTATGCTATCTAAAAGCCCATAAAGCGCTAGCTGATCAACCATCTACTGTGTTTGCTTCAATGAATTTTGGGGTCATTATACTTGGCAGTTTGGCGGGAACACTTCTCTTTCAAGAAAAACTATCAAAATGGAATTATTTTGGTATTTTTTTAGCGATTCTTTCCATTATCGTCATAACATCCTCTCAATTATAGAACGTTGCACTATATTTTTATGGGGTGCAATTAGATTATTATATTTTCAACAGAAAAATATCAACAGATCATAATTGCGCAATTGAAATTATTTTTATAATTTGCAGAGATTATAAAATTGTGAATCTATGACAAATATTACCCGTTTATTCGACTTTCCTTATTATCAATTGGAAAAATACAATTTGCCAGATGCATTAGTAACCAAATATGATGGCGAATGGATTAAGACATCAACTCAAGAATATCTTGATAAAGCTAATTCACTCTCTAGAGGATTACTTCGATTAGGAGTAAATAAAAATGATAAAATTGCTATCATTTCGTCAACCAATAGAACCGAATGGCACATGACCGATATTGGTGTACTCCAAACAGGTGCAAAAACCGTTCCCATATATCCAACCATTTCATCTGAAGACTACGAATACATATTAAATCACTCAGAATCTAGCTATTGCTTTGTTTCGGATCAAGAAGTTTATGATAAACTAATTGCGGTACAAAAAAACATACCCAACTTAAAAGAGATCTATTCTTATAATACCATAAAAGGTTGTAAAAGTTGGACAGAAGTGCTTGAATTAGGCGCTGACACCTCCAATCAAGATGTGGTAGAAGATCGAAAAAACAATGTGTCAACAACCGATTTAGCGACCATAATTTATACTTCCGGAACAACGGGACGCCCCAAAGGTGTAATGCTTACCCATCAAAATATTGTTTCAGATGTGTTGATGAGTGCTCCTAGAGTACCTTTACGTGCTGGTGATACTAGAGCCTTAAGCTTTCTACCCATCTGTCACATTTTTGAACGAATGCTGACCTATTTATATCAATATTATGGTATTTCCATTTATTTTGCAGAGAGTATTGAAAAAATATCTGACAACCTAAAAGAAGTACATCCACATGTAATGTCTGTTGTACCAAGACTACTTGAAAAAGTTTATGATAAAATTTATGCCAAAGGAGCCGATTTAACCGGAATTAAAAAACGTTTGTTCTTCTGGGCCTTAGATTTAGGTATGGACTATAAACCTTATGGTGAAAATGGAGCTTGGTATGAATTCAAATTAAAAATTGCTCGTAAGCTTATTTTTTCGAAATGGCAAGAAGGCTTGGGAGGCGAATTAGAATTATTAGTGTGCGGGAGTGCCGCATTACAAACCCGTTTATCTAAAGTTTTTTGTGCTGCAGGGATTCCAGTTATGGAAGGATACGGTCTTACTGAAACTTCTCCAGTAATTTCTGTAAATGATATGAGAAACAAAGGATTCAGAGTGGGATCTGTGGGTAAAGTATTGGATGGCGTAACGGTAAAAATTGCTGAGGATGGAGAAATATTATGCCAAGGTTCAAACGTGATGGTAGGGTACTATAAAGATGAAGCTCAAACCAACGAGGTCATCAAAGACGGTTATTTTCATACGGGGGATATTGGTGAATTTGATGCGGATGGTTTCTTAAAAATTACCGACCGTAAAAAAGAAATGTTTAAAACATCTGGTGGTAAATACATTGCACCACAAATGTTGGAAAATCATTTCAAACAATCGCGCTTTATTGAGCAAATCATGGTGATTGGTGACGGAGAAAAAATGCCAGGAGCTTTTATACAACCTAGCTTTGAGTTTTTAGCGGAATGGGCACATCGAAAAGGTATTAATCTTGGAGCCACTAATAACGAAATCATTACAAATGAACTAGTTGTAAAGCGCATCCAAAAAGAAGTAGATGCTATTAACGAACGTTTTGGAAATTGGGAAAAAGTGAAGCGCTTCGAATTAACTGCTGATTTGTGGTCAATCGAAGGGGGTCATTTAACTCCTACGATGAAATTGAAGCGTAAAATAATAGTTGAAAAGTACAAAGATTTGTATGCTAAAATTTATAGCTAATACAATTAAAACTCCTTAGGGAGTTTTTTTTATGCTATAAATGTTAATTATTTCAAATACTATGCATGCATAGTATTTTTTGTTTATATTTGTGGTTGAAAGAAATTTTTTCCTATGAAAGATCAAACCATTGATTACATAATAAAATCAACTTGGCAAGCCATTGCTCGAATGTATAATGAAGAAGCTACAAAATATGGTGCCACGATGGCAACAGGTTATACCTTATTGAGTATTGACAAAGAAAAAGGGACGCCGTCAACTTCATTGGGTCCAAAAATGGGTATGGAAGCTACAAGTCTTACTCGAACTTTAAAAATGTTAGAGGATAGAGAACTCATCAGTAAAAAGAAAAATCCGTCTGACGGAAGAGGGGTTTTACTTTATCTAACCGATGAAGGCAAAGAAAAAAGAGAATTATCAAAAAATACGGTGCTTCAATTTAACGATACAATAAAAAAGCATACAACGGAAGAGCAACTTAAAAACTTTGTAGAAGTTGCCGAAATCATCAACCAGTTGATTGCGGAAAAAAAAATATTTAAAGACAAATAAACCTATTACCTAATGAAACGAAATATAAAGAAAGTTGCCGTTATTGGTTCGGGTATTATGGGAAGTGGTATTGCTTGCCATTTTGCTAATATTGGTGTTGAGGTGCTATTACTTGACGTTGTTCCTTCTCAATTGACAGAAGCCGAAGCAACAAAAGGACTTACATTAAACGCTAAAACCGTTAGAAATAGAGTAGTCAATGATCATTTGACCCATGCATTAAAATCTAAACCTTCGCCCATTTACCATCCAAGTTTTGCTTCTCGAATTACAACTGGAAACACCACAGATGATATTGCCAAAATTGCGACATGTGATTGGATCATTGAAGTGGTGGTGGAACGTTTGGATATTAAAAAAGTAGTATTCGAACAAATCGATACGTATAGAAAACCCGGAACTTTAGTCACCTCGAATACTTCTGGAATTCCAATTCAATTTATGAGTGACGGAAGAAGTGAAGATTTTCAACAACATTTCTGTGGCACACACTTTTTTAATCCCGCACGGTATTTAAAATTATTTGAAATCATTCCCGGTCCTAAAACATCCCATGAGGTATTGGATTTCTTAAAAGGATATGGTGAAAAGTTTCTTGGAAAAACGGCTGTAGTTGCAAAAGATACGCCTGCTTTTATTGGCAATCGAATTGGAATCTTTGGGATTCAAAGCTTATTCCATCAAGTGGCGACCATGGGATTAACTGTTGAAGAAGTAGATAAATTAACCGGTCCTGTTATTGGACGACCCAAATCGGCCACGTTTAGAACAGTTGATGTGGTGGGTTTGGATACTTTAGTACATGTAGCCAATGGAATCTACGAAAACTGCCCAACAGATGAAGCCCACGACTTGTTTCAACTCCCTAATTTTGTTGCTAAAATGATCGAAAACAAATGGTTGGGAAGCAAAACAGGACAAGGTTTTTATAAAAAAATTGGAAAAGATATTCTAACGTTAGACTTAAACACATTAGAATACAGACCGAATAAAAAAGCTTCTTTTGCAACTCTAGAATTAACTAAAACTATAGAAAAACCGATTGATCGTTTTAAAATACTAATTACCGGAAAAGACAAAGCCGGCGATTTTTATAGAAAAAACTTTTCTTCCATGTTCCAATATTGTTCGAATAGAATTCCTGAGATTACCGATGATTTTTATAAGATCGATGATGCCATGAAAGCTGGTTTTGGTTGGGAAAATGGTCCCTTTGAAATTTGGGATGCCATCGGAGTTGAAAAAGGAATCGAATTGATGAAAGCCGAAGGCTATGTCCCTGCTTCTTGGGTGATGGATATGATAGCTACTGGTACTACTTCATTTTATTCAGTTAAAGAGGGAGCAACCCACTGCTACTCTATCACAAATAAAAAAATCGAAAAAATCCCAGGTCAAGATGCCTTCATTATCTTAAATAACATTCGCGAAAGTAAAAAAATATGGAACAATAGTGATGCAATTATTACCGATTTAGGTGATGGGATCATCAATTTAGAATTTACCTCAAAAATGAATTCAATAGGTGCGGGTGTTTTACAAGGTATCAATAAAGCCATAGACCTCGCTGAAAAAAACTACAACGGTCTGGTAATAGGAAATCAAGGCGCAAATTTCTCAGTTGGAGCCAATTTAGGAATGATTTTTATGATGGCTGTCGAACAAGAATATGACGAATTAAATATGGCCATCAAAATGTTTCAAGACACCATGATGCGTTGTCGTTATTCCGCTATTCCAGTTATCGCAGCGCCTCACGGTATGACTTTAGGAGGCGGTTGCGAATTGGTCATGCATTCGGATAGAGCGGTTGCAGCAGCTGAAACCTATATTGGTTTAGTAGAATTTGGTGTTGGCGTAATCCCAGGTGGTGGCGGATCCAAAGAAATGGCTTTGCGTGCATCCGATTTATTCCGTAAAAACGATGTCGAACTCAATGTGTTACAAGAATATTTTCTAACCGTTGGAATGGCCAAAGTAGCTACTTCTGCATTTGAAGGATTTGATATAGGAGTGTTGCAAAAAGGAAGAGATTTAGTGGTGGTAAATAAAGACCGTCAAATTGCTACAGCAAAACAAGTAGCCTTACAAATGGCAGAACAAGGATACACACAACCGGTAAGAAGAAAAGACATCAAAGTATTAGGAAAACAAGCTTTAGGGATGTTCCTGGTTGGAACCGATCAAATGCAAGCAGGTAATTTCATTTCTGAACACGATAAAAAAATCGCCAACAAATTGGCTTATGTTATGGCGGGTGGCGATTTATCAGAACCCACATTAGTGAGTGAACAATATTTATTGGATTTAGAACGCGAAGCTTTCTTGTCATTAACCGCAGAACGAAAATCATTAGAAAGAATTCAGTACATGTTAACCAAAGGGAAACCGTTAAGAAACTAAGAAATGAAAACAGCATACATAGTAAAGGGATATCGAACAGCAGTTGGAAAAGCACCAAAAGGGTTGTTCCGGTTTAAACGTCCTGATGAATTAGCGGCAGAGACCATCGAATTTATGATGGCACAATTGCCTGATTTTGACAAAACACGTATTGACGATGTGATGGTTGGAAATGCGATGCCAGAAGCCGAACAAGGGCTAAACGTTGCCCGCTTAATTTCGTTAATGGGATTAAAAATTACCGATGTGCCTGGAGTAACCGTCAATCGTTATTGTGCTTCGGGACTAGAAACGATCGCCATGGCAACGGCTAAAATTCAATCGGGAATGGCTGATTGCATCATTGCAGGTGGTGCCGAAAGTATGAGTTTTATTCCGATGGGAGGTTATAAACCTTCGCCCGATTACAAAATTACAGCGGCGGGGCACGAAGATTATTATTGGGGAATGGGTTTAACCGCTGAAGCCGTTGCAAAACAATTCAACGTTTCTCGTACCGACCAAGATGAATTTGCATTTCAATCGCACATGAAAGCTCTAAAAGCCCAAGCGGAAAGTAAATTCGACAAACAAATTGTCCCTATCACAGTGGGACAAACATTTGTCAATGAAAACGGTAAAAAAGAGACCAAATCATATATTGTAAATAAAGATGAAGGTCCACGAGCTGGGACTTCGGTAGAGGCATTAGCAGGATTAAAACCTGTATTTGCTGCTGAAGGTTCGGTTACCGCAGGAAATTCTTCCCAAATGAGTGATGGTGCTGCATTCGTTTTAATCATGAGCGAAGCAATGGTAAAAGAATTAAACTTAGAACCAATCGCAAGAATGGTAAGCTATGCTGCTTCTGGTGTAGAACCAAGAATTATGGGAATTGGTCCGGTTACCGCAATACCAAAAGCATTAAAACAGGCTGGATTATCATTAAATCAAATCGATTTAATTGAATTGAATGAAGCATTTGCCGCACAATCGTTAGCCGTTGTAAGGGAATTAGGGTTAAATCCGGATATCGTTAACGTAAATGGTGGTGCCATTGCTTTAGGTCATCCACTTGGTTGTACAGGCGCTAAACTATCGGTTCAATTGTTTGACGAAATGCGATTGCGAAACAGCAAATACGGAATCGTTTCGATGTGTGTAGGAACAGGTCAAGGTGCCGCTGGAATTTTTGAATTTTTAAATTAAAAAAAAAAACGTTATGTCAGATACTATAAGAGGTGGTCAATTCCTTGTAAAGGAAACAAAATGTGAAAACATCTTTACACCTGAAGATTTCAACGAAGAACAAATCATGATGCGCGATTCGGTAATCGATTTTGTAGACAAAGAAATTTGGCCTCACAAAGAGCGCTTTGAGAAAAAAGATTTTGCATTAACTGAAGATGTCATGCGCAAAGCAGGCGAACTTGGTTATTTAAGCGTAGCCGTACCAGCTGCTTATGGCGGAATGGAAATGGGATTCGTTAACACTGTTTTAGTTTGTGATTATATTTCGGGTGCAACAGGTTCTTTTTCAACAGCATTTGGAGCACACACGGGTATTGGAACATTGCCTATTACTTTATACGGAACCGAAGAACAAAAGAAAAAATACGTACCTAAATTAGCCTCGGGAGAATGGTTTGGTGCCTACTGTTTAACTGAACCAGGAGCAGGATCGGATGCCAATTCTGGTAAGACTAAGGCTGTGCTTTCTGAAGATGGTACTCATTATAAAATTACGGGTGGCAAAATATGGATTTCCAATGCTGGTTTTTGCAACTTAATGATAGTGTTTGCTAGAATTGAAGATGATAAAAATATTACTGGTTTCATTGTAGAAAATGATTCTTCAAATGGAATTTCAATGGGTGATGAAGAACATAAATTGGGCATTCGCTCCTCTTCTACCCGACAAGTTTTCTTTAACGAAACCAAAGTACCGGTTGAAAACATGTTGGCAGGCCGGGGCGAAGGTTTTAAGATTGCAATGAATGCTTTGAATGTTGGTCGAATTAAATTGGCTGCCGCCTGTTTAGAAGCACAACGACGTACCATTACTGGAGCAGTAAATTATGCCAATGAGCGTGTGCAATTCAAAACACCAATTTCAAGTTTTGGAGCCATTCAAGCTAAAATCGCAGAAATGGCTACCAATTCCTATGCTGGAGAAAGTGCCACTTATAGAGCAGCCGCTGATATTGAAAACAGAATTAACATCAGAATTAAAGAAGGAAATTCGCACCAAGAGGCAGAATTAAAGGGAGTGGAAGAATTTGCAATCGAATGTTCCATTTTAAAAGTAGCCGTTTCTGAAGATGTACAAGCTTGTACCGATGAAGGAATTCAAATTTTTGGAGGGATGGGATTCTCAGAAGATGCACCGATGGAAAGTGCTTGGAGAGATGCGCGTATTGCGAGAATATATGAAGGAACCAATGAAATCAACCGAATGCTTTCAGTGGGAATGTTGGTCAAAAAAGCCATGAAAGGTCATGTTGATTTAATAGGTCCGGCTATGGCTGTTGCCGAAGAATTAATGGGAATTCCATCTTTTGATATTCCTGATTATTCCGAATTATTTGCGGAAGAAAAAGAAATGATCATCAAATTGAAAAAAGTATTTTTAATGGTGGCTGGAGCGGCAGTACAAAAATTTGGTGCCGAATTAGAAGAACATCAACAATTATTGATGGCAGCAGCAGATATTTTAATCGAAATATACATGGCAGAGAGTACAATACTACGTACAGAAAAATTGGCCAAAAAAATAGGTCAAGATCAAGTGCAAGAACAAATTGCGATGGCACAATTGTATTTATACCATGCTGTTGATATCGTTACGCAAAAAGGAAAAGAAGGAATTGTTTCCTTTGCTGAAGGTGATGAACAACGTATGATGCTAATGGGATTGAAACGCTTTACAAAATACATAAACCTGCCCAATGTAATTGGACTTCGTGAAAAAATTGCTGCGAAAATAATTAGCGAAAACAAATACGCTTATTAATAGGTGATTGATTGGTTTAGTTAATTAAAAAAGCCATTCGCAAAGCGAATGGCTTTTTTATTATTTTAAAATCTGAGCAGCGTGTGCCTTTGTTTTAACATCTGAAATAACATCTTGAATAGTGCCGTTTTCATCAATAACAAAGGTAGTTCTGTGGATTCCGTCATATTCTTTGCCCATAAATTTTTTTGGTCCCCAAACCCCAAAAGCTTGAATAACTGATTTTTCTTCATCGGCTAATAGAGGAAAAGGTAAATCATATTTTTCAACAAACTTTAATTGGGCTTTTTCACTATCGGCACTTACACCTAATAGGGCATAATTATTAGATTGAAAAGCAGCATAATTATCTCGTAAATCACAAGCTTCTGCCGTACAACCCGGTGTACTCGCTTTTGGATAAAAGAATACTACTAATTTTTTTCCTTTATAGTTTGCTAAAGAATGCATAGTCCCGTTTTGATCCACTCCAGAAAAATGGGGTGCCTTATTGCCTATTTTTAATGTTGTCATTTTATTTTCAGTTTAAAAGTTTATAGTTTAAATTTGTTCAAAGTTAAGCCGTAAAAGTATAAAAATGACTAAGAGCGAAAAAGTAACATTTGTTATAAATACGTTAAATGAATTATATCCAACGATACCGATTCCTTTAGATCATAAAGATCCGTATACTTTATTGATTGCCGTGTTGCTTTCGGCACAATGTACTGATGTTCGCGTGAATCAAATTACACCACTCCTTTTTTCAAAAGCTGATAATCCCTATGATATGGTGAAAATGACGGTAGAAGAAATTAAAGAAATCATCCGCCCGTGTGGTTTGTCACCCATGAAATCGAAAGGAATTCATGGGTTATCTGAAATCTTAATTGACAAATACAATGGAGAAGTACCTCAAAGTTTTGAAGCACTAGAAGCCCTACCGGCAGTAGGACACAAAACCGCGAGTGTTGTTATGAGTCAGGCCTTTGGTGTGCCAGCATTCCCAGTGGATACTCACATACATAGATTGATGTATCGTTGGGGCTTTAGTAACGGTAAAAATGTACAACAAACCGAAAAAGATGCCAAACGACTTTTTCCTCAGAAATTTTGGAACGATTTACATTTGCAAATCATTTGGTATGGAAGAGAATACTCACCTGCAAGAGGATGGAATATTGAACAAGATGTAATCACAAAAACAATTGGCCGAAAGAGTGTTTTGCAATTAGTATCAAAATAAATGAAGTGTATTAAAAAAAAAGCCTCAATTGTTATTGAGGCTTTTTTTTTAATTTGCTATTATTTCAAAATTTGTATTTCCAAAGGAATATACTCGCAATGCTTTGGAATAATTAATAAGGAACGTAATGGTTTCTTTTTTTGGTTTCAAATTTTGAACAGCAACATTTTTTTTTGCGTAAAGTTTTGCCATTGATTAGTTTTTATAAATATACAATGAAAACGACAAAAAATTACTTTTAGTATTAATTGGTCAAAATAATTTGATTTTTTTCAATAAGTTTTCTCAAGTTTAATACAGCATAACGCATTCTACCTAAAGCCGTGTTGATGCTAACTCCTGTCAATTCTGCAATTTCCTTGAAACTCAAATCTTGATACATTCTCATGATCAGCACTTCTTTTTGATCATTTGGCAATTCATCGAGCAAACGAGCTAAATCTACTTCAACTTGTTCTGTAATCATTTTACTTTCAATTGAAGGTGCATTATCGCTCATATAATTGAATATGGAGAACTCTTCAGTTTCACGATAAAAAGGCATTTTATTTGATTTACGATAATAATCCACAATCAAATTATGCGCAATGCGCATCACCCAGGGTAAAAATTTTCCTTCTTCGTTATACGCGTTAGATTTCAACGTCTTGATGACTTTAATAAAAGTATCTTGAAAAATATCATCTGATAAGTCTCTATCATTTACTTTTGAATAAATAAAACCGTAGATTTTTGATTGATGTCTTTCTATTAATGAAGATATAGCAGATTCATCTCCGCTAATATAATTCTTCACTAAAACTGCATCAGGAAATACAAGATTAGCCATAACATTACTTTTTAAGTTACTAAATTTGGGACAGTATAAAAAAGTAATAGTATTAAATAGGCTTCTCTTTAAGATTAATTAGGACAAATTTAACATAAAAAAGAAATAAAATCCAAATTTAATTTAAAAATTTAACGTTTAAGATGCAATAATAAAACAATTATTGTTCAATTATTAATTTTTCCTTATAAACTTGCTGATCAGTTTGAATAAGAACAACATAAACACCATTAGGTAATTTAGAAATATCCAAGTTACTTTTGGGATGAGGTAACTCAAGCATTATTTGGCCTAAAAGCGAAAATATTTTCACATTTTTAATGTCAATATTTTCATCAAAAGTTAGAACATCTCGCGCTGGGTTTCTTAAAATCACATTTTTATCATTAGAAAAATCATCTAAATTGAGATTACAATTGTTTCCTACAACATACTGATAATATTGCGTTACAGACATACCGCCAGCATATGCAAATTTAACAGCATAGTTGATTGAAGCGCCGGGAGTTTGTCCAGTTAGTGTGTGGGTAAAAACTCGACCGGATACATTTGTCATTTGAGTTTCTGCAAAAGGAGACTGACGCCACAAGTAAGCTATTAGACCCACTTTATCAGTATCTAATAAC
Source organism: Flavobacterium psychrophilum (assembly GCA_945890865.1). Lineage (GTDB taxonomy): Bacteria > Bacteroidota > Bacteroidia > Flavobacteriales > Flavobacteriaceae > Flavobacterium > Flavobacterium psychrophilum_D. The sequence continues at coordinate 64,573 of CAMDDB010000003.1, forward strand.
TCGTAGGTCACTTTAACACTATTTGTACCTAAGGTTTCATAGGCATAATTATATCCCGAAGTAAATGAGCCTTGTTGTGCTAAAGAGCTAGTACCTGCGCAGCCCACAACTCCTGTTGTACTTGCATTTAAAATAATAGAATTATTAGCGGCGTTATTACCAGACAAATCACTGGCGTTAACTGAAAACGAATAACTTGTATTTGGGCTCAAACCTGATATTATCACCGATTTTTGTACTCCAGACGTACCAGCAGCAGAAGTAGAAGTAGTTCCATAAGTTACTCCATACACTAATGACCCCGAATTATCAACACCATTTAACAAAAGTTCTATTGAAGAACTGGTAATTGCCCCTATTGTAGCAGTAAAATTGGTGGGTATTTGTGTATCTGCTTGGATATTTTGATATACACGTACATAATCAATTACCATAGAATCTTGACTAAAATTTGAATTTATAGTACCTGCCACACCTCCCATTGCTATGTTGAGTAATATATATTGATCTAAATTAAAGGGCCAGTTACTTGGTGTTTTTACAGCAGGATTATAGGTGTAATAAGCAACGCCGTCTAATAAAAAAGTAATTTGAAAAGGTGACCAATTCATTGAATAAACATGGAAATCAGTTCCTAAATTATTGGCAATAGTCCCTCCAATATTAACTGTACTTCCAGACGATGATGGCGTATGCAATGCACTTTGTACATAATTAATAGGTTGAGAAGGCGTTATTCCGTGTTCCATAATATCAATCTCACCACAAGCAGGCCAATTAGTAGTACCAAAAGCTGAATCAAAATAACCTCCATCTTCATTGATATTTTTGCCTAACATCCAAATAGCTGGCCAAGTCCCTTGTTGAATGGGCAACTTTGCTCTAACATCTATTCTTCCGTATCTGAAGGCAAACTTTGAATTCAAACGTGCAGAAGTAAATTGTTTTGTAAAACCTTGTGAAGTATACGGTTGCCGAATGGCTACAATATTTAATGCCCCATTATTAACGGATGAATTGGCTAATTCATTTGTGTAATGCTGTACTTCGCCATTGAACCAACTTCCTCCTGCTGGAATTTGTGTTTGATGATGCCATTTTAAAGAATTTACAGCACCATTAACATTAAATTCATCTGACCAAACTAAATCAGAATACACCACATCTACTTGGCTGTAGGAATAAGTTAACCCTAACCAAAAAATTGCGAGTAGTTGTTTTATACTTAATTTAGACATTATATGTTTTATTTTAATTCAATTTCTGTTTCTAACAATTGCTCTGAACTACCGCCAACAAATACTTTAAAAATACCGGGTTCTGCCTCCCAAATTTTGTTTGCTGTGAAATAGGCTAACATATTTTGGTCGATAGAAAAGGATACCACTTTCGTTTCAAATGGTTTTAAGGTCACCATTTCAAATCCTTTTAACTCTTTAACCGGTCGAGTAAAACTTCCTACCATATCTCGAATGTACAATTGAACAACTTCTTTGCCTTCTACAGCGCTATTATTCTTAAGTTCCACTTGAACTTGAATGGTTTCACCTTTTGAAAAAGTTGAACTTGAAACTTTCAATTGAGAATATTCAAATTTGGAGTAACTTAAACCGTGACCAAATGCGAACAAAGGTGAATTTTTCTCATCAATATAATGCGACCAAAAGACAATTTCAGGTTCATTGGCAGCAGGTCGTCCTGTATTTTTATGATTGTAATAAATAGGTAACTGTCCTACATGTCTCGGAAAAGTCATAGGCAACTTTCCACTCGGATTATAATCACCATAGAGCACTTGAGCGATTGCATTTCCGCTTTGAGTTCCTAAATGCCATGTTTCAACAATTGCAGGGATATGTTGAGCAGCCCATGGAATGGCTAATGGTCTTCCATTTGTAAGAACCAAAACAATATTAGGATTGGCTTTGTAAACTGCTTCTAAAAGTTCTTGTTGTACACCAGGCAACCCAATATCGGCTCTACTTCTACCTTCTCCTGATTGCAATCCGTGCTCTCCTAACACCATGACCACGACATCTGCTTTTTTTGCAGTTGCAATTGCTTCAGCAAAACCTGATGTATCGGTTGTATTAATTTTTGTTTCCCACATAAATTGTGTTCTCCCAATGGCAACATCGGCACCTTTTGTATAGATCAATTCGTTGTTAGGATAATTTTTCATTCCTTCCAAAACAGATATTGCAGTATTGTCGTCGGCAGCTATTCGCCAACTTCCAAGTGGACTTGTTTTATCGTTAGCTAAAGCTCCAATTAAGGCTATTTTTTGCCCAGATTGCTTAATCGGTAGCAATTGATTTTCATTTTTAAGCAAAATAATTGACTTTTTAGCAATATCTAAAACACCTTCATGAAATTCATTTTTTCCAACGGTTGCTTTTTCAACGGATTCATCACAATATTTATAAGGATTATCAAATAATCCTAATTCAAATTTTACTCGCAATACGCGACGCACTGCATCATTAATAATTGCAATATTAACAGTACCTGCTTCTATCAATGTTTTTAAATGGTCAACATAAGCATAGGATTCCATATCAATATCTGAACCTGCTTTAATTGCAATTTCGGCAGCATGTTTACTGTCTTGTGCATAACCGTGAGGAATCATTTCATTAATTGATCCCCAGTCGGAAACTACAAAACCTTGAAAATTCCAGGATTTTTTTAAGAGATCACGTTGGAGATAAGTATTACCTGTAGCAGGAATTCCATTTAGATCATTAAAGGAATTCATAAATGTTTTTACACCCGCTTCGCTCGCTGCTTTAAATGGAGGTAATATAGCATTATGCAACACATCTTCACTTACTACAACCGTATTATAATCACGACCCGCCTCGGCTAATCCATAACCTGCAAAGTGTTTGGCACAGGCAATAATGTTTTTATTGGAAAGGTTTCCTTGAAAACCTTGAATTCTTGCTTTTGCAATTAATGATCCTAGGTAAGGATCTTCACCAGCGCCTTCCATTACCCTACCCCAACGGGCGTCTCTGGAAATATCAACCATGGGAGCAAAAGTCCAATTGATCCCTACAGCTGCAGCTTCTTCAGCAGCAATTGCAGCAGATTTTTGTATGGCTTGGAGGTCCCAACTTGCAGCTTCTGCTAAAGGTATAGGACTTATAGTTTTATATCCATGAATGACATCAAATCCAAAAAGTAAAGGGATTCCTAGTCGGGTTTGCTCAACGGCAATTTTTTGCAAGGCTTTTACATCAGCGACACCTTTTACATTGAGCATAGAGCCAACAAGACCATTTTTTAAATCAGCATACTTTTTAGCGGCGTGTCCTTCTTTAGGTACTGGACCGGTAACATCCCAAAAACCATTATATTGATTGAGTTGTCCTACTTTCTCCTCTACAGTCATTAGACTCAAAATTGAATCTACACGCTTTTCGATTGGGCTTGTAGCTTCTGTAAGACCCCGTTTTGGTGTCGCACAAGACAATACAAGTAAAAGAAGAACTGAAAATGAATATTTAATATTTTTATGTATCATTCCGAAATTTGCAATATGGATAAGCTATTATTAATAGAAATCGTTTTAAGATTACTCGTATATTCTGATATAATCTACTAACATGGTTTGAGGAAATGGTGTTTCACTATTTGGTGAACCTGGTAGGTTTCCTCCTACAGCAACATTTAAAATGATATAAAATGACTCATTAAATACCCATTCCCCTGGAACATTATCAGGAGTAATTTGATTATATAATTTATCATCTACATAAAAATTTATATAATTTTCATCCCATTCAATTCCAAAAACGTGAAAATCGGTATCAAATCTACTATTAGGTAAAGTATAGGTTTTGCCTATTGAAGCCCCACCATAATAACCTGGACCATGAACCGTTCCAAAAAATTCTGTAGGTTTACTTCCTACATATTCCATAATATCAATTTCTCCACATTGTGGCCAAATAACCGTGTCAGAATTAGCGCCCAACATCCAAAATGCTGGCCATAAACCTTTACCTCTGGGTAGCTTTATACGCGCCTCAATGCGGCCATATTTTTTTTCAAATTTACCCTTTGTTAAAATACGAGCAGAAGTATACGATTTACCCATATATTGTTCATTTCTTGCTGTGATATGTAGCATTCCATTTTCAACTTTAATATTGGATGGACGACTGGTATAATATTGTAGCTCATTATTTCCCCAACCATTAGAACCTGTGCCAATGTTGTAACTCCATAAATTTGTATCTAGAGCACCATCCACATTAAATTCATCACTCATTACTAATTGTGTCTTTGTGACTACTGTTTGTTTTTCGTCTGTTGAACAACCACTAACAAAGAAAGCCATGATTACTAAACAGATGAAACTATTTTTACTTATTAATACGTTCATTTTACTTTATTTTAATTATGAAAATATATATTATCTACATATAATGTCGAGTTATCGCCACCTAAGAATATTATTTGAGCTAATTGAGATCTACTATTAAGACCCGTCTGTTGCGATAATGGAATTTCAAATGACATCCAACTTTGTGAAATTAAATTATTTGATGCTACATAGGGCAGACTTTGTGAATCATCAACTCCATATACTCCATTGGGTCCAAAATCAGTTAATCTTATTTCTAATCGTCTTCCTGGCGAAATTGGACCAGGTATATAAACATCAAAATGAAGATGCGTCATAGAAGTTGCATTTACTGTTGGATTGCTAAATTCTATTCCCACAAAATTGAAATTTGTATAATTCAAAACATTATCACCGGCAACTGAAAAATCATTAGATTGTGTAGTTTGCCACGGAGCCCAATAACCGTTATAATAAGTTACAGGAATATTGGAGTAAGCATCTGAAAAAATTGAAATTACATTGGCAGGGTTAAGCGTTGGCCTTGGCGCATTTGTAAAAGTACCCGCACAATTGATGGTTAAACTACCAGTTGCAGGCTGATTGTTGAATGTTGCAGTTATAACAGCTGTACCCGCTGCTAATGGGGTAACCACTCCTGCATCATTAACTGATGCCACTGTTGGATTGGAAGAAGTAAAATTCAAAAATGCCGGACTAATAGCTACCGATTGATTACTACCATTTGGCATATTAAAAGTAGTAGTAACACCCGTAATTGGGGTTTGAACGCCTACAAAAGTAGTTCTTGCTACATTTGAACCATTCATAATAGAAGCCTGTAATGGAAGTATCGTTCCTAATTTTTCAAATTTTAATTCATCGATCCATATCGAATATCCTCTTCCATTCGTTCCTTGCGTACCTGCAGCATATCGAAACATTCCTCTTTCTTTTACTAATTTTGAAGCATCGGGAATAGGAATTATAAATTTGGTCCATGCAGTACCTACACTTACATCTTTAATCGTAGTAATGTATTTATTCGGGTAAAAATCTTCCCCAAAACCAAATTCGCCGATGGTTACTCCTTGAGAAGCTTTAGCATAAAAGGTTAACGCATCAAACTCTGTCAAATTACGACCTGCACCATCCACTCTAAAAATTGCCCCAGCATAATTTCCCTCTGGATCATCATCATTAGGGATATCAAAACGCATGGAAGCAGAACCTTTAAAGCTGACTTGAGAATCTACAGACCAAGCTGATGGTTTTGAGCCACCATAAGGGAAGTAAAAATCGGAACCCATCGCTACTGGAGCGTCAATGAAAATTTCAGCTATTTTTGGAAAAGTAGCATCTTTTGCATCGTCAGAAATTTCTCTTTCGCAATTAACATTAGATAGAAAAACCAATACTAATAGCAAACTAATTTTTAATTTATTACTTATATTTTTCATTTTATATACTTTTAATTATTTACCAATGTTGATGTGAATATACGTTCTAATTTCCCATTCTGATCCATTATTGAAACCTACTGGACTTAATTCTGGTACAGGTGGATAGGTGTTTGCAGGAACATATGTAGGTGAATATCTTGGAGAATATTGATCTAAAGCTCTCCAAATACCCATAATACCAATTCTAGTATCCGGTAAAATAAACCAATTCGGTTTTCCTAATGATGTTGAAATATCAATAGCGGTTTGAACCGGAAAAGTTAAGTTAAAATCTTTATGGTAGTCATAAGGCCCCCAATCGTTAAATTTTAATGAAGTGACTAATTTAACTTTATTATAAATCATACGTAAATCACCACCCATTCTATTAATAGTTCGTTCTGAATCTCCATTAGCTTGACCATTACCAAAATATAAATTAGCAATAAGGCCCATATTTGAAGTTAATTTTGATACGATACGGGTATTGGATTCCCACAAATCTTGAGCAGGTGCCGATTTTTCAAAAGCAAAGGGCGTTCTGTTTTCTAAGAACCCAATGGCAGCATCCATAGTAGTAGGTAAATGGCGGTATACAAAACCTGTACTAAATGCAAATTTTGCATCTTCTAACATGTCATTATTCCATTCATACATCCAGGTTCCTGGCGTTGGATCATAAGTAACTAAAAGTTCTCCTCCCACTGTTTCACGATTAGATCGTACAATAAATGGATCATCTAGAATATTTCTTAATCTACCCGGAGCATCTACTCCATTTGGCATGGCATCTAGTAAAGGTTTTTGCCATAAGAAGTTAGGTGCAATTTGTAAATTGGAAGTAACATTATAGGTTAAACCTGCCAAAACATTCATTTGATTGCCACTTCCGCTTTCTTTTAGTTTCCAACCTGTATAGGTTTGAGTGTAATCGCCACCTGGATTAGCAACTAAACCATATATTGCTCCTTGCGTATACACATTGAATTTTCCTTTTGAAAACGTAAATTTAGCTTTACCCCCCCAATTGTCTATGTTTTTTATTTTGTCGACCTTCACATTATCGCCATCCATCATTTGAAATTCTCTTCCAATGAGTGGCTGACCTCCCCAAATACCTCCAAATTCAATACCTAAATTACCTAGTTTTGTTTGAAAGTAAACTGTTGCTCTTCTTGTTTTGGGTTGTGGAATAAATATAGATGTTACTGCTTGTGAAGCACTTGAAATATCTTCATGATAAACTGCAGCTGTATTGAAAACCCCAATTTTTCTATTATATTTTAATAAATAAGCAGGATTGGCTCCCCACCAAAGTTGGGGTCCGAAAGCTGCTTTCAATCCATTCAAACTTCCTTTGCCATCAATTTCAAAACCTGAAGTCTCACCATTGTAAATATCTAAATTTGGACCGTAATTTGCTTCAGGATATAAACCAAAGAAATCTCCTTCGTATCCCCAGTGGTAATGACCTGTTCTATAAAATCCTCGAATTTCAAAATCTTTTGAGGTCCATTTATAGGAAGCATTATAAATTTGTACTCGGTTTACATCTGTAGTAAATACCTCTCCGTCAGTTGACATTAATCGTTGTGCTCTACCTCTATTTTCATAGAAAATTTCATTGATTGGATTTTCAGCTACATTCCCTAAAATATTAAAATTTACATTGGCTTTCATGTTTGCAGATGGATTTCCTTCTACTCCAATGAAATAGGACTGCATCGTATCAAAACCGATTTTATTTGGATATTTATTGGTCTCCGGATCGTCTACGCTTGGCGTAGTTAATAAACTTCCCCCTGTGTTAAAAGTTGTAAATTCGGCTCTAAGATTACTGATTTTAATTTTGTCTCCTTCATTAGCTGCTAATGCTGCTTTATCACTGCGTGCACGCAGTGAAGCATCAATGATATCCGCTGTTTCAAAATGAGTTTTTAATCCTGTAGAACTATCACTAGACTGATATGGATTGAATTTGTGGATTTCTTTTAAAACATAATAAGCTGCTCTTGGATACAATTGATAATGTCCTAGTTCATTTGAAGGTCCTTTTGCACATATACCAAACCATTCTTCATTCATGTTATTTTGACCTTCAGTGTAGTCTTTTTGATAGCCACCATTTGACCATGATGCGTTTGAATCATGAACATCTAAACCAGATGTTTGTCCGTATTTCCACCATCCATCACTAAATTGAAAGGTAAATCCTCCAATTGCAACACCAGATTTACCAGCTCCTGATACATTTTCATATATTTCTTTCCAATTACTTTTCAAGTAAAAAGCTTGCGCATTCTGATCTTCACTGTTGGATAAAACATTGAATACATCTGCTCCAAATTCTGTAAACAACACCGGTTTTCCATATTCTTTTTTAACGCGATCAAATAAATCACCAAAAGAAGCACCACGGTATACATTTGTTCCATATATATCAATATCCTTACACTCTTCAGCTATAATATTCAAAAATAACAAGTCACCATTACAAATCGCCATTGGGTGATTCGTATCAATAGCTTTCATTTTAAGAACTGCTTCATTAAATAATTTGTACATCGATCGAGCTCTTACCGTTGATTTACGATCTTTTACAGGAATGTTTTCTGTTTCAGCACCGTCCCAGAACAAACCATAATTATTTTCATTTCCTAACAAAAATAAAAGTAAACCTCTGGTGTCTTTATAGTCAGAAGCCATTTGCGTAACTTCTTTTAATAATAGCGCTTTAGTTTTTGAATCTGCATATTCAGTATTGGGTTTCCATACACCATCTATGGTTAATCCATATCTTCCAAAAGAATGGTTAAGCATGGTATAGATTCCAAAATTGTCATAAATATATTCAATCCATTTTTTAGGCATACCCGAATAGACCCTTATGGTATTTACACCCATGTTTTTCAAAAGTCCCATTTCACTTTCCAAAGCTATTTTGATAAAATCATCAGATTGATTCCATAAACTATAGGAATAATTAGTTCCGATTGGATAATAATCCCAATTCATTCCGTTAACCATAAAATCTTTACCGTTAACCTTAAGTTTCATTTGTGAATTACTGTTTTCTACAACAACTTTATCTGCCTGGGCAAAGCCATTGCTGGAAAAAGAAAAAAGAAAAAAGAGAATAATTTTTTTCATTTGATTATTTAAAATTTGGTGGATACTTTTAATTAATTTATTAAGTTATAAAAATAGAATAATATCAATAGCGATAGCAATAATTAACCTCTACAAAAATTTAACAACTACATAAGCCCGCTATCACTTAAAAACAAAGGGCTAATCGGTTAAATTGACATTATTTATTCAAAAAAAATAATACGTTGTTAAGGCAATGTATAGTTTATTCGATGAAAATTTACAGTATTAAATAGCCAACAAATACTCAACTAAGCCCATTTCATGCGGAAGATTCATTTTCTTACGCAAACGATAGCGCTTTATTTCAATACTTCGAACAGAAATACTAAGTAAAGGAGCAATTTCTTTAGAGGATAAATTCAATCGAAGATAGGCACATAGTCTTAAATCATTAGGCGTTAATGCAGGATGACTTTCTTTAACTTTTTTCAAGAAATTATTATCAGCACTATCAAAGGCTTCTTTAAAAACATTCCAAGTATTTTCTTCTTTTACATTTTTATTAATTGTGGATATGACAGATTTAATACTTCTATTTGTTGTACTATCGGTTGAGCTTTTTAAATCGCCTTTAATGATATTTAAAAGTTCTGTTTTCTTAATAAGATTCATCGTTGAAACTGCCAATTCTTTATTTTTCTTATCTACATCCTGAATCAACTGTTCATTCTTGATTTTCATTATTTTTTGCTCATTTTCCAACTCTTTGAGCTCTAATAAAATATTATTTTCTGTTATAATTTTTTGATGTAATTTCTCATGATATTCAGTATATAATTTATGAATATAATAGCCTAATACGATCAATAGTAGAAAATAAAACAACTTTGCAAATGTGTTAGCATACCATGGTTTTCGAATAACGAATGAAAAAGTAGCTACATTATCAGTTATCGAATTAGCTACTTTTGCTCTCACACTAAAAGTGTAATTTCCTGCAGGTAAGTTTTCAAAAATGACTTGCGAATTAAATGACCAATCGCTCCATTCATTATTCAAACCCTCTAATTTATATTGATATTCGGCATTGATGTATTTATCATATTCTGGCACAGTAAAATGAAAGGCGAGATTATTTTGATCGTGAGATAAAGTTACTTCGTCATCAATTGATAAATTATTAGGTTTTGAATTAACAACCGTATTAGTAATTCTAAAAATAGAAACTTTATTATTATTAAATTTAAAATCATCATTCTTCAAAATATAGTAGCCATCAGTAGTTCCTATTAAGTAGTTATTATCCTCAAGTTGAAGTATGTTTTCATAACCTGGCATAGAATTCGTTAAAGAAGACGGAATGGGCAAACTACTTTTCTTAAGCTCTGAAGATAGTTTTCCAGAAGAGTAATAATGGATATAATTTTTTGTAAAAAACCAAAGCTTGTTCGATTTATCAACGATCATTTTTCCAGTAACATACTCATCATTTTGAAAAATAGCACTTAACGATTCGTCTTTTATAAATTTTTTGGTTGGGGTATTAAGTTTAAAAACACCCTCTTTTGAAGCATAATAAATCGAATTATTATATTTCACTAAAGACGCATTTTTTCCTTTCTTAGGGCTTTTGTATTTAGTGATAGCCGAAGCATTCGAAATGGATGAATCAATTGTAAATTTATAAACTCCTTTGTATTCATGACTTACATAGATTTCGTTTTTTCCTAATATTTCAAAATGCTTAGACGAATAATCAAATCCCTTTATTTTATTTTTATATACCCAGTTATTACTCTGTTTTTCCAAGACTGAAATTCCATTATAATTACCTTGCAAAATAAAATTTGAATTGGCGCCATACGATTCAAAACTCCATGTACCAGAGCCCGAATAAATTAGATTTGCATTTGCACCATTAACAATATAAGTTCCCGAATCATGACCGCAAAACAAGGTGTTTTGATAGGAAAAAAGCGACCAAACTTGACCTTTGGTATTCTGAACAAATTCAAACTTAGACATAGAATTCAAATCTTTAAAAAAGAGCCCTTGATTGGTTCCAATGTATAATTTATTGTTATGGGTAACCGAAGTATATATAGCGCCTAGAACTCCCGTGTTATCAAGATAACTGTTAATGGGTGATTTGATATTAAGACAATTGATCCCGTTATCCAATCCGATCCATAAATTTTTATCTAAATCTTCAAAAAGTGACAAAGCTGTATTATTACTTAACCCCGAATTTTGGGTAATGTGATACAACTTTTTGCCCTCTTTTGATATAATAAAAATGCCGTTAGAAATAGAACCTAACGCAATACTTTGATCCGATAATAATTGACTACTATAAATGTTAGTTTGTTGAATTTGTGCATCAATATCGGTTACAAATTTTGTGAGTAACCCATTATTATACTTATAAATTCCTTGTTTTTGAGTTACTAATAATAAACCATTAGTTGTTTCAAAAATAGTTATCAATTTATTCTGATTGATTACTTGACTACTTAAAAATAATTTGCTTTTGCCTTGATCGATTTCAAACAACCCATCCTTTGTTTGAAAATAAATACCATTAGTCGTTTTAAATGCTTTGATAATGGTGCTTTTAGGCTCAATAATTGTAAACAATTTTGATTTGGTGTTGTAGGCGTAGATTTTTTCTAACGATTGAAAAAGAATATAATTATCAAAAGGAAAAATACCCCAAAATTGTTCGTCGTCTTTAATTTTAGATTTTATAGAATTACTCAAAGACGTATAAATCAATTCCCCATTTTCAGCACGTTCCCAATACCCAAATTCCATGAAGGCACCGGTATAAATTTTATCATTGATACATTTTACCGAGCGAATAATAGTTTCGTTGGGTGATGGATTCAATATCCATTTTGAACCATTAAATTCTAATAAGCCTTCATTATTTGCAAAATACATGAACCGTTGATTGTCTTGTGAAATCATCCAGTTTTGAATTCCTGCATTATATACTTCTTTAGAATATTTTACTATTGGCGGCAATTGTTGCGCCTGATGAATAGCAATTGAAAATAATAGTAATAAACAACTATATTGGACTTTTAAAAAATGCATTGTAATAAAATTAGAAACTAAAGATATATATTTTTTTTAATAATAAAAAAAGACTGCCATTAATGACAGTCTTTTAGAAAGATTATTTAAGAATAAACTATTCTTTGATGAATTTTGTTGAAGAAGTTATCCCCTCTACAACCGTTTTCACTACATAAATCCCTGAATTTAAACCAGAAACATCTAAGGCAACTGATGTATTATTCAATTCTCTGTTCATTACTTCTTGACCTAATACATTATAAACCGTAATAGCTTGAATTGAAGCTGTACATTCTATGTTTAAAATATTAGACGTAGGATTTGGATATAACTTCACTTTTGCTACTTCAAAGTTAGAAGCACCTAGTGTAGTGTTTTTATGGAAATATACATTATCATAATAAACGATTCCTAAGTTGGTTGAAATAATAAATTCAGCTAAATTGTTTCTTGCAGCACTACCACCACCTGCGATTGTAAAATCTGCTAATGGAATATCAAAAGACAACCAAGTTCCTGGATTTGGATCTGTAGCTGGTAATTGATTTGGTGATGGTGTAGCATTAGTAATATTTCGTTCAATAGCATTTAGCTCTGCATTTGAAGCATTATGATTCGATAATTTTAAACTAATGTTTCTCAATGCCATAGTTTGAATTGGAGTCCAAATATCAATATGGAAATGCGTAAAAGATGTTGCATCAAAACTACCTGCTCGGAAATTAATTCCTTCACAACCTCCCACTAAATCAGATCCTTGGTAAGGTGGTACTGTTGTAGCATTTCCTGCAACGATTCCACTTCCAAGACCCGTAATTCTATTCATTGCAGTTGCTGCATTTCCTCCTATTAAAAATTGAGTTGTAACACCAGGACACCAAGAGGTATCATAAGAGTTTAAATCGCCACTAGCGGCAAAAGTTGTTAATGGAGTGTATGCATTACTGTAAATTGATTTTACGTCAGCTGCGGGTCTATTTGGAGGAGTTGGTGCAGCAACAGTTGGTGTTGGAATAACTGGTGGTGTACCTAACGGGCCTCTAATATTATCTACATAAAATGTTCTTGGTGATCTTGTTACAGTTGTAAATGCTGTAGCACCTTGAGCCCAATACGTATGAATTACAAAACCAGAATAGGTTCCATTTGCTAAAGCAGCTTGGCCATCAAGAGCGGTGTTGAACGTAAAGGATACTGTTTGCCATGTATTTCCTCCTGTATGAGTAGCAGAAGCTGCAACAATACCAGGACCACCCACACCTCCAGTAACTTTAACTAAGAATGTAATAGGATCAGCAGAAAGAACATCCATTGTCATGGTTTTTGAATCTGTTAAACTAACTAATGAAGTTAAATTTAAGTTGATACCTTGCCATACTTCTCCTGTAGTATTTCCTACTATTTTTAAAACTTTAGTAGTATTTGAACCTGTACCATTTTCAACAACTGGTGCAGCCATTCCTCCGAAAGGAGCTCCATTAACACCACCACTTTCAGTTGTTTCAAAACCTAATACAAGTGGCAATTGCTGAGGAGTTTTCCAGAAATAAATATTATCTAAATAGATATTAACAGGAACAGTACTACCAGCTCCATTAGCTGCAAATTTCAATTGTATAATATTATTCCAAGTCATTCCTGTAAAAGAAGCTTTTGGAATATCTACACTGTACCATTGTCCTTGAACGTGATTAATAGTTACCAAAACTTCTGCTGCTCCAGTGCCACTATTAATAGGACTTACTTGAACGATAGAACTTGTTGGAGCTGCATTACACCAAATATCAACATGTAAATATTCCATAGTTGATAAGTTGGTAGCTGTTAATTCTGTACCTTGGTAATTAAAGTTGGTGTATGCCAAAATATTATTACCCGTTGTTACAGAAAAAGTAGGATTAACCGTACCCGATTGACCCCAACCTGGATTTAAATTAGTTGCAATTGTTGGATACGCATCACTAAATATTGAAGCTACATTAGCTGCTAAATGTGTTGGTGTTGGTGCGTTAGTAGGTGGCGATGTAGGGTTAGCTGGTGTTTTCCAAAAATAAATATTATCTAAATAAATATCCACTGGAACAGTACTTCCTGCACCATTAGCCGCAAATTTTAATTGTATAATATTATTCCAAGTCATTCCAGTAAAAGAAGCTTTTGGAATATCAACACTATACCATTGTCCTTGAACGTGGTTGAGAGTTACCAAAACTTCAGCTGCTCCAGTACCACTATTAATAGGACCTACTTGAACAATAGAACTAGTTGGTGCTGAATTACACCAAATATCAACATGTAAATATTCCATAGCTGATAAATTGGTAGCAGTAACCTCTGTTCCTTGATAATTGAAATTGGTGTATGCTAAGATATTATTTCCAGTTGTTACTGTAAATGTAGGGTTAACACTACCTGACTGACCCCAACCTGGATTTAAATTAGTTGCAATTGTTGGGTAAGCATCACTAAAAACGGAAGCAACGTTTGCTGCTAAACGAGTTGGTGTAGGTGCATTTGTTGTTGGAACAGTTGATGGTGGAGTTTTCCAAAAATAAATATTATCTAAATAAATATTTACAGGAACAGCACTTCCCGTGCCATTAGCCGCAAATTTTAATTGAATAATATTATTCCAAGTCATTCCTGTAAAAGAAGCTTTAGGAATATCAACACTATACCATTGGCCTTGAACGTGATTAATAGTTACCAAAACTTCTGCTGCTCCAGTACCACTATTAATAGGACTTACTTGAACAATAGAACTTGTAGGAGCAGCACTACACCAAATATCAACGTGTAAAAATTCCATTGCTGATAAATTGGTTGCAGTAACCTCTGTTCCTTGATAATTGAAATTGGTGTACGCTAAAATGTTGTTTCCAGATGTTACTGTAAATGTTGGATTAACAGTTCCTGACTGACCCCAACCTGGATTCAAATTAGTTGCAATACTCGGATAAGCATCACTAAAAACAGATACCACATTAGCAGCCAACCTTGTAGGTGTTGGAGCATTTGTAGTGGGTTGTGCAAAACCTAACGCACTAATGAGCAGGAATGCAAACAAATGAGTAATTTTTTTCATAATATTTAATTTAATTAGTTAAATGTTAACAATTGTAAAATTAACTATTAGAAAAATTAAACAATTCGCAATGTATATATACAAACTATACATTCATATTCATAATTCAATGTGAAAAGAAAAAAACGATTAATTAATAAAATACTGAAAATCAATTATTTATAAATTATAATCGGTAATTAATATAATTTTGTATAGGTTATGTATAGTTTAAAAAAAATAAAAATATTGAACTACAACGTTTTCAAAGGCACTAATTTGATGCTGATTTTGTAATAATCAAAAGATTATAAATTTCTTGAATTAGAATAATTATATTTGCAGGTCAATTAAAATCAAGAATGATACAAACCGATTTTTCAACTTTAGAACCCAAGAAAAACATTCTTATAAAAGGAGCGCAATTGCACAATCTAAAAAATTTAGATGTGGCTATTCCTAGAAATAAATTGGTGGTTATAACCGGACTTTCTGGTTCAGGAAAATCAAGCTTAGCATTTGATACATTGTATGCAGAGGGTCAACGAAGATATGTAGAAAGTCTATCGTCATATGCACGCCAGTTCCTAGGTCGATTAGACAAGCCTAAAGTAGAATATATTAAAGGAATTGCCCCAGCCATAGCCATTGAACAAAAAGTTAATACTAGCAATGCTCGTTCAACAGTGGGCACTTCTACCGAAATATATGACTATCTCAAATTATTATTTGCACGAATTGGAAAAACCTATTCCCCTATTTCTGGTAAGGAAGTAAAGAAAGATACCATTATAGATGTAGTTACATCTGTCAAAAGTTTTGTTCTTGACAGCAATTGGCTACTCCTTTCTCCCATTCATCTGGAAGCCGGAAGAGCCTTAGAAGATAAACTTAAAGTACTATTACAGCAAGGTTTTGCGCGTATTTTAGTGAATAACGAAATGCTGCGTTTGGACGCACTAGAACCCCACAGCTTAGACAATAAAGACGTATTATTAATTGTTGATCGAATTGTAGTTAAAGAAGAAGATGCGTTTTATAATCGTCTATCAGATGCTATACAAACCGCTTTTTACGAAGGCAAAGGCAAATGTTTTTTACAAGAGGTTGATACAAATAAACGTTTGGAATTTAGTGGCAATTTTGAATTGGACGGACTCACATTTTTGGAACCGAATATACATTTATTCAGCTTTAACAATCCTTATGGTGCTTGTCCTACTTGTGAGGGCTATGGAAGCATCATTGGAATTGATAGTGACTTAGTGGTTCCAAACACCGCATTATCTATTTATGAAAATGGTATTTATCCTTGGAGAGGCGAAAGCATGAGTTGGTACAGAGACCAATTAGTTAATAACGCCTACAAATTTGATTTTCCTATTCATAAGCCATTTTTCGAGCTTTCAGAAGAACAAAAACAATTAATTTGGGATGGAAACTCTTATTTTACGGGACTTCATGATTTCTTCTCCGAATTGGAAGAAAAAAACTATAAGATTCAGAATAGGGTTATGCTCTCTAGATACCGTGGAAAAACCAAATGCCCCGTATGTAAAGGAAAAAGATTGCGACCTGAAGCAAACTTCATCAAAATAGCAGGACAAACTCTCTCCGATTTGGTGGATTTACCGCTTATTAATTTGATTGCCTTCTTTAAAAGTCTAACCTTAAATGAATACGATGCTAAAGTGGCCAAACGATTATTGATCGAAATTAACAATCGTCTGGATTTTTTGTCCAATGTAGGATTGAGTTATTTGACATTAAATCGGAATTCAAATTCACTTTCCGGTGGCGAGTCGCAACGCATCAACTTAGCTACCTCTTTAGGAAGTAGTTTAGTGGGTTCAATGTACATTTTAGACGAACCAAGTATTGGGCTGCATCCTAAAGATACCGAACGATTAATCGAGGTGTTAAAAAACCTAAGAGACTTAGGAAATACCGTTATTGTAGTAGAACACGATGAAGACATCATGAAAGCTGCCGATATGATCATTGATATAGGTCCTGAAGCTGGCACGCATGGTGGTGAATTAGTGGCACAAGGTACGTATCAGGAACTTTTGCTTGCCAATTCACTTACGGCAAATTATTTAAATGGAACTGAAGTCATTGAAGTTCCTGCAACCCGACGTAGTTATAAAAATTATATCGAAATAATTGGAGCAAGGGAAAACAATTTAAAAAACGAAAATTTCACCTTCCCTTTAGAGTGTTTAACAGTGATAACTGGGGTTTCAGGCAGTGGAAAGAGCACCTTAGTTAAAAAAATATTATTTCCGGCATTACAAAAAAAATTAGAAGGTGTGGGTGAAAAAGCGGGGCAATTCACTACGTTAGAAGGAAGTTATTCTCACATTAAGCATATTGAATATGTGGATCAAAACCCTATTGGTAGAAGTTCTCGTTCCAATCCAGTTACCTATATTAAAGCCTACGATGACATCCGTGAATTATTTGCAAAACAAAGTGTTTCAAAATTAAGAAATTACCAAGCCAAACATTTTTCATTCAACGTAGACGGGGGTAGATGTGAAATATGTAAAGGAGATGGAGAAGTTACTATTGAAATGCAATTTATGGCCGATGTTCATTTAGAATGTGAAACATGTAACGGTAAACGATTTAAAAAAGAAGTTTTAGAAGTAACTTTTGAAGGCAAAAACATTGATGATATATTAACGATGACCATTGATGAAGCACTCCTCTTTTTTACAGAGCAAAAGCAAACAAAAATTACTCAAAAATTACAACCATTACAAGATGTTGGTTTAGGTTATGTTCAATTGGGTCAGTCCTCTTCTACTCTTTCGGGAGGCGAAGCACAACGAATTAAATTAGCTTCATTTTTAGTAAAAGGAACCATCAAAGACAAAGCTTTGTTTGTTTTTGACGAACCCACAACTGGCTTACACTTTCATGACATCAAAAAATTACTGGCCTCTTTTGACGCTCTTCTAGAAAAAGGGCATTCTATCATTGTAATTGAACATAATTTGGACTTGATCAAATGTGCCGACTATATTCTCGATATTGGTCCAGAGGGCGGAGAAAACGGCGGACATTTGATGGCTTTTGGTACGCCAGAAGAAGTAATTAAAAATAAAAAATCAATTACAGGAATTTATTTAAAAGAAAAATTAAAGAGATGATCAACCCTTCAGCTAGTGGATGGATAGATAAATTTTTTCTAGAGAATCAGAGCCATTTTATTGATTTTCAAGGAAACCATTTGGACTTTTATGAAAGTTGTAGACAAACTGGTTTTATTTATGGCTATGTAGTTAAATTTCAATTAAACAAAGCTATAGATGGAAAATGGTCGTATGATGAAATAACAAAAATTGGATTTTTGAACACCTTACATGCTGTTTATTCTTTAGAATATAAGAATAGTTTACCGAATGATTTTTTAGTTTCTTTATATGAATTCTACAAGATTATTCAACCTGAAAATCTTAATTTCATCAAAAAAATGTTTCCCGAAAGTTCAAAAAGTGCTCGATTAGAGCAAATCCTTGATGAACGCATACAAACCAATCAAAACAGTTTAAGTAAAAACTTCTCTCATATTATTACCAATGCGCTATTATTTATTGATGTGGTGGCTTTCCATTACTATATAAAAAATTCTACCTTACCCGATGACTATCTTAAAAAAATTGAAACCGATTGCATAAAGATCGTTTCCTTGGCTTTAAACATCAAGCAAAATAAGTCTAAATATGATGAATTAGTAATGAAGTTGTTTGAAAATTCTATTCGATATACAAAATTTTCAACTTTAGAATCTTTAGATTTTAGTGCGCTTAAGCTGAATAAATACTCCGAATTGCTAGAGCGATTGTACTTGTTGGATATTGCACAAATGGCTCTTTGGAGTGATCAACTTCTAGAAGAAAACGAAGTATTGTTTTTAAAAGCTATTAATGCTGATTTGCAGCTCAATGATGAACTCCTGCAAAAAAGTATTGAAAGTATGGATCTATTTATCAAGGAGTATAAAAATGAAATCCCATTTTTTAACTATTCTAATCCGATCAAGCATTTTTATGATCAAGCCAATAAAAACGTGACCAAACTGATCATTCGTAATAAAGATCGATTGACCAAAGAAATCAAGGAAAGTGGCGAATTAATGCAATTATTAGCAAAATCAACTGCCAAAGATCTTTCAAAAGAAGAAAAAAAGAAAGTAAAAAAACAGCTACTCGACATCTGTAAATCCATACCGTCTTTGACTATTTTTTTACTTCCAGGAGGTAGTCTTTTACTACCAATATTGATTAAATTTATTCCGCAATTGTTGCCTTCTGCTTTTAATGAAAATTTAGAAGACGATTAAAATTTTAATTGGTACACATCATCTAAATCTTTATCACAGCTAAAATTAACCCCTAAATCGGTTACATAACCATCATTGAGTCCATATACCCAGCCGTGTAATGATAATTTTTGACCATTTTTCCATGCGTTTTGCACAATAGATGTTTTGGCTAAATCCATTACTTGTTCTTTAACATTGACCTCTACAAAAGTATTGAATCGTTCCTTTTCATCTTTAATGGCATCCAATTCGTCCTGATGAAAACGATACACATCTTTGATATGACGAATCCAGTTGTCGATGATTCCAATGGAACTGTTTCCCATAGCCGCTTTAACACCTCCACAACCATAATGACCACAAACAATTACATGCTTCACTTTTAAAGCATTTACGGCATAATCTAATACACTTAGCATATTCATGTCCGAATGAACTACCATGTTTGCAATATTTCTATGAACAAAAACTTCGCCGGGTTCAGCACCAATAATCTCATTTGCAGGAACACGACTGTCAGAGCAGCCAATCCATAATAGTGGAGGGCTTTGTCCATCAACTAAATTCTTGAAATAATTTGGACTAATGGCTAATTTTTTCTCAACCCATTTTTTATTATTGTCTAATATTTTTTTATAAAAATCGCTCATAGGATACTATTATTTCTTTTGTTCTTTAATTTTTACGTGCTTAAACTCTGTATTATCAATATTATATTGTTCTTTAAAACCTTTCAAAGTTAATTTAATTTCTTTATCTACTGCAGTAACATTTCGAAAATCTTTTAGCATTTCAACCACATCAAAATCAATATATTTTGTATTGGTAGCATCAATAATTAAATTTGAACCTTCTGGAATATGAATTAACGTACTTTTTATAGCTGCTTTATTTAAAAAAGATACTTCTTGTGCTAGTTTAATAGTAATTACATCGCCATCATGAAAGGATTCCTTTTTAAAAGAATAGGCGATTTTTAAATTTTGGTGTAAAATAAATAAAATACTAACAGCAAGACCAATGGCAACTCCTTTTAATAAATCAATTCCTACAACTGCAATAACTGTTATAATAAATGGAATAAATTGAGAAAAACCGTTCTTCCATAAATGAATAAAAACGCTAGGCTTAGCTAATTTATAGCCCACCATTAATAAAACAGCTGCCAATGCCGCAAGTGGAATCTTATTCAATAAAAAGGGAATAGATATTGCAAATACAAAAAGCAACAAACCATGAAAGATAGTGGATAATTTTGTTTTACCCCCCGAATTAATGTTAGCAGAAGAACGAACCACCACAGAAGTCATTGGCAATCCGCCTAACAAACCGCTTATAATATTTCCAACTCCTTGAGCTTTTAACTCTCTATTTGTATCTGTATACCGCTTGAAAGGGTCTAATTTATCAGTAGCTTCAATACATAATAAGGTTTCAATTGAAGCTACAGCAGCAATGGTTACCGCTACAATCCATACTTTTGGGTTGGTTAAAGCGCTAAAATTTGGTAAAGAAAAACCCGCTTTAATTTCATCCAACGAAGGTAAATTAACCAAATGGTTTTTAGTTGTAATTGCTAAAACAGACTCTGATTTAATAAATATTTCATTCAAAATAATACTCAAAACTACTACAACTAAAGCTCCAGGAATCATTTTAACTTTCTTTAAAGCCGGTACTTTTTCCCATATAATCAAAATCGCTATAGAAATTAATGCAATAATTATTGCTCCTCCATGAATGAAATTAATGGATTCTAATAACGTATCAAAAGTGCTGTGTCCCGATTTTTCAATAAAAAAGAAATCGCCTTCGTTATCCACGTCATGTCCAAAAGCATGAGGTATTTGTTTTAAGATAATAATGATTCCAATAGCAGCGAGCATTCCCTCAATTACACTTGTTGGAAAATAATTTGAAAAACTTCCAGCTCTCAAAAACCCCAAACCTATTTGAAGTAAACCAGCTAGAATAACAGCTACTAAAAAAATATCAAAACCTCCTAAATCAGTTATGGCAGTTAAAACAATTGCCGTTAAACCTGCGGCGGGTCCGGTAACACTCAACGCAGAGTTACTTAAAAATCCAACTATAATACCTCCAAT
This sequence comes from Flavobacterium psychrophilum, assembly GCA_945890865.1. Taxonomy (GTDB): domain Bacteria; phylum Bacteroidota; class Bacteroidia; order Flavobacteriales; family Flavobacteriaceae; genus Flavobacterium; species Flavobacterium psychrophilum_D. The sequence goes on from CAMDDB010000003.1 coordinate 86,045, forward strand.
TACTCCAGAAACTATTCCAGCAAACAATGGTGCACCAGAGGCTAAAGCTATCCCTAAACATAAAGGTAAAGCCACTAAAAAAACAACTAGACCCGATGCAAGATCTCCTCTTACATTGGAAAAAATGTGATGATTACTCATAAAAAATATAATACATTAATAAATACGCTTGAAGTAGCAATTCCGTTTCAGTATATTATATAAATTTTGGAGGTGGCGAAAAAATTTGATGGGCAAGATTAGTGAAATTTAAATTCGCTAATAAAGAAACATTTAATAATTGAGCCTTTTTTGGAGTTAAAAAGGTTAAATCAAAATCAATTAAAGCAACTGACTTTATTTCGTCAAAAGAAACTCTATTCTCTTCTTCTTCGGATACTGCATAAAAATAGGAAGTATCCGCATCTTTATCTATCAAACCAATAATAGTAGGCGTAGATAAAAAAGCTAAAAAAAGAAAAACCAATAGACTTATCAAAAATTTCATGACGCAAAAATAGCAGTTTAAATGATCTATTCTCATAATATTTTATTAAAATTAACAACAACACTTATCAGCTTAATTGATAGTTTTTTATATTTGCATCAAAATAAACAATACTATGACCATTACCCAATTGCATTATGTATTAGCGGTTGCCGAATACAAAAACTTCACATTGGCCGCCGAAAAATGCTTCGTAACACAACCTACTTTAAGCATGCAAATACAAAAATTAGAAGACGAATTAGATATTTTAATTTTTGATCGTAGTAAAAAACCCATTATACTTACTGAAGTTGGTGAAAAAATAGTCAATCAAGCCAAAAACATTGTCAATGAAGCTGGTCGCATAAAAGATATCGTGGATCAACAAAAAGGGTATATTGGTGGCGAATTTAAAATAGGAATAATTCCTACCATAATGCCTACTCTACTCCCCATGTTCCTAACCAACTTTATTAAGAAATATCCAAAAGTAAATCTAATAATTGAAGAACAAACAACCGAAGAAATCATCAAGAAATTAAAAAATGGTCATTTGGATTGTGCTATAGCTGCCACCCCTTTAGAAGAAGAACATTTGAAAGAAATTGTTCTCTATTTTGAGCCCTTTGTAGCCTATCTTCCCGATAACCATAGCAGTTTAAAAAACAAAAAAATTACAGTAGATGAATTGGATTTTGATACCATTTTATTACTACAAGATGGACACTGCTTTAGAAACGGTATTTTAAATTTATGCAAGAATAATAACTACATCGTTGATAATCATTTTCAATTAGAAAGCGGTAGTTTTGAAACATTAATAAAATTAGCAGATGAAGGATTAGGCACTACATTATTACCTTACTTGCATACTTTAGATTTGAATGATAAAAACAAAGCCAAACTAAGAGATTTTAAAGATCCAAAACCAGCGAGAGAAGTTAGTTTGATTTATCCAAAAAACGAATTAAAATTACACATTATAAATGCGTTACGAGACGTAATCTCTGGAGTTGTTCGCGGTGCCATTGCCTTTAGTGATGTTGAAATCATTAGCCCTAAGCCCAATAAATAATAAAAGTTCCTATTAACGGGACTTTTAAAACTAATTCATATAAATCAAACATTGTCTTAATTCAGGTCGTTCTGCGGTGAACTGTATGAGCCAATCGCGGAGCAATTCAATTTCGTAGGGCAATAAATTATTGAGTGCTTTTTCTAATTCTTTTCGAAATAGTTTTTTATCAAAACTAACGCGTTCTAAAATAGATTTGGTGTAGGCAAAAACGGTTCGAGGCATAATCGTTTAATTTGATGGGTTATTATTATAAAATAAGAACTTTTGTAAAATTAATGAAAAAAAACATCTTAGATACAAACACTATTGCCAAAATAATTGTTAAATTTTTACTAAATTTTTAAAACCTTGGTAGCTCTAAGCATTTCCCGTTTACCGGGAGCCCCTGGTAATTTTTCTATTGAAAAACCGGCTGCCAACATTGCATTTTTTATAACTGATCTGCAGGCATATGTTACAAGAACACCTCCGGGCAACAATGCTTCATACATTTTGACAAAAATGGCTTCACTCCATAATTCGGGTTGCAAAGGATATCCAAATGCGTCAAAATAGATTAAATGGTATTGATTTTTGTCGTTTATATCTTGAAAAAATTGTTTCCGCTTGGTTAAATTAAATTGAGTCGTAATTGCAATTTCATGTTCCCAATCAGAGGCATGCATTTTTTCAAAATTAGTAGCGTATGGCGCTGCTTTTAATTCTGATACATAATTCATTTGTACTACTTCTGCTGCAGAAATGGGATACGCTTCTACCCCAACATAATTTACCTTGTCTTTAGTAAGGGTTTCTAAAAAAGTAATAAAGGCATTTAAACCCGTACCAAAACCAATTTCTAAAATTGAAATTTCGTCTTGATTTTGAAATACATCTAAACCATGAGTAACAAACACATGTTTGGCTTCTTGAATGGCTCCATGACTTGAATGATAATTCTCATTCCAATCCGGAATTCTAATGGTAGTAGAACCATCACCGGTAATTACTATTTCTCTTTTCATTTAGTGTACAAAAAAAGGTTTTAGTATGTGCTCAAACCCTTTGCCATTTTATTGTATTATTTTATATACAACTTCTTAATTTTAGGAATTGGACCTCCGCATTTCACTTGGTGACACTGAATACAAGCATATATACCATTATTAAAATGTGTTTTGGCATTCTTTGGATCTTGATATATCAATTCTTGAGCTTTGATAAATTGAGTTGCTTGTTCATCAAAAAACGAGTCTCTATCTGCATCATCGGTCATTACCGCTTGATGAATTTTAATAAAATGTTGCGGAAATTTACCGATTGTATCGCCATTAATAATTCGCTCTTTTAAACGTTGATTATCAACGTACATTTGCTCCATAAGAGCCGCCATTTCAGACATTTCATACATTTCAAATCCATTTTCTTTCTTTGAAAGCGAATCTTTTTTTATTATTTCAATACCGAAAATTTCAACTGAATCATTGCTTTTTACATTTTCACAGGAAAGAAATACAACCGAAAAAACAAAAATAAAAAGTAACTTATTCATCATTTTGCAATTAATACACCATTTGCAACGAAAGAATAGGTTGTTTTAGGGGCAATTATACTATCTATTGCCGCTTGAGATTTTCCAGCATCTTTTGCATAATGTTTTAATTCGTCAACACTTTCAATACTTATAAAAGCTTTTCCTTGAACGACTACTTCTTTCTTTTGTGCATTCATTGGAACAAAAAAACCATAGTCTTTGAATTTGACAAAAGCCTCATTATCTTCTGGTAGTGCAAGGGTCATCCAACATCCTTTTTTCTTACAAACTTCATTTATTGTAGATGTAAAGGCAATGTCTAGAGTATCTCCTTCTTTTAAGGAAGTGTACTTGCGCATCATTTCAGAAGTTGATAGGGCATTTTCTGCTGAAATTGAATCGCCAAATTTTGCAAATGTTACTTCATCATGAGCAACTTCCTTCTTTTTTTCACAACTTAAAAAAAAAGTTGTTACTGCAATTGCTAGGGCAATATTTTTTATCATTTTGATTTAATTTATAGACAAAAATACCATTATTTTTGAAATGAAAATCAAAATTATTGCAAATATCGATCAACTTAAATAATAGCTAATTAATAATTCTATACCTAAAGTATCATTAACCATTCATTTTTTAGTAAGTTTGCAAAATATTTATCAAAAATCAGTTTTGGGCTGGTAATTTAAACTACTTTTTTGCAATGGAAGTAACCACTTTTAATGATATTGAAATTATTTCAGCTTCAAATTCTAAAATTAACAGTGTTGATTTTGAAAACCTAACTTTTGGAAACGTCTTTACAGACCACATGTTAATTTGTGATTTTAAAGAAGGTACTTGGCAAAAACCATTCATTCAACCCTATGCGCCTTTTACCATTGATCCTTCGGCTAAGGTATTTCATTATGGTCAAGCCATTTTTGAAGGTATGAAAGCTTACAAAGATCAAGAAGATGCTGTTTGGTTATTTCGCCCAGAGGAAAATTTTCTCAGATTTAACAAAAGTGCTACCCGTATGGCAATGCCTGAGGTTCCAGAATCCATTTTTATGGGAGGGTTAAAAAAATTACTACAATTAGATGAACAATGGGTAAAAAAAGGAATTGAAAATACCTTATATATTAGACCATTTATGATTGCTACTGGTCATGGTGTTATTGCTGCTCCTTCACAAGAATATCGTTTTATGATTATTTTATCTCCTGCCCGTTCCTATTATTCGGGAGAAGTTAAAGTTATTATTGCCGAACATTACAGCCGCGCGGCTAATGGAGGCATTGGGGCTGCTAAAGCAGCGGGTAATTACTCCGCACAATTTTATCCCACTAAATTAGCCAACGAAAAAGGTTTCCAACAAATCATTTGGACGGATGATGCTACGCATACCAAGCTAGAAGAAGCTGGAACTATGAATGTGTTTTTCAGAATAAACGATACATTATACACCGCACCAACTAGCGAACGCATATTAGATGGCGTTACCCGTAAAAGTGTGATTGAATTAGCTAAAAGAGAAAATATTACTGTTGAAGTTCGCCCGGTATTAGTCGAAGAATTACTGGCTTCTGCCAAAAACGGAACACTTAAAGAGATTTTTGGAGCAGGTACCGCCGCTGTAATAAATCCTATTGTAGGATTTTCATACCAAGACAACTATTTTGAATTACCTAAGCAAGAACATTCTATGGCACTAGAAATCAAAGAAAAACTAACCAATATCCAACATAAATTAGCAGAAGATACTTTTGGTTGGACTGTAAAAGTATAATTTATTTAATAAAATATTAAAAAGGGCGATACTAGTTTATCGCCCTTTTTTATTTCAGTATGGCCTCAAAATTGGGTTTAAAATAATTAGGCCCTTTCATTACTTTACCATCTTCACGGTAGATGGGTTTTCCATCGGAACCCAATTTACTCATATTTGAGCGTTGAATTTCATCAAATACTTCTTCTATTTTATGTTGCAAACCATGTTCTAAAATGGTACCACACAAAATGTATAACATATCGCCCAGCGCATCCGCTATTTCAACAATATCATTGTTTTCTACTGCTTCAAGATATTCTTCGTTTTCTTCTTTCATTAAATTGAAACGTAGTTCGTTTTTGAGTTTTCCTAAATCGGCTTTAATTTCAGTGCTAATCCCTAAACCATAGGTTTCATGAAATAATTTTACTGCGTTCAGTTGTTTTTGCATATTCTAATTTTATTTAACGAAAAATAGAAATTTAGAACCTAATTAATCCTTATTTTTGTAAAAATTTTTCAATATGTTTTCAACAGGCCAAATTTATTTTGCGATTTTTTTTATTATAATCTTTGTAATTACAATGATTGCGGTGTATCGAAAAGATTTACAAGTAATAAAACCCGTTTATAAAGGAACCTATTGGGTATTGATCGGTTTTTTAATTTTTATAGGATTCCTCTTTTTAATCAAATTCGTAATGAAAGAATAATTTTCATTACATTTGTAAAACAAATTCTAAATAATGAGAATTCTTAAGTATTTATTTTTATTATTTCTATTACTCTTCATCGCTTTTGTGGTCTTTGTGGCTTCACAACCCGGTGATTATAAAATTATGCAAACCAAAGAAATTGCAGCTCCTAAAGAAAAATTATTTCAATTTATTGCCAATACTAATTCATTCCAGGAATGGAGTCCGTGGGAAGAAGATGAAGCCCTCATTGCTACTGTAAAGAATTCCTCGAAAGATTCTCTATTTCATAAAATAACGATTAATGAAGAACCAAGCAATTCTTCGTTTCATTTTCAATCCACTAAAAAAGGAACTCTTGTTACTTGGCAAATGGAAGGAACTTTAGATTTGAAATCCAAAATAATGAGTGTATTAAATGGGGGTGCTAACCCTGTCATCGGTTCACAATTACTTAAAGGTTTAGAAAACATAAATTATTATTTGGTAAATGAAATTGGAAATTTTTCTATTAAAACCAATGGTTTAGTAACGAAACAAGCCGCCAATTACCTCCAACAAGTAGCTACATGTGCTGTTAGCGATTTTGAAACAAAATCGAAAGCTATGTTGCAAAATATGATATCTTTTGTAACCAAAAACAACATTACAACTACTGGACTCCCATTCATTCGCTATACAACAAAAAAATCTCCCGATCAAAAAACAACTTTTGCTATTTGTATTCCAATAAAAGAACGCATTTTCACTTTGGAGGGCAGTCAAATTTCTGGTGGACATTTTGAGGCTTTTGATGCTGTTAAAACAACCCTAACCGGAGATTATTCGCACAAAGAGAAAGCATGGAAAGCAGCCCGCCGTTATATGAATAAAAATAAAATAACAGAAGATACTGCAGAAAAGGCAATTGAAATATACCAAATTAGTTTACCAAAAGAACGTAAACCTTCAAAATGGGTAACCGAAATCTATATTCCAGTACAAAAAAAACGCCAGGAACCTCAGCCTGAAACTGTAGAAACTATAGAACCTACTCCAGAAGTAAAAGAAAATTCGGTGCAATAACCTTTTATTTTACTTTCCCAATCAAATGTTTTACAACCGTTTCAGCGGCATGCAAACCAAATAAAGCTGGCATCCAACTGTTGGTTCCGTAAAATGACTTCTTAAAATTAGTACCATCCGTGGTTTTAATACTGGTATAATCTGGACGTTCATAAGAAAATACAACCTTTACCCCTTTTGATATTCCTTCTATTTTTAAACGCTTTCTCACGTTTTTAGCTAAGGGACAATATTCGGTTTTACTAATATCGCGCACTTTTACTTTTTCGGCTTCAAACTTACCGCCGGCGCCCATATTGCTAATTACTTTTACTTTTTTGCGTTTACAAGCAACAATTAAATTGATTTTTGGCGTCACACTATCGATACAATCCAGTACATAATCAAATTCTGGCGAAACCAATTCGAAAGCACGTTCTGGAGATAAAAATTCTTCAATTCGGGTGAGTTTTAATTCGGGATTAATATCCAATAACCGATCGCCTACAATGGCAACTTTGGGAGCTCCCACGGTACTGTGCAAAGCCGGCAATTGACGGTTGATATTGGTAATATCCACTACATCTCCATCTACAATGGTCATGTTTCCTACACCCGCTCGGGCTAAAAATTCGGCAGCAAAACTTCCTACACCACCCAAACCAACTACCAACACATTGGCTTTTTCTAACTTTTGAATACCCTCTTCTTTAAATAACAAAACTGCACGTTCTTTCCACTTTGCCATACTACTGTTGAATCATAAATTTTTTAATTGATTAATTGAAAATTCTTGAAAAATTATCAAAAACTATAGCTTTCATCTTCGCTAACGAAATTCCTTTAACGGCTGCCGCTTTTTCATACACCTCATAGATTGATTCTTCGATGGTATCCGTTTCTAATAAAATTTGATTTTCGGATGCAAATTTAACTACTTTTTCCATTTCTGGGTTACGCAATAAATATTTCCCAAAAGAAAGATAAAATCCATTGTTCAAAAGTAATTGGGCCACCTGCTCATTTTTTGAAAATCCATGAATAATCATGGGATTCTCTAATTTCATTTCTTTCTTAATGGCAATCATTTCATCGAATGCTGCGACACAATGCAATACAATAGGCTTTTTAGTCTGTTTTACGATATCTAATTGCTTTTTAAATACCGAAATTTGCAATGCCATGGGAATGTCAATTCGCTTATCAAGACCACATTCTCCTAATGCTAAACAAGGTGCCAACTGTAATTTTTCTGTGATACAAGCCAAATCGGATTCCAACCTTTTTTCATCAATATACCACGGATGAATACCAATAGAATAGTTTGGTATCAAAGCATCAAATTCCCACGGATATTGGTTAACTACTTCAATCACCTCGGAATCATTTGAAAATCGATGGGTATGCAAATTGATAAATTGACTCATGGTTTTTTATTTTTACAAAAATATATAAATTAGTTCACAATGTAATTGGTTCTGCTTTCGTAAATTTGCCACTCAAACAGCAATATGTTACAACGCGCCCTTCAAAAATACTTCAACAACTTTAAAGGATTTTCGAGAGAAATTTGGATTCTAGCTTTGATTACTTTTATCAATCGTGCGGGAACCATGGTACTCCCCTTTTTATCAAAGTACTTAAAGGAAGATTTGCATTTTTCTTACAGTCAAGTAGGCTGGATTATGGTAAGTTTCGGAATTGGCTCCATGCTAGGATCTTGGTTAGGTGGTAAATTATCTGACAAGATCGGATTTTATAAAATCATGATTTTTAGCTTACTGACCAGCGGAATTGGCTTCTTTATTTTGCAAAAAATAACCAGCTATCAGGGTTTATTAATCGCCATTTTCTTCATCATGGTTATCGCCGATATGTTTAGACCTGCCATGTTTGTTTCACTTGGCGCTTATGCAAAACCCGAAAATAGAACCAGAGCTTTAACACTGGTGCGTTTGGCCATCAATTTAGGGTTTGCCGCCGGACCAGCTCTAGGCGGTCTATTAATTATGAGCGTAGGTTATAAAGGTTTGTTTTGGGTAGATGGTGCAACTTGCATAGTTGCTATTTTAATTTTTTGGTTAAAAGTAAAAGAAAAGAAAAAATCGGCATACATCGATAAAGAACATCCGGGAGAAGTATTGACCCATTCTGTATTTAAAGATCGCCCGTTTTGGATTTTTCTACTGATTTGTTTGATTTCTGGAATAATGTTTTTCCAATTATTCACAACTATTCCACTGTATCATAAAGAACAATTTAACTTATCTGAACTTCAAACCGGACTCTTACTCACCTTTAACGGAGTTCTCGTTTTCTTTGTCGAAATGCCTTTAGTAAATTATATCGAAAGAAATAAAATTAATAAGCTTCGCGCCATTAACTTGGGCGGATTGCTAATGACTATTAGTATGTTTCTGTTACTCATAAATAATTGGGTAGGCATTTTAATCGTTATGATGCTATTCATGACCTTCGCCGAAATGTTTGCTTTCCCATTTTCCAATTCCTTCGCAATGAGCCGCGCGCCTAAAGGACACGAAGGCCGCTATATGGCTATTTTTACCATGACCTATAGTATGGCGCATATTATAAGTGCAAAAACAGGCATGACGATTATTGATCATTTTGGGTACCAAGCCAATTGGTTCTTTATGGGAACTCTAGGCTTTATTAGCGTATTATTAGGATTGTGGGTTATAAAATTAGTTCATCCAAATAAATAGTTTCAAAATCATGTTTCAATTACTCGCCCATCTAAACAAACTAATCCTACCCAGTTTTACCAAACAAGGATTAGATCCTCTCAAAGCAAAAAAATGGCAAATGGTATTGATAGCCTATCGCTATTACATAACCTGTAGAGCTTTAGATAATTAAATCCTATAGAAATAACTTATCCCATAAAAGCAGTTATTTTTTAAATTTCAATTTGGATATCTACTAAAATTATCTATATTTGCACTCACAAAAAATGGCCTCGTGGCGCAACTGAATAGCGCATCTGATTACGGCTCAGAAGGTTACTGGTTTGAATCCAGTCGAGGTCACAAAAGCTCTGCATAGCAGGGCTTTTTTTTATTTTTTTTAATTCTTTTTTTGAAATCCTTTATATTCGCTATCTTCGAAAAAAAAATGTCAATAACAGAACGAGTTCAATTATTAGAAGCGTTATACAGTAAACTTGAACTTGAAATAACAGCGTTTCAAGAACAAACAAAACTAGGTTGTGTTTCGGGCTGTGGCAAATGTTGCAACAATCCCGACATTGATGCTTCGCCACTCGAATTTTTACCATGGGCTTATCATTTGTATTTAAAAGGTAAAGCTGAAGCAATACTAGATCAACTAATCGCAACTACTGAAATGACTAAGTGCTATATCTACCAACCTTTTTCAGAATTTGAAGGCGACAAAGGAAGTTGTTCTGACTACAAACATCGTGGTTTAATTTGCCGCCTATTTGGTTTTGGAGCTACAAAGGACAAATACGGAAAACTTCGATTAGCTACCTGTAAAATTATCAAAGAAGGTCAGAAAGTAAATTTTGATCAATCGACAATTTTAATAAATGAAGGACTTCCGGTACCCATATTTACTGACTATTACATGAATTTATCGCAAATCGATTTTCAATTGGGAAATGTTGTGGTTCCCATTAATAAAGCGTTAAAGTTAGCCTTAGAAGAAGTTCTCCAATATTATGCCTATCGCCCACTCCCAGAAGGACATATAGATATTGTCTAAAAGCCACATTTTATTACTTTTGCAGCATGAAACAATTAGTAATCATAGGAAGCGTTTGGCCAGAACCTCAATCAACAGCTGCTGGAAGTAGAATGCTGCAACTTATTTCGTTGTTTCAAGAGCAAGGCTATGATGTGACCTTTATGTGTTCGGCCTCTCAGTCGGATTATTCCTATGATTTGTCTCAAATTTCGGTACGAACTCAATCTATAAAACTCAACAATGTAAGTTTTGATTTAGAAATTGCAAAAACTAACTCTTCTATTGTGCTTTTTGATCGCTTTATGATTGAAGAACAATATGGTTGGCGCGTTGCTGAACAATGTCCGAATGCCCTTCGAATTTTAGATACCGAAGATTTACACTTTTTGCGAAAAGCCAGAGAAACAGCATACAAGCAAAAACGAACCTTGGTTTTTGAAGATTATATTTCGGATACCTTTAAACGCGAAATGGCCTCAATTTACCGATGTGATTTGACATTATTAATTTCGGAATACGAAATGCAATTGGCTACCGAAATATTCAAAATGGATGCTTCTATTTTATATTACTTACCTTTTTTATCAGAAGAAGTTAACATAAAAGTTCCGAAATTTGAAGACCGAAAACATTTTGTAAGTATTGGAAACTTTCTACACGAACCCAATTGGCAAACCGTATTATTACTAAAAAAATACTGGAGTACAATTAAAAAACAGCTACCAGAAGCACAACTATTGGTATACGGTGCTTATGTTACAGAAAAAGCAAAACAATTACACGACGAAAAAGAAGACTTCTTAATTCAAGGACGAGCAGACAATGTTGTCACTGTTTTTAAAAATGCTAGAGTATTGTTGGCTCCCATTCCTTATGGAGCAGGCTTAAAAGGAAAACTATTTGAAGCCATGCAGCATGGATTGCCTTCCGTTACAACTGCAATGGGTGCAGAAGGTATGCATGGAAATTTAGAATGGAATGGAGCAATTGCAACCCATGAATCCGATTTTATAAATCATGCGATCCAACTGTATACTGAAGAAAATCAGTGGAAAACTGCTCAAAAAAAGGGTTATGAAATCATTGAAAAGCGATTTAAAACAAGTTTATTTGCCGCTGATTTTATGAATAAAGTGTATTATCTTCAAGAAAATTTAAATACACATCGCAATAAAAATTTCTTAGGACAAATAGTACAACACCAAAGCCTTCAAAGCACCAAATATATGAGTAAGTGGATTGAGGCCAAAAATAAATAGTCGTTTATTTAGTACTTTATTGATCATTATTCCATAAATTGTATCCACAAATGAGTCCATTTATAATTTAATGAATCAGGATAAAATTTCTAAATTCATATTTCTAAATTCTAAATTTAAAAAGTATCTTTGCTTCTTTAAAATTCGATACAAAAATGCGTATATCTTACAATTGGTTAAAACAGTTTATTAAAACCGATTTACAATCTAATGAAATTGCAGACATACTAACCGATTTAGGTTTGGAAGTTGAAGGTGTTGATACATTTGAAAGTCTAAAAGGTGGACTACAAGGTGTAGTAGTAGGTCATGTAATTACCTGTGAAAAACACCCAGATGCCGATAAATTAAAAATTACAACTGTAGATATAGGCGACGGAAAAACACCACTACAAATTGTTTGTGGCGCACCAAATGTAGCTGTCGGTCAAAAAGTTCCCGTAGCAACCATAGGCACAAAATTGTATGATAAAGAAGGTAACGCATTCGAAATAAAAAAAGGCAAAATACGGGGCCAAGAAAGCCACGGTATGATATGTGCCGAGGATGAATTAGGATTGGGTGAAAGTCATGATGGTATTTTAATTTTAGACGCTTCGCTAATTCCAGGAACACCTGCAGCACGAATTTTTAATATTGAGTGCGACGAAGTTTTTGAAATTGGCCTCACGCCTAACCGTGCCGATGCCATGTCGCATATGGGAGTTGCTCGTGATCTTCGTGCTGGTTTATTACAACGTGGCACAACGTCAGAATTGATTACACCTTCTGTAAGTAATTTCAAAGTTGAAAAACGTACTTTGAAAATTGATATAAAAGTTGAAGATAGCAAATTAGTACCACGCTATTGTGGGGTTACTATTTCTGGAGTTACCGTAAAATCCTCTCCCAATTGGTTGCAAAATAGATTAAAAGCCATTGGGTTAACCCCAAAAAATAATATTGTCGATGTAACCAATTATGTGTTGCATGAATTAGGACAACCGCTTCACGCATTTGATGCCGCTCAAATTCAAGGCAGCAAAGTAAATATCAAAACACTTCCAACTGGAACAAAATTTATTACGTTGGATGACATTGAACGCAGCCTTCATGAAGAAGATTTAGTGATTTGTGATGAATCAGGACCCTTGTGTTTGGCAGGTGTATTTGGAGGCAAAACTTCTGGGGTATCCAATGAAACCACGACCATTTTCTTAGAAAGCGCTTACTTTAATCCGGTGTCTGTTCGCAAAACAGCTAAAAGACATACTTTAAGCACGGATGCGTCTTTCCGTTTTGAACGCGGAATTGATCCATCCATTACAGAATACGCTTTAAAAAGAGCAGCACTTTTGATTCAAGAAGTTGCCGGTGGGGAAATCACTTCTGATATTATTGATGTGTATCCAAAACGCATTGAAGACTTTAGTGTTTTTATTCATTTTCAAAAAGTAAACCGCATTATTGGGGAAGAAATCAAACCCGAAACCATCAAAAAAATATTGGCGTCACTTGACATCAAAGTCAACTCTATTTCAGACGCTGGTTTGGGATTACTAATTCCATCCTATCGTGTTGATGTAACAAGGGAAATTGATGTCATTGAAGAAATTTTAAGAGTATACGGCTATAACAATGTTACAATTCCTGGAAAATTGAATGCAACCGTATCCAATTCGCCCCGTACAGAAGAATATCATATTCAAAATACCATCGCCAATCAATTATGTGGACTTGGTTTTAATGAGATGATGGCCAATTCATTAACTACTCCAGATTACATTGGGTTATCCCAACAGTTAGAAGCGGAGCAAAACGTCATAATGCTGAATCCATTGAGCAATGATTTATCTGCCATGCGCCAATCGCTATTATTTTCGGCACTTGAAGCTGTAGCTTTTAATAACAACCGAAGAAGAAGTGATTTGAAATTGTTTGAATTTGGAAAAACTTATCATAAAACAGCAGAAGGCCACTTAGAAGAAAAACATCTAACCTTAACTCTTACGGGAAATAGAAGTAATGAAAGCTGGATAAAAGCGCAAGAAAAATCAGATTTCTTTTTAATCAAAGGCTATGTAATGGCCATCTTGAACCGATTAGGGATAGAACAAAAAACAGTAGCTATACCTGTTGTTAATGATATTTTTGCTGAAGGATTAGCACTAGCCATTGGAAAAGAAATTATTGTCGAATTTGGTTCGATCAAAAAAACTGTTGTAAAACATTTTGATATCAAACAAGAAGTAGTTTATGCAGATTTCAATTGGGGGAAACTTCAAAAATATATTTCAAACAAAATCAAATACACCGATATTCCAAAATATCCCGAAGTGCGTCGTGATTTTGCTTTATTAGTTGATGAAACTATTCAATTTGAGCAAATTTTTAACCTTGCCAAGCAAACTGAAAAAAGTGTATTGAAACAAGTAAAATTATTTGATGTGTACCAAGGTAAAAACTTACCCGAAGGTAAAAAATCGTATGCTGTTAGTTTCATTTTACAAGACGATTCAAAAACACTTACCGATTCACAAATTGATAAAATCATGGGCAAATTGCAAAGTCAGTTTGAAAGTCAGTTAGGTGCGAGCTTGAGATAATAAAAAAACCTATTAGGACATCCCAAATAAAAACGCCCAATTCAAATGAATTGGGCGTTTTTAATTCTATTTTCACAAAATTCACTATTTTAGCCACATGATTAAAGTAGTAGTAATAGGTTCGGGTAATGTAGCACAACACTTGATTGAAGTTTTGTTACAAACAGAGGAAGTAGCATTAGTTCAAGCTTTTGCACGCACTCCAAGTCATCTTGCCTCACTTTTAACTATCACAACAATAACTTCAGATTATCAAGAAATTATTGATGCCGATGTGTATATTGTTTCGGTTTCAGACGATGCAATAGCAGAAGTAACCGCACAACTTCCATTTGAAAATCGTTTGGTTGTTCACACGTCAGGTTCCTCCACTCTTTCTGTAGTACACTCAAAAAACAGAGCTGGGGTTTTTTACCCCTTACAAACATTTACCAAAGGAAAATCAATTGACTTTACTACTATTCCCATTTGTTTAGAAGCTGAAAACGAATTAGATTATGCCTTACTTACTACTCTGGGAAGTGCTCTATCGCAAACAGTACTTACTGTTGATTCAGAGCAACGAAAAAGTTTGCATGTAACTGCAGTATTTGTATGCAATTTTGTAAATCATTTGTATGAAATAGGTGCAGAAATTTGTGAGAAAAATGACGTTCCGTTTGAAATATTACACCCTTTAATCCAAGAAACAGCGCATAAAATTACAGAACGATCCCCGAGAGAAGCCCAAACAGGTCCGGCATTGCGGAACGATACCAAAACGATTACTAAACATTTAGATTTTTTAGAAAACTCAACATATAAAAACATTTATCAAATACTCACACAATCGATTCAACATGTCAAAAAGTTATAAAGAAATCATGAACCAAATCACTACTTTCATTTTTGATGTAGATGGTGTATTAACTGACGGGAGCATACATGTAACACCTACAGGGGAAATGTTGCGAAATATGAACATTAGAGATGGCTATGCCATGAAAGCAGCACTTGAAAATGGTTATACTGTATGCATCATTTCGGGCGGAAGTAATGAGGGTGTTCGCGTGCGTTTGCGCAACCTAGGAATCACCGATATTTATTTAGGAGTACCTAATAAAGTAGAAACTTTTAAAGAATTCACAGACATTTATACTATTCAACCTGAAAACGTGTTATACATGGGAGATGATATCCCTGATTTTCATGTGATGCAATTGGTAGGATTACCTACATGTCCTCAAGATGCGGTTCCTGAAATCAAAAAAATTTCAAAATATATTTCACATGTTGAAGGAGGAAAAGGAGCGGTAAGAGATGTCATTGAGCAAGTCATGAAAGTCCAAGGAAAATGGATGGAACATTTTGATGCAAAGTTTGATTAATTACTGAAGTTTTTCTAGACTATGAAATACTTACAACTTATTCGATTTCAAAACCTACTTCTTCTTGCTTTTATGCAATGGGTCATGCGCTATTTGTTTTTAACGCAATCGTATATCGATTTAGCGCTAACTGATATTAATTATCTATTATTAGTAGTGTCTACTGTTTGTATTGCTGCAGGTGGTGCTGTAATGCAACACATTGTAAATCAAGAAGAAGATGAAATGATTCAGCCACAAAAAAGAGTTGTAGGAAACACTATTTCAGAAGCCGCAGCTTATAATTGGTATATCGGATTAACAATCATTGGCGTTGGCGTTGGCTTTTATCTGTCCAATGTAATATACAAACCTACTTTTGCTTCCTTATTCATTTTGGCGGCTACCCTACTCTACGTTAAAGCTACCAACTTAAACCGCATTCCACTAGTAGGCACAATTATTTCGGCACTATTAGTAGCCATAAGTATACTAGTCATTGCGTTATTTGATGTATTTCCAGCGACAGATACGGTAAATAAAATTCGAATGGGAGAAGCATTTGGCATCCTTGTAGATTATGCTGTTTTTGGTTTTTTACTCGTGCTGGTATTCGAGTTATTTAGTACGCTAAAAAACAAAGAAAACGACGACAGGTTAGGTAATGCAACGGTAGCCACTCGACTAGGAAATACTAAAACAAAAATAATTATTGGTGTTATTACACTATTTTTGATTGTTTTGATACTATATTATAGTAAAGTATTTTTATTTGAATTAAAGCTGGTGCTTTGTTACTTGTTGCTGGCACTGGTAGGCCCACTTTTGTTTTTTGCTATAAAATTAATAGGATGCAACACTACCAAAGAATTCAAAATTTTGGAACGCACACTTTATTTTGTCGTATTATTCAGTATTTTGTCCATAGCTGTAATTGTTTATAACTTAAAAAATGCTTAAAGAATTATTACAACATAAAAATATCATTCTAGCTTCGGGTTCACCAAGAAGACAGCAGTTTTTTAAAGATATGAACATTCCGTTTTCCATTCAATTAAAAGAAATCGAAGAAGTGTATCCAAATCATTTGAAAGCGGAAGAAATTACCAATTACTTGGCCGAATTAAAAGCCAAAGCATTTGAAGACTTGCTTGAAGAGAACGATATTTTAGTTACTTCCGATACCCTAGTTTGGCTAGATGAAATAGCACTAGGTAAACCCAAAGACGCAACAGATGCCTTTGCAATGCTCCAAAAATTATCTAACCAAACCCACGAAGTAATCACTTCCGTTTGTTTAAAATCAATGGCAAAAACCGAAGTATTTCATTGCATTACGAAAGTAACATTCAATTCCCTATCAGAAAACGCGATTTACTATTATCTTGAGAATTATGAACCCTTTGACAAAGCTGGAAGTTATGGCATTCAAGATTGGATTGGATTAATAGGAATTTCAAAAATTGAAGGTTCTTATACCAATGTGGTAGGATTACCCACTGAATTATTATTTCAAAAACTAATTACCTATGTTTAAACTAATAGAAAATCCGTATTTGCATCAAGAAATTGGGACGATCATCGTACTTGTGCTTTATTTTATTTTTAGAATTAGTAGCACAAAATTGGTGCGCAAATATGCCAAAATAAATTCGATATTAGAACATCGGGCTAATTTGGTTATTAAATACATTCATCTACTCCTTAATATTTTAGCATTTATATCAATCATCATCATTTGGGGGGTAAAAAAAGACCAAATTCTTCTCATTACTTCTTCTATGTTTGCAGTGATAGGAGTAGCAGCCTTTGCACAATGGTCAATTTTGAGTAACATTTCTGCAGGCATAATTATCTTTTTCTCCTATCCATTTAAAATTGGAGATAAAATAAAAATACACGACAAAGATTTTCCAGTTGAAGGCGAAATTTTAGATGTTAAAGCTTTTTATATTATTTTACAATCTAGTGATGGAGAATTGATCACCTATCCCAATAATCTATTAATGCAAAAAGGGATTTCGGTAGTTTATAGAATTACCGAAGAGAAAGAATTTTTTGACTAATACTATAATTTCATTATGAAAAAATTTATACTATTCCAACTGTTTTTAATATCGAGTGCTCTATGGTCACAGGCGCCACAAAAACTAAATTCGGTAGAAATTTATGAGCAATTGCAAAAATTAAATTTCCTTGGAAAAGTATTGTATGTAGCTGCACATCCCGATGATGAGAACACAAAACTAATCACTTTTTTTTCCAATCAATATCATGCCCAAACTGCCTATTTATCTTTAACTAGAGGAGATGGTGGACAAAATTTAATTGGGACAGAATTACGCGAAAAATTAGGAGCCATTCGGACCCAAGAATTACTGTCGGCACGAAGAATTGATGGAGGTGAACAATATTTTACTCGAGCCTATGATTTTGGCTATTCTAAAGAACCGAATGAAACCTATGCCATTTGGAACAAACAAGAAGTATGCGACGATATTATTCAAGTACTTAATACATTTCAACCCGATATCGTAATACATCGTTTTGCGCACAATACTCCAGGTACAACACACGGTCATCATACGGCATCTGCACAATTAAGTCTTGAGGTCATTAGCTTAATCAAAAATCAACCCAAGCGCGTGTTCTTTAATACATCATGGTGGTTTTATGGTAGCCAAGAAGCTTTTGAATCGGCAGATAAATCAAATTTAATTGCTCTTTCGACCAATGTATTTTATCCTCTAAAAGGCAAAAGCAATAACGAAATTGCTGCATTGAGTAGGAGCCAACACAAATGCCAAGGTTTTGGTACACTCGGTACTCGTGGAGAAGAAACCGAATACTTGGAACTATTAAAAGGAGATCTTCCAAAATCAAGCAACTTGTTTGAAGGAATTGATACTACATGGAGTCGCGTGCAAGGAGGACAAGCCATTGGAGCTCTTTTGAGCGAAGTTGAAAAAAACTTCAATTTCAATAACCCATCAGTGCATCTTCCAGATCTGATGAAAGCCTACCAATTAATCGAGCAACTGGACGACGCCCATTGGAAAGCCATAAAAAACAAGCAATTATTAAAAATTATAGAAGCTTGTAGCGGTTTATTTATGGAAGCCGTAGCCGATACTGAATCTACCACGCCATCAAATACTTTCAATCTCAATATAGAAGTCATTAATCGGAGCACAACTAAAGCAAAACTTGTGTCGGTAAAAGTGCTAGAACTGCCCGATGAAACAAAAAATATCGAACTCAAAAACAATATAAAAAATAGTTTCTCCTTTAAAAACATCAGGTGTAATCCAGATGCTGATTACTCCAACTTATTTTGGCTAAAAGAAGCCAAGACGGAAGGAATGTATCGCATCAGTAATCCCGTATTGCGCATTTTACCGGAAGTTACAACAGCTTTTCCAGTAGTTTTCACACTAGAAATAGAAGGCAATACCCTTGAAATTGTAAAAAATATTTGTTATAAATTCAATAATCCAGATGACGGAGAGACCTATATTCCCTTTACTGTTTTACCCGAAGCAACAACAGCTATTTCACCAGAAGTATTGCTTTTTAATGGAGTAGATCCAAAAACCGTAACGGTAACCGTTACCGCTCACAAGGCAGACATAAAAGGAACTGTATCCTTATGTTATCCGTCCGATTGGAGAGTAGAACCTAAAGAAATTCCAATTGCAATAGCTTCAAAAAATGAAACACAAAATGTAACTTTTACTGTATACCCTTCAAAAAGCATCACTACTACTACCTTAATCTCGCTTGTACAAATTGAGGGACAACTATTGGATCGTAAATTAATAACATTAGGCTACCCTCACATCCCTAAACAAACCCTCTTGCTCCCTTCCGAATCAAAAGCGGTTATATTAGATCTAAAAATTAAAGGTAAAAACATAGGATATATTATGGGAGCTGGAGATGAAATTCCAGATAATTTATCGCAAGTTGGTTATCAAGTTACAGTATTACAACCCGATGCAATTACACTAGAAAAAATTCAAAATTTTGACGCTATCATTTTAGGAATTAGAGCTTTTAATGTCGTCGACGAATTGAAGTACAAAAACAAAATTTTGTTTGACTACGTAAATAATGGAGGTAATTTAATTGTTCAATACAATACATCTAACAACCTTATAACAAATGAAATAGCACCATACAAATTAAAAATAGCTAATGATCGTGTTACCAACGAAAATGCAGCCGTAATCCTTCTTACGCCCCAACATAGCGTATTACACTACCCCAATAAAATTACTGAAAAAGATTTTACGGGTTGGAAACAAGAACAAGGGCTGTATTATCCCAACCTATGGGGCGCTGAATTTACACCAATTATAAGTTCTAGTGATCCGGGCGAAACTCCAAAAAAAGGGAGTCTTCTCATTGCTAAATATGGGAAAGGAAACTATATCTACACCGGTTTAAGTTTCTTTAGAGAGCTTCCAGAAGGAGTTAGTGGCGCCTATCGTTTATTGGCAAATCTAATTGCTTTGGAATAATTCAACAAGACAATATTATAAACTATGGAAAAACCCAAATGGAAAAAAAGCTATAGCCTTGTGCTACTCTTAAATGCTATTTATATATTGCTTTTCTATTTACTAATGGAAATTTATAACTAGTATGGAAATTTTAGATTGGATTGTATTAACATTTACCCTATTTTTCATAGTGGTTTATGGTGTCGTGAAAACCAAAGGAAGTGCTACAGTTAAAGATTATTTGTTAGACAATAACGAAACACCTTGGTTTACCATTGGAGTTTCTGTAATGGCTACACAGGCAAGTGCTATTACATTTCTTTCAACTCCAGGCCAAGCCTATCATGACGGTATGGGGTTTGTACAGTTTTATTTTGGATTGCCCCTAGCCATGATTGTCATTGCCTATACCTTTATTCCCATTTATCATCGGCTCAAAGTTTTTACAGCTTACGAATATTTAGAACAACGATTTAATGTGCAAACACGCACATTGGCTTCCATTTTATTTCTAATTCAAAGAGGTTTAGGCACAGGAATTACCATCTATGCCCCATCTATCATACTGTCTGCAGTATTAGGCTGGAATTTAACCTTATTAAATATTATCATTGGAATTTTAGTCATTATTTATACCGTATCCGGTGGCACAAAAGCAGTGAATGTTACCCAAAAACAACAAATGTTTGTCATTATGTCGGGAATGTTTATTACCTTTTTTGTCATTTTAGCGCATTTACCTGAAGATGTGGATTTTTCAAATGTTTTACATATAGCCGGTGCCAATGGCAAAATGGATATTTTAGACTTCTCCTATAATCCTGAGACGCGTTATACCTTTTGGAGCGGAATTACCGGAGGCTTTTTTCTAATGCTTTCTTATTTTGGTACCGATCAATCACAAGTAGGACGCTATCTATCAGGTAAATCCATAAAAGAAAGCCAAATGGGATTGATCATGAATGGCATATTGAAAGTTCCAATGCAATTTTTTATTTTATTGACCGGAGTACTAGTCTTTGTTTTTTTTCAATTTAACGATGCGCCGCTGCATTTCAACCCTATTAATGTTGAAAAAGTTACCCACTCTAACCAAAAAGATAACTATGCGAATTTAGAAGAAAAGCTAAACCAAATTAATATTGATAAAAAAGTTGTCAATCAAATCTATATTGAACAACTCAAACACAATGCCTACGACAACCCTACGTTGCGAAGCAAAATGATTGCTTTATCGCAAGAAGAAAAAGAACTTAGAACCACTGCTAAAGAACTCATTTCAAAAGCAGACCAAAGTGCCGAAACCAATGATAAGGATTATGTGTTTTTGTATTTTATAATAAATTACCTTCCCAAAGGCTTATTAGGGTTGCTCTTAGCGGTAATAATAAGTGCAGCTATGTCATCGAGTGCTTCTGGACTCAATTCCTTAGCTGCAACAACTGCAATTGATTTATATAAAAGAAATACTATTGTCCGTTCAGAGAAACACTACGTAGTGGCGACCCAGTATTTTACTCTTTTTTGGGGAATGATAGCCATTGGCTTTGCATGTGTGTGTTCGCTATTTGAAAACTTAATTCAACTAGTAAACATTATTGGATCCATATTTTACGGAACTGTTTTAGGAATCTTTCTAATCGGATTTTATTTCAGATTTATAAAAGGAAAGGCGGTTTTTTACAGCGGTTTAATCAGCCAAATTATCGTGATTGTGATATTTATGAACTATATTTTTCTAGAAACCAATGAAAATGAAAAATTAGGCTATTTGTGGCTAAACCTTATTGGTGTATTACTTACCATCACAATATCTTTCATAGTTCAAAAATTTAGCAACTCAAAAACATAAAAAAAAAGCGTTTCAAAATTGAAACGCTTTTTTTTTGCTTAGTATTTATTTTGACCATTCAGCAATGCTGTCTTTATTCATTTTTTCATAATCCCCATTACCCGCTTTTACCGCTAGATCTAAAGATTCTTTTGCAGTAGCAATAGCGCCTTTTTTGTCTCCTAATTTTGCTTGTATCAATGATTTCAATCGCAAGTACCAATATGGAACATCTGCACTTTTAGGCGTTAAACTAAGTGCGCTATTTACCCAAGCTAAAGCTTTATTTAAATCATTACTAGTCTGATAAAAATATTGTGCTGCTGCAAAATAATCACCCGCTGCTGGACCTGCTAATGTTTTTTCTATGCTTTTCATTGCGGCTTCTTGCGTTGGAACAGTAAACGGTATCGCAACCATGGTTCGCTCCCATGAAAGTTCTATCACCCCTGAATCAATAGTCAAGTTATTTAAAAATATTGAAAAAGACTCCACCGGTTTCGTTGTTGTTTCCGGCTTAACCGAAACTCTTACGGCTACTTTTGATTCATTCCATTCCTCTGGTAATCCCCAATTATTCGTGTCAGTATATAAAATAATATCCCAACTATCTGCTTTTGGAGTCGTATACAAAGCATATTTACCTTTTTTTAACTCTTTACCTGCTATTTTCACGTCTTCACTAAAAGAAATAGTAGTGTTTGCATTAGCTCCCGTTCTCCAATGTTTTCCAAATGGAACTAGATCTCCATAAACTGTTCTCCCTTTTGCGCTAGGTCTAGAATATTCTATAAGAATATTGGTTAGTCCTACAACTTGATCAACTTTTGCTAACGGACTTGCTTGTGGCGTTTTTACTTGTGCTACAACATAAAAATTGGCAAGAATGAGTGCCAATAACATAATTATTTTTTTCATGATTTTTGGTTTTAGATTCCAAAATTACAAATAGTATTGCTACCAAATGTTAATAATTAATTAAATCCTATGTTTTGTCTAATCTTTTATTCAAATTATTAAACAATTCACTAACTTTACACAAAATATTAAATTCATGAAGATTTATCGATTACATACAAAACAAAATTTACCAATAACCCTAGACCAAGCTTGGGATTTATTATCGGATCCAAAAAATTTACAAAAAATTACACCAAAATACATGGGATTTAAAATACTTTCGGGAGCCGATCGCCCTATGTATCCAGGACAAATTATACAATATATAGTGACACCCGTATTAGGAATACCTACAAAATGGGTTACAGAAATTACTCATGTGGTTGACAAACAGTATTTTGTAGACGAACAACGATTTGGCCCCTATGCGTTATGGCATCACAAGCATTTTATCAAAGAAATTCCTGGCGGAGTAGAAATGGAAGATATTGTCGATTATAAAATCCCAATGGGAATTATTGGACAAATGGTGCATCCGTTTATAGTGCGTCCAAAATTGAATGAAATATTTGAATACAGAAGAAAAAAATTAATCGAACTATTTGGAGAATTTAAAGGATAATTTTATGAAAAACATTTTATTAATTGGAGGTTCGTATGGAATAGGCTTAGCCATTGCTACAGAACTTCAGCATGAAAACAATATCTTTATTGCCTCTAGAAGCAATGAGAATTTAGCCGGTTTAAAAGTTACGCATATTCCGTTTGATGCAGCTACTGAGACATTAGATATTTCAAAGTTACCCTCTGTTATTGACGGTTTAGTGTATTGCCCCGGAAGTATTAATTTACGTCCCTTTAAAGGTTTAAAAATTGAAGCATTTGAATCCGACTTACAAATAAACTTCATCAGTTTAGTAAAGGTTATACAAACCGTTTTACCTAACTTAGTTGCATCGGAACAATCAAGTATTGTATTATTTAGTAGTGTGGCCGCTTCTATGGGAATGCCATTTCATACAAGTGTTGCGGCATCAAAAGGGGCTATTGAAGGGTTTGCTAAAGCATTAGCAGCAGAATATGCTCCTAAGATAAGAGTTAACGTAATTGCACCTTCTTTAACCAACACACCCTTGGCAGATAAATTTTTAAACAATGAAACAAAACAAGAAAAATCTGCGGAGCGGCATCCTTTAAAACGCTTTGGAAAACCCGAAGACAGTGCGCAAATGGCTTGCTTTTTATTAGGAGAAAAAAGTAGTTGGATATCGGGTCAAGTTTTTCACGTAGATGGAGGTATGTCGACTTTACTGGTAAACGGATAAAAAAACTGAAACTTGAAATAAAAATTAAGCATAAAATGAACATTTTTTGGTTTCGACGTGATTTAAGATTAGAGGATAATGTTGGCCTTTTTCATGCTTTGAACAGTACTGAAGAGGTATTACCTATCTTTATTTTTGACGAATCCATTCTATCCCAACTTCCAAAAGAAGATGCACGAGTATCCTTTATTCATGAGCAATTAGAGAAAATTAACTCGAAATTGAATCAATATGGAAAATCATTAGCCGTTTTTTATGGAAGCCCTCTTGAAGTTTTTACTAAGCTACTTTCGGAAAACAAAATTTCGGCTGTTTATACCAATAACGATTACGAACCTTATGCCCGCAAGCGTGATAAGGAACTCAATCAACTATTTATTTCAACAGGAATTTCATTTTTAACATCTAAAGACCAAGTTATTTTTGAAAAGAGTGAAGTGGTTAAAGACGATCAAACTCCTTATGTAGTTTATACTCCCTATTCTAAAAAATGGAAAGAGAACTTCAAAAAAATTCAATTAATTCATTATTCTTCCGAAGATAAATTAGAAAACATCATAGAGCACTCCTACCCTTTTCTTTCATTGTCTGATATTGGATTTAAAAAATCGGCAATTAATATTTCACCTTTTGATGTTTCCGAAAAATTAATTCAAAATTACGAAGCTACTCGAAATTTTCCCGCGCTAAACAAAACTTCTTATTTAGGAATTTACTTACGTTTTGGAGCGGTTTCCATTCGAAAAATGATTGCAAAAGCTATTGCAGAAAAAAATGAAACGTTTTGGAACGAATTGATTTGGCGCGAATTTTTCATGCAAATCTTGTGGCATTTTCCACATACTAAAGACGCAAGTTTTAGACCAAAATATGACGCGATACATTGGGACAACAACGAAGAACTATTTGAAAAATGGTGCCAAGGGAACACAGGTTATCCCTTTGTAGACGCTGGAATGCGAGAATTGAATGCAACCGGACATATGCATAATCGAGTGCGGATGATTGTGGCCAGTTTTTTATGTAAACATTTGCTTATAGATTGGCGTTGGGGAGAAACTTATTTTGCACAAAAACTTTTAGATTATGAAATGGCGAGTAATGTTGGAAATTGGCAATGGGCTGCAGGATCGGGGGTAGATGCCGCACCTTATTTTCGTATTTTCAATCCGAGCGAACAAATCAAAAAGTTTGACAAAGACTTACTTTACATCAAAAAATGGATTCCAGAACTAGAAACTTCCTCCTATCCAAAACCCATTGTAGACCATAAAGAAGCTCGTGAACGTTGCTTAAAAACGTATAAAGACGCTGTAGGTTAAAAGATTAGTCCTTTAATAGGCGTACTTTTTCAAGATTCAATTCGTTAAAATGATGAATGATGATATTTGCTTTTGATAAATCTTGGTCTTTTGAATTAATACTATCGTACCCCACACAAAAAATTCCGGCTGCAACCGCGGCTTCAATTCCGTTAGCACTATCTTCAATTACAATACAATTTGTTATTGGAGCAACTGACAAACTAGCCGCATACTCAAAAATAGCAGGATGGGGCTTCGATTTTGGAAAATCCTCACCAGAAACAATATGTGAAAAATAGCGATGTAAATTAAATCGGTTAAATACACGATGAATCGTTACATGAGAGGCCGAAGAAGCTACAATCAATTGAATTCCATTGGCATGTAAATCCTGAATTAATTCAGCTACTCCATCAATTAAATACAAATCTTCTTTTAGATCAAAAGCTTCGTTGAACAACTGTCTTTTGCGCAAAATTAAATCCTCCACTTCTTCGAGTAAATTAAATTTATCTTTTAATTTCTGAAAAATGTTTCGGGTTGAATTTCCTGTAAATGACCGATATAACTCGTCTGAAACTTCAATATTCAATTCTTTAAAGTGCTGGTAATAGGCAAAATGATGAACAGGTTCAGTATCGACAATGACACCATCCATATCAAAAATTACGGTTTGTATCCTATTAAAATTCAAAGTCATTACCATCATCGGCTAAAAGTACGTTTTCGAAGATTGTTTGCGCTTCTGTTTTAAACAACTCAATGGAACCATATCGAGTAGAATAATGACCTAATATTAACTGTTTTACGTTGGCTAACTTGGCAATTTGCGCTGCTTCTTTAGCAGTAGCATGTTTTGTTTTTTGGGTAAAATGGGCTTCTGATTCCAAAAACGTAGCTTCATGATACAACACATCTACCCCTTTTATATACGGAATAATTGACTCGTCATACAATGTGTCACTACAAAAAGCATAACTTTTAGGCGCATCGGGCGGTAATGAAAGTAAGTTATTTCCAATTACTTCGCCAGAATCTAACGTTACACTACCTCCGGATTTTATTTTATCAAAATATACTTTTTCAATTTTGTATTTCGCTACAGCTTCACTATTCAAATGACGTTTGCCTACTTTTTCTTGAAACAAAAAGCCATTGGTGTATATTCGGTGATTGAGTGGAATAGTTTTCACAACAACCGTATCATCTTCATAGATCACTTCACTTTCGAGAGACGCTAATTCATGGAAAAATAAATTATAGCCCGTATACGAACCCGAAGCACGCAATTGCAATAATATAATTTCTTTGATACCGACGGGACCATATATATGCAAATCATTCTCTCGATTGAGCAACATGAATGTCGAAATTAATCCAATCAATCCATAAAAATGATCGCCGTGTAAATGTGATATAAAAATGTGATTGATGCGGGAAAATTTGATTTTGTGCTTGCGCAATTGCACTTGTGTTCCTTCTCCGCAGTCTATTAGAAAGAAATGGTTTTTAATTTCTAATACTTGTGCAGTAGGATTTGATAGGGTTCTTGGTGTGGCAGCATAACAGCCAAGTATTTTTAGTTTCATCTTAGTTATGGTAACTGCTATCTGTTATAATGATGAACTATCTTGGTTATTTTGTTCCTTCCCTAATTTGATTATTTTAATAATAAAATAAATTATTATTAGACCATTTGCGATCAGCTTAAAATAGTCATAATCATTTGTTTTAAAAGATAGTATGAACCTTTTTGCCAATAAAAATGTGGCCACACATAAAGCAAGGGCATACAAATAAATAAGAGTTGTTTTTGATATTTTCATAGAATTAAAATCCTAAATCACGTTCAATTTCGTCCATTTCAATCATATCGTTTGCTTCTAGCACCGAAGGAACCACGAGTAATGAATTGGGAACCTTATTGAAATCAATTACATCCGATACAATAATAATCGATTTTTTTTCAATTTTATGACTTTTAACCAAATCTTTAAAAAGATCTAATTCGGCGATGGTTAATGATTTAGTATGAGAAAGATCTAAAATAATATTTTGATTTTGAAATACGTGATAATCCTTTGTAATTTTATGTACAAAAGCCCCCAAATCATTTTGAGTATCTTTAATAATTGTCGTATTTCCTTTATGATCTACTTTCATAATTTTTCCATTAAAATGGGTTCAATTAATTTTTTATTTTACTCGCTAATAAATAGATTACTGCCATTCGAACCGCTACACCATTTTCCACTTGATTTAAAATCACAGACTGATGTGAATCGGCAACATCCGAAGTAATTTCAACACCTCTATTAATAGGCCCAGGGTGCATGATTATAATTTCTTTATTTAATGAATCGAGTAATTCTTTGGTTACCCCATATTGTTGTGAATATTCTCTAGTGGTAGGAAAATAACTTACATCTAGTCGTTCATTTTGAACTCGTAGCATATTGGCTACATCACACCATTCTAGTGCTTTACGTAAATTTTGCTCAACTGTTACTCCAAGTGATTCAATATATTTAGGTAGTAATGTTTTGGGGCCACATACTTTTACTTCTGCTCCCTGCATTTGCAAGGCAAAAATATTAGATAAGGCAACTCTAGAATGCAAAATGTCGCCTACAATTACAATTTTCTTTCCGCCTACATCTCCTAATTTTTCTCTAATCGTAAAACTGTCTAATAACGCTTGAGTAGGGTGTTCATGAGCTCCATCCCCAGCATTTATTATACTTGCCTTTACATTTTGAGACAAAAAATGAGAAGCTCCAGGACTACTGTGTCGCATCACCACCATATCTACTTTCATTGATAAGATATTATTTACTGTATCAATTAATGTTTCGCCTTTTTTAACTGAAGACTGCGCTGCAGAAAAACTAATAACATCCGCGGATAATCGTTTTTGTGCTAATTCAAAAGAAAGTTTTGTGCGCGTACTATTTTCAAAGAATACATTTGCAATAGTTATATCGCGTAGAGAAGGCACTTTTTTGATTGGTCGATTGATTACCTCTTTAAACTGATCGGCAGTTTCAAAGATTAAATCAATATCTTGCTTAGTAATGTTTTTTATCCCGATTAAATGATTTACTGATAATTCTTTCATTTATTTGTAATTGTGAGTTGTAGTTCTATTATTTTGTAATAAGATAAACAGCGTCTTCACCATCGTTTTCAAGCCATTTCACTAATACTTTTTCATTATTTATGGCATCTACTTGTCTGCCACGATAATCGGGCTGAATGGGCAAATGTCTACTGAATCTTCTGTCAATCAACGTGAGTAATTCTACTTCTGAGGGCCTTCCAAAAGATTGAATGGCCGTTAGTGCTGCATTAATACTTCTTCCGGTATATAATACATCATCAATGAAAACCACTTTTTTGTTTTCAACTAAAAAATCGATTTGGGTTTTATTTGCTTCTAACGGTTTTTCACTTCTTCTAAAGTCATCACGAAAGAAGGTAATATCTAAAAAACCTAATTGAATGTTAGCTACTTTATATTCTGCTTCTAAAATTTGCTTGATTCGTTCTGCTAAGAACCGACCTCTTGGTTGCAATCCAATTAATATAGTATTTGAGAAATCGAGGTGATTTTCAATTAGTTGGCACGCTAATCGATGCAAGATAATGTGTACTTCTTTTGAAGTGAGCAAAACTTTTTGACTCATAATGTGTTGTTTGTACAAATTTAGAATTTATATTTCTAATAGCAATCGTAAAGCAAAAAAAATCCCGAAACTAAAATTAGAAACGGGATTACTATTTAAGAATACATTTTTTGTCTCAATTCTTTTATTTTATCATCTTCAAGATATTCATCAAATGTCATGTATCGTTCAATAGCGCCGTTTGGCGTTAATTCTAAGATGCGGTTTCCAACCGTTTGCGCAAATTCGTGGTCATGCGTTGTAAACAAAATTGAACCTTTAAAATTATTCAATGAATTATTAAATGCTGTAATGGATTCCAAATCCAAGTGATTGGTAGGCTCGTCTAACATTAATACATTGGCACGAATCATCATCATGCGCGATAACATACATCGTACTTTTTCTCCTCCGGATAAAACATTACATTTTTTTAATGCTTCTTCTCCTGAGAAAATCATTTTTCCTAAAAATCCGCGAACATATACTTCATCTCGTTCTTCTTCGGTTTTTACCCATTGACGCAACCAGTCTACTAAGTTTAAGTCAATTCCGTCAAAATATTCATGGTTATCAACCGGTAAATAAGATTGTGTTGTGGTAATTCCCCAATCAAAAGTTCCTGCATCGGCTACCATTTTGTTGTTCAAAATTTCATAAAAAGCTGTCGTTGCTCTAGAATCTTTTGAAAAAACAACAATTTTATCGCCTTTAGCCATGTTTAAATCTACATTTTTAAACAACGTTTCTCCATCTACAGAAGCAGCTAAGTTTTGCACATTCAATATTTGATCTCCTGCCTCGCGCTCTGTATCAAAAATAATAGCTGGATATCTTCTACTAGAAGGCTTAATTTCGTCCAAATTTAGTTTTTCAATCATCTTCTTACGAGAAGTAGCTTGTTTTGATTTGGCCACATTGGCACTAAAACGTCTAATAAACTCTTCCAATTCCGCTTTTTTCTCTTCTGCTTTCTTGTTTTGCTGTGCTTTCTGACGCGCAGCTAATTGCGATGACTCGTACCAAAAGGTATAATTACCCGAGTAATGCGTAATTTTTCCAAAGTCAATATCCGAAACATGCGTACAAACAGCATCTAAAAAGTGACGGTCGTGCGACACTACTAAAACGGTATTTTCATAATTGGCTAAGAAATTTTCTAACCAACCTATGGTCTCAAAATCCAAATCATTCGTAGGCTCATCCATAATCAACACATCTGGATTACCAAATAAAGCTTGCGCTAACAAAACACGAACTTTTAATTTTCCGTCCAATTCACTCATTTGAGTATAATGGTATTCTGCTCCTATCTCTAAGTTAGACAACATGGTAGCCGCATCGCTTTCGGCATTCCAACCATTCATTTCATCAAACTGCAATTGCAATTCTCCAATTCTATTTGCATTTTCATCGGTATAATCAGCATACAAAGCATCCATTTCTGTTTTGACAGCATGCAAGACTTTATTACCCATCAATACCGTTTCCAACACCGTAAATTCATCAAATAAATTGTGATTTTGATTCAATACCGACATCCGTTTTCCTGGTTCCAAAATAACCCTTCCCGATGTAGGATCCATATCACCGGCTATGATTTTCATGAATGTCGATTTCCCTGCACCATTGGCACCAATGATTCCATAGCAATTTCCTTGCGTGAAAGTGGTGTTTACTTCATCGAATAATATTCGTTTACCAAATTGAACCGATAAATTTGAAACTGTTAACATTTTTGTATTTTTATAAAACTGCTGCAAAAGTAGTAAAAATAGTAGATTTTTAATTCCTTATTTGTAATTAATATGGCTTATTTTAACTGAATGTTAACAAGAAGGTTGGAATAATACCAATACATTTGTTTTCAGAAATTAATAATCTATTGCATGATTAAAAATTACATTAAATACTCTTTACCCCTATGCTTATTGATTTTTTCTTGTTTTACATCCTGTAAAAAAGGATTTGAAGCAGACGATTTTGTGGCCTATTTTGGTGGTGAAGTACAAAATCCACAATCAAACTATGTAATTTTTATGAAAGATAATGAGGTAATTGACACCCTTTATCTAGACAAACAGAATCGATTCATGCATAAATTTGATTCGTTAGCACCCGGATTATATACTTTTAAACACGAACCCGAATACCAATACGTTTATTTTGACAAAAATGATAGTTTAATGGTACGTTTAAATGCCTTTGATTTTGACAATTCTATCGTTTTTTGTGGTCGTGGAGATGAAAAAAACAATTTCTTAATGGAAATGTATCTCAAGAATGAAGAAGATAAAACAACAATGTACAATGTATTTGATCGTAATGTTGCCTCTTTTATGAAAAATATTGATTCTAGTTTTTCTGTTCGAAAATCATTTTATTTAAAACGCAAAGCTGAAATTGGTTGGGATGTATCTTTTGATGCTGTTGCAAAAGCTAGCTTAGAATTTCATCATATTACAAAAAAAGAAATTTACCCCTATGCACATCAATTTAGAACCGGTGAAAACATAAGAAAATCTTTGCCTTCTAATTATTATGCTCATAGAAATGACGTTAATTATGAAACCCCAAAACTAAACAACTACTCGCCATTTATAAAATATGTAAGTATGATGTTAAACAATATGGCTTATGAAAAGAATAAAGGAAATCTGTCTGAAAATTCGATTGAAAACAATATTGAAAAATTAAACCTCACAAAGCAACTTATCAGAAATGAAAAAACTAGAAATATAATTCTTAATAATGTGGCACTAATGTACTTGTTGGAAGACCAAAATATGTACAATAATACCAAATTTATAGAACGTTATTTAGAAATATCAACCGATGCTTCTCTTGAAAAAGAAATTAGAACAATTTATACTTCTGTTCAGAATTTAAAAGTTGGCAACACGTTACCCAAAATTGATTTGGTCAACGCAAACAATGAATTGGTAAATTTAAAATCACTTATAACTAAACCAACCGTTCTCTATTTTTGGACTACACATGCAGAATCGCACCTGGTAATAGCACACCAAAAAATAAATGCCTTGCAAGAGAAACATCCCAACTATAATTTCATTGCTATCAATATAGATGATACACAACCCCATTGGAAAGACGCCTTAAAAAAATATCAATTAACGAGTCCGTTTGAGTTACATGCTACAAATTTTGAAGCCATTCGAAATAAATGGGTAATCACCAAAATTCATAGAATTATCATCTTAAATGCTGATGGAACTATAAAAAACGGATTTGCTAATTTGTTTGATGTGAATTTTGACAACAACCTAAAATAAAAAAAAACGTTCTATTAGGAACGTTTTTTTTTAAACTATCTTCATGGAAATTACTTGTTCCCCTTTTCGTAATCTGCAATAAATTGAGCTATACCAATATCGGTTAATGGATGCTTCAACAATCCTGTAATCGAAGATAAAGGTCCGGTCATTACGTCGGCACCAATTTTAGCACAATTAATTACATGCATCGTATGACGCACAGAAGCGGCTAAAATTTGCGTTTCAAAACCATAGTTATCATAAATTTGACGAATCTCGTCGATTAAATTTAATCCATCCGTTGAAACATCATCTAATCTCCCTAAGAAAGGCGAACAATATGTTGCTCCCGCTTTTGCCGCCAATAATGCTTGCCCAGCAGAGAAAATCAAAGTAACATTTGTTTTAATTCCTTTATCAGAGAAATATTTACATGCTTTTACACCTTCTTTAGTCATCGGTAATTTAACAACGATTTGCTCATGCAATTCTGCTAATTCTTCCCCTTCTCTAATCATGCCCTCTAGATCCATTGCATTAACTTCAGCACTTACATCACCGTCGACAATGTTACAAATAGCAACATAATGTTTAAGGATATTATTTTTACCCGTAATACCTTCTTTGGCCATCAATGACGGATTGGTAGTTACTCCATCTAAAATACCTAATTCTTGTGCTTCTTTAATTTGCTCTAAATTAGCAGTGTCAATAAAAAATTTCATCTTGATAAATTTAAGGTGTTGTTTGTATTTTTGATTTACAAAAGTAAGAAATATGATCAGAATACAATAAAAAAACCGCTCCAAAAATGGAGCGGTTAATTAAAAACTAAAAATTGAACCGTACTTAGTCTTTAGAAGTTGATTTAACTGCTAAGTTATAAATAACCAATCCAAATCCAATTTTGTTAATTGCATCAGCAATGTTGTAAGCAACGTCTACACTTCCTTTTCCTAAGAAATCAGTGTACCATCCGTCAGTTCCTAACATATATCCTAAAGGATATATAGCCCAACCTACTAATACAAACCAACATAAAATTTTGTGAGATGCTAATACATTACCACCAGCTGCTGCTGCTAATTTAGAAGCTTCTCCAAACCAAATTTCATAAACAATTACAAAATAAGCTAAACCTGAGATGAATCCCCAAAGCGCAGCTTGATCACTAAAAATTGTTTCTCCAAAGTAACCAGTTACTAACATTACTATCGATAGAAAAATCATTTTCCACAATAAGTTTTGTTTAGCACCTGCAACTTTAAGAATTAAATAAAACTCTAAACACATTAATGGCACAGTTAATGCCCAATCAACGTATCTAAAGAAAGTTGGTGATTCTTGAAACGCATTCCAATAATCACGCATGTAAAAATAATGTACAGCAGCAATAAAAGTAATCAAACCTGAAACCAATACTGATGTACGCCACTTTTTATCAAATTGACTCAATGATAAAAAGAAAAATGCAGAAGCAGCCATCATAGCCATACTTCCAATAAAAAAGGTAAACCCAACATAATCATTAGGTAACATTTTTGTTACACTAGATGAAAGAAACATTAAATTTGTCATAATAAAATAGTTTAAATTAGTTTGTTTGAGTAAATTTATAAAAATAAAATTTAAAATAAAAATTTTTTTGTTCATTTCTTTTATGAAACAGTTAAACAAGAATTATAAAATTTAATTAAAAATGAATAAATTATCAATAATAACAAGCTTTGCGGGACTTTGGCTAACTTCTTATTTATCAGATACAAATCAATTAATTTTTGGTTTTTTTTTAATATTTACCTTCGGAATTTTGCATGGAGCGAATGATTTGGTCCTAATTAATCAATTTGAAAGCAAAAAAAAGACAACTTTTATTAAAATTATTGTGTCCTATGTCGTAATTGTAATTGGTTCTGTAATTTTATTTACGGTTTTACCCGTTTTAGCCTTAATAATGTTCCTTCTTGTGAGTGGATATCATTTTGGAGAACAGCATTGGGCCTCCCTTATAGAAACTAAATCCAACTTTAGAAAATTGTTTGAACTTATTTATGGTCTATTTATTATTATAGTCCTATTATATATAAATGCAGCAGAAGTAAGCAAAATAATTTTCGAAATTACAAACTTCAATTTTCCTTATTCTTATTTTTCAATAGCAGCAATAGCAATTAGTATACTATTATTCATTGCTTCTTATGTTATGACGCTAAAAGAAAGAGATTTTAAAAATAATATTTTAGAGCAATTATTTTATTTAGTTGTACTGATAGTAATTTTTAAAAGCTCCAGTTTGATTTGGGGATTCACTATTTACTTTATTTTTTGGCACAGCATCCCTTCTTTAAATGATCAAATCATTTTCTTATATGGAAAATACAATCTAAATCATTTTAAAGAATATGTCAAAACGGCCTTTTGGTATTGGATTATTTCGATAATAGGTATTACTGTATTGTACTTCCTTGCAAAAGATCTTATTATTTTTGACGCTTTATTTTTCTCTTTTTTAGCGTCAATTACGTTTCCACATGCAATCGTAATATTAAATATGTTTAAAAAGTAAGTTACAATTTGTAATGTTTCATCACTATTTTTTCGAAAACATTATCAGGTAAAATGCGTTTTAATACAATTGAAAACTTTTGCATGAAGACGCCTACTTTATAATGTATTTTAGGATGTTTTGTATTGATAATGGCATAAATTGCTTCCGCCATTTCATTAGGATTACTGCCACTATCGACATGTAAATTCATTTCTTTTAACGTATTCCCATAAGAAACCTCGTAGGCCGATCCTTCAACAACCGGTGCATGATATCGACCTGCTGCAATATTTGTAGCAAAATCACCTGGCGCAACATTCGTAATTTGAATTCCATGGGCTCTCACTTCCATACGAAGGGCTTCCGTAATTAATTCTAACGCTCCTTTGGAAGCCGAATAAATTCCTCGGTAAGGCAATCCCATATACCCTGCAATAGAGGTAATATTTATAATCAATCCGCATTTTTGCTCGCGCATAGCCGGTAAAACAGCCTTCATAACTTCGATGGGGCCAAATAAATTAGTCTCAAAATTATTTCGAATTTCTTCCGACGGAATTTCTTCAATAGGACCCGTGATACCCACTCCTGCATTATTAATCACTACATCAATTTGTCCTTCCTTTTGTATGATTTGTGCTACACAATTTAAAATACTTTGCGTATTACGAACATCCAATTGTAATAATGGAAATAAGGATTGGGTTATTGCATCCGGATTTCTACTGGTACCATATACTACAAAATCCTTATGATGTAGAAATTCGCCAATTGATTTTCCAATTCCAGAAGATGCACCTGTAATGAAGACAACTTTTTTCATGTTATATGAATATGATACGAAGATAAGAAACTTTTAGGCATAAAAAAATCTCCCAAAGGAGATCAAATAAAAAATGGCAAGCGACCTACATCGCACCGCTACAACCACATACCTTTGCTGTGTTCCCACCCTGGAGGAGTCTGCAGGAGCTGGTCGTGTAGGACTTGCCGGTGCAAATATACAATCTTTTTATATTTTCACAAGTAGAATTGCACGTATAAAAAATCATTGTATATTTACGGTATTAAATATCTATAACATGTTAAATGGTAAGCTATTCGCTATCATCTTATTAGGCATTATTGCATGGGGTTGTAAAGATGATGAAAACGAATTAAAAAAATTATTTTCGATTGAAAATCCTACCTTAAAACCGATACTTAAATTAGAAGAAAGTATTGATTTAGCAGTACTTAATAAAGAGAATAAAATAATTGATTCCGTAGTATATTTTATTAACGATATAAAAATTACTACAGTAAAAGGAAATGAAAAAACCCCTTTTGCATTAAAAAATCAAAAATTAGGAAATCAAACACTCACAGCTTCCATCTATTTTGAAGGCAAATTTACAGACATTAGCACGAGTTTTTCAATTTATGCAAGTCGGGAACCACAAATATTAAATTACAAAATTATCAATACCTATCCTCACGATATCAATGCTTATACCC
Organism: Flavobacterium psychrophilum; assembly: GCA_945890865.1. Classification (GTDB taxonomy): domain Bacteria; phylum Bacteroidota; class Bacteroidia; order Flavobacteriales; family Flavobacteriaceae; genus Flavobacterium; species Flavobacterium psychrophilum_D. Next base: position 122,366 of record CAMDDB010000003.1, read on the forward strand.
AAGGTTTTGAATTTTATAACGGAATACTGCTAGAAGGCACTGGGCAATATAAAGAATCTACCTTGCGAAAAACCGATTATAAAACGGGTAAAATTAGCCAACAAATCAAATTAGACGATACCTATTTTGGTGAAGGAATTACAGTTTTAAACGGGAAAATTTTTCAACTGACCTGGAAAGAAAAAACTGGTTTTATCTATGATGCCAATACACTTGCCTTAGAAAAAAAGTTCAGTTTTGAAACCGACGGCTGGGGTCTCACTAATGATGGTAAAAAATTATACATGAGTGATGGTTCTGAAAAAATTTACATCTTAGATCCTACTACTCTTAAAGTTATTGATTTTATTTGTGTTTACACTGCAGGATCCAAAATTGAGTCTATCAATGAAATGGAATGGATCAATGGGAAAATTTGGGCTAACATTTACCAAAAAGATGTGATTGCAGTAATTGATCCAATAACGGGTTCTGTTGAAAACGTTATTAATTGTGTAGATTTAAAAAACAAAGTAACTCAACATCCTGAAGTGGATTACTTTAACGGAATTGCCTACAACCCCGCCACAAAAACCTATTTTGTTACTGGAAAAAATTGGGACAAAACATTTGAGCTAATAATCAAATAGTTAAGCTACTAATTGTTCTACAATTTTTGCAACTGGCAAAATTGCTTTGGTATTTTCAATACTAGGCCCTGCAACCCAAACGTTTTTGTAGGTAACTTGAGTCGCTGCTTTTTCAGTAGCTTTCATTCCTATATAAAAACGAATCATTTTAACCCATTTTTTAAAGATTTTATTCTTATTTAAAAAGGTTTCTAAACCCGTTTGTTTTGTTCCAACTTTTTGAACATATGGAGTATTGATAACTGTACAAGGTGTTCCCGAGATGCGCTCAGTCATCACAATATCTTTAGCAGTGTAATCGACACAAGCTTGTTTGTACTCTTGAGAAACTCCCGATTCGATGGAAGCAATAAAAGGACTTCCCACAGAAACTCCAACGGCACCATAGTTTAGCATTGCGACTAAATCGGCCTTACATCCTACTCCACCAGCGGAAATTACCGGTAACGAAGTATGCGCATTAATCGCTTTGATTAAGGTATCTGGATCCAAATTTCCTCGGTGACCACCTGCCAAATTATTCACCGCAATGATGGCATCAGCTCCCAATTGTTCCACTTTTTGAGCAAATGCTACATCGGTTACATCACAAAAGACTTTTATGCCAACTTTATGTGCTTCTCGAATGGTTTCTTCGGGCGAACCCAATGATGTGATAATAAAATCAACGCCTTCTTCACACAAAATACGAAGTTGCTCTTTGTATTTAACATTAGATTTATTGACGATTAAATTGTATCCAAAACTTCCTCCCGCGACTTTTGCAGCTTTTAAAGTTTGAATGGAAGCTTGTAGTTCGGCTAATGTGCGATAATTTAAGGCTGGGATGCAACCTGCTACACCACTTTTCATTCCTTCAATTACCATTTGTGTGTTGGATACTAAAAACATTGGAGCCATAATTACAGGATGCGTAATTTGTAAAAGCGAAGTAAGGGTTTGTTTTTCCATTTGGTCATCAATTTCAAATCAAATATACTAAAAAATAAAAGGCTAATTGATTTATCTAGCCGCTTTAATAGTTTAGGCATTCAGCAAATCATAATTATTTCTTAAAATTACACATGGCTGCGAAAAATAAAATAAATTTGAAATTCAACTAACCTTAAAATAATGATAAAAAAATTAACCTTTCTGAGTTGTTTATTAGCGCTGCTAATTTCAACCGATGCCTTGGCACAAAAAAAACCACAAGACAAAAACAAACCTAAGTTAGATGTTCCTACTTCGGATGGAAAAAAACCTGAGGTAAAAAAAGAACCCAAACCGTATAAAAAAGTAATTGATTCTACAGCAATTACTCAAAAAGGACTGATTGATGTTCATAAAGTAGCTGAAAAATATTTATTTGAAATTTCAGATTCATTAATTGGCAAGGAGATCATGACGATAACTCGGTATTCAAAAACACCCGCTGGAGGGGGAATATTTGGAGGTGAAGAAATCAATCGCCAAGTAGTACGCTTTGAAAAAGGGCAAAACCATACTATTATTCTTCGATCGATTACCTATGTAATTACAACACCTAATGAAGATAAGCCAATCACACAATCTGTAAAAAACTCAAGTGCAGATCCAATAATTGGTATTTTTGATATTTTAGCCTATAAAAAAGATCCTACAGGAAAGATTAATATGTCTAGTGTTATTGATATGACCCCTACTTTTGAATCGGATACTCAGATTTTTTCATTAAACTCAATTAGTAAACAAATGTTGAGTATTCAATCTTTTCAAAAGGATAAATCATTTATTCAATTTGTGAAAAGTTTTCCGATAAATACCGAAATCAGATCTACTAAAACTTTTTCAACTACTGCCCCACAAATTTCAAGAACACCTGCACCTAAAATTGGTATCGATTTTCCTGCTGGTTTAGATGCTGGTGTTGTAACTATGGAAATTAATACTTCATTTATTTTACTTCCAGAAAACCCAATGCGGAAAAGAGCATTTGATAAAAGAGTGGGATATTTTGCAAACGGATATGATGTTTTTGAAGAGGATTCACAAAAATCAGACACAGAAATTTTTGCAGTTAGATGGCGATTAGAGCCTAAAAATCAAGAAGATGCTGAAAAACAAAAAAGAGGCGAACTCATAGAGCCTAAAAAGCCAATTGTCTATTATTTAGATCCAGCCACTCCAGACAAATGGAAACCATTTATCAAACAAGGTATTAATGATTGGCAAGAAGCGTTTGAATTTGCAGGTTGGAAAAATGCTATTCGTGGAGAATATTGGCCAGAGAATGATCCAACTATGAGTTTAGAAGACGCTCGATTTTCGGTATTGCGCTATTTTGCAGCTGAAATCCAAAACGCCTACGGACCAAATGTTCACGACCCAAGAACGGGAGAAATAATGGAAAGTCACATTGGTTGGTACCACAACATCATGAGCTTATTACGCGATTGGTATTTAATTCAAACCGCAGCAGTAGATCCTCAAGCTAGAAATAAAAAATTTGACGACAAATTAATGGGTGAATTAATTCGATTTGTTGCAGCACACGAAGTAGGACACACATTAGGACTTCGCCACAATATGGGAGCTAGTAATGCAACTCCAGTAGAAATGTTAAGAAATGCTGAGTTTCAAAAGAAAAACGGTCATACTTCTTCGATTATGGATTATGCACGATTCAATTATGTAGCACAACCCGAAGATAATGTAAAAGATTTGTTTCCTAGAATTGGAGATTATGACAAATGGGCGATCAAATGGGGTTACTCCTATTTTAATGGTGCTAAAGATGATAAAGAGGAAAAAGCTTTACTCAACGAAATGACCAAAGACGCATATAAAAATCGTCGTTTATGGTTTGGTACCGAAACCAATCCTTTTGATCCGAGATATCAAACTGAAGATCTTGGTGATAATGCTATGAAAGCTTCTAATTATGGTATTAAGAATTTAAAACGAATTCTTCCCAACTTAATTGAATGGAGTAAAGAAAGTGGAGAAGATTATGAAGAATTGAATGGTTTATATAACTCACTAACCGGACAATTTAGACGCTATATGGGGCATGTAACAAAAAATGTAGGTGGAATATATGAAACTCCAAAAACATACGACATGGTAGGAAATATCTATGAAGTTGTGCCTTCTGCTATCCAAAACGAAGCTATAACTTTCCTAAATGAACAATTATTTAAAACCCCAAAATGGTTATTAGACCAAAATATTTTGGCCAAAATTAAACCCGAAAATGGCGTTGAAGCTATAAAATCTATTCAAGATGGCACTTTATCTAGTTTGTTATCGGGAGATCGATTAGTACGTTTATTAGAAACTTCTACGCAACAAAAAAATAATTATTCCGTGGATGAATTAATAAGTGATGTTAGACTAGGTATTTTTTCTGAAATAAGAACGAATACTTCGATAGATATTTTCCGTAGAAATTTACAAAAACTATTTGTTTCCAAATTAATTGAAACAATGTCTACCGATAAAAATAATACTACTTCATTTAATGGCAGAAGAATTGTTTTAGTTGATACCGATATCCCTTCGATTGCTCGAGGTCAATTGAATGAGTTGAAAAATCAATTAAAAATTGCTGCTGTAAGCGCTCCTGATCGATTGACTAAATTTCATCTTAACGATTTAGTGGCACGTATTGAAAATGCGATGAAGCCTAAATAATACTAAAAAATAGTTGAGATTATATGTAAAACAAAAAAACCGAGTCTTAAATGACTCGGTTTTTTTATACAAAACAATTATAAACTTATTTTACTTCTTCAAATTCAACATCTTGAGTTTGATCCCCTGATGCATTTTGTTGTGGTTCAGCTTGTGGAGCCTCACCTTCAGCTTGTGCTTTATACATTTCTTCAGAAGCATTTTTCCATGCCTCATTGATTTTATCTAAAGCAGGAGCTATTGTTGCTATATCTTTCGTTTCATAAGCCACTTTCAATTCATTCAAAGCCGATTCAATAGTTCCTTTGTTTGCTTCCGATAATTTGTCACCAAACTCAGCTAATTGTTTTTCTGTTTGGAAAATCATCGAATCTGCTTCGTTTAATTTATCTGCTTTTTCTTTGGCTAATTTATCAGACTCCGCATTCATTTCAGCATCTTTCTTCATTTTTTCGATTTCTTCTGGAGTCAATCCTGAAGAAGCTTCAATACGAATATCATGCGATTTACCTGTTCCTTTATCAGTAGCCGATACTTTAATAATACCATTGGCATCAATATCAAACGTTACTTCAATTTGAGGAACACCTCTAGCCGCTGGTGGAATACCATCAAGATGGAATCTACCTATAGTCTTGTTATCGTTTGCCATAGGGCGTTCTCCTTGTAAAACATGGATTTCAACCGATGGCTGATTGTCTGCAGCTGTTGAGAAAACTTGTGATTTTCTTGTAGGGATAGTTGTATTTGACTCAATTAATTTTGTCATTACACTTCCCATAGTTTCAATTCCTAAAGAAAGCGGCGTAACGTCTAATAACAATACGTCTTTAACTTCTCCAGTTAATACACCCCCTTGAATAGCAGCTCCAATAGCCACTACTTCGTCAGGATTAACTCCTTTAGAAGGTTTTTTATTGAAGAATTTTTCTACTTTCTCTTGGATTACAGGAATACGAGTTGAACCACCCACTAAAATTACTTCGTCAATATCAGAAACCGATAAACCTGCATCTTTAAGAGCTTTAGCTACTGGCTCCATCGAACGTTTTACCAAAGTTTCAGCTAATTGCTCAAATTTTGCTCTGGTTAATGTCTGTACTAAGTGTTTTGGTCCAGAAGCGGTAGCCGTTACATACGGTAAGTTAATTTCTGTTTGAGCAGAGGCAGATAATTCAATTTTAGCTTTCTCAGCGGCCTCTTTTAAACGTTGCAATGCCATTGGGTCTTTGCGCAAATCAACACCTTCAGCAGCATTGAAATCGTTTGCTAACCAATCGATAATTACTTGGTCAAAATCGTCCCCACCTAAATGTGTATCTCCATTAGTTGATAATACTTCAAAAACGCCATCTCCTAATTCCAAGATTGAGATATCAAATGTACCACCTCCTAAATCATATACAGCAATTTTTTGATCTTTACCTTGTTTATCTAATCCATAAGCTAATGCAGCTGCTGTTGGCTCATTGATGATCCGCATTACCTTTAATCCTGCGATTTCTCCTGCCTCTTTAGTTGCTTGACGCTGTGCATCGTTAAAATAAGCTGGAACTGTAATTACCGCTTCTGAAACCGAGTGACCTAAATAGTCCTCCGCTGTTTTTTTCATTTTTTGAAGCGTCATTGCAGATAATTCTTGTGGCGTATACAAACGGCCATCGATATCAACACGAGGCGTGTCGTTATCTCCTTTTACTACTTTGTAAGCTACTGTTGAAGCTTCTTTTGCACTTTCAGTATACTTATTTCCCATAAAACGTTTTACCGAAGCAATCGTTTTAGTTGGATTAGTAACTGCTTGTCTTTTAGCAGGATCTCCAACTTTAATTTCGCCACCTTCTACAAATGCAATTACAGATGGGGTTGTTCTTTTTCCTTCTGCGTTTGCAATTACAACAGGTTCTCCACCTTCCATTACAGCCACACAAGAGTTGGTTGTTCCTAAGTCGATACCAATAATTTTACTCATTTTTATACTTGTTAATTTTTAAATTTAATTTTTAAACTCACTCTCTCTATTTCAAGGATTGTGCCACTACAAAAAATAGGGAAAATTGACATAAATCAGATTTTGTCAGCTAAAAAATACTGACAACATGACATATTTATACCTGATTTGACTTATACTAATAGCCAATGCTATAAAATTAAAAACACAACTATTTTTAAGATAATCACAAAATAGCGCACCTTTTTTGCGAATACCTCATTATATTTGTGATTCAATAGTCTACTATGGAATGTATATCTGTTTTTGATATGTTAAAGATCGGTGTTGGACCTTCAAGTTCACACACCTTAGGGCCATGGCGTGCTGCCGAACAATTTGTCAATGAATTGCGTCAAAAAAATCTTATTGACGCTGTTATTAGCATTCAAGTCAATTTATATGGTTCTTTGTCGTTAACAGGAAAAGGGCATGCAACCGACTTAGCCCTAATGCTAGGTTTGAGTGGGGCTGATCCAGAACACATTCCTGTTGAAAGTATAGATGTGATTATTTCGGCAATAAAAAATAAAAAAGAAATTTTTTTAGGAAACGAAATATTAATCCCCTTTAGTTTTGATTCTGATATTGTTTTCAATCGAAATTTTTTACCTTTCCATGCCAATGGATTAACGTTTACAGCAACAACAGATTCTGAAACTTTTACGGAGACCTATTATTCAATTGGAGGTGGTTTCGTTGTAAAAGAAAAAGAAGACCATCACAAAGAAGAACTATTACACACCTTTCCCTTTCCTATTGAAAAAGCAGATGAATTATTAGCTTTTTGTTTTTCCGAAAATAAAAAAATATCAGATATCGTTTTTGAAAACGAAAAAACGATGCGAAGTGAGGAAGTAATCCATAACGAACTACTCCGTATTTGGGATACGATGTTGGAATGCATGTACATTGGTTGTCATTCGGAGGGCATTCTTCCTGGAGGATTAAATGTAAAACGAAGAGCTTATGATATCCACAAAAATCTTATTGGGGTTTTACCCTACGAAGATCCTTATTCTTGGCTCCAAATCATTCGTCAAACCGAAGTTAAATTTCGACAAATTCTAAAATGGGTAAGCTGTTTTGCCTTAGCTGTAAACGAAGTAAATGCCTCATTAGGGAGAGTGGTTACTGCTCCTACTAATGGTAGTGCAGGTGTAATTCCTGCTGTATTAATGTATTATTTGGTTATTGAAAACCATGAGGCTGGAGAAAAAGAAATAAAACAATTTTTGATGGTTGCTGGTCAAATAGGTGCTATTTTCAAAAAAGGTGCTACTATTTCTGCAGCTATGGGTGGATGTCAAGCCGAAATTGGCGTATCGAGTGCAATGGCCGCCGCCGCCTTGTGCGAATTAATGGGTGGAACTCCTGCTCAGGTTGCCATGGCTGCAGAAATTGCGATGGAGCACCATTTAGGATTGACTTGTGATCCCATTGGAGGATTGGTACAAATTCCGTGTATAGAACGAAACACCATGGGGGCAATCAAAGCGATTAATGCCGCCGAGCTTGCCTTGGAAACGGATGCATTACATGCCAAAGTACCTTTAGATAAAGTAATTGATACCATGTGGCAAACCGCCAAAGATATGAATGCCAAATACAAAGAAACCTCAGAAGGAGGACTAGCCGTAGCCGTAAATATGGCGGATTGTTAGAAAAAATAACTTAGTCTATTGCTCATTTTTAATATGAAGCTTTCTTTTCAATACTAAATCAGTTACCGGATGAAAAATTAATGGAATTTCTTCTACAACAACATCACTTTTATCTAATCCAAATGCCTTTTCATCAGAAACCCCAAATCCTTTCAAACTGAAATAAGAATTTAACAAGAAACCTTCTTTGAAAGAAAATTCGTTTTCAAATGAAATAAATTTTTCCAAAACCACAAATTTAAAATCGGGTTCAGAATTGTATTTTGAAGAACCGTCTGGTCGAATATGTAGGTCTAATTCTTTATTTTCAACCAATTCTTTAATGATATTTTTGAAATATAATTCAACTTTAGGCTGCACTCTAAAACCGGCATTGATGTTTACTTTAATTACTTTGTCGTTAATCAATTCAATAACTTCATAATCAAGCGTAAAAGGCTCTTCTGTTCTATTAATGTGTAAAAACCAGTATACATCGGCACGTTTTGGTTTTTTGGCAAAAATAGACTTCATAATTTTCTCTTCAATTTCTGAAATTTTATCTGCCTTTGTAAGATACACTAAATGGGTAGCGTATTTTGTATAAGTTGTGTCACTAGACAATTCGACTAATAAATCTCTATAATTACTTAAAGGAACATATTTAGTAAATTTATTATTCAATTGTCTTCCAAAGAAAATAATATACATGACCGCAAAAAATAGTCCCGAAATAATTATGGTTACAAATCCGCCTTCTGGAAATTTTTTCATGTTAGCAATAAAGAAAGAAACTTCAATAAAAGCAAAAAGCAAGAAAATGATCAAAATTATATATCTATTGAAACGCAAACGATAGTATAAATAATACATCAGCAACAAAGTAGTCATCATCATAGCCAGCGTGATTGCTAAGCCGTATGCAGCTTCCATGTGCGCCGAATTTTCAAAATACAAAATCATGGCAACACAACCCGCCCAAAGAATTAAATTAATAGATGGAATGTAAATTTGTCCCTTATTATTGGTTGGATTTTTCAAGGTGACTCTTGGCCAAAAGTTCAAGGAAATTGCTTCGTTAATCAATGTAAACGAACCACTAATTAAGGCTTGAGAGGCAATAATAGCAGCCATTGTAGCAATAGCAATACCAAAAAGCAAAAACCAATCGGGCATTATTTTGAAAAAAGGATTTCTACCCAATAGAAAATTGTTTTGTTCTGACATCAACCACGCACCTTGTCCCAGATAGTTGGTTACCAAACATATTTTTACAAAAATCCAAGTAATTCTAATATTGCTTTTTCCGCAGTGGCCTAAATCTGAATATAGTGCTTCAGCTCCAGTAGTACAAAGAAAAACAGCGCCTAATAACCAAAATCCTTGAGGATACTCAACTAATAAGCGATAGGCATACATTGGATTTAAACATTTTAATATTTCAGGATGATTAATAATTTGTGAAAAACCTAAAACAAACAACATTGAAAACCATACTACCATTGCAGGTCCAAAAAAGAAACCAACTTTTTGGGTTCCAAAACGCTGAAAAAGAAATATTCCTGTCAAAATAGCTATTACTATGGGTATTGTTGGAATCTCTGGAAATATTACTTCTAGACCTTCAACTGCTGAAGCAACAGAAATTGGGGGTGTAATGATACCATCAGCTAATAAAGTTGCCGCCCCTAAAATAGTAGGAATTATTAAACGCCCTTTGCCAAAACGCTTCACAAGAGCATACAACGAAAAAACGCCTCCTTCCCCATGGTTGTCAGCGTTCAATGTTAAAATAATATATTTAAAAGTAGTTTGAAATGTCAAGGTCCAAAAAACACATGAAATTCCTCCATAGACTAATAATTCTGAAATTGATCGTTTATCAACGATAGCCTTCATTACATATAAAGGACTTGTTCCTATATCTCCGTAAATAATCCCTAAGGCTACTAATAATGTGGCTGCTGTAACTTTTTGTGTCGTAGAATGTCCCATACAATTGGAAAATAATTAGCAATCTGTTTATATTAAATACTACATTCAAATAGTTCACAAAAGAAATTATTGAAATTATTCCTATATGGAGCTGATACCAATTGTTGTATTCAAATTTTCGACTGCAAATATACTGAGAGTTTAGATATTAAGTCTTTTTTTTGAAAATTATTTTTTCCTACGGGTATCGATCAAATGAATGATTTGCCATTTACCATTATCGTTGAATAGAGTAAAAGAATTAGCACCCCTATGGCTGAATTTATCATTTATATAAAATTCGTAGGGCGTCCAAACATGAGCTAAATTACCATCTACCTCTACGTTGTACTGCGCTATACGCTCTTGAAATCTCATGTTTTCTGGAATACTTGCGATCGATTTTAAAAAATCGGAATACGATTCGTTCTCCATGGTATTACCTTCTTTTGTATTGGCAATCGTTTGCAAAATAATTTCAGAATGACAGAGCTCTTTTAATCCCAAAGTATCTTTCGCGTGAAAAGCAATAAAGAAATCCTCGACCAATTTTTGAGGGTGCATTTCTTGTGCAGAAAGGCTCGTATGAAAGGCAATTAATACTCCAAAAAGTAAATTCTTCATGAATAGATTTTTATTATACATATTAAAAGTTATTTTTGTTACTTCAAAAATAGCATAAAATGTCGACAGCAAAAAAAGATTACAAAAGGATTACTACAAAATCACTGATTGATATGAAAATGAATGGAGAAAAAATCTCCATGCTAACGGCCTATGATTTTACAATGGCTAAAATTGTTGACAGCGCCGGTGTCGATGTTATTCTCGTAGGCGATTCTGCTAGTAATGTAATGGCTGGACACGAAACAACACTTCCGATAACGCTGGATCAAATGATTTATCATGCTTCTAGTGTCGTTAGAGCCTGTGAACGTGCACTTGTTGTCGTTGATTTACCTTTTGGAAGTTATCAATCTGATCCTAAAGAAGCCTTACGTTCTTCCATTCGAATCATGAAAGAAAGTGGTGGTCATGCGGTTAAATTAGAAGGTGGTAGTGAAATCGCAGCATCCATTAAAAAAATATTAAACGCTGGTATTCCAGTTATGGGACACTTGGGCTTAACACCGCAATCCATTTATAAATTTGGTACTTATTCTGTTCGTGCTAAAGAGGATACCGAAGCGGAAAAACTATTGGAAGATGCAAAAATGTTAGAGAAATTAGGCTGTTTTGCCTTAGTTTTAGAAAAAATACCTGCCCATCTTGCCGAAAAAGTAGCACAAAGTATTTCAATCCCAGTAATCGGAATTGGTGCAGGAAGTGGTGTAGATGGACAAGTATTGGTATTGCACGATATGATTGGCATGACCCACGAATTTAGTCCGCGCTTCTTGCGCCGATATATGAATTTGTTTGAAGAAATGTCCACTGCCATTGGGCAATATGTATCCGATGTAAAATCGAAAGATTTTCCAAATGCTAACGAGCAATATTAATTAGACAACTCCTAAATAGCGACTGAAAAAATAGTATATTTTGGTAGAAAAAATTGTTTCCAACAAATCAAATTTAGATATCCTATTTGAAGACAATCACCTGATTGTAATCAATAAACGCGTAGGTGATATTGTCCAAGGGGATAGTACTGGCGACAAACCGCTATCGGAAGTCGTTAAAGAATACATCAAAGATAAATACAACAAACCGGGTGATGTCTATTTAGGTGTAGTACATCGATTGGATCGACCCACTACCGGAATTATTGTATTTGCCAAAACATCTAAAGCTTTAACCCGTTTAAACGAAGCCTTTAAAAATAGAGACACGCAAAAAACCTATTGGGCGGTAATCAAAAATATCCCACCAAAAGAAAAAGATACACTGGTTCATTATTTAAAGCGAAATACAAAAAATAACACGTCCAAAGCGCATAGCAAAGAAGTACCTGAGAGCAAACATTCCAGTTTATCCTACCACATCATAAAAAAATTGGACCACTATTTTGTTTTGGAAATTGACCTCCACACGGGGCGTCACCACCAAATTAGAGCACAATTACAAGCCATTGGCTGTCCCATCAAAGGAGATCTAAAATATGGCTTTGACCGAAGCAACCCAAACGGAGGCATCCATTTACATGCACAAAAATTAGTACTCACCCATCCAGTTTCAAAAGAAATACATACTTTTATCGCAAAACCACCCAAAGATTCAGTTTGGGATGCGGTATAAATACAACTGTTATGAAAAACACTATTGATCAAAAAGCAAGAGAAGGCTACACATTAGAATTGGGAAAACTTATCGATGAAAGTTTTGCTACCTTCAAAAAAACATTTTTAGTATCAGGATTAGGAATGCTTATTGTTTCTGTTATTATGGTTCTTTTTTATGTGGGACTATTGGGATCCTTTTTTGGATTTTCCAACCTATCAAAAACAGTATTATCGATAGAAACACTAGCCAAAGAACCCAATTTTATCATTGGAAGTGGTATTGTTTCTATGTTTGTAAGCGCTTTATTTGCTCCTTTTACTGCAGGATTTATTCACCTGAATTATTTAGCACATCACAACAAACCATTTGGAATTGAAAATTTATTTGACTTTTATAAAGAACCGTATTACAAACAAATTTTTCTTAGTTACTTAGTAATTGGATGTTTAACAGCACTTATTACTACGATTTTAAGCTTATTGGGCTATGAAAAATTAAACACTTTCGTGCAAATACTCTTTAGTTTAGCAACACTATTCACCATTCCATTAATTATTTATGGTAAACTCAACTACACAGAAGCGCTATCAAAAAGTGTCCAATTATACACCAAGCAACCCTTAATTATTTTAGTAGCTATGCTTATTGCTGTCATTGGAATGCTGTTGGGGATTTTTATTTTATGCATCGGAATTATTTTTACCGTACCTTATTTATATTCTATGTACTATGCGTTATATGCTCAAGCAATAGGTTTTGAAAAAACAGTTTCTGAAGATCAAGCAGCATAAGGTAGCGTAATTACACATAATAAGTAAAAAAATAGAAATTCGTTAGGATCTTTTTGTAGAATTGAAAATAAAAGCCTTGCTATTGCATAATTCGTAATTCGAAGGTCATTAACAATATTTTAAGGTAGGTTCACGCATTTATGATCCCACCTTTTTTTATTTTTGTCAACTTAATTAAATGATAATGAAGGTAGGAATTGACGCTATTCAATTTGATGTTCCAAAATTGTATTTACCCATACCCACACTGGCAGCAAATAGAAACATTGAAGCCGATAAACTCACAAAAGGTTTGGGTTTGCAAAAAATGAGTATTTTGGATGTATCACAAGATGTAATAACCCTTGGAGCCAATGCACTATTGAAACTAATCGAGCAAGAACAACTTCAATTGGAAGAAATTGCCAAAATATATGTTGGCACGGAAAGTGGTGTAGATCATTCGAAACCTGTAGCTTCCTACATCTTGGAATTAATTGAAAGCGAATTGGGCACCAATGGACTTCAGAATTGTGATGTAGTTGATTTGACTTTTGCCTGTATTGGTGCCGTAGACGCGTTGCAAAGCTGTGTCGATTATATCCAATTACATCCTACAAAAAAAGCCATTGTGATTGCCACTGATTTTGCAAAATATGACTTAAATTCTACAGGAGAATACACACAAGGAGCTGGAGCAATAGCAATGCTCATAACAGCCGATCCTAGAATTATTGCCTTTTCAAAAGAAACAGGTGTCGCTACATCAGGTGTTTTTGATTTTTTCAAACCCAAACAAACCCTACAAAAATCGGCAATTACTGGAAATGACGCCAATGAAAATTGGTTTGATGTTTTAGAAACCGAAATTACTTTGGTAAAAGACCAACCGGTTTTTGACGGTCAATATTCTAATACTTGTTATATTGATAGAATTTCAGAAGCCTATCAGCATTATAAAAAAGAGAGCCAACAAACGGGAACACTTTTTAAGGACTGGTCTTTGATTTTTATGCACCTACCCTATTGTTTCCAAGGAAGACGAACATTCATCGAAATTTATGCACAAGAAAACCAAGATTTACTCCAGCAAACTGAAGGCGAAAATACCAAAGAAAAAATAAAAGCATTAGCAAAAACTGCTGCTTATCAGGATCTCGTAACCAATAAAATTTATCCCACCGAAATTGCATCGGGAGCAGTAGGTAATATTTATACAGGGTCTATTTTCTTAGGGATGTTATCAGCATTGTATTATTCCACAACAGCTGACAAGGAACTACATTCAGAAAAGGTGGGATTTATTGCGTATGGTAGTGGTTCCAAATCAAAAGTTTTTGAAGGTACATTACAATCCGAATGGAAAACACAAATTAATAAAACCAAACTCTTTGAACAATTAGAATTGCGCACCGCTATAGATTTTGAAACCTACGAAAAATTACATAAAAAAGAATTGAAAACGGCCGTATTAAAGCCACAAAACGAATTCATTTTAAGCGCTATTGAGACAGAAAACCCAGTTCGCAAAGGAGCTCGTTATTATCAATTTGTAAAATAATTACTTCCCAAATAAAAATTGAAATGGTATGTGCAAACGTTTTTTCCAAGCCATTTCAGAATGATTTTCCCCTTCAAATTTTTGGGTCGTCCAATGTTGGTCATCAAATCCTTTCAGTTGCATGATATGATCCACTTCATTTTGCAAAGGTTCGTACAAAGCATCCAAAGTTGCCGTACCATAATCAAAATAAAGTTTGTGGTTTTTAGGATCGGGTAATTTCATTTTTAAATACTTGTAAAACGCATTCGGAATGGGATTGTTTGTTACCTGTAAAATACCCGGCCAATGCGTTGACAAACAGGCGGCACCTCCAAATACGTCCGGATACTCACAAATGGCATACATCGAAATCAAACCGCCCATACTGCTTCCTGCTATAAAAGTATGTGAATTATCTGTGTAAACTGCATATTTTTTATCGATTACGGGTTTTAATTCTTGCACTATAAATTTCAAATAATTATCGGAACTTACACGACCATTAAATAGTTTTACTCCTGGTGATCGTTCTAAAGTATAAATCGAATCTTGTTGCTTTTGGGTGAGCATTTCAAACGGTTTTTGTGGAAAATAATCAAAATGACGCGTTTCGCCTCCATTCCATATACCGACAACAATTACATCTTGTATTTGTTGAGCAGCTTTTAGTTTTGCCATCACTTCATCGACTTCCCACGCTTGTTTGTTCCATGTTTGCTCGGCGTCGTATAACATTTGGCCGTCGTGCATGTAAAGCACCGCATACTTTTTTGATTTTGAATAATCCGATGGCAACCAAACATCAATATTTCGTTGGGTTACAAATTTTGAGGCAAAATTTTCAATACGTTCAACGTTCCCCGAAGTAACTTTAGGCAGTTCTTGTGCAAATACTACTTGAGCAAAGAGTGCTACAATAAAATACGTTTTTTTCATACTATAAATATTATCCCAGCCAACCTTCTCGGTCCAAACTGCGGTATTGAATGGCTTCCGCAATATGGTGCGATTCTATGGAGACTGCTGTTTCTAAATCGGCTATACTGCGCGCCACTTTTAAGATGCGATCATAAGCTCTAGCCGATAAATTTAATCGTTCCATAGCCGTTTTTAACAACTGCAAAGAAACGTCGTCTAAAATACAAAATTCTCTAATTAATTTACTACTCATTTGTGCATTATAATGCAAATTTTCGAAATTTTCAAATCGACGCGACTGGATAGCTCGAGCTTGAGTAACCCTTTCTCGAATGGCTGCGCTACTTTCTGCTTTATGTGTTTCAGTTAGTTTTTCAAAGGGTACGGGCGTTACTTCTATATGAATATCAATCCGATCCAATAAAGGTCCGGATATCTTACTTAAATAGC
The DNA here is from genome assembly GCA_945890865.1 of Flavobacterium psychrophilum. GTDB lineage: Bacteria > Bacteroidota > Bacteroidia > Flavobacteriales > Flavobacteriaceae > Flavobacterium > Flavobacterium psychrophilum_D. The sequence goes on from CAMDDB010000003.1 coordinate 138,160, forward strand.
GTTGCATTTCCATGGGCGAACTTGTAACCGGCGCATTTGGATCATTAAAATAACCACCCGGACTCGGATTCATACTGGCAACTAACATAAAAGATGAAGGATAGGTAATCGTAAATTTGGCACGTGAGATTGTAACTTCACGATCTTCTAAAGGCTGCCGCATGACTTCTAATACTTCGCGTTTGAATTCGGGCAATTCATCCAAAAACAATACCCCATTGTGTGCTAATGAAATTTCACCCGGTTGGGGATAACTTCCACCACCGACTAAACTAACGCTTGAGGCAGTATGATGTGGACTTCTAAACGGCCGTTGTGCCATCAATCCAACGTCTTTTGTTTTACCAGCAACGGAATGTATTTTAGTAGTTTCCAATGCTTCCCGCAACGTCATTGGCGGTAAAATACTGGGCAATCGTTTGGCTAACATCGTTTTTCCCGAACCGGGAGGTCCGATTAATATGATATTATGCCCACCTGCAGCAGCGATTTCCATACAGCGCTTTATGGATTCCTGACCTTTGACATCGCTGAAATCATGCTCAGGAAAATCTAGTGTTTTATGAAATTCTTCAGTGGTATCTATTGTTGTAGGAAGTAAGTCTAATTTGCCATCAAAAAATTGAATGACTTGCGCCACATTTTCAACACCATACACGTCCAATCCTTCAACAATTGCAGCTTCTTTTACATTTTGATACGGCAAAATTAATCCTATAAAGCCCTCCTCTTTTGCTTTAATGGCAATAGACAATGCCCCTTTAATGGGTTGCAAACCACCGTCGAGCGATAGTTCGCCCATAATAACATACTTTGAAACCGTATCGGCTTTAATTTGAGCCGAAGCGGCTAATATACCTATGGCCAAAGTGAGGTCATAGGCAGAACCTTCTTTCCGTAAATCGGCGGGAGCCATATTGACGGTGATTTTCTTTCCTGGAAAATGGTACTGATTGTTTTTCAGGGCTGCAGCAATGCGATAGCTACTTTCCTTGATGGCCGAATCGGGTAAACCGACCAAGTGGTAGCCGATGCCATTATCGATATTAACTTCAACGGTAATGGTGGTGGCTTCAACACCAAAAACGGCGCTTCCAAATACTTTTACTAACATGGCGTATACTTATTAATGGGCTGATAATGATACAAATATAGAAAAGATTTTGAAATAAAAAATCCCGATGACTCGGGATTTACTTTATTTTTTGAATTGTGATATTCCTTCTTCTAGCCATTTTTTATAGGCCTCAGCGTCGGGGGTATAGCCAATAGGTTTTGAAATATCTAAACCTTCCGAATTCAAAATCACATAATAGGGTTGGGCATTGTTTTTATATCGCGTAATTTGATAGTCGCTCCATTTGTTTCCGATAGTAACAATTTCTTTTCCGGTTTCTTTAGACACATATTGAGCCGCTTTTGGCAATTCTCTTTTGTCGTCTACATAAAGAGAAATCAAAACCACTTTCTCTTTTAAAACAGCCAGTATTTCGGGTTTTGACCAAACAAAATCTTCCATTTTTCTACAATTCACACAAGCATGTCCGGTAAAGTCTAGTAAAACAGGTTTCCCTACTCCTTTGGCATAGGCCAAACCCTGCTCGTAATCATGAAAAGCAATTATTCCGTGTGGTCCTGAATGCGCGTGTTCCGGCAAATCAATAGCTGTAGTGTTATTACCCGAAGAAGTTCCTATACCATTCGGACTTTCGCTATAAGTCATTGGAGGTGGAAAACCAGAAATAATTTTTAAAGGAGCCCCCCACAAACCTGGGATTAAATAAATCGTAAAAATAGTTACAAAAATTGCCATGAATAATCGGCCAATGGACAAATGCGTCATCGGACTATCGTGGGGTAAAGTAAGTTTTCCAAACAGATATACAGCCCAAGTTCCAAAAATTGCAATCCAAATTCCTAAGAAAACTTCACGCTCTAACAAATGTGCTTGAATTACCAAATCAGCGTTGGATAAAAATTTAAAGGCCAATGCCAATTCTAAGAAACCCAAGGAAACTTTCACCGTATTCAACCAGCCACCCGATTTGGGTAACGTATTCATCCATCCGGGAAACATCGCAAATAACATGAAGGGTAATGCCAATGCCGATGAAAAGCCTAACATACCCACAATAGGTGCTAAACCTCCTTTTGAAGCGGCCTCTACCAATAATGTGCCTACAATAGGACCTGTACAAGAAAATGAAACAATAGCTAATGCTAATGCCATGAATAATATACCTACAAATCCGCCTCTATCGGCTTGTTGATCTACTTTATTTGCCCAAGAATTTGGCAATACAATTTCAAAAGCACCTAAGAAAGAAGCTGCAAAGAAAACTAAAAGTCCGAAGAAAATTAAATTAAACCACACATTTGTGGATAACGCATTTAACGAATCGGCACCAAATATTCCGGTTACTAACGAACCTAATATGACATAAATTAGAATGATCGAAACTCCAAATAAAATTGCATTTCGTTTTCCTTCGGCCTTTGTTTTACTTTGTTTCGTAAAAAAGCTTACGGTCATTGGAATCATTGGAAACACACAAGGGGTTAATAGTGCCGCAAAGCCTCCTACAAATGCCAATAGAAAAATAGACCAAAGGCCTTTCTTTTCTTCTACGGGAGCCGATACATTTTTGAAAGCATTACTATCCTTAGCTACTAAAGTTTGCTCAGTAGTTACCGAAACTTTGGCTTGTTTTACAGAATCACTTGGCGTAGTTCCATCCGTCAAAGCAACTGAGGTATCTCCTGCTGCTGATTCATCAAATTTTAATTCTGGTAATTGAAAAGTAAACAAGTTATCTTGCTGAATGCATTGCTCTTTACAAGCTTGATATTCGACAAAAACTTTAATTTGTTTTAGTTTTGGATTGGTGACTTTTATGAGTTGTTTGAACTGAGCCGATTTGGCAAAATAATACTCATCCACTTCAAAAATATCATTGAATACTTTCTTGTAGGGACTTTCTTTGGTTTTACCCACTAAACTATAATTTCCTTTTGCGTTTTTGAAATCAAAAACCGTGGGAAGTGCTCCACCATCTGGCGTGTATTGTGAATACATATGCCATTCATTTTCAATGGTTGCCTCTATAACTAATTCAAACTCTGTTGCCGATTTTTGAAGAATTTTGCTTTTCCATTTGACTGGATTTAAGATTTGACCTTGCGCAAAAAAGGTTAGTAATAATAAAATGTAGGTAATTTTCTTCATTATTTTAATGCTATTTGAATCGTTTTTAATGTATTAGTTTGGGCCAAAAACCGCTGGTCCGCTCGTTTCCCAATTACCCAAATAATTTGGTCATCGGTACACAACAACCATTGATTGTCTTTGTCCAGCAGTGAATATTTTTCGTCTTTAAAATACTTACTGATTTTCTTCTTCCCCGTCATACCTGAAGGATAAAAATAATCGCCTTCTCTCCATTTTCTTAGAGTAAGTGGAAATGTAATTTTATCTTCATCCACAAATATACAATTTGAATCGGATTCTAATTGATTACTTACGTTGCAGAATGAAATATTTAAGGGAATATTAACTTTGCTTTCTTTTGATTCGATAATAAAAATTGCTTCTTTATTACCTTCTTGTCTTTCCGAAAGGATTATTTTTTCACGATCCTTTAACAACACGTGTGTCGTTGAAAAAACCTGTTTTCCCGATTGAGCTTCTGCCAATTCATAGATATCGTTCCAGGCCGTAAATCCATACGAAACCAACCATTGATACAAATAGGCCTTATAATTTTGAAATTTAAGCAATTGAGCCAAATTGATTTCGAGTTGGTCTTCTTTCTCTGTAACCACTTTTTCATAAACCAATTTAGTCGCATCATCAACCAAACTTTCTGCTTGTTGCAAATGATCTAAGGTGTTTTGAAAAGACGCTAAAAAACCATCATTAAACTCTTTAAATACAGGAATAATAGTATGACGTATTTTATTGCGAAGGTATTTGTTGGAGGCATTACTTGAATCTTCTCGCCATTGGATCTGATTTTCTTGTGCATATTGTTCGATTTCGACTCTAGAAAAAGGCAGCAAAGGTCTAACAATATTTCCGTTTTGTGCTGGAATTCCGGTTAATCCTTCTAAGCCAGTTCCTCGTGAAAAATTAATTAAAACTGTTTCAAGAGAATCATCTAAATGGTGTGCCGTTAGCAAATACTTGCAATTTGTGGCAGCCATTTTTTCGTAAAACCATTGATAACGAAGGTTACGAGCTGTTACTTGAATGGATTCTTTATTTTGAGCAGCTAGCGCAGCTGTATCAAAGGCTTGTGTATGAATTGTAATTGCTTGTTGCTGACAGTGGGATGCAACAAACTGCAAATCGGCATCACTCTCGGCACCACGCAACTGAAAATTACAGTGCAATACTTCAAAATTGAGTTGGAGTTGGGCACACAAATGAACCAAAACCATACTATCAATTCCGCCGCTAACCGCTAAGAACAATTTCTTGTCCTTTAATTGAGGAAAATTTAGGTCGATGTGATTTTGGAATTTTGTAAGCATTATCAAAAGTAAATAGTAAAAAGGGAAAAGGGATTAGTTTTCTGATAATTTATTGATGAGCGAATTTAGCATTTTTTCTATTTCAATAGACAATTCGTTAATTTCTTTACAATCGTCTATGGAAATAAAGTTTAAATTAATTGCAATTTCTATTTGGGTTTGACATTCAAATAAAGAACCTCTAGCAATTTGCAAAAATCTTGAATAATCTTTTTTATAATTTCTCCCATAACCTTCGGCAATATTTGAAGGAATAGAAACTGAACTTCTCCTAATTTGTGAAATTAATCCAAATTTTTCACTCTCAGTAATACTAGATGAAAGAGAATATACCAATGTAACCCAAGTCATTGATTTTTGCCAAACTATTAAATCTCTATAACTTTTCATATCTATTGCTTTTTACTTTTCCCTAATCCCTTATTACTTTCCCTATCGTAACACCTCAAACATGGCTTTTGCCTTTAATAAACATTCTTCATATTCTTGTTCAGCAATGGCTTGTGCCGTAATCGCACTGCCTACAGAAAACGAAAGGTATTCATTTTTTGCATTGTACAATATACTTCGAATAACCACATTAAAATCAAAATCACCCTCAGGCGTAAAATAACCGACTGCTCCGCTATACAATCCACGTTTGGTTTCTTCTAATGTTTCAATAATTTGCAGGGCCGAAATTTTGGGTGCACCAGTCATACTTCCCATTGGAAAAGTCGTTCTGATGATTTCAACTGGTGAAGTCGTATTTTCTACTTCGGAAACAATTGTTGAAATCATTTGGTGAACTTGTTTAAACGTATAAATTTCGCAAAGCTCCTCCACTACTACACTTCCTTTAGTTGCGGTGTGGGATAAATCGTTACGAACCAAATCAACAATCATGATGTTTTCCGAACGCTCTTTTTCGTTTTGCGCTAAATCTACTTTAAATTTTGCATCTGCGATAGGATCTGCACTTCGCTTGGAGGTTCCTTTTATCGGTTGTGAAATTAGGCGAGTACCTTCTTTTCGCAAATAACGTTCCGGTGATGCAGACAATAAATAATGTGCTGCGTTTTTAAAATAAACCGCAAAGGGTGCTTCAGAAATAGTATTTAATTTATGATACATTTCTAAAGGATTAATTTTAGCATTTTCGGCATAGAATTCCATACAAAAATTAGCTTCATAGATATCGCCACGCTGAATGTGCTCGAGCATTTTAGATACTTTTAAAAGATAATTTTCTTTTGAGATGCGTTGATTTATGGTAATGGGTAATGGGTAATGGGTAATAGGTGTGATAGACGTAATTTCTTCGAAATCTGATTCAATTTCGTCATCGCACATTCTTAAATATTGAATTTCTACTTGGTTTCCTTTGATTAAAAACAACTTTTTAGGTTGAAAGAAAAATAAATCTGGAAAGATTAAGCCGTCGAAATTATTGGAATGCAACTCTTCAATATCATTTTTTAAATCGTAGGACAAATACCCAAACAACCAATCTTTGGTTTGACTTTGGTATTGCTGCAAATCCTGAAAAGCATTATTGTAATCGGTTTGAAGCGAAGTTAAGGCATCTACCGCTAAGACCGCATCATAAGTCGAATACTTTTGATGGTAGGCATTGGAATCCAATAACACCACCTCTCTGAATTGGTTGGCCCAATACAGCAGTTGATTTGTAAAATTTGGAATGGCGGAAATGTCTTTAACAATAGTTGTTCTCAATGCGATAATATTTGTTCAAAAATACAATAAATTGTTGTTTAACCTTTTTAAAAATAAAAAACCCCAAACTCCACCATTGGAATTTGGGATTTACATTTTATAAAAGTTTTTAAACGTGTAAGGCTCTATTTTCAGTTGCCGCTAAAGCAGCTTCTTTGATGGCTTCGGCAAACGTTGGATGCGCATGTGACATTCTTGAAATATCTTCTGCACTGGCTCTAAATTCCATCGCGGTAACCGCTTCGGCAATTAAATCGGCACATCTTGCTCCAATCATGTGAACACCTAAAACTTCGTCTGTTTTGGCATCGGCTAAGATTTTTACAAAACCATCGGTATCGCCTCCTGCTCTTGCTCTTCCCAAAGCTTTGAAGGGAAAACTACCCGATTTAAATTCGATACCTTCGGCTTTCAGTTGCTCTTCTGTTTTACCCACAGCAGCAACTTCTGGCCAAGTGTACACAACACCCGGAATTAAATTATAATCAATGTGTGGTTTTTGTCCCGCAATAATTTCAGCAACCATAACACCTTCTTCTTCTGCTTTGTGAGCCAACATGGCGCCACGAACCACATCACCAATTGCATAAATATTTGAAGCCGAAGTTTGCAAATGATTGTTGACTTCAATTTGACCTCTTTCGGTAATTTTTACGCCTGCTTTTTCAGCGTTTAATCCGTCTGTATAGGGGCGACGACCCACAGAAACCAGTGCATAATCTCCTTCAAAAGTAATGATTTCGCCTTTTGTATTTTCGGCTTTTACCGTCACTACATTTTTAGCATTATCAACTGATTGTACTTTGTGAGACGTGTAAAATTTCATGCCTTGTTTTTTCAAGACTTTAGTCAATTCTTTAGATAACGCCGCATCCATTCCTGGAATGATTCGATCCATAAATTCGACAACAGAAACTTGTGCTCCTAGACGTAAATATACCTGACCTAATTCGATTCCGATAACTCCACCACCAATAATTACTAAGTGTTTTGGAACTTCATTCAGTTTTAACGCTTCAGTAGAAGTAATTATTCTGTCTTTATCTACTTTGATAAATGGTAAGCTAGATGGTTTAGAACCCGTAGCAATAATGATATTTTTTGATTCGATTATTTCCGATGAACCATCTGTTTTTGTAACTTTTACAGAAGTAGCACTTTCAAAGGAACCTACTCCGTTAAAAACGGTAATATTATTTTTATCCATTAAAAATTTCACCCCGCCCGAAGTCTGGTCTACAACCGCTTGTTTGCGCGCAATCATTTTTTCTAGATTCACTTTTACTTCCCCCGAAACTTCAATTCCGTGATCGGCAAAGTGTTGTAATTCTTCATAATGATGCGAAGAAGCTAACAGCGCTTTTGAAGGAATACATCCCACGTTTAAACAAGTTCCTCCCAATGTACTATATTTTTCAATAATGGCTGTTTTAAAACCTAATTGGGCACAACGGATCGCCGAAACATATCCTCCAGGTCCAGAACCGATAATGGTTACATCAAATTGACTCATGATTTTATATAAAGTTTGTTGTTTGACTTAATTTCGGTTACAAAAGTAAGGCTTTTTGAATTAATTATTTATAGATAAATTGGTAAATTATTATAGCTTTTTACAGTTCAAATGCGGATGTGTTTTTTACCTCACCAATCATAAACGAGCTGTGTGTACTTCCGATATACTGCAAACCGGTAAGTTTGGTTACCATAAATTCGCGGTATTCGTCCATGTCTTTAACATTGACTTTCAGAATATAGTCATAATCGCCACTCACGTGAAAACATTCAGAAACTTCTTTCAATAGCACGACTTCACTTTCAAAGGTATGAATGACTTCCTTGGTATGTTGGATCAATTTTACATGACAAAACACCACAAATGCTTTTTCAATTTTCGTTCGATCCAACAAGGCAACATATTTGCGAATGACACCTTCGCGTTCCAACTTTTTAATGCGTTCATAGACAGCGGTAACCGATAAGTTCAACACCATAGAGAGTTCTTTGGTGGTTTTTTTCGTGTCTTGTTGTAATAATCCAAGTAGTTTTTTATCTATAGCATCCATAAGTTATTCAATTTGTTTGCGGTTAATGGTTTGTTCATTCGGTATAAAACACATAAATCCAACTAAATTAGATTTATTATCTACAAATATAAATATCAAATGAATAAAAAACTAATTTTTTACAAAAGCATTGAAAAATAAATTAGTATTTCAGAAATTTGATAACTATTCAACCAAAAAATAAATTTATGGAACCATTTCATCCAGCTGACCGAATTCAAGATCTTCAATATTTTGGGGAATTTGGCGGTGTAAACCCTTCGATTTCTGACAGTTCGACCTATACATTTCTTTCAGCAAAAACCATGTTTGATACCTTTGAAGGTAATGCCGAAGGCTGTTATTTGTATTCAAGACATTCATCGCCGAGTAATTTATATTTAGACAAAGCACTGGCGGCCATGGAAGGAACAGAATCAGCTAATGTGGCAGCTTCAGGAATGGGCGCCATTACGCCAACTTTATTGCAATTATGCGGCAATGGTGATCACATTGTATCCAGTCGCACTATTTATGGGGGCACCTATGCTTTTTTAAAGAATTTTGTACCTCGAATGGGCATTCAAACAACTTTTGTTGATATTACCAAATTAGATATAGTAGAAGCCGCGATTTCAGCTAGCACAAAAGTTATCTACTGCGAAACGGTGAGCAATCCATTGTTAGAAGTTGCTGATATTGCTTCACTCGCAAAGCTTGCCAAAAAACATAATTTAAAATTAGTAGTTGACAATACCTTTTCGCCATTATCCGTGGCACCTGCAAAATTGGGCGCTGATATTGTGATCCATTCGTTGACCAAATACATTAACGGAAGTAGTGATACTGTAGGCGGTGTCGTTTGTGCCTCGCAAGAATTCATCAACAGTTTGAAAAATGTGAACGACGGTGCAAGTATGCTTTTAGGACCAACAATGGATAGTTTGCGTTCGGCGAGCGTGATGAAAAACTTGAGAACCTTACACATTCGAATGAAACAACACAGCCATAATGCAATGTACTTAGCCCAAAAATTTGAAGCCAACGGTATCAAAACAGTCTATCCAGGCTTACCCAGTCACCCAAGTCATACCATCTACAAATCGATGATTAACCCAGAATATGGTTTTGGAGGCATGATGACCATAGATGTGGGAACTTTAGACAAAGCCAATGCACTAATGGAATTGATGCAAGAACGCAATTTAGGCTACCTAGCAGTTAGTTTAGGATTTTATAAAACCTTATTTAGCGCACCCGGAACTTCGACTTCCTCTGAAATTCCCTTAGAAGAGCAAGCCGAAATGGGCTTAACCGATGGTTTGATTCGATTTTCAATAGGACTGGATAATGATATTGAACGAACCTATCAAATGATGCATGATTGCATGAAAGAATTAAAAATCGTTTAATCGCAGTAAAAAAAAGCCCTCAAGTACTAATTTGAGGGCTTTTTTAATTAATTATTTTTGAGATTCAGCTTGCTATTTTTTCGACTAAAACTAAAATAGATTACTAGTCCGATGAGTAACCAAATGGTGAAGTAAATCCAATTCCACACACTCAATTCGGCCATCATATACAAACAACTCACCAAACCAAGCAACGGAATTAAGGATAAATTTTGGCGCCAAGACCATACGGCAAAAAACAATAATGAGATTAAGAAAATCCACATGGGAATTTTATGTTTAAAAAGGGAAAAACCACTTTCATATTTTAAACTATCGTTGATTGGCATGGCATCCACTATGTTTTTATACATTCCTTCATCTTCAGATATAGCACTCAATACTTCTTCTAAATCTGCATTGGCTTCATTTACAAAACCTTTCTCTTTCAAATAGGCTACAACTGCTTTAGTATCTGTTTCTTCAAGTGACGTTACAATCGTACCTGCTTCGTTAATTTGTTTTTCATTGGTAATAAACCCTATGGTAGCTGTTTTATTGATCTTAAATGCAATGAGAACTCCAATTAATATAAGCACTGGAAAAACATATTTTGAATTCATATAAGGCGTTTTAAACTTTCCTCGAGGAATGTCGGTTCGATTTTGTAATACTAAAACTCCCGCACAAACCAATACAAAGGCAAACAAGGTTCCAATACTGCACAAATCGGTAACCATGGTCAAATTGAGAAATAAAGCCGGAACTGCCACAACAAAACCAGTAACTATAGTAGCAAAAGAAGGAGTCTTGTATTTTGGGTGTACTTTAGAAAAACGTTTGGGCAACAAACCATCGCGGCTCATACTCATCCATATACGGGGTTGTCCCATTTGAAACACTAACAATACGCTCGCCATGGCAACCACAGCACTTACAGCAATGATTCCCGACATCCATTTCAAATCGAGTTTTTCAAATACAAATGCTAACGGATCACCCACATTTAAATCGGCATAATTGACCATTCCCGTTAATACTAAAGCTATAACCACATATAGAATCGTACAAATTATAAGTGCCCACATCATTCCTTTCGGTAAATCGCGCTGCGGATCTTTACATTCTTCTGCGGTAGTCGAAATAGCATCAAAACCAATATAGGCAAAGAAAACAGCCGAGACTCCTTTTAAAACTCCCCCTACACCATTCGGTGCAAAAGGATCCCAATTGGCTGTGTCTACATAAAACACTCCAACGGCTATTACTAATAATATGATACACAGTTTAACAACTACCATCAAGTTACTTGCGTTTCGCGATTCTTTCATACCTCGATACACCAACCACGTAATGATGACGATAATCAATAGTGCCGGTAAATCGGCCACCAAATGAAAACCACCTATTGCAGGCGAAGTTGTCCAAGCCGTGTATGCTGATTGTAAGGATTCGGATAAATTTTCAAATGATTTTCCACTATTCATTAAAGCTGTTGCTTCTTCAAAACCTTTGGATGCCGTTAAATAATCCATTTGAATCCATTGGGGCAAATGCAAGCCGCCACTTTCGAGCAAACCCGTAAAGTAATCACTCCAGGAAATAGCAACCGTTATATTACCAATGGCATATTCCATAATTAAAGCCCAACCAATAATCCACGCAATAATTTCACCAAAAGCTACATACGAATAGGTATACGCACTTCCTGAAACCGGAACCATAGAAGCAAATTCGGCATATGCAAAAGCCGCAAAACTACACGCAATAGCAGTAAAGATGAATAAGAAAATCACCGCAGGACCGCCATCAGCACTCGCTTTTCCAATTGTGCTAAAAATTCCTGCACCAATAATTGCCGCAATTCCAAAAGCAGTTAAATCTCTAGCTGTTAAATGTTTTCCAAGCGAATGGTGTCCGTCGGCTTCATTTTTTGCAACTTGTTTTAAAATATCCTCAACTGTTTTTCTTCTGAATAAATTTGAAAAATTCATATATAATTGGGTATTAGTGTTAAAAAAATATGAAAAACAAATATAGGATTTTATTGTTTAGTACCAATAAAAAATCACTTTTGCAGGCTATAAGTAAAATCTATATTCAAATAAGAATTAACCATTACTTAACTATAGTTGTGGTTTTTTTATTTGTAAATTTGCCCTAGAAAAATTATTAACATTTAAATCATACCCTTATGGCATTAGTAGGAAAAAAATTCCCAAACATTACAGTAGACGCAATTTCTCACATGGGCGACAATTTAAGAATCAACGTTTTAGAAGAAGCAGTAAACAACAAGAAAAAAGTATTGTTGTTTTGGTACCCAAAAGATTTCACTTTTGTATGTCCAACAGAATTACACGCTTTTCAAGCCGCTTTACAAGATTTTGAAAAAAGAAACACAACTGTTATCGGTGCTTCATGTGATACAAATGAAGTACACTTTGCGTGGTTAAACACAGCAAAAGACAACGGTGGAATTGAAGGTGTAACGTATCCGCTTTTAGCTGATACTACACGTAACTTATCAGCAGCTTTAGATATTTTAGATGCAGAATGGGTTTACAACGAAGCTTTAAACGATGAAATCTTAGACGGATCAAACGTTACTTTTAGAGCTACTTATTTAATTGACGAAGACGGTAAAATTTTCCACGAAAGTGTAAACGATATGCCATTGGGTAGAAATGTAAACGAATATTTACGTTTAATTGATGCCTACACACACGTTCAAACAAAAGGTGAAGTTTGTCCAGCCAACTGGGAAGAAGGAAAAGACGCTATGAGCGCCGATAGAAACTCAACTGCTGCTTATTTAGCTTCTCACTAATCAATAACAAAAAACAATGGCAATGACAAAAATCAATTAATTGAAATTTGTCGTTGCTTTTGTAATTGAAATTTAAAAATATGTTTTCAGAAATCGAACAAGATAATTTAGCGGAAGTTATTGCTTCAAATGATGTGGTAGTAGTACAATATGCGGCGTCATGGTGTGGCAATTGCCGAATCATGAAACCAAAATTCAAATTATTGGCTTCACAAAATGAAAGTATTCCGTTTTTAATTGTAGATGCAGAGAAATTCCCTGAATCTAGAAAATTAGCCAAAGTAGACAACTTGCCCACATTTGCTACTTTTAAAAATGGTGTATTGCTCAATCAAACGCAAACCAACAAAGCTGAAGTGTTAAACGACTTGGTAAACGAAGTACTATAGTGCTATCAGAATTTTCGGAGGTATGAAAATCCAATCTTCGAAAATCTAAAATCAAAAAATATGAAATTACCCGTTATAAAACAGTTGACTCAATTTATTGAAGAAAACGACCAAGATTATGTGATAGAAGCCATTGAAGTATTGGAAAACCTTTGTGAAGTATCTTCCTTAAAAGATGAGGAATTGGACGTAATAGGCGAACTCATTTCCAACATGTATGGAGCACTCGAAGTGAACCAACTCATAAAAAATGGTGCCGATAAAAAAACCGCCCTCAACGATTTCATGAAGCGGGTGTTAGGCTCCATTGATAAATAATTTTAAAACGCTCAATTTCTTGAGCGTTTTTTTATTTATAATATTTCTTTTTTAACCAAAACGCTACATTTACCAATATAATCAAAGCCGGTACTTCTACTAAAGGACCAATGACTCCCGCAAAAGCTTGTCCGCTGTTGATGCCAAAAACACCTATCGAAACCGCAATGGCCAATTCAAAATTATTCCCCGAGGCAGTAAACGACAAAGCCACCGCATCTTTATAATTGGCACCTATTTTCTTCGCTACAAAAAACATCAATAAAAACATGATGGCAAAGAAAATGACTAAGGGTAAAGCTATTTTCAATACATCGAGTGGTAAATCAACAATCATCTCCCCTTTCAAACTGAACATCACCACAATGGTAAACAACAAAGCGATCAAGGTGATGGGCGACACAAAAGGGATGAATTGTTGGTTGAAGAATTTATCACCCACATACTTTTTAATCATAAACCGACTCACAACCGCCAATGCAAATGGAATTCCGAGATAAATACCTACTGTTGTTGCGATTTCGGCAATCGTAATATTCAGTTCCAAACCTTTAATTCCAAATAATGGCAGCATCACTTCCAAATAAAAATAGGCATACAAACTGAAGAAAAACACTTGCAACAAACTATTGATGCCTATCAATCCCGCGGTTAATTCCCGATTGCCTTCGGCGAGTTCGTTCCAAACGATGACCATGGCAATGCAAGGCGCTAGACCGATGATGATCAATCCGGTCATGTATTCGGGTTCGTCTCTTAAAAAAAATGTCGCCAATAAAAACATTAAAAAGGGCCCAACAATCCAAGTGATGAAAAACGAAGCGGATAACAACTTGGGCTTTTCAAACATTTGCGGCACTTTTGAAAAATCAATTTTAGTCAACGGAGGGTACATCATTAAAATCAAGCCAATAGCCAAGGGAACATTAGTGGTTCCCGAAGAAAAAGAATTGATAAAATCGGCTGAATTGGGAATGAAATACCCTATTCCAACTCCTATCAACATCGCTAAGAAAATCCAAAGCGTTAAAAATCGGTCTAAAAATCCTAATCGTTTTTTCATATTATTTGATTTGGGTAAATACAAAATAGAGTTCGCTCGCAATTTGCAAACTGCGTTCGGCATATTTTTCGTTCATTACTTCGGTGCCATCAAAGGCTTTTGGATCATCATATTTTATTGGAAATCTTGCTTCCGCTCCAAATACCATCGGACAACCTTCGTCGGCATTACTACACGTCATGATGGCTGCAAAATTACTTTTCGGATTAAAAGCATCGAAATATGTTTTCGAAAAACCAATAATCGGATGTTCGTTATCATCAAATTTCACGGCATACACCGGATTTTGTTCTTGACTCAATTGCTGTATTTGAAAACCTTGATGGCTTAAGGTATCGGCTACTTTTGGAAATAGGGCTGTCGCTTCCGTTCCGCCAGAATAGCAATACACATTTTGAATTCCGAAATGAAATGCCATTGTTTGTGCCCAAATTTGCGACAAATGACTTCTTCTGGAATTGTGCGTACAAATGAAGTTCAATCTAATTTCCTCGTTTGCATTGACTTTATTTTGAATGTATTCCACTAAAGGGTATAACACTTCTTTGCGTTCATTTGGAACAGCAATTCCCTTTATGATTTCGATGGTTTTGGAAAGATTTTCTAACATATTTAATGGAGTGAATAGTAATTAACAACAACCTGAATCTGTTGTACAACAAGACGTTTCTTTTGGTTTCCAACTTCCTACTTTAGGTTCCATTTTATCTGCTGGAATTCCACAATGATCTTGCGCCAAACAGGTAGTCTGTTTCGGAGTCAATTGAAAAATTCCGTTTTGGAACTCAATGCCAAACTTTCCAATGGTTTGTGCATCTTGGTATTCTACTTCCAATTCTAGATCCGCACTTTGAAATAATTTTTCGGAAGCATGGATGATTTTATGTACTTTTTCAGCACTTAATCGGTGTTCGAGATCACCTGCAAACCATACTTGAAACGTAATTACCTTTTCTTCACGAACTACATTACCACAATCGATGAAATTTTTGGTAAGCAGACCCATTTCGGTAACATGAAAGTGAGGCGGTACAAACGTGCCATTAGGCAACTGAATGGTAAATTCTTTGATTGAATCAATACTTAAGATAAATTGTGATAGTTTCATATTTTTAAGGTAATTATAAAATTATAATATGTGTTAGCAACATTTGTTTTTTAGCTTATGGCGAATTATTCCAAAGTGATTTTCTATTTTATCAATCGTATCTGGATTTATGCAGTAGCAAATAGCCGTACCTTCGATAGTCCCTTTGATAATATTCGCATTTTTCAATTCCTTTAAGTGTTGCGAAATGGTGGGTTGGGCCAACGGTAATTCGTTCACGATATCACCACAAATACACGAATCTACGGCAAGTAAATAATCTACAATAGCTATTCGTGCCGGATGTGACAAGGCTTTAAATAACGAAGCCAGTTCGTTTTGTGTTGCTGAAAAAGAATCTAATTTTGAAGCTCCCATACTCTAATTATTTATATATTGCAATATTACGATAAACAAATATACTATGCAATAAAAAAACCCGAAATTTCTTTCGGGTTTTAAAATATGTAGAAATTAAGAGGTTATTTTCCTCCTTTTTCCATTTTAGCTTTTAATTCAGCAAGAATATCGTTGTTATCTCCTAAAGTAGAAGTTTGTGCAGGTGCTGAAGTAGTTTCAGTTACTGTTTTAGCGATTTTCTCTTCTTCTTCTCTAAAGATAGCTGTATGAGAAGCCACTACTCTTTTGAATTCTTTGTTGAATTCAATTACTTTAAAGTCGGCAGTTTCTCCTTTTTTCAATTTTTTACCATCTTCTTTTTCTAAGTGACGTGTAGGAATAAATGCAACAATATCGTCACCAAATTCTACAGTAGCCCCTTTGTCAACGATTTCAGCAATAGTTCCGTTGTGGATTGTTCCAACAGCGAATGCATCTTCGTATTTATCCCATGGATTAGCGGTAGTTTGTTTGTGACCTAATGATAATTTACGTCCTTCAACATCTAATTCTAATACCACAACGTCTAAGTTTTCACCAACGTTGATAAATTCTGATGGGTGTTTAATTTTCTTAGTCCAAGATAAATCAGAAATATAAACCAAACCGTCGATACCTTCTTCTAACTCTGCGAAAATTCCGAAATTAGTAAAGTTTCTAACGATTCCAGTGTGTTTAGAACCTACTGGGTACTTAGCCGTGATATCTGTCCATGGATCTTGTGTCATTTGTTTGATACCTAAAGACATTTTTCTTTCGTCTCTGTCTAAGGTTAAAACAACAGCATCTACTACATCTCCAATTTTCATAAAATCTTGCGCACTTCTTAAATGTGTAGACCAAGACATTTCTGAAACGTGGATTAATCCTTCTACGCCTTCAGCTACTTCAATGAACGCACCATAATCAGCTAAAACAACTACTTTTCCTTTGATTTTATCTCCTATTTTTAATTCAGTTCCTAAAGCATCCCAAGGATGAGCATTCAATTGTTTTAAACCTAATTGAATTCTTGTTTTCTCATCATCAAAATCAAGAATTACTACGTTTAATTTTTGATCCAATTCAAGAACTTCGCTTGGGTGATTAATTCTTGACCAAGATAAGTCCGTAATATGAATCAATCCATCTACTCCACCTAAATCAATAAACACACCATAAGAAGTAATGTTTTTAACCACACCTTCTAATACTTGTCCTTTTTCTAATTGACCAATAATTTCTTTTTTCTGTACTTCAATATCCGCTTCAATAAGCGCTTTGTGCGAAACTACTACGTTTTTGAATTCGTGGTTGATTTTTACCACTTTGAATTCCATAGTTTTATTCACATATTGATCGTAATCACGGATAGGTTTCACATCAATTTGTGATCCTGGTAAGAAAGCTTCGATTCCGAAAACATCTACAATCATACCTCCTTTAGTTCTACATTTAACGAAACCATTCACGATTTCTCCTGTTTCGTTAGCAGAAATAACTCTATCCCATGCTTTGATAGTTCTTGCTTTTCTGTGTGATAATACTAATTGTCCTGTTTTGTCTTCACGAACATCAATTAATACTTCTACTTTGTCACCCACTTTTAAGTTTGGGTTGTAACGAAATTCGTTTAATGAAATTACACCTTCCGATTTAGCGTTGATATCAACGATAGCATCTCTATCTGTAATTCTAACTACAATTCCATCAACTACTTCTTCTTGATCGGTAGCGATAAAAGTTTTGGTAACTAATTCTTCGAATTCCTGTAAGTTTTTTTCATCTACTGGATCAATTCCTTCTTGAAAATTGTGCCAATTAAATGTTGCTAAAAACTCTTCTTGTGTTTTAATAATTTCAGACATGCTGATTAAAAATTTGTATGCTGTGTTTCTTGAGTTTCTTAATCGGATAGAAAACGACAACAGTATTTTACATAATTGATTGTTACCTATTGGAAACTCTACTCCGCCAAAAGGTGCGCAAAGATACTATTTTTTGTTTATTCACAAAATTTTATCCACTTCTTTTACGGTAAGATCCCAGTAAAATTTTTCTAACTAAGTAATTTTAAATACATTTGCACCGAATCAAATTAATCTAAAATGAAAAAAATAACCTTATTAGTTGCCAGCACAGTAGTTTTATTTTCGTGCAACAACTTAAAAGACAATGAATTTTTAATCAATGGAACCGCAGAAGGTGTCAAAAATGGTAAAAAAGTATTTGTAGAAATTCAGAGTGAAACCGGAATGATTGCAAAAGATACTGCGACAATCGAAAATGGAAAATTTGAATTAAAAGGAATCTCTGAAAACGTAGATTTAGGTTTTATTCGAATTGAAGATGAAAACATCAATTTACCTTTAATTTTAGAAGAAGGAAATATTTCAGTGGTAATCAAAACGGATACTATTATTAATTCTTCAATTGGCGGAACAGAAAACAATGATAAGTTTCAGTCTTTTAATGATGCTTCAAAAGTAGTTGTTAATAAGAAAATGAAATTTGAAAAAGCAAATCTTGAACGCATTACAACGGCAAAAAAAGCAAATGATACAGCTACCGTAAATCAAATCATGAAAGAATACGGTACGTTTCAAGAAGATTTGAATAAAGTGTCTAAAAACTTTATCAAAAACAACCCAAAGGCATACTTATCTGTTTTATTGTTAGAAAATTTCTTAATGAGACAATATTTAACTGCAGAGGAAATTAAAGACTATTTTGCTAAAATTGATAAAAGCTTATTGAATACTAAAAGTGCTAAAAACATCAAAAAAGTACTAGACGCCATAAAAGATGATCCGGCTACTAAAGTAGAAGTGGGCAGTAAAGCTCCTGTATTTGCAGCAAACAACCCCGAAGGAAAGAAAATTTCCCTACAAGAAGCAATGGGCAAAGTAACCCTTATTGATTTTTGGGCTTCTTGGTGCGGGCCCTGCAGAGCTGAAAACCCAAATGTAGTGGCATTGTACAAAGAATTGCATGCTAAAGGATTAAATATCATTGGTGTTTCTTTAGATAAAGACGCTGCAAAATGGAAAGAAGCTATTTCAAAAGACGGTTTAGTATGGCCCCAAATTTCAAATCTTAAATTTTGGGACGAACCGATTGCAAAACAATACAATGTGCAATCAATACCCGCAACTTTTATTTTAGATGCAACGGGAACTATTGTCGCTAAAGATTTAAAAGGTGCCGCTTTAAAAGCAAAAATAATCGAACTTTTAAATGCCAAATAAAACATTTAATATATAAAATGATAAAATCTCCTTCGGGAGATTTTTTTTGCTTTTACCACACCGATCATCAGCAAAAACTCAAAAAAAATAGACAATAATCTCTTTGTTTCTTCTAAAAACAATTTTATATTTGCGACCGTTTAGCCTGAAAAGCTAATGGATTGGGGAGATACTCAAGCGGCCAACGAGGGCGGACTGTAAATCCGCTGATTACATCTTCGCAGGTTCGAATCCTGCTCTCCCCACAAGAGGATAGATCTTATTTTTCAAGGATTTTTCCTCTATTTTTTTCTACATGCTCTATACATTAACTATTCTATTAGAACTCAAATTTCCTATATTTGCATAAATTTTTAAAACATGCAACACATTATCGATCGCTTTATCAGCTATGTAACTATAGATACCGAATCAGATGCGAGTTCAAACACGATTCCAAGCACCAAAAAACAATTGGACTTAGCCAACCTTTTGGTAAAAGAATTGAATGAAATAGGGATGACAGATGTAACCATCGATAAGAATGGATACGTAATGGCCACTTTGGAAAGCAATGTTAACCACTCGGTTCCCACTATTGGTTTTATTTCTCATTATGATACAACACCCGATTTTACTGGGGCAAATGTAAAACCTCAAATTGTAACCAATTACGATGGTGGCAATATCATCTTAAATAAAAAACAAAACATTATACTGTCACCAACGTATTTTAAAGATTTGTTGCAATACAAAGGGCAAACACTCATTACCACTGATGGTACTACCCTATTGGGCGCCGACGATAAAGCCGGGATAACCGAAATTGTATCGGCCATGGAATACCTAATTCAGCATCCCGAAATCAAACACGGAAAAATTCGAGTGGGATTTACACCCGATGAAGAAATTGGACGTGGAGCGCATCACTTTGACGTGGATCAATTTGGTTGTGAATGGGCATATACCATGGATGGAAGTCAGATTGGCGAACTTGAATATGAAAACTTTAATGCCGCAGGCGCTAAAATTACGTTCAAAGGTAAAAGTTTGCATCCAGGCTACGCCAAAGGAAAAATGATCAATTCGATGTTGTTGGCCAACCAATACATTTCAAAATTACCTAAAAACGAAATTCCAGAAAAAACCAGAGGATACGAAGGTTTTTATCATGTGGTAGGCATTACAGGAAGTATTGAAGAAACAGTGGTCGAACTGATTATTAGAGATCACAGTGCAAAAAAATTCAAAGACCGTAAAGAATTTGTGCAGGATTTGGCCATCAAATTCAATAAAAAATGGAAAAAAAAATTTGGCGACGAAATTGTCATTGCCGAAGTGAAAGACCAATACTACAACATGAAAGAAAAAGTAAAACCAGTTTTTCATATTGTAGAAATCGCCGAAAAAGCGATGAAAGAATTGGGTATCAAACCGTTAATTAAACCCATTCGCGGAGGAACCGACGGTTGCCAATTGTCCTATAAAGGATTGCCGTGCCCCAACATCTTTGCCGGTGGGCATAACTTTCACGGAAAATATGAATACGTCCCCGTGGAAAGCATGATGAAAGCCACTGAAGTCATCGTGAAAATCGCAGAACTTACCGCAAAAAAATAATTCGTATAACTCCATAATTTCAAAAACAATATGTTTTTAACAACCGTAAAAAAAAGTAGCGCTCTCCTATTGCTAATGGTTTCAATCGTTAGTTTTGGACAAGAAAAACATTTAAAAAACATCCAACAACTTACCTTTGGTGGTGACAATGCTGAGGCCTATTTCAGTCCGAAAGGCGACAAATTAACGCTTCAAGTAACCAACAAAGCTTTTGGTGTTTCGTGTGACCAAATTTTCATGTTGGACTTACAAGCGAAAGAATTCAATGAAAAAAGCTTGCAGTTGGTTTCCACCGGAAAAGGAAGAACTACTTGTTCGTATTACATGCCCGATGGAAAACACATCTTATATGCGTCCACTCATGCAGCCGATCACGCCTGCCCTGCGCCACCAAAACCAATTGAGGGTAAATATCTGTGGGCTATCTATCCCGAATTTGATATTTATATCGCCGACTTAAAAGGAAACATCACCAAACAGTTGACGAACAGTCCGGGTTATGATGCCGAAGCGGTAGTTTCTCCCGACGGTAAAAAAATTGCTTTTACCAGTATCCGAAGTGGCGATTTAGAATTGTATACCATGGATATCGACGGCAGCAATTTAAAACAAATTACTTCGGGCTTAGGCTATGATGGCGGTTGTTTTTTCTCGCACGATAGTAAAAAATTAGTATTCCGTTCGTCTCGACCAAAAACAGAGGAAGCCATTAAAGAATACAAAGATTTATTGGCGCAAAACTTGGTAGCGCCTTCCGAAATGGAAATTTATACGTATAACATAGACGGTTCCAATTTAAAGCAAATCACTAATTTAGGAAAAGCCAACTGGGCACCGTTCTTTCATCCATCCGATCAAAAAATTATCTTTTCATCCAATCATCATTCAACAAGAGGCTATGATTTTCAGTTGTTCATGATTGATTTAAATGGTGAAAACTTAGAGCAAATTACCTATCAAAGTGAATTCAATGCGTTTCCAATGTTTTCACCTGACGGAAAAAAATTGGTCTTCTCAAGCAACAGAATGCAAAGCAAACCGAGAGAAACCAATGTATTCATTGCCGATTGGATCGAAGGCGATGCTGCCGAACTGGCGCAACCTAGCACTTTGAAAAGACACATCAGCTACTTGGCTTCAGACGAATTGCAAGGGCGTTTAACCGGTTCTTCGGGTGAAAAAAGAGCGGCCGATTATATTGCTAAAGAATTCAAAACTTTGGGATTAAAACCTTATGCCAACAACAGCTATTTTCAAACGTTCAACTACAAAGTAAAATTAAACCCACACGCTACCGATGGCTCGGGTGATAAAGCCAACAACGGTACCAATGTCATAGCCTTTTTAGACAATAAAGCGGCGAAAACCATTGTCATTGGAGCACATTACGACCATTTGGGCTTGAACGAGCACAACCATTCGACCAAACCCAATTCGCAAGGCGAAATTCACAACGGAGCCGACGACAATGCTTCGGGTGTAGCCGGTGTATTAGAATTGGCACGCATGTATGCCCAAAACAAAACCAAAGAACCTGTAAACTATATTTTTGCGCTATTCTCGGGAGAGGAAGACGGATTAATTGGTTCAAAACACATGGCCGAATCCTTAAAAACATACCACCCTAACGTGGTGACCATGATCAACATGGACATGATCGGTCGTTTAGACAAAGACAAAAGTTTAGTAGTAGGTGGTGTAGGTACAGCAGCCGATTTCACAGCGATTGTAAACAAAAACAAACCGGCTGGGTTTAATGTAACCCTAGACAATACAGGGCAAGGACCATCAGATCATACGTCGTTTTATTTAAAAAACATCCCAGTGTTGTATTTCTTTACAGGAACGCACAACGACTACCACAAACCAAGTGACGACGAAGAAAAAATCAACTATTATGGCGTGCGCAATATTGTAGATTATGTATTTAGAGTGGCGAATGAAGTTGCGACTTTGGATACCTTAACGTTTACCAAAACCGCTATGAACTCTGAAAAAGTGGTACCCAAATACAAAGTTACTTTAGGTATCATGCCCGATTACAGTGACCAGGGAGACGGCTTGCACATTGATGGCGTAACCGATAATAGACCGGCTCATGCGGCTGGAATTTTAGCCGGAGACGTGTTGGTAAAAATAGGCGATTGCGAGATCAAAGAAGTATACAGCTATATGGACTGCTTGGCAAAATTAACAGCAGGCGATGTCAAAGAAGTTAAAGTATTGAGAGAAGGCAAACCGATGACCTTTACGGTGAAATTCTAGGTTTTAACGACACATAGTTACCTAATAGCCCAGATTTACAATCCGTGCAAAAAAAAAGCCGAACTCCAATTGAAGTTCGGCTTTATTAGTTGTAAGCTATGAATTATTTCGCAGCTAATTTTGCACTCAATTCAGAAGAAATCGCTGATTTTTCCATTTTGATTTTTCCGGCCATGGTTTCTACTACTACCGTATCGTCATTCATTTCGGCAATTTTACCATGAATCCCCGATTTGGTAATGATGCGATCCCCAGCTTTCAATCCGTTTTCAAACGCTTTTTCTTTTTTGGCTCTTTGCTGTTGTGGTCGTATTAATAAAAAGTAAAAAACCGCAATCATCAGTACCAATTGCATTATTAAAGTTGCATTCATAAGTTTATTTTTTAGTGGTTAAAATCCCATCTTTTGGGGTTACATTTGCTTTAATTTCTAGGGTTTCCATACCGGTTTCTGTGTTGGTAACCAGCGTAACCGTTTTCATTTGTGCACCCGGTTTTCCATTGGAATCAAAAGAAACAAGTATAGGTGCTGAGGCACCCGGCTTAATGGGTCCGTTTGGTGGTTCTGGAACGGTACATCCGCAACTTCCTTTTGCATCACTAATGATCAAATCTACTGTACCTTCATTAGTAACCATAAATGTTGTTTTTACTACATCGCCTTCGTTGATCACGCCAAAATTATGCACCAATTTGTCAAATTTAATTTTTGGAAATACGGTACGCAATGAATTTTGAATGGCTATTGCAGCTTCATCATCTGCCGTAATTTTATCGGCAGCACTTTCTTTTTTACACGAAGTAGTCATTAAAACTACTGAGAGGGCCAATAACCCCATTGATTTTTTAATCATACTATTTCAATTTTATAATAAACCTCTACCCGATTTTGTGAGTCTTTTATCTTTTTCAAACTCTTTTACCAAGTTGTCTAAAATTCCGTTGATAAAAATACTACTTTTTGGCGTAGAATACTCTTTTGCAATTTCTAAATATTCGTTAATGGTAACTTTGGTTGGAATGGAAGGAAATTTCAACAATTCGCAAATTGCCATTTTTAAAATGATGGTGTCAATTTCGGCAATACGATCAACGTCCCAATTAGGTGTTTTATCGATATATTCCTTTGATAATTCTGCTTCATTAAGCACCGTTTTCCGGAACAAATTCGTTACAAATTCTTTATCATCATCGTCTTTATAGACCTCTGGAATGATTAATGAATCCGTTTCTGATTTTAATTGTTTGATTTGTTTTAAAATTAACGTGTTGATTCCTGGTAAATCATCTAACCAAGTAAGCTTATGATCTTCTAAATAATCGTATAATTTTTCGCTGGGTGCAATTATCTCTGTATATAATTCAGCTAAAAAATTACGATCCTCCTCAAAACTTGAGGTAGCAACTTTCATGAAGTTTTGATATAACTTACTGTCTTTAATCGATTCAATTAAATACAAAATGATATCATCATTTTGTTGCCAATTATTAATTTTGCGCTCTTTCAATGCCTGTTCTAAAGCTTTTGAAGAAGACAAAGCCATCAAAACTCTGTTGTGAACAAATTTCAAACTGGGATTACGTTCTTCTTTAGTAGCCAAATGTTTTTTTGAAGCGATAGCAATATACAATTCTTCTTTCTTTTTAGTCTCAACCAAGGCCGAAAGCAATAATAGATACAAATCTTGTGTATTTTCTATACTTTGGAATAAAAATTTTTCTTCTTTATCCAATTGATCCGACTGGTGCTGGTGCATAACATAAATGCTTTGCATGACTTTGATTCGGATATGTCTTCTATTTAACATACTAATTAAGAACTTTATAAAAATTAGAAAGCGAAAGTAATTTCACTTTCGCTCTGCAAAAATACAATATTATTTTAAAAACTTTTACTTGCGTAATTCATTTTTTCGATCGTCAATTCGTTTTTGTGCCATAGACATCGCCGCTTGATGTGTTGTGATATTATGTTGCTCCGCAAACTTGAAAATTTCCATCGATGTGTTGTAAATATTTTCGGTTTTTTCCATCACTTGCGCTCGAGTTAAATTAGCCAACTCAGAATACACATTAATTACACCGCCCGCGTTAATTAAAAAATCGGGAGCATATAAAATTCCCTTTTCTTTAAGTATAGCACCATGAATAACTTCATTAGCCAATTGATTGTTGGCTGCACCAGCAATTACTTTAGCCTTAATTTTATTTATGGTAGCATCATTAATTGTTGCTCCTAATGCACAAGGTGCATAAATATCTACCTCAGCGCTGTATAAATCGGCACCCGTGAAAATTTTTGCCCCATATTTTGAGCTCACTTGTTGCAAACGGTCTTCATTAATATCAGAAATGGTAACCAATGCGCCACTTTCCGTTAAATGTTGCACCAATACTTCGCCTACATGACCAATACCTTGAACTAAAACTTTTTTACCTTCTAAATTATCTGAACCAAAACGGTATTTTGACGCCGCTTTTAAGCCCATAAAGACACCATAAGCCGTAATGGGCGATGGATTTCCAGAACCCCCTTTTTCTTCGGAAATACCGGTTACATATGGTGTTACTTCACGAACGGTGTCCATGTCTTTGGTTTCCATACCCACATCTTCCGCCGTAATATATTTTCCGGATAAAGAATGAACATATTCGCCAAATTTCCGCATCAATTCGGGTGTCTTTACTGTTTTAGCATCACCAATAATGACCGCTTTACCGCCACCTAGGTTTAAACCCGAAATCGAAGATTTAAATGACATACCACGCGACAAACGCAACACATCATTAAGTGCTTCCCATTCATTAGCATAATTCCACATGCGAGTACCCCCCAAAGCCGGACCTAAAACTGTATTATGAATTCCTATAATTGCTTTTAATCCTGTATCTTTGTCGTTACAAAATACAACTTGTTCGTGACCATCAAAAGAAAGTTGACCAAAAACAGGGTCTACTTTATGAAGCTCATTGGCTTTAATTAAATCTGCTGTCATGCAATGTGTTTTAATTAGAAAGTATTCAAAATTTGATTGCAATATTACGAATAATTTTAAATTGAATTAAAAATATATCTATTTTTTAATAATTTAGCAATAAAATGTTATAAAAATAAATAATATCATATTATCATTACCTTAACAGATTATTGGAAATAATACGAAAATAGAACCACAACAAAGCATATAATGAAAGAATTACAATATTTAAACAAATATTTTATCAAATATAAATATCGCTTCCTATTAGGATTGTTGATTACTATTGTTGCGCAAATTTTTTCATTATTTACACCCGAGCTAATTGGTAATTCTATTCAAGTAATTGAAGACTATGTAAAATCAGAACACAAAGAAGTTGCAAATTTAAAACAGGAATTGCTCAAAAACATTCTTTACATTTTAGCGACAACAATAATTGCTGGATTCTTTACTTTTTTAATGCGTCAAACCTTAATTGTAATGTCGCGTTATGTAGAATTTGACCTTAAAAATGAAATATTCAACCATTATCAAAATTTATCGCAACACTTTTACAAAAGAAATCGCACCGGTGATTTGATGAATCGGATTAGTGAAGATGTGGGTAAAGTAAGAATGTATGTGGGTCCGGCCGTAATGTATTCTTTAAATACCATCATGCGGTTTACCATAGTTGTCATTTATATGTACAACATTTCTCCAAAACTTACCCTGTATTCGTTGCTCCCTTTACCACTACTTTCTTATAGCATCTTTAAAATTAGCTCGGAAATACACAAAAAAAGTGGCGCTTTTCAGAAAAATTTATCCAATTTATTTTCTTTCACGCAAGAAATTTTTTCTGGAATTCGAGTCATCAAAGCTTACGCTATTGAAGGTAAAAAACAAAATAACTTTTTTGACCTGAGTCAAGAAAGCAATCGCAAAGCGATGGATCTTGCCAAAGTCAATTCACTCTTTGGTCCTTTAATGATTTTACTCATTGGATTGAGTAATCTCGTGGTCGTTTATGTGGGCGGTTCTATGTATATGAATAATGATCCCGAAATTGAAAGTATCGGTGTTATTGCCCAATTTATATTATACATCAACATGCTAACATGGCCCGTAGCCTCTTTGGGTTGGGTTTCGTCTTTAGTACAAGAAGCGGAAGCTTCACAAAAAAGAATCAATGAATTTTTAAAAGAAACACCCAAAATCAAAAACCCAACTGAGGTATCTACCAAAATTAAAGGAGCTATCGTTTTTGAAAACGTCAGCTTCGAATACGAGGACACCCATATTAAAGCCTTAACGGGAATTTCTTTTTCCTTAGAAAAAGGAAAAACTTTGGCAATTTTAGGAAAAACAGGTTCGGGAAAATCGACTATTTTATCCTTAATTAGCAGACTCTATGATGTCAATCAAGGTCAAATTACTATTGATGGTCAACCCATTACAACTGTTAATTTATATGATTTGCGCAATGAAATCAGTGTGGTACCACAAGATGCATTTCTATTTTCAGACAGTATTAAAAACAACATTAAGTTTGGAAATGAAAACGCTAAAGATGAAACTGTCATTGAAGCAGCAAAATTAGCCGTGGTACATGACAATATTATGTTATTTAACGAACAATATGAAACTGTTTTAGGCGAGCGAGGCATTACCCTTTCAGGCGGACAAAAACAAAGAGTTTCCATTGCGCGAGCGCTGATTAAAAATGCGCCTATCTTACTGCTAGATGATTGCTTAAGTGCCGTTGATACTGAAACCGAAGAAATTATACTCAATAATTTATTAGCCTATTGCAAAGACAAAACCACACTTATTGTTAGTCACCGCGTATCCTCGGCTAAGAATGCAGATGAAATTCTAATTTTAGAAGAGGGTAAAATCATAGAAAAAGGCACTCACAGTGAACTACTTGCACTAAATGGGTATTACAAAGAATTGTATGTAAAACAACTTTCGGAAAAAGAAATTAACTAAACTATTGTTTTATCCATTTTTTTTTTAGATTTTTGATTCGCTATAACTAATTAACTTGAAAGTAGGATTATGAGAGAAAATGAAATGATAGAAAAAGAAGATATTTTTTCTAAAGTATTGCGAGCAGGAAGAAGAACATATTTCTTTGATGTAAGAGCTACAAAAGCAGACGATTACTACATTACCATTACAGAAAGTAAAAAATTTACAGAAGAAGACGGCTCCTTTCATTTTAAAAAACATAAAATCTATCTTTATAAAGAAGATTTTGCAGCTTTTAGAGAAATTTTAGACGAAATGGTTGATTTTGTTTTAGACCAAAAAGGGGAAGAAGTTATTTCAGAAAGACACCAAAAAGATTTCAAAAGAGAAAATTATACTGAAACAACCGACGACGAAATGAAATCGTCTGATAGTTTTACCAATATTGATTTTGATGACATTTAAATATTAATCCCGATTTATCGGGATTTTTTATACCCATAAACCAGTCCTATGTTTACTAAAAACAGGGAGCTTGTTATAGATAGTCTATATTATATTTTATAGATGATAAATGTCATTTTTTTGTTCCGTAAGGGAAGTTACTTTTGAATATTAAATAACAATATTTCTTATGCCACTTTCTTTAATACAAAAATATAATATTCCAGGACCTCGATACACGAGTTATCCCACGGTACCTTATTGGCAAGAAACATTATTTCATGAGTCCGATTGGAAAACAAGTGTCATTCGATCGTTTAATGAATCTAACACTACAGAAGGAATTAGCCTCTACATTCACCTCCCCTTTTGCGAAAGTTTATGCACGTTTTGTGGCTGCAACAAGCGTATTACAAAACGGCATGAAGTTGAACATCCTTATATTCAAGCCTTATTAAAAGAATGGAAAGGATATTGTGATTTATTTCCGAATACACCTATTATCAAAGAAATCCATTTAGGAGGCGGCACACCCACATTTTTTTCATCCGAAAATTTAGAAATCTTAATTCAAGGCATTTTTGAACGAGCAACACGAGCCGTTAATTATGAATTTAGCTTTGAAGGACATCCCAACAACACCAGCAAACAGCATTTACAAAAATTATTCGATTTGGGATTTAGACGCGTTAGCTTTGGGGTTCAAGACTATTCAAGTAAAGTACAAGAAGCCATTCATCGCATCCAACCCTTTCATAATGTTGCAAAAGTTACTTTTTGGGCAAAAGAAATTGGGTATACTTCTATTAGCCATGATTTAATTTTTGGATTGCCTTTTCAAAAATTAGACAATGTTTTAGATACTATTGATAAAACCAATTCTTTACAACCAGATCGTTTAGCATTTTACAGTTATGCACATGTTCCGTGGATTAAAGGCAATGGTCAAAGAGGTTTTAATGATTCCGATTTGCCTAAAGACAATGAAAAACGTCAACTTTACGTAGAAGGAAAAAATTTATTGGAAAAAAATGGCTATCACGAAATTGGTATGGATCATTTTGCTTTAAAAAAAGACAGTCTATTTGTTTCTGCTATCGAGGGAAAATTACATCGAAATTTCATGGGATATACAGCCTCTAAAACTCAATTAATGATAGGTCTAGGCGTTTCCTCCATTAGTGATAGTTGGTATGCATTTGCTCAAAATGAAAAAACAATTGAAGACTATTATGCCCGACTTAAAATAAGTGCGCTTCCGGTTTACAGAGGGCATATACTCACTGCTGAAGACATGATCATCAGGAAACACATCTTAAATTTAATGTGTCAATTCAGAACTTCTTGGAAAAACAAAAGTTTACAATTTTCTGAATTACCAAAAGTACTTGAAAATTTATTCGAACTAGAACACGATGGCTTAATTGTTAGAGAAAATGAGGCAATTATCATCACTGAAAAAGGAAAGCCTTTTGTGCGTAACATTTGTATGGCTTTCGATTTACGCTTGATTCGGAAAGCGCCCGAAACAAAGTTGTTTTCAATGACCATTTAATCATTCATAACGAATGTAGGCTGGCTTACCCAGTTGAAAGTCGGTTATGGTTAAATCCGTATTTTCAAACGAATTGGTTTTGAATAAATTATCCCCTTCAAACGGAATGGATGGATAATAGGATAATGAAATTTGAAAACTATTGAATACCAAATAGTCATTGTTTATTTGGACTCCAATACTAAACTTTGAATATACTCTATTATCAAAAAGTGCATTTTTATTAGCTAATGAACCCATCGAAATATTGACATAAGGACTAAATCGAAACCCATTCCAAACACCTGGCATATAGGTTTGAGTTTGTAGCGAAACCAACCATTTTTGTGTACCTGTGATTCGATTATTAAAGCCATCGATGCCATAATAATTATTTAGGGTAAGTTGGTCTTTGAAGGAAGCATCGCGATTGTTTCCCCATATATAGGTTGGTTTTATAAACTGACGCAATTTCCATTTTCCAATATACAACAACGGACTAATATAATTGCTTCCCAATTTAAATGCAGTTTGTTCAGCAACACCTTGATAAAAAAAACTTCCCCACTCTACAAAGTTGCTGAGGTAACCAAAAGCATATTTTTTTCCTTGAGAAAATGAAAAACCCGAATACAAACGATAACGCCCGGCTTTTTTTTGATACCCCATAACCAATGCTGCATTTTCACCATAGGGAATATCCTCGGTAATATCATAATTGAAAATAAATTTATCTTGATAAAAACGTTGTCGCGAAATTCCAAGATAACCTAGACTGTTTTTTTCTGTTGAAAAAAAACGAGTTGCATCAAATAGCGCAGAGGGTTGCGAGGAAAACGCTTTCCTATTATAAGAAAAGGCGACAATTAAATTAGTTGTTTTTTGATTGAACGTACGCTCTCCATTAATTTTAAATGCCCTTCCGTACCAATATTCTACAAACTCAAACTTAGTAGGAATGCCAACTATCGAATCTGATACAGGAAAAAATTCAGTGATTCTTCTGTTTTCAAGTTCTATACCACCTGCATTTTTTGCCACAACAGAATAAAAAGGCCTTGTAATTATTACACTTCGTTTATTATCCATATTGAATTCTTTTGCATAGGCAAGATCCAATCGAATAAAACTACTTTTTATATTGCTTACACTATATTGAGCGTATCGCGCTTGATCATTGGTTCTAAATTTATTACTGATTTCTCCAGATATTTGATGGCCAAAACCCAAAATATTTCGCTCCGTAACCTTTACACTGCTTTGAGTTGCCGACAAACTTCCATTGGGAATCAACGACCATGAATCTAATACTCGAATTTTTACATCTATTGAATCTGATGATGATTCTAATAATACTGGAAGTACTGTAACCTCTCGAACATAACGTTGACTTCTTATTAATCGCTCGGTTTCTTTCAATAATAAAGAATCGCAACGATCATTTTTTTTGAACAATAATAAATTACGAATGGTAAACTCTTTGGTCTTAATGTGAATAGAATTTCCAAAACGATCGACACCATTACTTGGAACTTTAGCATCATTTTTTATTGAAAAGCCAAAGGTATCCAAAGTTTCAATGGTTATCTTTCGAATGACTTTTCCTGAAGCTTTACGTGCTATTATACCCTTGTTGTAATTACTTTTTTTTGAAACAGGCACATCACTCGATAATGCCGAAGGGCGAAAAAGTAATTTATATACCAGCTTATTGAATTTACTTTTTTGTGACCTATCATGAATATCTTGATAAATTTTAGCACTATCCTTCACGTTCTCTTTTACCTGAGCAAAAGCACTGAAGGTAAGAAAAAAACAAAAAAGTGTAAAAAATCGATAGTTGGTATAATTCATAATCAATAGGCATGACCTGCCTGCGCACCTCCAATAAATTAAAGTGTAAAGTAAGTAAAAATGCAACAAACTCTGCTACATCTTGCAAAAAATCATTACAAAAAGTTTATGTACCTTTGCGCAAAATAGAAACGGTTCATATAGTCACCGATAGGCATGAAATTGCATACCAGTGATCTCAGTTAACCGATTAACACAGTATTGATACCATGAAAACTTTTCTAGAATTTGATTTACCAAAATCGCTTCAAAAAGCATTGGACGAATTGGGATTTGTTCATCCAACTCCAATTCAAGTAAAATCGCATTCGGTAATTCTTTCCGGAAGGGACATGATGGGTATTGCACAAACTGGTACCGGTAAAACCTTTGCCTACTTATTACCCATATTAAAACACTGGAAATTTCAAAATAACGAATCGCCTCGCGTTGTGATATTAGTTCCCACTCGAGAATTAGTGGTACAAGTAGCAGAAGAAGTAGAAAAATTAACCAAATACATGAGTGTAAGAACACTCGGAATATATGGTGGTGTAAATATTAATACCCAAAGAAAAGCATTAGCTTTAGGAGTTGATATATTAGTAGGGACACCTGGACGAGTAATGGATTTAGGCCTAGACGGAGTGCTTCGTTTTGATGCATTGCAAAAATTAGTCATCGATGAGTTTGATGAAATCTTAAACTTAGGATTTAGAGCCCAATTGACCTCTATTCTATCAATGATGCGAGGCAAAAAACAAAACATTTTATTCTCGGCAACCATGACGGAAGATGTGGATGCGATGTTGGATGAATATTTTGAACTTCCGGAAGAAGTGTCTTTGGCACAAAGCGGTACGCCTCTAGAACAAATTGAACAAATTGTATATAAAGTTCCTAATTTTCTTACTAAATTAAACCTATTGAAACATTTGGTTCGAGAAACCGAAGGTATGGATCGGGTATTAATTTTTGTCAACAACAAACGAATTGTTGAATTGGTATCTGAAACTTTAGAGAGTGAATTCCATGATCAATTTGGAGTCATTCACTCTAATAAATCGCAAAATTATCGATTAAATACAATGGCAGCTTTTCAAGCGGGCGAATTGAGAGGATTAGTTACAACAGATATAATGGCGCGTGGATTAGATATATCTGATATTACGCACGTAATCAACTTACAATTTACCGAAGAGCCCGAGAAATACATGCACCGAATAGGTCGAACAGGTCGAGCCGACAAAACCGGTATTGCTATTAGTTTAATTTCGCCTAGTGAAATTGAAGCTAAAATTGAAGTCGAATTGTTGATGGATACCGAAATAAAAGAACTTCCTATTCCCGACGATTTAAAAATAGAAGAACGCTATTTAGATTTCGAAAAAGAAAAGAAAAAAATGAAGTTTCTATTAAAAACTCCAAAAAAAGAAGGAGGCGATGCTTTTCATCAAAAGAAAGATAAAAACAAAAAAGTCAATTTGGGCGGCCCAGGTAAACGAACCCCCAGAAAAACGGAATCTAGAAATAGAGCCATTGAACGCAAACGAGACGAAAAGAAAAAGAAGCGATAATTATCAATTGTCAATTATTAATTCTCGAATAATTTCGTACTTTTGACAAATTATACATTTAAATGCAATTTAAACATCCAGAAATTCTTTACTTCCTTTTTCTGTTGGTTATACCAATTTTGGTGCATTTATTTCAATTACGTCGGTTTAAGACCGTTTATTTTACAAACGTAAAACTACTCAAAGAACTTCAAACTCAAACTCGAAAAAGTTCAAAAATTAAGAAATGGTTATTACTAGTAACCCGTTTATTAGTACTAACCTGCCTAATTATTGCATTTGCACAGCCCTATTTTAAACATCAGAATACTCCAAAAAAAGGGAATGAATTAATTATTGTATTGGACAATTCATTTTCCATGCAAGCCAAAGGTCCAAAAGGAGAATTGCTTAAAAGAAGTATTCAAGAATTACTAGAAGAACTTCCAGAAAATCAATCTTTTTCGCTCTTGACAAATTCCGAATTGTACTGGGATACCGACATCAAATCCATTCAAAAAGAATTGCAAAATTTAGACTATTCTGCCCTTCCCTTTCAATTGGATTACTTACTCAACCAAGTTGAAATCAAAAAGAAGCAAGTTCCAAAAGATTATATTATCATCACTGATGCGATTCAAGCCGAAAGTAAAAAAGCAATTGAATTAGCTCAAAACAACTCAGTCTATTTTATCCAACCAAAAGCCGAAAACCTGTCCAATATAAGTATTCAAAATGTAGCAATTTCGCAAGTAATGGACCAATTCTATGAATTAAAAATCAACTTGCAATCCTTCGGATCTAAAAAACGCGAAATACCTTTATCAGTTATTAGTTCCGGAAAAAAACTTGCTACAACGCTGGTACAAATTGACAAATCCAATACAGAAATTAAACTTACCATTCCTAAAAAAGATATCCAGGCTACGATTCACATAGAAGATCAAAGTTTAGCTTATGACAACGATTTCTATTTGAGTATTTCAAAACCTGAAAAAGCAGCTCTGCTTGCCATTGGATCTTTAGCACAAAACAATTTCTTGGATCGCATATTTACAGCGGAAGAGTTCAATTTCAAAAGTACCGAATTAAAGTCCCTGGACTATAACCAAATCGAAAACCAAGAGGCAATCGTATTAAACGAGTTGGATGATTTACCTCTGGCTTTAGGAACTACCCTAAAAGCATATTATGAAAAAGGCGGAACTATCATCTTCATTCCAAATAAAAATAACATCCCTTCAACATTAAATAACTTTGTTGCAAATTTTGGATCCCTAAAATATGGAATG
This sequence comes from Flavobacterium psychrophilum, assembly GCA_945890865.1. Lineage (GTDB taxonomy): Bacteria > Bacteroidota > Bacteroidia > Flavobacteriales > Flavobacteriaceae > Flavobacterium > Flavobacterium psychrophilum_D. Next base: position 172,618 of record CAMDDB010000003.1, read on the forward strand.
CTTTCATCTACAGAAAAAAAAATAACAACTATTAATTTTAGCCATCCCTTATACCAAGCCGTTTTTAAAAACAAAGTGACTAATTTTCAATATCCAAAAGTAAAATCAAGTTTTGGACTTACCGGAAATACAGCGGTCTTACACTATGAAGACCAATCAATTTTTATGGGTTCAAGTACAAATCAATTGGGGAATTTTTATGCCTTTGCAGCTCCAATCAACAAGCAAAATAGCAATTTTCAAAATGCACCACTCATTGTACCTACCTTATATAATATGGGGCAAAATCAAAGTAAAACGGGTATCAATGCCTATACAATTGGTGAAAACCAAAGCTTAATTTTAGAAACCGTCTTAACAAAAGACGAAGCAGTAGCCATACAAAACAACGACTATAGTTTCATTCCCTTACAACAGATATTAAATGCAAAATGCAAACTCACCTTTGGGGATTATCCTGAAAAAGCTGGAAATTATGAGGTCATAAAGGATGAAGAATCTCTCAAAAAAATAAGCTTCAATTTTGCAAGAACCGAAAGTGACATTACCGCTATTAATTCGAGAATTTTTGATACTTTTACCAAAGTAAACAACATAGCAACCGTTTTAAATGATCTCGCTTCAGAACGAAGCAGTAGCGAAATTTGGAAATGGTTTCTATTTGGTACTCTACTATTATTATGTACAGAACTACTAATTCAAAAATTGATAAAATGACGTCAGTGATTCTTAAACAAACTAAAATTATTGATCCTTCAAGTCCGTATCACTTACAAATAAAGGACGTAAAGATTGAAAACGGTATGATTACGCAAATTGAAAAACAAATCGCTCCTACTGCCGGATTTGAAATTATTGAAATTGAAAATTTACATATTTCACAAGGTTGGATGGACAGTTCTGTTTCTTTTGGCGAGCCAGGCTTTGAAGACCGTGAAACCATTGAAAACGGATTACAAGTAGCTGCAAAAAGTGGTTTTACAGCAGTTATGTTACAACCCCATTCAAATCCAGTAATCGACAACCAATCTCAAATTCGTTTTGTAGTAGACAAAGCCAAAGGCCAGGCTACCACACTTTATCCTATTGGCGCCTTAACCAAAGGGAGCGAAGGCCATGAATTAGCAGAATTATTCGATATGCAAAATGCTGGCGCTATTGCTTTTGGCGATTATAAAAAAGCACTTCAAAATGCCAATCTTCAAAAAATTGCCTTACAATATGTTCAAGATTTTGAGGGCACAATACTTGCATTTTGTCAAGATAATTCTATAAAAGGTAATGGAATTGCCAACGAAGGTGTGATGAGTACTCAATTGGGAATGAAAGGAATACCTGCCTTGGCAGAAGAATTACATGTAGCCCGAAACCTATTTTTAGCAGCTTATACCGGTGGAAAATTACATATCCCAACCGTTTCAACTCAAGGCAGTATTCAATTAATTAAAGAAGCTAAAGCTAAAGGTTTGCCCGTAACGTGTAGTGTAGCTATTGCAAATTTACTCCTAACGGATGAAAAATTAGCGGGTTTTGATTCCCGTTTCAAAATTGCACCCCCTTTACGCGAAGAAGCTACACGCGCAGCACTAGTAGCTGCCGTTTTGGATGGAACGATTGATTGCATTACATCAGATCATAATCCATTAGACATTGAAAACAAAAAAGTTGAATTTGATTTAGCAAAAGATGGAAGCGTCGGATTAGAAAGTGCCTTTGGAGCATTATGTACACTATTTCCACTTGAAGTAATTATTGAAAAGTTAACCGCTAGTAAATTGATTTTCAATACTAAAATAAACCCAATTAATATAAATAATATTGCTGAGTTGTCTCTTTTTGTACCCCATTCAGATTGGGTTTTTGAAAAAGAACATATCACTTCAAAATCGAAAAATTCAGCTTTCTTAGGACACCAAATGAAAGGAAAAGCATTAGGAATTTACAATAATGGTTACTTGATTTTAAACACATAAAAATGAGTACTACAATAAAAGGAAAACAGACCGCTATTGTAAGTTATTTGACCCTTATAGGTTCGGTAATTGCAGTATTTATGAACCAAGACGAAAACCGCAGCGAATTCGCTAGTTTTCATATTCGTCAGGCCTTAGGTATATTTTCAACGTTTTTCATAATGGGGTATCCTATAGGATATTTTGACAATTGGATGATATCTGCTTCCTTTTGGGTCTTCATTTTCATTTTGTGGTTGTATGGTTTTACAAATTGCTTAAATGGCGAACAAAAATCGATTCCCTTGTTAGGGACTTTCTATCAAAAGTTATTCAAAAGTTTCTAATATGCAGTTCCATTATTTAATTCGTGAACCTCGAATACTTTTAGAAAAAAATCCATTATTATTGCTACTACACGGTTATGGAAGCAACGAGGAAGATTTATTTTCCTTTGCTAACGAATTACCGGGAGATCATTATATTGTATCAGCAAGAGCACCTTTTGAATTAGAGCCCTATGGCTACGCATGGTACGCCATACATTTTGATGCCGATGAAAATAAATTCTCAAACAATGAACAGGCAAAGGAATCCGTACAATTGATTGCCCACTTTATTGATGAATTGCTACAAAAATACCCTATAGATGCTCAAAAAGTTAGCTTAATTGGATTCAGTCAAGGTAGTATTTTGAGTTATGCCACTGCACTTTCCTTTCCTGAAAAAATCGATAAAGTAGTCGCTTTAAGCGGTTATTTCAATTCTGATATGCTTATTCATGAACCGAATATTGATGCCATTTCGCATTTAAAATTCTTTATTTCACATGGCACTGTTGATCAAGTAATTCCAGTAGATTGGGCTAGAAAAGCTAAACCTGCTTTGGAAAATTTAGGTTTAGAAGTTGCTTATCATGAATATCCTGTGGGTCATGGAGTTGCTCCTAAAAATTTCTTTGACTTTAAGAATTGGTTACTTCAAAATTAAAATCTTATCACTAAATAAAATATCTTTACACATTAATAAAACACAATTATGGCAACAATAACATTAGGTGGAAATCCAATCCACACCAACGGTGAATTACCACAAATAGGCTCAAAAGCTCTTACATTTACCCTTGTAAAAACCGATTTAGGCAATGCCTCCTTAGCTGATTTTACAGGTTCAAGAATTGTTTTGAATATATTTCCTAGTATCGATACAGGTACGTGTGCAACTTCGGTTAGAAAGTTTAATGAAAAAGCCAGCGGTTTAACCAATACCAAGGTTATTTGTATATCAAGAGATTTACCTTTTGCACAAAAACGTTTTTGTGGAGCGGAAGGATTAGAAAATGTAATTAATTTATCCGATTTCAAAGAGGGTAGTTTTGGAAAAAACTATGGATTAGAAATTACCGATGGACCACTTGCCGGTTTGCATTCACGTGTTATTATTGTAATCGACGAAAACGGAAGTATTTTATATACCGAACAAGTTAGCGAAATTGCCAATGAACCTAATTATGAAGCTGCCTTATCAGTATTATAGCTTATGAAATTTCAAAAAGATGAAACTTTATTTACTGGACGATTAAAAAGTATGGTATTTGCCCTTAAAGGCGCTTTTAAACTCGTCACAACCGAACACAGCATAATGGTTCAATCCATTATAGCAATTTTAATAACTATCGCTGGATTTTATTTTGGAATCACCCGGATAGAATGGATGATACAAATTTTAGTTTTTGGTTTGGTTTTAAGTATTGAAGGTCTTAATACTGCTGTGGAAAAAGTGGCCGATTTCATTCATCCAGAGTACCACAAGCGCATTGGTTTTATTAAAGATATAGCTGCTGGAGCTGTGTTTTTTGCAGCCTTAACTGCCATTGTTATAGGATGCATTATTTATTTTCCATATTTATTTTAATTTAGCTACTTTTGTAAAAATTGATCCGTTTCAATGGCCAAACAAAATTCAAAAGGTGTTGCAAATAATGCACCTAACGCAGCTCGTACAAAGTTTTCATTAAAAATGAATCGCCGACAAAAATTCATTGTAGGAATCCTATTCATTTTCTTTTCCATTGCCTTGCTACTTTCGTTCATTTCGTATTTCATTACGGGAACTGCAGACCAAAGTGCTGTAAGTCATATAACCAATCGCAGTATTTCAACTGAAAATTGGTTAGGTAAAATGGGTGCCTATTTGGCCGATTTTTTCTTATATAAAGGATTTGGTGTAACCTCTTTTCTATTTGTTAGAATCCTATTTTTACTTGGTGCTTACATGATATTAGATATGAGTATTATCAAATTAAAGAAAAACTTCTTTTGGGATGCATTTATCATAATTATCGGTTCAGTGCTTTTTGGTTTTTTATGGGATATTGTTCCGCAACTCGGTGGTGTAATTGGATTTGAAATGAACTTGTTCATTCAAGATTACATAGGTAAAACCGGTACACTATTAGTTTTGGTTTTTGGATTATTACTTTTTCTGGTCTTTAAACTCAATGTTTCCCCTGATACCTTTACCACATTTTTTGAAAGAACAACAAAATCTTTTACTACTGATTTAGCATCGGAAGCTTCAGCATCTCCAGAAGGAGAGATCACAAGCGAAGAAGATGTTAAAGAAAATAATAATAATTTTCCCATAGTACCCATACCTACCAAAGAAGAGGATTTTTTATTAAAAGAAGACGATGAAGAAATGGGAAATTTTGAACTGAAAACATATCCTAATTCCTTTGAAATAAATAAAGAAGCTTTAAAACCAACTATATCTAATGCTTCCGAATTAAGCTTGGAACCAAAAACACCTGAAGTATCTCATTTTTCTATTGAAGACCGAAGCATTCCGAACGAACCTTTTGTTAATGAAGATGCTTTTGTAATTGAAAAAGTTGAAGAAGAGGTATTACTTGATGAAAATTTGGCAGCTCGATTGGTACAAGATTTTGGCGAATTTGATCCTACTCTTGAATTATCGCATTATCAATTTCCTCCGATCGATTTGCTAAAGGAATATGCTACAGGAGGCATAACGATCAATCAAGCAGAATTAGAAGAAAATAAAAATAAAATTGTAGATACGCTCAAAAATTATAGTATTGGCATTTCTCAAATAAAAGCTACTGTGGGTCCAACAGTCACTTTATATGAAATTGTTCCCGATGCTGGAGTTCGTATATCAAAAATTAAAAATCTAGAAGACGATATTGCGCTTTCACTTTCGGCATTAGGCATCCGTATCATTGCTCCTATTCCAGGAAAAGGAACCATTGGTATTGAAGTTCCTAATAACAACCCGACGATGGTTTCTATGAAAAGTGTTATCTCTTCTCCAAAATTTCAAAACGCTGAAATGGAATTACCTATTGCATTAGGTAAAACGATTTCAAACGAAACTTTTGTAGTTGATTTGGCTAAAATGCCTCACTTGTTGATGGCAGGAGCTACAGGACAAGGAAAATCAGTTGGATTAAACGCAGTATTGACTTCCCTACTCTATAAAAAACACCCTGCCGAAGTCAAATTTGTGTTGGTTGACCCCAAGAAAGTAGAATTGACACTATTCAATAAAATTGAACGCCACTATTTGGCCAAATTGCCCGATGGCGACGATGCTATTATTACTGACAACACCAAGGTTATCAATACCTTAAATTCACTTTGTATTGAAATGGACAACCGTTATTCTTTATTAAAAGATGCTATGGTTCGAAATTTAAAAGAATACAACGAAAAATTCAAACTACGCAAGTTAAATCCAGAAAATGGACACCGTTATTTACCCTATATTGTATTAGTAGTAGACGAGTTTGCTGACTTAATCATGACGGCGGGTAAAGAAGTAGAAACACCTATTGCACGTTTAGCACAACTAGCACGAGCCATTGGAATTCATTTAATTATTGCTACCCAACGCCCTTCTGTTAATGTTATTACCGGAATGATTAAAGCCAACTTTCCTGCGCGAATAGCGTTTAGAGTTACTTCTAAAATTGATTCCAGAACCATCTTAGATTCGGGTGGTGCTGATCAATTAATTGGTCGAGGTGACTTATTGTATACTCAGGGAAATGAGATTGTTCGGGTGCAATGTGCTTTTGTAGATACCCCAGAAGTTGATAGAATTTGTGATTTTATTGGATCTCAAAAAGCGTATCCAGAAGCTTATTTATTGCCTGAATATATAGGAGAAGAAAATGGTATAAAACTTGATATAGATATTTCCGAACGCGATTCGTTATTTAGAGACGCTGCTGAAGTCATAGTTACTGCTCAACAAGGTAGTGCTTCCTTAATTCAAAGAAAACTAAAATTAGGCTACAACCGTGCGGGTCGATTGATTGATCAATTAGAAGCCGCTGGTATTGTAGGACCCTTTGAAGGAAGTAAAGCCCGAGCGGTATTGATTTCAGATCTTGTGGCTTTAGATCACTTTTTAAAAAATGAACAAAACTAAAAATCATGAAACAGCTATTTGGTATTTTCTTGATCTCTTTTATTGGATTTACACTACAGGCGCAAGAAGCCAAAAAAGCGAAAGAACTGTTGGACCAAGTTACTGCTAAAGTAAAATCCTATGATAATATTGTCATCGACTTCAAGTATTCATTAAATAACCCAAAAGAACGCATCAATCAAGAAAGCAATGGCAACGTTGCGCTACAAGGTAATTTATATCATCTTAATTTTATGGGAGTAACTAAAATTTTTGATGGTAAAAAAGTGTTTACTATAGTTCCAGAAGACGAAGAAGTAACGCAAGAAAATTTTGATGCCAATGATGATAAAGCGATTACGCCCAACAAGATGCTCACCTTTTTCAATAACGGATTCAAATATGCTTGGGACATTCCTCAAAATGTTAAAGGCCGAAAAATTCAATTTGTAAAATTAACTCCTAGCAATGCAAAAGATACTCGCAAAGAGATCCTAGTAGGCATTGACACACAAACCAAACACATCTATACCGTAATTGAAGTAGGTAAAAACGGAACAAAAACTACGCTAACTGTTAATTCTTTTAAAACAAATCAGCCTTTGTCGAAAAATCATTTTACCTTTACCAAATCAAAATACCCTAATTATTACATCAATAAATTAGACTAACAACCATCGGTGAAAATTTTAGACAAATACATTATTAAATCCTATTTGATTACATTTATCACGGTATTTGTAATCTTATTTTTTATATTCGTATTACAGGGTATTTGGCTGTTTATTAGTGAATTAGCCGGAAAAGATTTGGATTTATGGACCATCATAAAATTTTTATCTTACTACGCCCCTACTATCGTTCCATTAGTTCTCCCCTTATCAATTTTATTGGCTGGAATAATGACCTTTGGTAGTTTTGCAGAGAACTACGAATTTGCAGCCATGAAATCATCAGGCATCTCCCTGCAACGCGCAATGAAAATGTTAACTATTACCATCGGAATATTAGCATTTGTGTCATTCTTTTTTGCTAACAATGTCATTCCAGATGCACAATATAAATTTATAAACCTCCGCAAAACTATTGTTCAGCAAAAACCTGCAATGGCTATAACTGAAGGCCAATTTAACACCATTGGAAATTCAAATATTAAAGTTGATAAGAAATCTGGAGATAATGGTGAATTTTTAGAAGGTATTATTATGCATATCAAAAACACAAATTATGGCTTGGGTGCCAATACCATCATAAAAGCAAAAAAAGGACTTCTTTCCAGTGAAGACAATTCAAACTCTTTGCAACTAGAATTATATGATGGCTATTATTATGAAGACCTACAGCCCACAAAATTTGAAGAACGCGATAAGTTACCCTTTGCAAAAAGTAGTTTTAAAAAATACATACTCACTATCGATTTAACACAACTGAATCAAGCCGAAATGGACCAAGGCGATATTACCTCTGAAAAAATGCTAACTGTCCCTGAACTAAGCTATACAGTAGATTCATTACAAAAAAATTACAACAAAGATGTGGTGTCTTTTGCAGATAATTTAACTATTAGAAATGACAATCTCTTCAACAAAAAACCTGTTGAAAGTTTACTAGCTCCACCAAAAAAAGACAATCATACAAAAGACATTCTTTCGCTATTTTCAAAAAATGAGAAAATACAACTCATTGCCATGGCAAAAAACAATATAAACAGTGCCGATTTTAATATTCAAAATTCCAAATTAGATTTAGACATCAAATCCAAAAACATCAATTCACATTGGCTGGCCATACATGAAAAATTTGCGATGGCCTATTCTTGTTTATTAATGTTCTTCATTGGTGCTCCTTTAGGTGCAATTATACGAAAAGGCGGATTAGGGTTACCCATTGTTTTTGCAATGCTAATTTTTATTTCCTTTCATTTTACCAATACTTTTGGCAGAAAATTAGCCCAAGAAGCTACTATTAGTCCATTTCTTGGCGCTTGGATGGCTTCAATTTTAATGACCCCTTTTGCCATTATGTTAACCTATCGTGCTACAAATGATATTGGCATCATGATCAATCTTGATTGGCTTACGGTTCCGATTCAAAAATTATTTTCAAAAATAAACCCGTCCAACAACTAACATTCCATGTCCAACAACATCCAGTTAAACACCATTGAAGAAGCGATAGAAGACATCCGTCAGGGAAAAGTAATCATTGTAGTCGATGACGAAGATCGGGAAAATGAAGGCGATTTCTTGGCTGCTGCCGAAAAAGTAACTCCCGAGATGATCAATTTCATGGCCACACACGGAAGAGGGCTTATTTGTGCTCCTTTGACCGAATCGCGCTGTAAAGAACTTGATCTTCATGCTATGGTGCGCAACAATACCGATCCTATGGAAACGGCATTTACGGTTTCAGTAGATTTAAAAGGAAATGGCGTGAGCACCGGAATTTCGGCTGCCGACCGTGCCAAAACCATACAAGCATTAATTGATTCAAATACCAAATCCTTTGATTTAGCAAGACCTGGGCATATTTTTCCTTTGATTGCGAAACAAGGTGGCGTTTTGCGCCGCACGGGGCACACCGAAGCAGCCATTGACTTTGCCCGATTGGCCGGATGTAAACCCGCGGGTGTAATTGTTGAAATCATGAACGAAGATGGCACCATGGCACGCTTACCCCAACTGGTAGAAGTGGCCAAAAAATTTGATCTGAAATTGGTTTCAATTGAAGCCTTAGTAGCCTATCGCATGCAGCATGATAGTTTGATCCAAAAGAAAGAGGATTTTGAAATACAAACTCGTTTTGGCACCTTTCGATTGCGTGCCTATTTGCAAACCACTAACCGACAGGTACATTTGGCCCTGACCAAAGGAACATGGAATGCAGGAGAATCGGTGTTGACCAAAATCAATTCGACGCAAATAAACAATGACATTTTAGGAACTCTTACCCACAATGCGAATCAAAAATTGGACGATATGTTTCGTAAAATTAATGAAGCCGAAAAAGGTGCTATTATTTTCATCAATCAGGAAGTACAATCTATCGAACTGCTTGAACGTTTAGTAGAATTGAAGGCCTTGCAAGAAGCGGGTACGCTGAAAGCCCCTCAAATAAAAATGGACAGTAAAGACTTTGGAATTGGAGCTCAAATCTTACACGATATCGACATTACAAAGATAAAATTATTATCTAACAGTACGGCTCAAACCAAGCGTGTAGGGATGATTGGCTACGGATTAGAAATCACCGAATATGTAACCTATTAAATAGTAGACCTTTAATTATTTTGTTTTAAATAAGCAACAATAAATGTCTCTTATTTTCAATTTTTTATTTTAAAAAAGGTTTGCTTAAATAAAAAAACATCCTATATTTGCACTCGCTATTAGAAATTGAAAGCGAGACTTATTGGAGAAATGGCAGAGTGGTCGATTGCGGCAGTCTTGAAAACTGTTGACTGTAACAGGTCCGGGGGTTCGAATCCCTCTTTCTCCGCGAAAGTGATGTTTCAAAAGAAACATAAAAATTCAAAAACCCTTTAAACATCAGTGTTTGAAGGGTTTTTTAGTTTTTGACTAAGTGTCAAAAAACACATAAAAACGCATAATTTAGTTACCCTATAGGTTACCCTATGGATATTTTGACAAAAATAGGGTAACTAAATTTCAAACTTCCCCTGGAGATCTCCAGTATCCATAAGGGCTGACATTTTTTTTAGTTCAATTTGTACTGTTTAATTTAACTAAAAAAGAGTATGGTAAAAACAATGTTTTACATCAAAAAAGACAAGGCAAAAACCAATGGAGATTGCCCTATTTACATCAAAGTGATTTTTAATCGAAAATCTATCACAATTAGTACTGGAAAGTATATTGCAGAGCAAAGATGGACTCAAACAGACAATTTAAGAAAACTATTAAGACAGGACAAAGAGAAAGTACTCAAGGAATACTTAGATTTATATGTTTTAAAAATTGAAAAAATCTACAATCATGTCATAAAATTTCAAGAGGATATTAGTATTTCTGAGTTTAAACTTATGATTTTAGATAAACATAAAGATGATGCTCTCCCCTCATTAGTGAGTCTAATAGACAAACACAATCAATATTTTACTAAATTAGTAGCAGTTGGTGAACGCTCAAAAGCATCCCTACAGAAATATCTCAGGGTGAAAGATTTAATTCAAACCTTTAATTTAAAAAAATATGGCTGTAAGGACCTACAAATTAACAAAATTACCAGCGGCTATATTTATAATCTTGAATCCTATCTAAAATTTGAAAGTGAATATAAAGGCAAATTAGGAATTAAAAACAATTCTACAGTAAAGTACTTCAAAAATCTAAAAACGATCTGTAATTATGCTATGCGAATGGAATTGATAGAAAAAAATCCATTTAACTTATATGGAGGTAAAATAATAGAGGTGGAAACTTCATTTTTGACCCAAGAGGAGTTAGATCGGATTGAAAATAAAGATTTCAAAATTGATCGATTGGAGCGTGTGAAAGATTTATTCATATTTAGTTGCTATACTGGTTATGCTCCAGTAGATGCATTAAAGCTAACTCGAAAAAATATCATTCAAGATACTTCCAAAACCCTATGGATTAAAGCCAATCGCCAAAAGACCAATTCGAAATCAAATGTACCTCTACTGCCTCAGGCCATTAAAATAATTAATAAATACCAATTTGAATCAGAATCTTTATTACCTAAAATTTCGAATCAAAAGATGAATGCTTATCTAAAAGAAATTGCTGAGCTAGTTGGACTCGAAAAAAATCTAACCTGGTATGTAGCTCGACATACTTTTGCTACTACCGTGACTCTTGGTAATGGCATAAAAATTGAGAACGTTTCTGCGATGCTTGGGCATAAAACGATCAGACAAACCCAACATTATGCAAAAATTCTAGATTCTAGTGTTTCAGACGACATGCAAAAGTTAATGGAGAAATTCAAAGACAAGTAGATTTTTTATAAATTTGATATAACTAAATGACAAACAATATGCTACTACCCAAAGAATACTTAAAGGAATTCATTGATTTTTCAAATGAAAAGATTGATTTTCATACACAACACAAAAAATATCGCATCAACTATATGTGGTTAGATGAAATAGGTGAATATTATTTTCATGAAAGAATAAACGAATTTGTTGAAGGGCTAAAGGTGATTTTAATTAGCAATAACAATAACCTTTTAATTGTTGATGAATTACTTAACATTATACAAAATAAACTTTATCGCTATAGAATTGACAAAATTCAATTTTTTGAACCTTTTTTAAGCCATATAGATAATATTAATAAAGTGGATTTTGAGATTGAATATGATGTGCAGGAAATTTATACTATTGAAAAAGTATTAAATTATAATTTTGATGGAAATGTAGAAGAAGATAATATAATTTATTGCTTATACGCGCATAAAGATCGAACCAAAAATTACAAAGAAAAGGATGATTTTGAAAAGGTTAAATTGTATTTTTTTATAAACCAGTTCTATAAATCACTGTTATACTTTGAAGAAAAAATCAATTACCTGAAAAATGCTATTCAGGTCTACGGAGTTACTGATTTAAGTCATTATTTTACAGAAAATAAAGCCCCTAAAAATAAGTGCACCATAAAATTAGACAAAATTTCCACAGCTGTCTTGTTTAAAATTCTGATTGAAGCTGATTTAATTTATATGGATAGTGATAAATTAAAGAGTGAAAGCAAAATAAAAAAGTTTGCGGAAACCCATTTTAATTATACAGATTCAAAACTCGGAATTAAACCATTAACCGATTTTAATAAGGAATATTCTAAAGTAAAAAATAAAGGAAGAAGTAACAAACAATTAGATGTAATAACTCAACTTTCTAATAACCTAAAAGATATGAGAACACATCTGAACTAATATTTTTTTAATTTATCCCTTGGAGATCTCTAGATACCTGGTTTTTTCATAAACATATATTATTCCTTTACAGAAAATTTATTATTATGAAATACACTGAGGAAATTCAAATGCCTACGGTTCGCGGAATTCAATTACTGCTTGAGCCTATTGTAGTTAAGTTACAAAACTTAGAAAATGAGCTACAAAAATTACCTAAGAAGGTACAGCCTTCCAAGTACTATCGTGCCAGAGATTTAAAAGAACTCTTTGGCCTAACCAACAACACTATTATCAAGTATCGAAATGACGGAATACTTCCGTATACTTTACTTGGTGGTGTTTATCTGTATGACGCTAAAGCCATAGATGAAATGTTGGAACAAAACAAAAGCAATACAGGAAGGAGGTTATTTTATGAGCGAGCTAACTAAGAAGGACCCACTAACAGGTGAAACGTTTTTACCAAAACGATTGAACCAACGATTTGCATCGGCAACAAATCGAATACGGTATAATAACATACAGGCGAATGATTTGCGAAAAAAGCGGGCCATCATTTATGGACCGTTAAACAAAACCCATTTACTTCTAATCAAGTTGATGAAAGGCAAAAATGAGGCAACGTATTCAAAAGAGTTTTTAAAAGGATATGGTGTCGAGTTGAGTTTATTCAATCATATTGTAAAAATAGATGACATTCAACATCATGCAATTTTTGAATTCGTTTTACTTTTTTTAGATAATAATATTGTAAAAATAATAAGACATGGAAGATATTAGTAATTTGAGACTTGTAGAAAGAACTTTTACTGTAGAAAATACTTTAGCTGAAAATGCATTGCTCAAAAAGGACAACAAATTCCTTATTACTACAACTATTCTTTTAGGAGTTGTGGCAATAGGGTTATTCGTGTACGCAATTGACCAGGAGCTTCAGAAAAAGTAGTTGACACATCAAAAGTAAGTTTAAGCCCGAGCGATAACGTTCGGGTTTTTTTATTCATAAGGTTTCTCCTGCCCTACTTCTAAAAAAATTACTCCTGAAAATGCTCGTAGCAAAAAAGATATTATAAAAGATATTACTTATTATAAATAATATTTTTTCCGAAAAGCTTTAAACCATAAAACTTAAATTTTACCAAAAATTCGACTTGTGAAAAACAAATTCATAACGTATTCATTGCATTGTCAATGCGCATGAATTTGCTTTAAAAATGCATTAGATATGCATATAAATAGCACTAAAAAAAGTGTGGTTTGATAGGAAATGATGATAAATAGAAAAGTGAAGTAGTTTATTCTTATTATTTTCGTAGTTTCATTTAATTGATTAGTTGTTAAAAAAAATGTTATAATTTTTTATGCAGTTAGTATTACCCAGAGTTTTAATTGTATATTTGTTTTGAAATTTTTGGAATAAATAGCGTTTTGCTGATAATCTGTAGTTGAAAGGTCGAAAATTCAAATGCATACAAGAAAGTCAGAGTAAACGCTCATGCGATATGCGTGGGCTTTGCTTTACTTTGTATGCGGGTATTCGACCACCTCAACAACAAGTATAGTAAATTGTCCCACGCTGTTTTTTTATGATCTAATATAAACTAGGGGCGGTTGATTTTATTATTATGAAAAAATTATTACTTCTTTTTTTAGTAACAGTTGCCCTAACTTCAATTAGGTCTTTTGCTAAGACTACTATTTGCGAAATTACATTCTACTCCAGCAATATAAAGTACGATTGCCTAATGGTACTTAACGACACTTATAGTTATGGAAATAACTACATGAGAGTTGCATACACAATAAATGGAAATTATATTATAATTAATCAGCGTTTAAGTATAGTAAAACAGTCACTTCCAGATGGAAACACATACATAACAGCTACTGGTTATGGTGTTCGATTTATTACCAATGCTTATGGACACACCTATAATCCCGATAAGTTAAGTATCTTAATTAATGCGGCAGGAGTTATAGACCAACCTAAAGTAGGTGATTCAAACAACGCTATGATGCCTGTTTCTTCATTTAGAGATATATCTAATGAAAATATAGAATATAATTACTTAAAACGCTTTTTCCTTGATGGAGAGCCAGAATTATATAGCTTATCTATAAGTACATTTGGAAATCAAAAGGTAGCTGAAACTCAAAATAATGGTTCGAATTTCAATTCAATAAATAATTCAAATTTCAATTCTACTCAAAATTCAAAACAAAATTCAACTCTAATTGAATTTTATAATAATACAGGTTCTAATATTAGCGCATGTTATGCCTATTATAATAATGATGATAGATGTTGGACTTCAGTTGGTTGGTATACAGTTCCACCTTACAGTAATAAAACTATTGATATTGGTAATTATTCAGGAAATATATATATCAGAGGAATTTATGGTATTTTAAAAGAGTGGGGTTCAGGCGATGGACAGTTTTGTGTTGATCCAATGCAGAACTTTAATATAAAATTTGCAGATACTAAGGATTGCTGGAGCAAAAAGAAGTTTACTAAGCGTAGTGTAGTTCCTGGTGTAAATAAATGGACTTTTAATTAACAGACTATAAATGAAATATAGATTTTACTTGTTGTTATTTACATGTTTTTTCATTTTATCATTTAAAACTTCGCTTTTGTGCACAAATAAGCATTTTGAGGTATTAAATGCTTTTTCTTCCAGTTGGACTGCTGGAACATTACAAGGTGGTTCAGGTACAGAATATTACTTTAATATTATTTTAAAATCAAAACAAAAAATAATTTTTGATTCTATCTGGATTAATAATCGTAGTAGCAAAATATTTATTTCAAAAAAACAGAAATCTATTTCAAGTGCTCCAATTGACTATTTTAAAGGGGATACAATTACATTGAGAATATCCATGTCAAATAATAATATAAAGCAAGTAAAATCTCCAAAAAAAATCACTAAAGGCGCATTATTAAGCTATAGAATTAATGACAAATTGAAATATTTCAAAATCAACAAAATTGAATCACAAAAGCCAATATTTTATCAATAACTTATATACAAATAATATGAAAAAAATTAAAAAAACAAATCTATTATTTCTGTTATTACTTTCATTTCAAATGGGTTTTTCTCAACCTTGGATGAATAAAGTAACTTCAGAAAAACCAACATTTCAAGAAATTCAAACTGCTTTTAACGAATATTGGAAAGATAGACCTATAGAAAAAGGGAAAGGCTATAAGCCTTTTAAAAGATGGGAATGGTATTGGGAAAGTAGGTTGCTACCAAATGGTGAATTTCCAAGTCCGTCAATTACTTGGGATGAATTTCATAAATATTATTCTCAAAGAAACCAAAACGCACAAAGAAGCGCACAATCAACAGCGAATTGGACATTTTCAGGGCCTTCTTCAAGTAATGGAGGCTATTCAGGTTTAGGTAGAATAAATTGTATGGCATTTCACCCAACAGATGCAAATACATTTTGGGTTGGAACTCCTGCTGGGGGGTTATGGAAAACAACCAATGGAGGAACAGATTGGACAACAAGTACCGATAATTTACCTGTTTTAGGTGTTAGTGATATTGCTGTGCATCCAACAAATCCTAATATTTTATACATTGCTACTGGTGATGGTGATTTAGGTAGCTTAAGTGGTTTAACAGGTGGAGCAGATGGAGATACAAAAAGCATTGGAATTTTAAAATCACTTGATGGCGGAGCAACATGGAGTACAACTGGGCTTAACTGGTCAGTCACAAATCATAAATTAATAAGAAGATTATTAATAAATCCCTCTAATCCACAAATTTTAATTGCAGCTGCATCAGATGGTATTTGGAGAACTACAGATGGTGGAACTACATGGTCTAATACTCAGATAGGATATTTTATGGATTTAGAATACAAACCTGGTGATCCTACGATTGTTTATGCATCAACTTATGGTGTACCAGCAAAAATTTACCGTTCTATAGATTCTGGAGGCACGTGGAGTTTAATATCAACCCTTGCAGACGTAGTGAGAATAAATTTAGCAGTAACTCCAAATGCGCCATCTTTGGTTGATGCATTATGCGCTAATACATCTCGTGGTCTTGCAGGTTTGTGGTATTCTTCAAATAGTGGAGCATCTTTTTCACAATACTTTGCCAGTGATAATACAAATAATTTATTACATAGTTCATATAATGCTTCTGGCAATGGTGGTCAAGGAGATTATGATTTAGCTTATGCAATTAATCCAACAAATTATAATGATTTTTGGCTTGGTGGTGTAAACACTTGGAACTCTACAAATGGCGGTTTAAATTGGAATATTAAAACAATGTGGTCTTCTGGTACTTCTGATAATCCGAATAATATACCAGTTGTTCATGCAGATAAACATTTTATTGTATTTCACCCATTGGTTCCCGGAACTATGTTTGAATGTAATGATGGGGGTTTGTACAAAACAACAAACAATGGCACCACTTGGACAGATTTAACTAATGGCATGCAAATTAGTCAAATGTATAGAATTGGAGTTTCACAAAGCCAATCAAATCCTAAAATTCTTTGCGGACTTCAAGATAATGGAACTAAATCAAATAATTTATCTAATTGGGAAGATGAATTAGGGGGGGACGGTATGGAATGTATATTTGATGGTTCTACAAATACTGCATATGCTAGTCAACAATATGGTAATTTCTTTAGGTCGGGTTCTCCAGGAATTAACATTTCTTCAACAATACCTTTTTTACCAACAGAAGTAACTCCCCCAACACCACCTTCAACAGTCCCTACTCCAAAAGGTGCTTGGGTAACTCCTTTAATAATGCATCCAACAAATTCAAGTACATTATATGCTGGATATAAACGAGTTTATAAAACCACAAATAAAGGTGATTCATGGACAGCAATATCAGGTGTTTTAGATTCAAATAATGAAAATATTAGATTTATGGCAATTGCACCTTCGAATCCCAATACTATCTATGCGGCAACTTTGAAAAAATTGTATTCAACAACAAATGGAGGGACTAGTTGGAATTTAATTTTAGATTCCGGGACAATACAAAACTATGCTAATCTTTCTGGTTTGGCGGTAGACCCTACAAATCCTGATAAGGTATTTATTACTGTTTCAGGTTACACTGCAGGCGATAAAGTTTATATGAAACCTGGAATTGGGCAAAATTGGATAAATTATTCGGGCTCTTTACCAAACATCCCTGTTAATTGTATAGTATATCAAACGGGAAGCAACGAAGGTTTATATATTGGCACAGATATAGGAGTGTTTTACACCGATGGTTCAATGACTGATTGGATTCCTTATCAAACAGGTTTACCTAACGTTGTAGTTACTGATTTAGAAATTAGTTATTATGATAATAAACTTTGGGCAGGCACTTTTGGTCGCGGTTTATGGAAAACGGATTTATATACTCCACTTTCAATTAATGATGAAGAGTTTTATAATCAAATTATTATTTCACCAAATCCTAACAATGGCGTATTTAAAATCAATGTACCACAAGGAAAAACATATTCTTTAATTGTTTATGATATTCAAGGGAAAAAAGTATATGAAGAACAATCTATAGATACAGAACAAAAAAATATTGATTTGACAAAACAAAATTCTGGGGTATATCTTTTAAAAATAGATATCGAAGGTAAATTGTTTACCAAGAAAATCATCAAACAATAAATTAAATCAATCGATGGCTAATATAAGTGCTGTTAGGTTGTTTTGTGAATTTAAATAAAAAAGAGGGCTAATGCCCTCTTTTTTACTCTTTAAATAAATTTTCTTTTGAACTTTTACTATTAAAAAAGTTGTCAACCAAATTTTTGTCAAAAACTTTATTAAAGTTATCGAACTCCTTTTCATTTGAAAATGCAATTACCATCCCTTTATTAGATATATATTGATTATCGCTTGCAACTAATTTATCGCTTTCTATTAGCATCAAATAAGCACCATCTATGATTTTGAATCTTGCGGTTATGTTGGCAGAAAAATCAAAATGCCAACTACCATAATGAAATCCAACACCTAAAACTACTTTTTTTGATTCAACGGACTTATTTAATTCAACTACTTTGTTCTCAATTGCTGTTTGCTTCCATTTTAAATACAGTTCTTTAGTTTCATTTAAAAACTGTATTAAGCCTTCAACTTCATTATTTTTGACGATTAAGTTCACAGGTTTACTTCCCGAATCATAAGAAGAACAATCAATGTAATAACTAAATTTACCCTTTTCGTCAGGTTTGCTTACCATAACATCATATTTCTTTGAAAAATATGAAGAATTATAACTTGTCAAATTTTCCTGTCCAAAACCAAATTGTGCAACAAACACAATGAATACTAATACTTTTTTCATTTCTTATAATTTTAAAATTTAAACAAATAACATCAACTTTTGTGACAACTAAAGTCAATTGCTTGTTAAGGTTGTTGTTTTGACTTAACTTGTCCCAAAATTTAAAAAAATGTTTAACCAACATAAAATTTACAGGGTTTTACAACTTATAACCCAACTCCAAAACAAGCCTTCAAAATCGGTTCGGTTTATGGCTACTTTTCTAGAATGTACCGAGCGTACCTCCTATCGTTACATCGACCTTTTAAAACAATTGGGATTTGATGTACAAAAAGATGAGCATAATAAATTCTTTATAGTTAGAGAAAATCAATCAGAGGAACATTTTACAAGCGAAGAAGCAACCTTTTTAGTTGAAATGGTCAAAACTGTAGGAAAGGAAAATATGCTAAAGGACTCCATTCTAAAAAAAATATATTTGAAATCGGATATTTCACAACAGGCTAATGCTCTATTCAAAGCCCATTTAAGCAAATTAGTTGAAAAATTAAACAATGGCATAGCTAATAATAAGAAAGTGGTTTTAAAGCAGTACCATTCGGTTAATTCAAACAAAATTTCGGATAGGTTGGTTGAACCTATTCAGTTTACCGAAAATTATAATGCCATTTGTGCTTATGAAGTTGAAAGTCAAATTACAAAATACTTTAATTTAGAACGAATTATAGCTGTTGAAGTATTAGATAATGAACAAGAGTTTCAAAAGCTCCATAACATTGAACCTACTGATGTATTTGGCTTTACTGAACGCAATGGAGAACAATTTGAAGTGGAATTACAATTATCACTTAGGGCATATATTCTTTTCAAAGAAGCAAATGCTGGATTGGAAAAACACATGACTAAAATTGAAAACTCAGACCTTTACTTGTTGAAAGTCAGTATTAATAATCCAAAACCTATTATCAGTTTGATTAATGGGTTTAGAGATGAACTTAAAATCAAAGGGTCAAAAGCTTTTATCGAATATCTTAAAACAGAAGAATCATTAATAAAATAGGTTTAATTTTCCTATTTTTGCTTTAACCAAGAAATTAAAATGACAGCAGAACAACTCAAACAATTAGAAACACGTCTTTGGAAAACCGCAGACGATTTAAGAGCCAATAGTAAACTTACCGCATCAGAATATAGTTTTCCTGTATTAGGTCTTATATTTCTTCGTCAAGCGTACAATCGCTTTATTATAGCAAAACAACAAATTGAGAAAACACTACCTGTGCATCCTACACGTGGTATTCGACCAATTGAAAAAAATGATTTTCTTACTGCCAAAGCCATTTTCTTAAACGAAACTGCACAATGGTATAACATAGCAAATCTTCCTGATAGTGCCGATTTAGGCGAATATATCAATGAAGCAATGCGTAACATTGAGAGCGAATACGAGAATCTTTTAGGTGTTTTACCTAAAGAATACAATCTTTTCGATAAAGACCTCTTACAACGCCTTATTCGTGTTTTTAATGATGAAGCATTGAATGATGTTTCGGGCGATGTTTTCGGAAGAATCTATGAGTTTTTCTTGAATAAGTTTGCTATGATAGGTGCTCAAGAAGGCGGAGAATTTTTTACACCACCATCATTAGTAAACACCATTGTAAAAATTATTGAGCCTAATCACGGAATCGTTGCCGATATTGCTGTAGGTTCAGCGGGTATGTTTGTGCAAACGGCTCATTTCATCGAGGAAGTAGAAGGCGTTGACCCATCTAACAAAGTGACGTTCTACGGACAAGAGAAAGCCGATACCAATACTCGATTAGCCAAAATGAATATGGCTATTCACGGATTGGAAGGGAGCATCTTGCAAGGAAACACTTTTTATGAAGACAAACACGACTTGTTAGGTAAATGCGATTTTTTGATGGCAAATCCACCATTTAATGTGGATGGCGTAGATAAAAGTAAAGACAGCGTGAAGAAAGACCCTCGTTTGCCTTTTGGTTTACCCAAAAACGATAACGGTAACTACCTTTGGATTCAATATTTCTATTCTTTGCTGAATGAAACAGGAAGAGCAGGTTTTGTTATGGCTTCTTCGGCTTCGGATGCAGGACATTCTGAAAAAGACATTCGCCAAAAATTAGTAGAAACAGGTGCAGTAGATGTAATGGTTTCTATTGGAACTAAATTCTTCTATACTCGTTCTTTGCCTTGTACCCTTTGGTTCTTTGATAGAGAAAAGGAAAAAGACGCTCACAGAGCCAACCAAACCTTAATGCTTGACTTGAGAGACGTTTATAGAAAAGTCTCTTCTAATTTACACGATTTCACGCCCGAGCAGTTAGCCAACATTCAAGCCATTGTAGGTTTGTATAGAGGCAAACGAGAAGTGTTTGACAAAACCGTCTCGCATTACTTCTCGACTATTAACTACCATTTAAGCCAAATCACAGCACAAGCGAATAGTTTGGCTGATAAATACAACAAAGAACTTCAAACCACCTTTGAAAAACTATTACCCAAAGCGACTTTAGCCCAATGGAACGAAACCTTTGATGCCGATGATATTGAAAGTATCACGCAATTAGCAACCGCTTTTTCAAAAACAAAACTAACCTACAACAACACCGCAGTATTACTTACTTTAACAAAGGAAAATACTGACCAATTAAAGAAAGGAAAACGTACCTATAATAACTTTTTGAAAGCCATAAACGCTTTTGTAAAAGAAGTAGGAAAAGAGGGCGATTTGCGAAAGCAAAAAGAATGGAAAGAACAAGTTTTAGACCAACTGAAACAGATGGAATTGGACTTTGTGGACTTTAGCCACACCATAGACCAAGTGCTTTATTTTAACAAAGAAGCCCATTGGTTAGTTAGCCGTTTCCCGAAAAGCGAATATGCAGATATAGCAGGTTTGTGTAAAGTAGTTACTAAAGAAGAAATTGCTACGAACGATTACAGCCTTACAGCAGGACGATATGTAGGCGTTGCACCTCAAATAGACGAAGATATTGATTACGAAGAACGAATGGGGGAAATTAAAGTAGAACTACAAAGTTTGAATGAAGAAGCCATTACTCTTGCAGAACAAATACAGATTAACCTTAATGAATTGGGATTATGAGTAATTGGGAAGAAGTAAGATTGTCAGAGATTTCAAATATGATAAAAAGAGGTATTTCGCCTAAATATATTGAAGATGGAGGTTTGCCAATTATAAATCAAAAGTGTATCAGAAATAATGTCGTTTCGTTAGAATTTTCAAGAAGATGTAGCAATGAAAAAATAATTGCAGAAGAGAAATTGATAAAAGTTGGCGATGTCTTAGTGAACTCAACAGGAGCAGGAACACTTGGCAGAACAGGATGGATTAAGGAATTAACAGAGCCGACTACTGTTGATTCTCACGTTACAATTGTTAGACCAAATCAAATTTTAGTTTCTGACAAATTTATTGCTCTATATTTATCTCTTAAAGAAAATGAAATTGAATTAATGGGTAAAGGAGCGACTAATCAAACAGAATTGTCGGCATCAATTTTAGGAACATTAAAAATAAACCTTCCACCACTCGATACCCAAAAACGAATCGCATCCATTTTATCAAATTACGATGATTTAATTGAAAACAACCTTAAACGCATTAAGTTATTAGAAGAAACGGCTCAAAATATTTACAAAGAATGGTTTGTGAACTACCGTTTTCCTAATTATGAACATTCGGAGTTTGATGCGGAAAGTGGATTGCCTGTGGGGTGGTCTATTGATATTATAGGAAATCAATTGCTGACGATAAAGCGTAACGGTAAACTAAAAACAGACGATTATGAATTAGAAGGCAAATTTCCAATTATAGACCAAGCAAATGGATTTATTGCAGGTTATACTAACAATGAGGAAGTTGTTCAAGATTTGCATCTCCCTATTGTGGTTTTTGGCGACCATACAAGAAGAGTGAAATTTGTAAATTTCCCTTTTGTTTCAGGAGCAGATGGTACTCAATTAATGTTCCCAAAAAATGAAAATTTACTCCCTGCTTATTTTTATTTGTCAATAAATAATATTGACCTCTCAAATTATGCTTACGCAAGACATTATAAGTTTATGAAGGAACAGCCAATTATAATTCCTGATGAAAAAACATTGGATGAGTTTAATAAAAAAGCATATCCAATGCTTGAGCAAACAATTCAACTGTTGAATTACAACCAAAAACTCAAAGAAGCAAGAGATATAATGTTACCAAGATTGATGAATAGAACGATAGAAGTTTAGTTTAATTGTTATAAACTATAATTTAGAACCATAAAATTAAAGAAAATTAAAATCAAGAATAAATATGGGACATAGATGCTTTATTTCATTTAAAACACAAGATTCAAATTATAAAAAATATATTCAAGATGAACTTGAAGTTGATATGATAGACCATTCATTAGATGAGGCAATTAATTCGACTGATGAAGATTATATTATGCGTAAAATTCGAGAAGATTATCTTTCAGATTCTACAGTAACTATTTTTTTAATAGGTAATTATTGCGGGGAATTTTCATTTTTACAAAATCAAAATTTTATAAAAAGAGAATTGCAAGCATCATTGTACAATGGGCAAGACAACACTAAAAACGGAATTTTAGGAGTTGTATTACCAAATGTTTATGATTCAATTTATTTAGGAACTAACTCTTGTCTAACTTGTGGAGGTAGTCATTCTATTATAAAAATCGATGATGCAACAACCATTAAAGAGTTTTCATATAATTATTATATTCCTAATGAAAAATGCTCTTGGTCAGAGGAGGATAGATATTGTGTTTTAACTAAATGGGAAGATTTTATTAAATCACCAAATGATTACATTGACCAAGCGTTCAATAAAAGGAAAAGTCAAATATCAAGTAAAACTAAAGTAAAACCATAGTGTTAGAATCAGAATTTCCCAATTATTTCCAAGCATCTGATAAAGCATCAGTTGATGCTCAATCAACATATCTTAATATAATAAGAATAGATTTAATTTCAATGATTATAGCATCTGCTTTGGCATTATATAATTATCAGCAAGTTGAATCAAAACTTTATGTTTATGGTATTTCGGGTTTTTTATTACTATTAAGTTTGATTTTAACTATTATTCTTAAAAGTAAAAAATATGAAGATACTTGGTATCAAGGAAGGGCTTTAGCAGAATCCTGCAAAACATTAACTTGGCGATTTGTTACTTGTTCAGAATTTTTTGAAAATACAATTCCTGAAATTGAAGTAAAAGAAAGATTTGTGGAAAGGTTGAAAGAATTATCAGAGGAATTCAAAGATTTAAGAAGTAGTTTAAATTCTAAAATATTAAATCTTCCTGTTATTTCAAATAAGATGATTGAATTAAGAAATTTAGGAACATTTGAAAGAAAACAAAATTACATAGCGAACAGAATAGAAAATCAAAAAAATTGGTATTCAGAAAAAGCAGAATTTAATAAATCAAAATATAATTTATGGTTTGGGGTAATAATTTTATTTCAAGGATTAGCATTAATAAGTGTTGTATTCTTAATTAAATTTCCTGATTGTAATTATAATTTAGTTGGTTTTTTCACAACAATCGCTTCTTCTGCAATAAGTTGGTTACAACTTAAACAACATCAAGAATTAAAACAAGCATACACAACTGCAAGCCAAGAATTAAATTTCATTGTAACTCTTTCAGAAAAAGTAAATTCAGATGATGAACTTTCTAAATTTGTTTTAGATTCTGAAAATGCAATTTCAAGAGAGCATACTTTATGGTTAGCACAGAAAAGAAAATAGGTTCTAAAATAGGATTTTTTAACATTAAACTATTTTAAATATTAATTTTTAAATCTAAAAGTTTAAAATAATTTTTTAATTTAAATTTTTAAGTTTAAATTTGCGAAAATATTTAAATCTATAGATTTATGAAAAACACAAAACAACAGTTGATATTAGAACAAGTAGATAAAAAGTTACAGTCTTTTCAATCACTTAAAGAAAATACAATTCCCACAAAAGGTTGGGTAAACACAGTGCGTACTGCTTTAAAAATGTCATTACGTCAATTAGGAAATCGAGTAAGTTTCTCTGCTCAACACATAAAACAGTTAGAAAGTAGGGAAGCAAATGGTACAATTTCAATTAATTCATTAAAAGAAGTTGCTAATGCTATGGACATGCAGTTGGTGTACGGTTTTGTTTCCAAACACGAATCGTTAGAGCAAATGATTGAAAAGCGTGCAAAGGAGTTAGCCACCGAGATTGTAATGCGCACCAATAATACTATGACGTTGGAAGACCAACAAAATTCAAAGGAACGCATCGAAAAAGCGATTGCTCAAAAAACAAATGAGATTAAAAGTGAAATGCCAAAATACTTATGGGATTAACGATTGAATATATAGACGGACAAACGCCATTAGACGAAGAGGAAAAAGAAGGATTGCGAATTCCTTCTATAACCACTCGGGAGGAATTGGACGAATTTGAGCAACTCAATATCGAGAAAGCAATTCAGTGGACTTTTGGTAAAAAACTAAAAGCAGAACAACTGTTTTCGGAAAAGTTTATTAAAGACCTACACAAGCGTATGTATGGCGAAGTTTGGAAATGGGCAGGTACTTTTAGAACCTCTGAAAAGAACATTGGTATCAAGAGTTATCTAATAGGCATTGAACTGAAACAGTTATTGGATGATGCAGTATTTTGGCAGGAAAAAAACACGTATGATTCGGAAGAATTAGCGATTCGATTTAAACATCGTTTGGTAAGCATCCATTGTTTTGCCAACGGAAATGGAAGACATTCTCGTTTGATTGCAGATTTGATAATGGAAAAATTATATAACAACAAATTCTTTTCTTGGGGCAGTGCAAATTTAGTGAAAGCCACCGAAGCAAGGAGCAATTATATACAGGCAGTTAGAAAGGCGGATAAAAATGATATTCAGCCCCTAATTGCCTTTGCAAAATCATAACTTATGGGAAACAACTATTCAGAAGACCAATTGATTGAACAGACTTGTATTGATATATTCAAAACTCAATTACATTGGGAAATTGCCAACGTCTATCAAGGGGAAACCTTTGGAGAAAACGGTACTATTGGAAGACATAGTGAAGCAGATGTTTTACTAAAAAATAGGTTCTTGGAGGCAATCCAAAAACTGAATCCGAATCTACCTGTTTCCGCTTATGAATTGGCTTATGAAATCATAAATAGTGATGATGCCACCAAGAGTTTGCCTGACCTGAATTTTGAGAAACACAACTACTTAAAAGAAGGTATTCCTGTAACCTACAAAAACGACAAAGGCGAAATTGTCCGAAACAAGAAAATCAAGGTCTTTGATTTTGAAGTAGTGGAGAACAATAATTTTTTAGCGGTTCAGCAACTATGGGTTGAAGGCAAATCAAAGCGTAGAAAGCGTCCTGATATTGTTGGGTTTGTAAATGGTATTCCTTTATTGTTTATTGAACTCAAAGCGCACCATCGAAAAATTAAAGTGGCTTTTGAAACCAATTTAAAAGATTACAAGCAGACCATTCCGAAAATGTTTCATACCAATGCTTTTATTATTTTAAGTAATGGTTTTGAAAGTAAGATTGGAGCAATCACTTCTAAATATGAGCATTTTCACGATTGGAAACGTATCACTGAAGAGCAAGAAGGTATTATTAGTTTAGATGGAATTCTAAAAGGTGTTTGCGAGAAAAACAGGATAATAGATTTGTTTGAGAACTTTGTATTATTTGATAATTCTATTGGTTCAATTGTAAAATTGATTGCTCGAAACCATCAATTTATTGGTGTAAACAAGGCGGTAGAACATTTTGTTTCAGTTCAAGAACAGGCAAAAAAAGGTTTTATTTCAAAAGAAGACGCACAGAAATTAGGAGTGTTTTGGCATACTCAAGGAAGTGGTAAGAGTTATTCGATGGTATTCCTTTGTCAAAAGATATTACGTGCTTTAGGAGGTGGTTATACCTTCTTATTGGTAACAGATAGAACGGAATTAGATACACAAATATATAATACTTTTACAGGAGTTGGAGCAGTTCAAGATGTGAATGTAAAAGCCACAAGTGGAGAAAACCTGAAAGAATTATTAAAAACTGACCAACGCTATATTTTTTCGTTAATACATAAATTCAACTTTGATGAGGTTATTACCGAAAGGGATAATATTATCGTAATTTCTGATGAGGCACACAGAACTCAAGGAGGTTCGTTAGCAATGAATTTACGTAAGGCATTACCTAACGCATCGTTTATAGGATTTACAGGTACACCATTGTTTAAAGACGATGAACTTACCCGAAGAATCTTTGGGGAATATGTTTCTAAATATGATTTCAAGCGTTCCATAGAAGATGGTGCAACCGTGCCATTATACTATGAAAATAGAGGCGAAAAGTTACGATTAGACAATCCAATTATCAATGAGCAGATTAGAGAAGCCATTGAGCAGGAAGATTTAGATGACGACCAACAAGCCAAACTAAAGAAACTGTTTGCAAGGGAATATCCAATACTTACGGCTGAAAAAAGATTACGAGCAATCGCAAAAGATGTGGTTACACATTTTAACGGAAGGGGTTACAAAGGCAAAGCGATGTTTGTTGCTATGGACAAAGTAACGGCAGTTAAAATGTATGATTTGATTTCTGAAGAGTGGGCAGTCTATTTGGAAACCCGTAAAAAGGAAATCGAAAAAATTACAGATTTGCAGGAACAACTTTCGCAACAGCGAGAATGGGATTGGGCTAAAGAAACTGAAATTAGTGTAGTAGTAAGTCACGAACAGAATGAAATAGATAAATTTGAAGCGTGGGGATTGGATATTGAACCGCACCGCTTGAAAATGAATACTCGTAACCTTGAAGAAGATTTCAAGGCTGAAAACCACCCATTCCGAATTGCTATCGTATGCGCAATGTGGATTACAGGCTTCGATGTCAAGAGTTTATCGACTTTGTATTTAGATAAGCCAATGAAATCGCATACTTTGATGCAGACTATTGCAAGAGCGAATAGAGTTCACGAGGATAAAAACAACGGTCTTATTGTTGACTATATAGAAACCTACAAGGCATTATTAGAAGCATTAGCGATTTATGGCGATAGTGGAAGTAAAGGAACACCAATTGGAACAGATGATGTTCCTGTTAGACCATTAGAAGAACTAATTGCTGATTTAGAAGAAACCATACAAGCAACGGAATTATTTTTAGAAGATGATTGTAAATTTAAACTAACTAAAATAATTAATGCAGAAGATAATTTATATCGAATTAAATTTATAGAAGAAGGATATAATGCACTTTGCAAAAATGACGAAACCCGAAATAAATTTGGCATATTAGCGAGAGAGGTGTTCAAGAAATACAAGGCTTTAATGCCTGATAATTCAATATATGATTTCAAAGACAAAAGAGATGCTATAAACGCCTTGTATTCGTTAATGAATGATAAGATTGACGAAGCCGATGTTACCCATATAGTTTCTCGAGTTCAGAATGTTGTAAACCAATCCATAGAGAGTTTAAATATGGTAATGGAACAGGCTGAAGGATATGGACAAAAAATAGATTTAAGTGGTTTAGACTTTAAGAAAATTGAAGAGGAGTTTTTGAAAATTGAAGGGAACAAAAATATTGCCGTTCAATCATTAAAAGACAGAGTAGCCAAGAAAATGAACCGTTTACTTGACCAAAATCCGATGCGAATTGACTTTTACGAACGTTATCAAGAAATTATAGAGAACTATAATAACGGTAAAGAATACGCAACTGTAAAGGAGTTATTTGACGCCTTGATATTACTGTTAGGAGATTTATCAGAAGAAGAGAAACGAGCAGAACGAGAGTTGTTAGACGAAGATGAATTAACGGTTTTTGATATGCTCAACAGAGATAAAAAAATCAGTGACAATGAAAAAGTTGAGGTAAAAGATACAGCAAGAAAGTTATTGGAACATCTAAAAAACAACGAGTTTAAAGTCGAATATTGGTCAGAGAAAACACAAACAGCATCGGCTGTAAAGAAAGCGATTAATGACCACTTATATACAAAATTACCTTTCCCTACATTTAGCGATGGAGATAGAGTTGTAAAGACAGAGATATTGTTTGATTACTTCAAAACGAGGTATGCTAATTTTGGAAGAGTGGCTTGATAGAATTAATAAAATTTAAAAAACATTATTTATAATAGTTAATATTCAATGCCTTTCATTAGGATAATTATAAGAGATTTATCAAAATTTAAAAATATATGATACAGAATACATCAAATAAACCATTATCGGAATTATACAGTGCAGACAATAGCGTAAGCTATCATATTCCAAAATACCAAAGAGAATACATTTGGGGAAAATGGAATTGGGAAGCCCTTTTTGACGACATTGAAGAAAGCGAAGGTGGACATTTTATGGGTTCTATTATTTGTATTAATGTTCAAAAAGATTCACACAAAGCAGCCGAATTAGAATTGGTAGATGGGCAACAAAGAATGACTACAATTAGTCTATTCTATTTAGCTATTTACAAATATTTGAAGGAAAATTTAGTTGACAAAGCAGATATGAATATTCAATTAGAATTATTGAGTTTGCGGAATCGTATTATTTTAAAAGAAGCTAATAACATTAAACTTATACCATCCTATACCAATAGTAATTTAGAAGATTATAAATGGATATTTTCACAAGAAATAAACGAAATAAAAGCACCCAAGAAACCAAAATTTTTAGGTAATAGACAAATTTCAAGAGCTTTTAATTATTTCTACTCCAGACTTAATGAACTTGATGAAGATAAAAATCCAGCATATAGTTTTGAAAGTGTTCAGGAACTATTAAAAAAATTAAATAGTGCTACTTTAGTAAAAATTGATGTTGCTACTCATGCCGATGCATTTACACTTTTTGAAACCTTAAACAACAGAGGCGTTCCTCTATCAGCAATTGATTTGATAAAGAATAAACTTTTAGGTCATCTTGAAAAAACAAATTCAGGAACAAATATTGACGAAAACTTTGATCGTTGGAATCAAATTATTAAAAATCTAACAGACGAATACAATGTGCAGGAAAGATTTTTAAGGCAATTTTATAATGCCTTTAAAACCGATGTTGTTATTGAAGTAGAGAAAGCTCCTAAAGCTTTAAGGTCAAACCTAATTCGTATCTATGAGGAATTAATCAATAGAAATGTGGATGAAATTTTTAATCGATTAGAAGAAGCATCTGAAATCTATTCCAAAAATATTCAATTTGAAATAGATGACCATTCTGATGAATTGGTACATGCACTTCGTAATCTTGAAAATGTAAACGGTGCAGATGGTTATATGTTATTGTTGTTTATGGCTAAACGTTTTGATTTGAAAGAATCAGAAAAAATAGAAATTATCAATTTACTTTGTAGATACTTTATAAGAAGAAACGTAACTGATACGCCACCAACCCGAGATTTAACGAATTATTTCATGGATATAATTGTTGAAGTAAATAATCTTGAATCGTATAACTATTCAGCAATAAGGTCAATAATTCTTGAAAAAGGAAAACCTGCAAACGACATTGTATTTTCAGAAAAATTGAAAGGTGACTTATACGAGGAAAACGTTGGAGCTACTCGTTACATCTTATCAAGCATCGAATTAGCTGAAACGCAAACAAAAGAACGTTACACCAACTTTTATGCTCGAAATAAAAATATATTTGTTTGGACGGTTGAGCATATTTTGCCTCAAGGAGAGAATATTCCAATTGAATGGGTAGATATGATTGCTAATGGGGACAAAGAATTAGCTAACAATATTAGAAAAACATATGTTCATAAATTAGGTAACCTAACTTTAACTGGTTATAATTCTAATTTGAGCAATCTTTCATTGACTAAGAAACAAGAGCGAAAAAACAATGAAGGTAAATACATTGGCTTTAAAAATGGACTTATGTTAAACGAGTTAGTAAAAGATACCAATACTTGGACAAAACAAAATATTGAACAAAGAACAGATGAATTAGTTGAAAAAGCGATTGATATATTTAAATTATAAATTAAAATATAGAATTCACTCCGTTTAAAAATGAGAAACACGCTTGTTCTTTAGGTAAAATAGCTGTTTTAAAGATGAGGTTTTAAATGATATGATAGGTGACGAGGTTTTGGGGTGATACTTTTTTCTTAAACTTACTATATCAAAGTAATTTAATGAATAGTATAACTTTATCCATGAATCTTTCTTTCTTTCTTGGACTAATTATGTGTTTAGTTCTTCAACTATATTTCAAATTTATTTAAGGATAATTATGCTCTTTAAAAAAATATTTACCTCTTAGGGTTACCTTTTTGTTTTTTCTGTATTAATAAGAAAAAACAAATATCATGGAACTTACAAACAACAAATTAGAGGCAGCAGTAGTAACTGCAGATGAAACACTACAAAATCAAATTGAAACTATTTCAAAAGAAAAAGTTGAACGTGTAAAAAGCTTTAAAGACTTTGGTTTTAAAAGAGCGGGGCAGAATTTGGGTAATTCTCTTTCCTTAAAAGCGCACCTGAATTGGATAAGAGATGGTCATTTTGTTGACGAAACTTTTAATGGTAATGAAGAACAACTATTAAGACAACAAACAGAAAATAAAATACTCTCTAAAGATGAAGAAAAAGAGAAAATTGAGGGAGAAAAGAAAACGGCTGTCGAAGTTAACAAGCCTTCTATTGAAAGAAAAATCAAGGATTTGAATGATGAAATTCAACAAACGAGAATTGAACTAGCTGATAAAACCTTACAGACTGGGTATGAGCCAATCAAATTTATCATGTACTCTACATTGGTGGTACTGCTTTCTTTTTACTTATTATTCTTTTACGCGTCAACTATTTATGCTGCTTTTTTTAGAAATAACAGCAATATAATTGCAACAGCTGGAGGAGATATTGCTTTGTACCTAGATTCAATATTTGATGTCAAGGGCATTTTTACAGCGTCACCTATTTTATTGATCGTTTATTTAGGTGCATTCTTATTTTTTGCTATTGGACTTATTCCTCATAATATTGAAGGAAAAAACAAGCGTTATTATATTGGTTTATCACTTCTAGGGGCATTAGTTGCTGATAGCATGCTTGCTTATAAAATTGATGCGGGAATTCATAATTTGAAAGTAATGGCTGGAATTTCTGATGGAGATTGGCATTTTTATAACAGTATCAACTTCTATTTGGTATTGCTATTTGGATTCGCTGCCTATTTAGTTTGGGGTTATATGTTTGAAATGATGTTAAAAGAAAAAACAAAAAAATCTGCGGATATTAAAGCGGCTATCATTATCAAAGGATTAAAAGAAGAAATTAGCCTTTTGAGAATTGAATTGAGTAATGTGGAAACTAGAATTATCGAATTAGAAACACAACTAAAAGCCATTATTTCTCAAATAGAACAGTTGAAAAAAGAGTTAGAAAAACGCATGCAAAATCCAGATGCATTATCACAAAACTTGACTAGTTTTTATATGGGATGGCAACAATGGTTAAACAGTACTAATGAGTTTTTATTAGAAAAAGACCCATGCGAACAAACTTTTAATGAATTTATTCAATCACAATTTCACCAAGAAGTTAGTGCTAATTAATTTTTTTTAATCTTAAATAATAACATTATGAAAACTATATTTCAAAATTTTAGCTTATTAATATTTACATTATTGCTAATTACTTCTTGTGGCTGTAAGGAAGTAAAAACAGAAAAAAAGCCTGTCAACCAGATTGTTTTATTAGACTTAAGTGATCGAATATTAGTACCAGAGCAATTGGAAAAAGATTTTGCATTAATAGCAACTGCTTTTAAATCATTTGAAAAACAAGCGAGACAAAATTTAGTTCTCTCTTCTAAGGACCGATTTAGCATTAAAATCATTCCACAGAAAAATAGCCCATTAAATGTGAATTATTATGAGGATTTATTACAACTGTATCTTGATGAAACGGAAGTTGCGGCTAAAAATAAATCTTTGGTTACACTATCAAAAGCTTTGCCTACAATACTGGAAAATTTAAAGAAAGATGCCCTTTACGGAAAAACCTCTAATGCTTATTTTGGGGTAGACATTTGGGCCTATTTACACGACAATGGAATGGATTTAAGTAAATCAGGATACGAAAATCAAATTTTAATTCTAACCGATGGTTATTTCGATTTTGAAAGTCAAGCTCATGTACTTAAAGATAAAAACCAATATACCAGTACTCGTTTTTTAAATGATTTGACCACTTCTAATTGGAAAGAGATTTCAGAGTCTAAAAAATTTGGATTATTACCGATTCATTTAGAGAAAAATACCCAATGGATTGTAGCTGGAATTTCAGGAAAGAAAACGAATGACATTTTACAAACTGAGAAAATAACCTATTTCTGGGAAAAATGGTTGAAGCAATCCGGAGTAAAAAAGGTGGGTGTTATATTGAATAGTTCTAAAACAGCTATGAGTTCTAAGTTATCTGCACAATTATAAAAGTAAGTTTCTGTTTTTTTTTTGAGAAGGGCCGTCTTTGATGGCGGTCTTTTTTTTTAAAAAAAATCGAATTAAAAATGAAACTACTATCTATATAAAATGAAACTTTTTTAAAAAGTTTTAAAAATGTAATAAAAAATCAGGGTTACCTTTTTACAATTTTATTATTAACTATTATAAAACAATTAATCATTAACAATTTAAATTTTATTATTATGAAAAAAGCATTTTTATTTATCGTATTTTTATTTGCAGCTGCAAATTCATTCGCTCAAACTTCAACTTATGTTTCAGGTTACACTAAAAGTAATGGAACTTATGTACAAGGACATTACAGAACCGCTCCCGATGCTACTATTACAAACAATTGGTCAACAGTTGGTAATGTAAATCCTTACACAGGTAAACCTGGGACGGTTTCTTATTCTTCTAGCTATTCTACTTATTCATCGCCAAGTAATTCTAATTATTCAGCTCCTTCTTATTCTACCTATTCATCGCCAACCTATTCAACTTACTCTACACCAATATACACAGGACCTAGAGGAGGTACTTATTACATTAATTCTAATGGCAATAAGACCTATATTAAATAACAATAAAATGGGCTCGTAAGGGCCCATAAAAACTATAATATGAAAAAAATTGTATCAATTTTGTGTTTGTTTACTCTATCAGTGACGGCACAAGAAAATGAAAAAAATGATTCTGAACAAATTATTATAATAACGGAGTTTATTGTAAAAGACTTGAGAATTAACGGTGTGGATTATTCAAAAGAAGCAATTACTGATGGGAATAAGCTTTATTTTTATAAAGTAAAAGATAGTGATGAGGTTTTATTTTCAAATTATTGGGAGAAAGATGATTCACAAAGCTTTGGTCCAATTCATAGTTTAACTCAAAATCATTATGACGAAACAGATGAATTTTATGAAATTGATGAGTATAAATTCATTTGGAGTTATGAAAATACTTATGAAGAAAAAGTAGGCACTTGTAAAATGGTTTTAAAATTAGAGCACAAGCCAAAAGGTATTTTCTTTGATTTAAAAATTTACCCTGAAAACTTGGAAGAATTACATTTAAGAGGAGAATTTCAAGGAACAATGGATTTTGTCAAATATTTAGTGGATAAATAATTAATTATTTTTTAAATTGTGCCTTTAAATAAAATGAAATGGCAAAATTTAATAATTTATCAGAACTTAACGACCAAGAGTTAGTGGTAAAAATAAAAGAGGATTCCTATTATTTGAAAGAAGTAGACAGACGATGCAAATCTGCAAGTATTCTTTATTTAAGAAAATATTCTAGAGGATTAAGACATCTTGAATTAGATGATATATTTTCTGAATCTTGTTACCAATTATATTTAAATTTTGCAATTAAAAATAAACCACTTGATTCTGATACTAGTTTACAAACTTATTTGAATAAAATTTGTTTTAATCAATTAATAAGTGCTCAAAGTAAAGAATTAGATTCAAACGGTAATGTCAAGATTAAGAAAAAACC
This sequence comes from Flavobacterium psychrophilum, assembly GCA_945890865.1. Taxonomy (GTDB): domain Bacteria; phylum Bacteroidota; class Bacteroidia; order Flavobacteriales; family Flavobacteriaceae; genus Flavobacterium; species Flavobacterium psychrophilum_D. The sequence continues at coordinate 207,277 of CAMDDB010000003.1, forward strand.
TTTGAATGATGATGATAAAAAAAAGTACAATGAAAAGGTTGAAGAAGATGATAGAAAAGTTGCAATAAATTCAAATTATAAAATAACAAAATCGGAATGGTTGCCAGATAATAGAATTGAAGTCGAAGAAAATACTAATATTGCTCAAAAAAATGCCATAAAAGCTGCTTTGCAAAAGATTAAAGCTGATGGCGGACATTGTGCTGAGTTTTTAGTTTTATTTTGGTGGAAAAAAAGATCTATGAAAGAATTAACAGAAAAATTTGGTTATAAAAATGAGCGCACCACCATTCAACGAAAGGCAAAATGTCAGAAAAGACTTAAAATACTAATGCAAAAAGAACTTTAAAATGGAATTAGCTATAGATATTGTTAAAAGTATATTATTACCTAAATTGGAAAAAGATTCCAATTTTGATAATAACAAAGCAGATGCAACATTTTGGGAATCATTTGCAACTTCATTACTAGATTTTGAAAAATATGACACTATTTGTAAGACTGCAATTTATAGTTTGGAACTAAACAAACCTGAAAGAATGATTGCCAAATTACCAAACATTTATAATTTTTATATTAAAGAACTTGCAGAAAATTATGTTTTGGGAAATGAATCGGAGGCAATTGAGTCGTTATTAAAATCTAAAAATCAAGTATTTATTGAAGAAGTTCGCTTTTTAAATAATTTAGAAGAAGTAATAACAGAGATAGAACGAGAAAGAATTTTTGAAATACTTTCTAATGCTAATGAAGTACCATTAGCAGAGTTAAATAAAAAAGACAAAAAAGAAACAGAAGTTATTTCTTTATCATGGTTTAATCAAGTTGTTGCATCATCAAGAAGCTCAAGATCTTGGATAAAATATGCCGTTGCTGCATGTGTTTTCTTTTCAGTAGGCATTATATATTTTAATACTGAAAATAATGTTGTTCAACCTACTGATAATAAAGTGGTAGCGGCTCCAGTTAAAAAAGAAACTATAACTCCTGAAGTTCCTTCGGATGCCCTAGCTGAGGTGGCTACCGTTACAAATAACGCTACTGTTATTGAAAGTGGTTTGGGATTTGCTTCAAAAGAGAAGAAGATTAGGATTACAGAGAATAATCAAAGAGCTAGAATGAAATCCATTGTAATTGCCATTGATAGATATCGACAATTTCTTGAAAAAGTATTGACTGAAAATAAAGTTGATTATGGTCCAGTTATAAAAGAAATTGAATCTAAAATTAAAGTACTTCAAAATGAATTAGTTTTATTGAAAGAAAGAGATAACCATTATATTTTTGATGGTAAAGAATTAGTAATATATAATTTGAATACTTCTAAAGAAAATAATATTGTTCTTTATGATAAAAAATATTATTTGAAACGAGATTCAGATTACTATTTGTTAAATATTACTAAGAAAAATGAGAATTTAATAAAAGAAATAAATACTGATGTAATAGAAATATTAAACGAACTAACAATTGAAAATCAATAACAATATTAATTATGAAAAAAAGTGTTTTGTACATATTTTTTCTTTTTTTACCATGTTTAGTTATATCTCAACAATGGCGAGTATATTCTGATTCTATAATTTCAAATATCAATAAAAATAATCTTGAAAAGGCTTCATATTTTATAGAATTAGCTGATAAAGATATTGAAAAATCTACAATAGTCAGAGACACTCTTTATGCGGATTATATATATCGCAAAGGTGTAGTTAAATCTTTTTCAGGGGATTATGATTCAACTCTTTTGAAACAATCATTAGATATTTGGGAATCGATTACCAAAAAAAATTACCTCAAAATAATGAAAATTAATTATTTTATAGGAATGAACTATTTTCAATTTGCAGACCAAACTCAAAAAAAAGAATATTATGATATTTCATATAAATATTTTGAAAAATGCTATATTTTAAACCTGAAATATAAGCTGGGTATTAATAATAATTTCATAAATTCTATATATAGATTGGCACAAATTGATGAGTTTAATGACAACTTAATAAAAGCTAAAGAATTTGCTTCCGAGTTTGTTGAAATAGTAAATAAAAAAGGCGTTGGAGATTTTAATTTTGAATATCTAAATGCTTTAAGATTAAAAAAAGATTACAAAGAGCAGGAAAATATTTTGCAACAATATTTAGATAAATATAATGCTCAAAAAATTAATAATCCAGAAATACTTTTTTATATTTATTATCAATTATGTAATAATAAATCTTCTTATTTAATTAATGACATCTATCCCAAATATCCTCAAGAAATTATTCAATATGGTGAAAATGCTCTTCAAATTGCAAAAGAAAATAATTTAAAACACGATTTAGAATTAAACACAATTTATCTTCACCTTCATATTGCTTATGGACAAGTTAAAGATAACATTAATGAAGAAAAATATAGAAAATTAATTTATGAGGATCGTTCAAAAACTAACGAATTAGATTATTATGATGAACTAACAAATCTATACTATGCTGAAGACTATAATAAATTTAAAATCAAGTTTGATGAATATGAAACTCTTTTTAAAAATCAAAAAAAATACACCGATCTACTTGCTATTTATGCTATTTCTCTAAATCTGTTAGAAAGGAATGTCTTGTTTAAAAAAGAGGTGGTTCATGAACAATTACAATTAATAAATAATAATAGATTAATACTATCAAAAGAGGACCAAATTTATTTAGATAAAAACCTAGCCGAATATTACTTTTTTTCGGAGGAATATGAAATTTCACTCAATATTTGCAATAAATATCTTTATGTTGATGATTCGTTTTATAAATTAAAATTTTATCAATTTAAATATGGTTGTGAATTTCAGTTGGGTTATATAAATAAGTCATATAAAACTGTTGATAAAACCTTAGAGATAGCTACTAATATTTATGGCGAAAATAGCCCAAGAATATTACCTTTTTTAGGTTCAATTTTAAATTCAGACATTTTGAACACTAACCCAAATTCTACAAAAATATCTACAAAAGCTTTGAAAATTATTTATGAAAATAAATTAGAAAATACCGACTCAGCAACTGATATTTGGATGTCCCTTGGAACTAAAGCTATGAATAATTATAATTATAAAGATGCTATAATTTATTATGAAAGAGCTAAAGACATTTTAGAAAGTACAAAAAGTATTATTAGTCCAATTTCATATTATTGTTGCCTACTTGGCATAGCAAATGTTAGTATGCAGAAAAACGACAAACTAAATGCAAAGAAATATATTGACAAGGTAAAATTATTTTTGGATAATAATCCAAATATTATTAAAGTTGCTTATGGAGACTACTATTATACTTTGGGTGATTATTATTTTAATAATGATAATTTTATTGAAGCCAAAAATAATTATGAAAAAGCTTTTTCTATATATGGAGATAAACTTAGTAGTATTAAAAGATTTCGAAATATCATTTGTAATTATTTGATTGAAAATAATGCTAATAAAACAATTCAGGATATTGAAAAATTTAAAACTCAAAACAATAATCCATCCTGGTGTTCAACATTTATTTATTTGTTAAAATATAATTCTGGAAACTTTGATTCTGCCCAAAAAACACTTTTTGACCAATTAGAAAAACTTATTTTAGAAAACAATCAATATTTTCACTTGTTGAGCAGTTATGAAAAGAATATTTTATATAAAAATTTTTTAAATCAATTTGAATTTTTAAACACATATTTATTAGAAAATAAAC
>CAMDDB010000004.1 GCA_945890865.1 Flavobacterium psychrophilum
TTACAGAAAAACCGGTTTTCAAAGGCATGGGAGAGTTAAAAACTTTTCTGGAAGATTATTTAAATTATAAAGTAACCCATCTTACGGCAGAAAATGGATTTGAAGTATCAATATTATTTGTCATTTCAATTATAATTATAACAGCCCTACTAAAAAATTTAACAAACTATTTAGCATTATATCATGTAACAAGATTAAAAAATGGTGTCCTAAGAGATATTAGAGAAAAACTGTATAAAGTAATTATAAACCTTCCTATTTCCTACTACTCTGAAAAAAGAAAAGGAGACATAATGTCGAGAATGTTAGGTGATGTTAATGAAGTGAAAAATTCTTTCTTTCAAGTTTTGGAATTAGTGGTAAGAGAACCGCTAACTATCATTTTTTCAATAATTGCCATGTTTATGATTAGTGCAAAATTGAGCTTATTTGTTTTTCTATTTATTCCCATTTCAGGATATATTATTTCTATTGTAGGAAAAAACTTAAGAGCAAAATCAAAAAGTGCTCAAGAACAAAATGGAATTCAAATTTCCATTTTAGACGAAACTTTAGGTGGTTTAAAAGTTGTAAAAGGATTTAACGCAGAAAAAATATTCATTGATAAATTCAATTCATCTCTTGGAAAACTTTTTAGATTAAGCAATAGCATTGGAAATAAAAATAACCTCGCAACTCCCTTAAGTGAATTTTTAGGCATTCTTACAATAGCGGTTTTATTATGGTATGGAGGCCAATTAGTAATTATAGATCAGTCATTGAAGCCCACAACATTTATTGCTTTTATTGCCTTGGCCTATACGATATTGACACCCGCAAAAGCGATTTCAAAAGCTTCCTACCAAGTAAAAAGTGGATTAGCCGCTGCCGAACGTGTTTTTGATGTTTTGGAAGTAGAAAACACCATTACAGATAAAGAAAATGCCCAATCTAAAACCTCGTTTGACTCTTCTATAACCATAGAAAATATCAACTTTAAATACGAAGAAGAAAACATCTTGAAAAACTTTTCTTTGGAAGTTCCAAAGGGAAAAACAGTTGCATTAGTTGGACAATCAGGTTCTGGAAAAAGTACAATAGCCAATTTATTAACCCGTTTCTATGATGTTCAAGAAGGAAGTGTAAAAATTGACGGTACCAATATTAAAGATCTTACTATTGAATCCTTACGAGGCTTAATGGGATTGGTTACACAAGACTCTATTTTATTTAATGACACGATTAAAAACAATATTTTATTAGGGAAACAAAATGCATCCGACGACGAAATAATGGCCGCTTTGAAAATTGCAAATGCCTACGAATTTGTCATGGATCTCCCCAATGGAATTGAAACCAATATTGGTGATTCGGGAGGAAAACTATCAGGTGGGCAAAAGCAGCGATTATCGATTGCACGTGCCGTCTTAAAAAACCCACCCATCATGATACTTGATGAAGCAACTTCTGCTTTAGATACCGAAAGCGAAAAATTTGTTCAGGTAGCCCTAGAAAATATGATGGAAAACCGCACCTCAATTGTGATAGCACACCGTTTATCTACTATTCAAAAAGCCGATAAAATTGTAGTTATGCATAAAGGCGAAATTGTTGAACAAGGAACACATGATGAATTATTAGCATTGAATGGAACCTATTCGAAATTAGTCATGATGCAAAGCTTTGAGTAAAAGTTGGAAGTTAGGAATCTCTTTAATAATTGAATTTTGAACTTGAATAATTATGTACATCAATAGCTCAAATATTACGCTACCCGAAGACAATGAAACCATTGTTTGGAAATATTTGGACCTATCTAAATTTTTAGATATGTTGTTGTCCCAACAGTTATTTATGTCGCGTTCGGATAAATTTGAAGACCAGTACGAAGGAACTTTTTCAGAACCTACCTTTGAAGAAATCAAAAAAATTGCCGCAAACAAAACCGAGTTTTTAGATTATTACAAATCCCATCGGGAAAAAGTGGTGATTAGCAGTTGGCACATCAACGAATATGAATCGTTTGCCATGTGGCAAATTTTTACTAAAAACAATGAAGGCCTTGCAATTCAATCCACTATCGGTCGATTAAAAGAAGCCTTACAACCTGAAAATCGTATCGAACAATACATTGGAAACGTGAATTATATTGATTATAAAAAAGAATATATTCCGTTTGACGATGCTTTTTTTCCGTTCTTGTTCAAAAGAAAAAGCTTTCAATATGAGCGTGAAGTACGCATCATTTCCGACGTGAGTACAAAAAATATTTCGGTAAATGACGGCCTAAAAATCAACGTTGACCTCAGCCAACTAATAGAAAAAATATACATTCACCCTAAAAGTGAAAACTGGTATAAAAAACTCGTCATTGAACTGGTTTCCAAACTCAATTTTAACATCGAGATTGAAAAATCTGACTTAGAAAGTGATATTTTGATTTAATTATTATTGCAAAAAAGGAATAAATTACATTCGAGCAATAAGTTTCAAACTAAAAACACGAGTAGTCATATAATTAGGTATGCCATACTGAGATTTAGTATACACATCTCGCACCCAAGTGTTGGTAATCGCATTTTGATTGTTGAATAAATTGAAAATTTCTAATCCCAAAGAAAATTCATCAAAAGGTTTTAACCACGATAATTTTGATGTCAACTTTTCATCTTTAAAAACAAATGAGAATCCAACATCGGCTCTTTTGTAATCATTCAATCGCAACTGATAATTGTAAGGATCTGCGTAGGATGGTGAACCACCAGGCAATCCCGTATTGTAGACTAAATTTAAGTATAATTTTAAATTAGGAATATTAGGCATATAATCTTGAAATAATATTCCAAATTTCAATCGCTGATCGGTAGGTCGAGCAATAAATCCTTTATTGTTTTGATTCTCTTCTGTTTTTAGATACCCGAAAGTAAACCATGACTCTGTCCCTGGAACAAATTCCCCGTTAATTCTTGCATCAAATCCATAGGCATAGGCCGTGGCCTCATTGTTGGCTCGGTATCGAATTCGAACATTATCAATAGTATAGGTATTGACATCGGAAATATTTTTATAATAGGCTTCAGAAACCAGTTTAAAGGGTCGCGCCCACATTTTAAAACTATAATCACCACTGAGGACAATGTGAAAAGATTGTTGGGCCTTTACATTGGTTTGCACTACCCCATCATAATCCCGCAATTCCCTATAAAACGGTGGCTGATGATACAAACCACCCGACAATCGAAATAAAATATCCTTATCCCACAAGGGCTTAAATGCAAATTGGATACGCGGTGAAAAAGTGATTTGACTCGTTCCTTTTGGTCTTCCATCGGCATCTACTTGCCATTGATGAGCACGAACCCCGGCATTCAGCCAATAATTATGTTGACCTAATTTTCCTCGTCTATTCCATTGGAAATAACCCGACAAACGATTAATTTTTGTAGAATTTGTTGCCCGAACATTTTGATAAGGTGCTAAAGGACCTACATAGGGATTATAAGGTTGATCATTTTGATACTCTAGAATGGGATTGGGTAATGAAAATCCAGCCGAGTCAATTACTTCCCATTCTACAATACGATCTCTTATATCTTCCAAAGTGAATTTTGCACCCCATTCTACTTGCGATTTTTTAGAAATTTCATGAAAGCCTTTAACTTCTGCATTGACTATTAAGGCGTCTAAATCGTTTCGAGCATGAGTCAATTGCGAACCAATTCCTCGAGAGTAGACTACATCTCCAAACGATTCTGAACCAATATTCGTATCTACTTCGCCCAATCGATATTGAGCTAAAATATCATAATATTCTTGCTCTTGTGTATGATAAGCGGAAGCTATAAATTTTAGTTTATTGGAATTATTATACTGATAAACCGCTTTTCCAGCTCCAAAATAAGTCAAATAATTATCTTTTTCTTGCCCTTCATAATAAACCAAAAGAGCGATGGGTTCGCTTATTGTTCCAAAATTAGTTTGACGACTTAAGGGTTGATAATGGTATTTATTTTGAGATATATTTCCTAAAAAACTAAAATTCAATTGCGAGGAAGCGTTAAAATTAAGCAAGGTTTGTACATCCAAAAAAGTGGGTTTGAAATTTGTTTGTGTTTCCTGACTGTTGACTAACAAACTGTTATCGCGGTAGCGAAAACCTGTAATATTTGACCATTTTTGATTTTTAGAAACCCCTTCAGCTGTAAAACTTCCCCCCAATAAACTCGCTTCTACTCCTGCTCTAAAACGTTTGGGATTGCGATAAGTAATATCCAACACCGAAGAAAGTTTGTCGCCATATTTCGATTGAAATCCACCAGCAGAAAAATCTACTTTTTCCACCATATTTGTATTGGTGAAACTCAATCCTTCTTGTTGCCCTGAGCGGATCAAAAAAGGACGGTATACTTCTATTTCATTGACATAGACCAAATTTTCATCATAATTTCCCCCGCGAACGGCATAAGAAGTACTCAATTCATTATTAGAATAAACCCCTGGTAGTGTTTTGATAATATTTTCAACCCCTGCATTTGCCCCAGGAATCAATCGAATAGTAACCGGGTCAATCGTCGTTACTCCTTCAATGCGTTTTTTACTATCACTGGTAATTACGAGCTCTCCCATTTGTTCAATCTTGGAACTCATAACTGGATTCAATTCATAGTCTTCATTGGGTTTTAATTCAACGGTTACGGTACTGTTTTTAAAAGATGGATGTGAAAAAACAAGTGAAACTTTTTGATGGGCAGGTATTTCTATGATATAAAACCCATTTTCATTGGTAAAAACAACATTTTCAATTCCTTTTATATTAACTCGTTCAATTGGATTTTGAAATTCGTCTAAAATTACACCTTTCACCTGAGCCTTTTGGGCAAAAGTGACGAGCGACCACAGACTAAGAAGAAGAAATAAACACCTATTTTTCAAAAGTATCCGTTTTAATTATTTAAAAAAGTAAGATTCAAAGGTAGTAGAATTTTGTAAACTATCGGTCACGACAATCTTTAAATCATTTCGCCCTGAAACAAAAATAGCATCATTTAAATTGTGCACTAACTTATTCGATTTATAATCATATTCTAGCAATATCCATTTCCCATTCAAATATCCTGCATACGTTGCAATATCTGAATGTAAATCGGAAGCACAAACACTAATTGTTTTTTGATCATTTAACGTCCTTCCTTCCACAAAATTGACATTATAAATTCTTGGTGGAGTTGTATCTTGGGCCAATTTATAGGTACCCAAAGATTTTATTTTGGTGGAAAAAGAATTGCCTTTGCGTGTGGTTTTATTAAAGTCCAATTTATATCCTTCTAGTGTTGCAATATACGTTTTGCTCAATTGCTCTTCCGTTAAACCGTTTACTTCATTAAATGTCAATGTAATATTTTTGTGAACAGGGACACTATCATCGTGCAACGTAACAATATCTCCATTGACGTCAAAATTCATATAAAAATTAGCATAAAAGGCATTTTCAGGAACATACACCGAAACCTTATTCTTTTCAAATATAGCTTCTGTTTTAGCTTTTACAAAATAGGGTGTTTTTTGAATTGTTTTCTTAATGGAAGGCACCTGAGGGCTATACGCAATAGGAATAATTAATTCAATCTTATTTTGGTGAAAATCATACAATTCTACGCGGTATGTATAATTGGCATTGGGAACAATCTTTAATGTTCCGTCTTTTGCATTACCCGCTACAATAGACAGCGGATAACTATTCAACTCAAATAATTTTTGAACCCGTTGTCCCATTTCATGAAAGCGTTCATAATCGATAAAATTATTGATATAACGCGATTCATCAAAAGCAAAAGTATCAAATCCATATTGGTATTGTAATACCCCATTGAGGTAGGCTTTAACCTTATATAAACCGTTTTTGTTGTAGGCGTTGGTGCAATAATCATAGGCATTAATTCCAAAAGCAATTCTACCGTTTGCTTTTACTTTGGTACAAAGATATGTACCGTCGGCTTGTTTATTGAAAGAAATATTTATGGGCTTTTGCGAATTATTTACCACTGTTGAATCTAGTGGATAAACGACAACACCTTGAATGATAGGTTTGCGTTCGTCCTTGATTATTTTAGTAAAACCAAAATGCATTGGATTGATAATTTGTTCCGACTTTGTATCTCTAAATTCAAAATGTAAGTGTGGAGCACCACTACCACCTGTATTTCCTGTAAACGCAATAATATCCCCTTTTTTAACGGGTAAATCAGACGGATATAAATACATTTCTACTTCAAACGACTGCTCTTGATACTGCTTCTTTTTTATGAACTCTTGAATGGCACCATTAGCTTTTTGCAAATGACCATATACAGAAGTATACCCATTGGGATGGGTAATATAGAGTGCTTTTCCGTAACCAAAGGGAGATATTTTTATTCGAGAAACGAAACCATCAGCAGTCGCATATACGGGCAAACCTTCAACACCCGCAGTTTTAAAATCCAATCCCGAATGAAAATGATTACTTCGCAATTCACCAAATGAACCCGAGATATCTAAAGGAATGGCTAAGGGAGATTGAAAGGCATCTTGGGGATATTTTTCTTGACTCAAAACAAAAAGGGGAACAAATAAAATGGCTAATAGAAATTTCATAACGCTGGTGTTTAGTGCTAAAATAGTAAAAAAAAATAAGTTAACCACAAAAAGTAAGTTAGCAAAAACAATCAGCTAAGCATCAAATACTTAGAGCAAAATAAAATTAAATTTTAAAATTTAACAAAAACTGTTGCGATTTTTGAATACTAATGCTAACTTTGTGACTTATTGAAATGAATTACATCGTTAATGAATGGATTATCCGAATTAATTGATTCTCTAGAAGTTAAATTTTTCAAGCTCAACCAAAAGTTGATTCAGTTGGAAAAGAAAAACTCAGAATTACAAGAAGAATTGTTGCGATCAAAAAAAATGCAACAGCAACAAGCAGTTGACCTAACTTCTTTTCAAAATCAATTGGATACCCTTAAAATGGTGAATTCTTTATTAGGCAGTGAAGAAAATAAACGAGAAACAAAACTCAAAATAAATTCATTAATTCGAGAAATCGATTATTGTATAGCCCAACTTTCTGATTAGAAAGCATATGAGTGAGAAACTAAAAATTAAAATATCAATTGCAGACCGAGTATATCCATTAACGGTGGATCCCTCGCAAGAAGAAGGCCTTAGGAGCGCTTCTAAAAAAATTGATGGAATGATTAAACAGTTTGAACAAAGCTATGCCGTAAGAGATAAACAAGATGTTCTGGCCATGTGTGCGTTGCAATTTGCAGCACAAGTGGAACAAAAACAAATTACAACCTCTCAAACTAGTGAAACCGCTTTGGCTAGATTACAAAATCTAGATAAAAAACTGAGTGAGTTACTCGCAAAATAAATACGTTCTTACAACATAAATACGATACTGCCTACATTAGTATATATTTGATAAACTCAACACTAAGAATTAAAACGAGTGAATCTTTGCAACTATAACAGGCCCTTTAGTGGGAAGTTTGAACTGCAAGTTAGCTTAAATCTTGTATAAGCGAGTTTATACAAACAGCTAATGTAGGCTTTTTTATATAATTTTTTTAATACATATCATGGATATACTAAGCATAATTATTGGATTAGCAACAGGTCTTGGGGGTGGTTTTGGAGGTGCTAAATTTTTAGAAAGAAGCAATGTCTCTAATTTAATCAAAAACGCAAAAAAAGAAGCTAACACTATTTTAAAAGACGCTAACGTTGAAGCAGAAGCCACTAAAAAAGAAAAAATACTTCAAGCTAAAGAACGCTTTTTAGAATTAAAAGCAGAACACGAACAAGTTATTCTAGCCCGCGACAAAAAAACAGCAGAAGCCGAAAAAAGAACCAGAGATAAAGAATCTCAAATTTCAAATGAATTGGCCAAAGCTAAAAAAGTAAACGATGACGCTGAAGCTAAAATTGTTGAATACACTGCAAAAATCGAGGTTTTAGAAAAAAAACAACAAGAAATTGATCGCTTGCACAAAAGCCAAGTGGAACAATTGGAAACCATTTCTGGTTTATCCGCTGAAGATGCTAAAAACCAATTGGTCGAAAGCTTAAAAGCAGAAGCAAAAACAAGCGCCATGTCCTTCATTCAAGATACCGTTGAAGAAGCTAAAATGACGGCGCATCAAGAAGCCAAAAAAGTAATCATCAGCACCATTCAACGTGTAGGAACCGAAGAAGCAGTAGAAAACTGTGTTTCGGTATTCAATATTGAATCGGATGATGTAAAAGGTCGAATTATTGGTCGTGAAGGTCGTAACATTAGAGCTTTAGAAGCGGCAACAGGAGTTGAAATTATTGTAGACGATACCCCCGAAGCCATCATTCTTTCTTGTTTTGACCCCGTTCGAAGAGAAATCGCACGTTTGGCCTTACACAAATTAGTAACCGACGGACGTATTCACCCAGCACGTATTGAGGAAGTTGTGGCCAAAACCGCTAAACAAATCGATGAAGAAATTATTGAAACAGGAAAACGTACAGTCATCGATTTAGGAATCCACGGATTACACCCAGAATTGATTAAAGTAGTTGGCCGAATGAAATACCGTTCTTCGTACGGGCAAAATTTACTACAACACTCCAAAGAAGTAGCTAAACTTTGTGGTATTATGGCTGCTGAATTAGGCTTAAACGTAAAGCTAGCCAAAAGAGCTGGTTTATTACACGATATTGGAAAAGTACCCGATACAGAAAGTGAATTGCCTCACGCGATTTTAGGGATGCAATGGGCAGAAAAATACGGTGAAAAAGAAGAAGTTTGTAATGCCATTGGAGCACACCACGATGAAATCGAAATGAAATCATTGATCTCTCCTATTATTCAAGTTTGTGATGCGATATCAGGAGCTAGACCAGGTGCAAGACGTCAAGTATTAGACTCTTACATCCAACGACTAAAAGATTTAGAAGATATTGCCTTTGGATTCAACGGGGTTAAAAATGCCTATGCTATTCAAGCGGGTAGAGAATTGCGTGTAATTGTGGAAAGTGAAAAAGTATCCGATGATGATGCAGCGAATTTATCGTTTGAGATTTCACAAAAAATTCAAACTGAAATGACTTATCCAGGTCAAGTAAAAATAACGGTAATTCGAGAAACAAGAGCTGTAAATATTGCCAAGTAAAAACAACTATTTGATAAAAATTAAGAATCGTATTATTTATTTAATACGATTTTTTTTATTTCCTTGGATGGTAATTGTATAATACTTCCGACAAGAATTTTCGATCCAAGTGCATATAGACTTCTGTAGTTGTAATAGATTCATGTCCCAACATCAATTGTATCGAACGCAAATCGGCGCCATTTTCTAACAAATGAGTCGCAAATGAATGCCGAAAAGTATGCGGACTTATCGTTTTATTTAAATTAATTTTTAAAGCCAAGTCTTTAATAATAGTGAATACCATGGCGCGTGTCAATTGTTTACCTCGACGGTTCAAGAACAACGTATCTTCATAGCCCTTTTGAATAGATAAATGCACTCGGATTTGATTTGCATACAACCCAATTAACTTAATGGTCGTTTTTCCTACGGGAACGAATCGTTGTTTATTACCCTTTCCAGTAATTTTGATAAATCCTTCCTCAAAAAATAAATCAGATAGTTTGAGTGTAATCAATTCCGATACCCGCAAACCACAACTGTATAACGTCTCGAGCATTGCCTTATTTCTTTCGCCTTCTGGAGTGGATAGATCGATTGCTTGTATCAGCAAATCAATTTCTTTAGTAGATAAGGTATCAGGAAGTTTTCGGCCGGTCTTTGGTACTTCTATTAATTCGAGTGGCGTATCGTTTCTATAGTCTTCAAAAATGAGGTAATTGAAAAAACTCTTGAGGCCCGAAATTAAACGGGATTGACTTCTTGGATTCACCTGTGAAGCCATTTCATAAATAAACTGTTGAATAACTTCCTCAGTGATGTGAATAGGCGATATATTGATTTCTTTTTGGTTTAAAAACAATACCAATTTTTCAACATCAAACGTATAATTAGCAATGGTGTTTTGAGACAAACCCCGTTCCAGCTTTAAATAATTTTGATATTCTTTGATATAGGATACCCAGGTTTTCATATTTCAAATATATAGAAAATAGCACAATAAAAAAATCCCGCAAAAGCGGGATTTTAAACTATTATAGTTACAAATTAGAATTTGTAATTAAATCCAAAGTTTAAAGAAGCAAACGTAACACCGTCTAAAGCAATACCTTTATATCCTGCAAAAATTTCAAATTTCTCAGTTTGGTATCCCAATTTAGGTTGATACATCATACCGCTTTCAATTCCGTTTGGAGATAAACCAACAGCGTAACCTAAATCAGCACCTGCAAAAATACTCTCAGAAAATGAATATTGAAGAGTTGCAGCTATAGGCATAAAAGAAGCTGCATCGCCACCGCTTTTAGCATTATACATACTGTATCCAGTTGCAACACCAACACCAAATTCGTCGGAAACCGCCCAAGTATAAGCAATATCCAAACCTAAATTTGTAGAATAAAAATCCTTAATATCGCCCATAGGCATACCTAGATTAACACCTGCTTTAAAACCTCCGTCTTGAGCATTAGATACTCCGAACGCCATAACTGCAATAGCAGCAAATAAAACTTTTTTCATGTTTGTTAAATTTATTGATTAATAATAAATTAAATACATTAAAATTGCCATCCCATTCTAAAAGAAGGCGTAATTCCTGGAGCTAATTGAATTTTAGTTACACCATCACCACCATCAGGAGTTGTGTTTGTAATTGCAAGTCCATAAGATACTTCTACTCCTAAATAGATTTTTGGCATGATGTAGTAATCAAAACCTGTAAATGTATTAGCGCCAAATCCAAATTTTGTGAATTTACCTGGTGTATTATCATCACCGTTGCTGCTAACATAACCAACGTTCCCTTCATAACCCCAATACGTAGAAAGACGTTCTGCCCCTTTCATGTGGTGTTCAACCCCTATAGAAGCTCCAACTGTAAATTCAGTATCTACATTTTCCTCACCAGAATTCAATACTGATAAGTTAGCTCCCATACGAATCGCTCTCGAGTCAGAAGAAAAATTACGTACTTTAATACCTAATAATCCTAAATCATTGTTTAATGAAGGTAACGAAAAAATTCCTCCACCAGTAACGTTTGGTGTCATAGAAGCTTCCATAATGTAAGTCCCTGATGTAGGTTTAGTAAAAGTACCTGCATCTGTTTTGATGTCTTGTGCATTTGCAAGCCCAAAAGCTAATAAGGCTGCTGCAGAAAATAAAACTTTTTTCATATTAATTTAAGTTAAAGTTAATATCATCAAATTTATATAATATTTCATTAATTATCAACATTACTAGATGATTTATTAACAATTTTTTGATTTTTTTATTAAAATCCATCTGCATCATAAAAGGCTTAAATATCAATACTTGGGGAGTAATACAAATTGCAAGTTATTAACAAACTATAACCTTGTAGTTGTTTTATTTTATTTTTAAAAAAAGCGAATTTTATAAAAATATACCTGTAAACTGATCATTTTACCTTTTAATTCGCCAAACTTTTATTAAAAAATCAACTTTACTTATTGGTTTTTTCTAATTTTACAAAAACCTTGACGAATTAAAAGCTAAACTTTATTTATAATCAATTATATCCCCATGAAATTACTCATAATTAATGGCCCTAACTTAAACCTATTGGGTACGCGTGAAACCGATGTTTATGGCACGGAGACTTTCGAATCCTATTTTGAGAAACTTAAAGCACAATTTCCGGCTATCGAATTAAGCTACTACCAAAGCAATATTGAAGGCGAAATCATTTCTAAAATTCAAGAAGTTGGCTTTAGCCATTCGGGGATTATTTTGAATGCGGGCGCATATACACATACTTCTATAGGTATCGCCGATGCTATTAAAGCCATAACTTCTCCTGTTGTAGAAGTACATATATCCAATACGTTTTCAAGAGAAACCTTTAGACATCAATCCTTTATTTCTCCGCATGCAAAAGGGGTTATCATTGGATTTGGACTACATAGTTACCATTTGGCTATTCAATCTTTTTTATAGTTTATAACCCTATTCATCATTATGCAAAAAATCTTATTAACCCTTACGCTCTGTTTTTCACTCCTTAGTTATGCTCAAATTAAGGGTACCGTTAAAGATGAAAATGGAAAACCCTTGCCCTACGTAAATATTTATATCGAAAATACATACACAGGAACCACCTCAAACGAACTGGGCGACTATGAATTAAACCTCAACGAAAAAAAAGACATCCATCTTATTTTTCAGCACTTGGGCTTTAAAACACAAAAACACTTTATTGCTTCGGTTAAAATGCCCTATCAGTTAGACATTACTTTACTTGAAGAAAATTATGAACTGAAGGAATTGGTAATCAAAACGGGTGAAAATCCTACCAACGAAATCATCAAAAATGCAATTACTGCCCGAAAAAAGAACGCCGCCAAAACTGATAAATTTGAAGCTGATTTTTATTCAAGGGGGATTTTTAAAGCAAAGGATATTCCTAAAAAATTTATGGGAATTGAAATTGGAGATTTTGATGGCAACCTCGATTCTACTCGAAGTGGCATCATTTACCAATCGGAAACTTTTTCCAAAATAAAATTTGAGAAACCTAATAACTTAAAAGAAGAAATAATCGCTTCAAAAATAGCAGGAAACGATAATGGTTTTAGTTATAATACAGCCATAAATACTAATTATGATTTTTACGAAAATTATGTGAATTTTGGAATCAATATGGTATCTCCTATTGCCGATAATGCCTTTAATTATTATAAATACAAATTGGAAAGTACTTTTTTAGATGAAAAAAACCAACTGATCAATAAAATTAAAGTCACCCCAAAACGCGATAAAGAACCTGTTTTTGAAGGCTTTATTTACATTGTAGAAAATTCTTGGGCCATTTACGGAATCGATTTAGACATCAAAGGATATCGCATGCAGGAACCCATATTGGAAAACATGAAATTAACACAAAATTTCAGCTATAATGAAACTACAAAAATATGGGCAAAAAACATCCAATCCCTAGATTTTAGGGCCGGAATTTTTGGCATGAAATTCACTGGAAAATTTACCCATGTTTTTAGCAATTACCAATTCAAAGCTGCCTTTGACAAAAAAACGTTTGGAAAAGAACTCGTTACTTTTGCTGCAACTGCCAATAAAAAAGAAACCAGTTTTTGGGAGGCAACTCGACCTGTACCGTTAACCTCAGAAGAAATTAAAAACTACATTCAAAAAGACAGCATACAAGTCATCCGAAAATCTGTCACCTATCTTGATTCAATGGATGCTAAAAGCAATCATTTTAAATTAGAAAAAATACTGTTGGGGTATACCTATAAAAATAGTTATAAAAAATGGAGTATAAATTACCAAGGAATTTCCAATATTGGTTCTCTAAATTTTAATACCGTTCAGGGTTACAATTTAGACAGTGGTTTTTCGTATCGAAAATGGAATGATGAAACGGGTAAATATACCGCTATCAGCTCAATTTTTAATTATGGTCTTTCGGAAAATCAACTCAGAGTTAAAGGCAACTACTACCACAGATTCAACAATCAAAACTATGCCTATATAGCACTTTCTGGCGGTAGCAGCATTAATCAATTTAATGGTAACGAACCCATCAGTACTATTGTCAACTCTATAAGTACGCTTTTCTTTAAAAATAACTTTATAAAGTTATACAACAAAGAATTTGCGGAAATTAATTATGGTAGAGAAGTTGCAAACGGATTCTTTATTTCGGGCAAACTACTGTATGAAAACCGTCGGGCACTATTTAATACAACCGATTATACAGTGCTAAAAAATGACGCTTTATATACTTCAAACGATCCATTACAACCTTTAAATTTTATCTCAACACCATTTCAAAAACACGAAATTATAAAAGGACAAATAGGAACTAGAATTCGTTTTGGTCAAAAATATATTTCTCGCCCCGACGGCAAAATAAATATTCAAAATAATGATTATCCCGTAATTAGTTTGAACTTTGAAAAAGCATTTGGTGCGAGCCTTAAGAATTATCAGTACGAATTGGTCAGCGCGGTTATAGACTATTCTAAAACAATAGGCAATAAAGGTGATTTTGGTCTGCGCATAAAAGCTGGAAAATTCTTTGGGGCTAAAAATATTGCATTTGTAGATTTCAAACATTTCAATGGTAATCTCACACATGTTAATATCTTAAACAACTCTTTAAATGCATTTAATTTGCTGCCTTATTATAGCCATTCTACAAATGATGCCTATATAGAAACACATGTAGAGCATAATTTTAAAGGATACATTATGAATAAAATTCCGTTGTTGAATAAGTTGCAGTGGAATTTAATTGGTGGTTTTCATCAAATTTTAATTCCGAATTTTAAACCTTATCAAGAACTAACCGTTGGATTTGACAATATAGGTTGGGGTAAATTTAGATTCTTACGCATTGACTATGTTCGAAGTTATCAAAACGGATTTCAGGGAGATGGCGTAATGTTTGGCATAAAACTTTAAAAATAGAAAAGCATTTCAAGAAACGAAATGCTTTTTTATTTGACAAAAATATCATATCCAAAACGAAGCAAAGCCAATCCAACGATACCCAAAAAGAAAATGCGAATGAATCCGTTTCCTTTTGCTATCGCTAATCGGGAACCTAACCAGGAACCCGTAACATTACAAACAGCCATTGGTATTGCAATGCTCCAAATAATTTTTCCTTTCAACACAAATAGAGTAATGGAACCCAAATTCGTTGCTAAATTGACCAATTTAGCATAAATATTGGCTTGTAGAAAATCGAAACCCAATACAGCAATAAAGGCCATGATTAATAAACTTCCGGTTCCTGGACCTATGAAACCATCATAAAATCCCAAAAAAACACAAATAACACTTCCATATATATAGTGCTGCTTTGAAGTAAGCTTGTCCAATCGAAATTGTCCAAAATCTTTTTTAAAATAGGTATAAACCAATACTAAAATCAGAAGAACAAATAGCAAGGGTTTCATGAAATCGTTTTGCATAACATTGAGCAAACTTGATCCCAAATAAGCAAAACAAAATGAAACGAGCGCCATCACTAAAAACAAGGGCCAATTTACTTTTGCTGATTTCAAATAATGATACGCTGCCATTAATGTTCCGCTAAATCCAGGAATTTTCAAGGTACCAATTACAGATGCTATGTTAGTATTGGGAAGCAATACCAGTGCGATGGGCGTTTGAATTAAACCACCACCCCCTACAATTGCATCAACAAATCCGGCTACAAAAGAAGCAAGGCAAAGAAAAATAATAATGTAGTTTTCCATATATTAATTTTCAGTCTTTTTTTCAGCCACAATACAACCGTTTACTGAGACCGAGTACCAAAAACCAAAATTATACTCTCACGATATCAGCACCTATAGCTCGAAGTCTTTCGTCTATACGCTCATACCCTCTATCAATTTGTTCAATGTTTTGAATCGTACTGGTACCTTTTGCTGTTAATGCAGCAATAAGTAGCGAAATACCGGCACGAATATCAGGTGAACTCATAGATGTTGCTTTCAGTTGTGATTGGAAATTGTGTCCCATTACCACCGCTCTGTGTGGATCGCACAACATAATTTTTGCGCCCATGTCAATTAACTTATCCACGAAAAACAAACGACTTTCAAACATTTTTTGATGAATCAATACGTCGCCATGAGCTTGCGTACAAACAACAAGCACTATACTCAACAAATCTGGGGTAAAACCGGGCCATGGCGCATCGGCAATCGTAAGAATAGAACCGTCGATATCGGTTTTGATTTCATAACCGTCTTTGTGAGCTGGAATATAAATGTCATCTCCTCTACGTTCTAATGTAATTCCTAATTTTCGAAACACATTCGGAATCTGTCCCAGGTTATCCCAACTCACGTTTTTGATCGTAATTTCACTACGCGTCATGGCGGCTAATCCGATCCAAGAACCAATTTCGACCATGTCAGGTAAAATTTTGTGTTCGCATCCTCCCAATTGTTCGACGCCTTCAATAACTAGTAAATTAGAGCCAACTCCGGTGATTTTAGCTCCCATAGAGTTCAACATTTTACACAATTGCTGTAAATAAGGTTCACAAGCGGCATTGTATATGGTAGTCGTTCCTTCTGCTAATACAGCAGCCATAACAATGTTTGCAGTTCCGGTTACAGAGGCTTCGTCTAGAAGCATGTAAGTTCCTTGCAATCTACCGTCTATTTCTACACCATAAAAATGGTCTTCTTTTTCATATCTAAATGTAGCCCCTAAGTTGATAAATCCTTCAAAATGAGTATCCAAACGTCTTCTTCCGATTTTATCTCCACCGGGTTTTGGAATATAGCCACATCCGAAGCGGGCCAATAGGGGCCCCACAATCATGATAGAACCACGCAAACTTCCACCTTCTTTTTTGAAGGCCTCGGTTTTTAAATAATTCACATTCACTTCATCGGCTTGAAAAGTATAATCACCCGGACCATTTTTTTGAATTTTTACGCCAAGATTTCCTAAAAGCGTAATCAGTTTATTGACATCAATAATGTCTGGAATATTCGTAACACGAACTTTTTCAGACGTTAGTAATACTGGGCACAAAACCTGTAAAGCTTCATTTTTAGCACCTTGAGGAGTAATTTCTCCTTTTAACGATTTACCCCCTTCAATTTTAAATGTTCCCATGCTGATTAACTATTTTTTTTGAATGTGTTTTTATTATTTTTATTCAGATGATTTTTTCCGTTAGAACTCTTTTTCACAATACCTGGTTTATTGGTAGTGAATTGAGTTTTGTTGGAGACTTTTTTATTCACTTTCATCAAATCTTGCGTATTGGAAAGCTCTTCGTTTGATTTGGAAAGGTTTAACTTGCCACCTGAAAGTTCCATCAAGTGTTCAAAAATTACTTCATCAGTAACCGTATCTTTATTCCAACTCAAATAACATTTTTTCATGTGGTTGGCAATAACTAAAACTAGAGCATTCTTTAATTCACTATCTTCCCAACTATTGGCTACATCAATCATGTATTTGATGTTGTTACCATAAAAACGATATTTTGGAAAATTTTGTGGATAGCTTAAAGTATCTGGTTTTTGGGTTAAAATATCTTTAGAAGGAATCGGATAAGGCGAATCTACTTCTAAATTAAAATCGGACATGATAAACAATTGATCCCATAATTTGTGCTGAAAATCGGGTACATCTCTCAAGTGTGGATTCAAAGATCCCATCACCGAAATAATATATCTAGCTGCTTTGTTGCGCTCTTCTCGTTCTTCAATTGCGGTAGCCTGATCAATTAATTTTTGCAAATGTCTTCCATATTCTGGAATGATCAAATGGCTTCGTTGTGAATTGTATTCTAAATAACTTACTTCTTCTATCATATTTTTATAATGAAATAATGCCTTCTATGTCAGAAACAGCAATATATTTATCGATAACACTTTGTGCATTGGGCAAGGTTACACTAATCGAAATACTTGTAAATTTTCCCGTTTTAGATTGTTGAGTAGTAATTACGGCGCCCATGTCGTTAAATTCTGCTTCAATTTTTGCAATACCAATATTGGATGAAGGTAAAATAAATTTATATAAATACTCTGAAGGCCAAAGTGTTGAATTTGACAATTCTTCTTTTAATCTAATATAAAAATCTTCTGTTTTCTTATCCATCATCTTCATAGGTATTAAAAAAGCAAATATACTTTTTTATGTTCAGAATTATATTGTTACCACTTATAAAATTTTAAAGTTGATTAGATTTTTAAAAAAACTTACTTTTGTGCTATAGATTTTAGTTTATGAATAAAAAAATTGTGGTTATTATTGGCGGACCAAGTTCAGGAAAAACAACCTTAATTGAAGCACTCAAAGTGAAAGGACACACTTGTTATCCTGAAATTTCGCGCGAGGTAATCAAGGAAGCGCAAGAGCAAGGAATCGAGCAATTGTTTCTTGAAAATCCGTTACTATTTAGTGAGCTACTCTTAGAAGGCAGAAAAAAACAATTTGTATCGGCACAAAATGAAACTTCAGCTATAGTCTTTCTTGACCGTGGAATTCCTGATGTATTGGCCTATATGCACTATATCGGCGATGCTTATCCCTCCTTTTTTGATCAAGCCTGTAAAGACCACAAATACAACGCTATTTTTGTACTCCCACCCTGGAAAGACATCTATATTAGCGATGCCGAGCGGTATGAAAATTATGAACAGGCCCAATTAATCCATGCACATTTAATGGAAACCTATCAAAAATATGGGTATTCAATCATTGAAGTACCAAAAGATACGGTAGAAAAGCGAGTTGATTTTATTGTAAAACGTCTTGCCATATAAAACTTTTTGTACTTTAGTGTTTCTAAATGCCTATATCACATGTCTGAACCCTTACAACTGCTACAAAAATATTGGAAACACGAGCGTTTTAGAACGCCTCAAGAAGCCATAATTCAGTCGGTTCTCAATGGCAAGGATACCTTTGCATTATTACCAACCGGAGGAGGAAAATCGGTTTGTTTTCAAATTCCAGCGCTACTTTTAGACGGAATTTGTTTGGTCATTTCCCCTTTAGTGGCACTTATGAAAGACCAAGTGCAAAATTTACAAACAAAAAACATCAAAGCCATTGCCTTAACTGGAGGTATTTCACAAGATGAAGTCATTGATATATTAGACAATTGCCAATTTGGAAATTATAAATTTTTATACCTATCGCCAGAACGACTCCAACACGATTGGATCGTTGAACGTTTAACGCAACTGACCATTAATTTAATTGCAATAGATGAAGCGCATTGTGTGAGCCAATGGGGACATGATTTTAGACCTGCCTACTTAAAAATTGCAGCCTTGAAAGCTTCATTTCCTAAAACACCTTTTTTAGCGCTAACAGCCACTGCAACAAAACGCGTTCAAGAAGATATTTGCAAACATTTAGCACTTTCTAATCCTGTTTTTTTTACCAAATCTTTTGCCCGGGAAAATTTGGCCTATCACGTTATTTTTACCGAAGATAAAAATTATAAGATTCAACAAATTCTTACGAGAAATCCTCAGCCTTCAATAATTTATGTTCGCAATCGAAGAACATGTGTTGAAACGGCACAACACCTCAATCATCTTGGTTTTAAAAGTACCTATTATCATGGTGGCCTACCGCACAAAGAGAAGGAAAAAAATATGAAACTATGGCTCAATAATGAGGCCCAGGTTATCGTAGCTACAAATGCATTTGGAATGGGTATTGACAAACCTGATGTAAAAACAGTACTACATATTCAGCTTCCTGAGAATATAGAAAACTATTATCAAGAAGTAGGTAGAGCCGGAAGAAATGGTGAAAAAGCATTTGGAATCGTAATCACTAATACTACCGATATTGACTGGGCAAAAAAACAATTTCTTGCCACCCTTCCCAATAAAAAAATGGTAAGAGACGTCTATGTGAAGTTGAATAATTACTTTCAAATCGCTTACGGAGATGGGTTTAATGAAAGTTTCGCATTCAATATCAATCAGTTTTGCATGCACTACCAATTTCCAACACTTACCACATTTGCCAGCTTGCAATTCTTAGACCGTCAAGGGGTACTCACGTTTCAAAGTGAATCTTCGGAGAAAATAAGTATCCAATTTATTATTCCGAGCAAAGAAGTTCTTCGCTATAGTAGTTTACACCCTCAAGACGAACCCATTATCACTTGTATACTTAGAACGTATTCCGGAATTTTTGATGTAGCAACTGCGATAAATTCATCACTTATTGCTAAAAAATCAAATTGTTCCGAAGCAAGGGTTGAGCAAGTTATCCATCAACTTGCTGCAAGCAATTGTATCCTATTACAGGCAAAAAACAACGATAGTACAATTACTTTTAATGAAGCCCGTGAAGATGATTTAACTATAAATAGAATTGCCAAATTTTTAGAAAATCAGAACCAACTCAAGCAAGAACAATTTGAAAGTGTTTTGCACTATGTTTCAAATGAAACCAGTTGTAAAAATAAATTATTACTCAGCTATTTTGAAGAACAGGTTACCGAAGATTGCGGAATTTGTTCGTTTTGCATGTCACCCAAAAAAAGCAATCCCATAGAAACCATCGCTTTAATTGAACGTTTTTTAGAAGAAGCACCTTTGACCTCCAGAGAAATTGAAGAAAAACTGCAAATTTCCAGTGAAGCCACTATCTTTGCACTACAATCATTATTAGAACAACATAAAGTTGCGATTAATTCGTACAACCAATATTACATACAGCATGGAAAAACTTAGAATTGTATTCATGGGCACCCCAGATTTTGCTGTTGGGATTTTGGATACCCTTTACAACAGCAATTACGAAATTGCAGGAGTTATTACCGCTCCTGATAAACCTGCTGGTCGAGGTCAAAAGGTAAGCATTAGTGCTGTTAAAGCCTATGCTCTAGCGAAAAATTTACAGCTGTTGCAACCCACCAATTTAAAATCCCCCGATTTTTTGTCGGAATTAGAAAATTTACAAGCCAATCTACAAGTAGTTGTAGCCTTTAGAATGCTTCCTGAAGTTGTTTGGAAAATGCCTACACTAGGCACCTTTAATTTACATGCGTCTTTACTACCTGAATACAGAGGTGCAGCACCAATCAATTGGGCCATTATCAATGGGGAAACCCAAACCGGTGTAACCACATTTTTTATTGATGATAAAATTGACACCGGCGCCATGATTTTGCGCAAGGAAATTGCAATTGGAACTGATGAAACCGCAGGAGAACTGCATGACCGACTCATGCTGCTTGGCAGTGAGGCTGTACTTGAAACACTAAATCTAATTGAAAACCAAAAAGCAGTAACCACTATACAAGCTGAAAATCCTGATGTCAAAACGGCTTACAAACTCAACAAAGACAATTGTAAAATTGATTGGACACAATCCGGTTTAACGATCCATAATTTAATACGTGGTTTATCACCCTATCCTGCTGCTTGGACCCTTATTAAAGTTGGAGACCAAGAATGGAATGTTAAACTATACACTGCTACTTATGAAGCTTCTTCTGAGGGCAAACCTATCGGTACGATTTATACGACTAAAAAAGAGATTCTAATAGCAACCAAAGATGGCTTTATAAAAGTATCCCAACTTCAATTTCCAGGAAAGAAAAAAATGTTTGCTCATGAATTGTTGAATGGGCACACATTTTCAGAAAATGCTATTGCGCTCTAGGCCTTATAAACAGTAGAGAATAACCCTAAAAAGCACAAAAAATACTAATGTTATTAACATTTAACCTATTTTATCAACATTTTAATCAAAATTTAAGCGGAATACTTGCGTAGGTCAATTATACCGCTAAATTTGCTATCAAATAATTAAGTTTAACCAATTATAAATAACTTTATCATGAACAAATCAGAATTAATCGATGCAATGGCAGCTTCTGCTGGTATTACAAAAGCAGCTGCTAAATTAGCTTTAGAATCATTTTTAAGCAATGTTGAAGGAACTTTAAACAAAGGTGGAAGAGTTTCTTTAGTAGGTTTCGGATCTTGGTCAGTTTCTAAAAGAGCTGCAAGAGATGGTAGAAATCCTCAAACTGGAAAAACTATCAAAATTGCTGCTAAAAATGTAGTAAAATTCAAAGCTGGTGCTGAATTAGATGGAGCAGTAAACAAAAAATAATTTTTTTTGATTATAACAGTTAAAGTCCCGATAGTATCGGGACTTTTTTTTTATATAGTTTGAATTTATCATGTTATTTTGATAACTTTATAACATAAACTTTCAGCTAATGAAATCTAACACACTTCAAAAAGGACAGTTATTGATCGCTGAGCCTTCCTTATTAGGGGATTTTTCATTCAATCGTTCGGTGCTATTACTCACCGAGCATACTGCTGTTGAAGGTTCGATTGGGTTTATCCTAAACAAACCACTACACTATAACCTGAATGACTTGATAGACGATATTGATGCCTCCTTCCAAATCTACAATGGTGGCCCAGTAGAACAAGATAATTTATATTTCATACATACCATTCCATCGATTATTCCCAACAGTATCGAAATTTCCAATGGCATATACTGGGGTGGTGATTTTGAGGTGACAAAGCAATTGATCAATGACAAGCAAATTTCAAAAGAAAACATTCGTTTCTTTTTAGGATATAGTGGCTGGGGTGTAGATCAACTGGAAGCAGAATTACAAGAAAACGCTTGGATCGTATCCGAGAATACGCTTAAAGAGCAATTGTTATCGAAGTCGAGCAATCAATTTTGGAAAGAAAAAATCATGGAGCAAGGTGGGGAATATGTGTTATTTTCTAACGCTCCCGAAAATCCAACGCTTAATTAGTTTTTTAAACTTAAATTCAACTGTTCTAATACAATTTTAGAAAAATCAAGGGTATAGCTTTTCTTTCTATATTTTGTAATAGGTTGGATCCCACTAATAACATTAGTTAAAAACAATTCATCGGCTTTTTGCAAATCGAAAGGCGAAATAACTGCTTCTTTCACTTGATATCCTTCCATTTTTGAAAGTACGGCAAGGACTTGTTTGCGCATGATGCCGTTGATACATCCTTCAGCAATGGGAGGAGTACTAATTATATTGCCCATTTTCATAAAAATATTATTTTGTAAGGCTTCTACAATATTTTTATCCTCATTGAGCAGTAAACAATTATCGTAACCATTCTCTTTTGCATAAATAGTTCCCAATACTTGTAAGAGTTTATTATTGGTTTTTAAAGTAGACAACAATTGTTTAGAAACATGAAAATCTTTGTACAATTCAATTTCGTAGTCCTCCTTTTCAATCGAATAATGAACAGATTCTAGTGGTATTGCCGTTATTACAAATGCTACTTCATTGGAAAGAGGTGCATAAAAACCACCTCCAGTTCGGTATACAGAAAATCGCACGCGAAACGCTGCAGAAGGATGAAAAACATCGATCAGTTCAAGGATTTGAGCTTCCACATATTCCATTGTAAAAAGCATTGGAATTTCCATTCGACAAATGCGCATAGTAGCCATGAGTCTAAAATAATGATCTTCCAAAAACAAAACTTGATTGTTGACTACTTTAATTGTTTCAAAAACGGCATCACCTACTAAAAATCCGCGATTGGATTCAACAAAAACTGCACTATTGTCTTGAATAGTTCCATTAAAATTTACCATAAAAAAAATCCCGATTAAATCGGGACAAATATACTTCTTTAAAATGAAATTTACACAGAGCCTAGGACATGTTTTAGATCGGAAATTTGGTTTTCCCAAAGTAATTTAGACTCTTCCAATTCGTCTGCATAAGCAAAATCGGTAATCATTATAGACACATCTTTTGTGATTTCATCTTCCATAATTTTTAATTCGAAAAAATAATCGGTTTCGCTATTGTTTTCATCCATCCACTTAAACTTTATGCGTTCCCCTGATTTTTTTGAAGCTAACTTGGCCTTTTCTTCCGAATCATTCCAAATAAATGTAAAATATTCACCTCTTGAATTTACGTTGTCTGCAAACCACTCTGAGAGTCCTGATGGCGTAGAAATATATTGATATAATAATTGTGGCGAAGACTGAATTGGGAATTCTAATTCATATTTTACTTTTACACTCATGAGTATGTTTTTAATGAGCGAAATATATAGAGAATTAATTGAAAATACAAAAAAAGATTTTAATTTATTTTACAAAATTATATTTGCAAACAATATAAATAGTTTTATATTTGCAGCCGCATTCAGATAGGATGTTAGACCGCTATTTGGCGAGGTAGCTCAGTCGGTTAGAGCGCAGGATTCATAACCCTGAGGTCGGGAGTTCAAATCTCCCTCTCGCTACATAATAAATCAAATTTAAAACGGATTATTCTCATAATCCGTTTTTTTTGTGATTAATTAGTTCAATAGCTTTCAAAACTAAATACAATAGAAAATGAATAGTCTAATTTTTAATTAAGTCTACTCAATTTTGTATAAACGCTTCATAACTCTTTGTAAAAAATTTATAGTTTAATTGATAAATAATTACATTTACAATAAAAACCATGAAATTATTAATTGCACTACTATTATTCCCAATATCCATGAATGAAGGTTTACTTTTTGATTTTAATAAGGAAACTAATACTAAAGAATGGCGAATTATAGATGACACCGTTATGGGCGGACGTTCTTATGGTAAATTCAAAATCGATGAAAATGGAAATGGTGTTTTCTTTGGCTCTGTTTCTACCGAAAATTATGGCGGATTTTCATCGGTTAGTCATCAAATGAAAACCAAAGATATTAGCAAATTTTCCAAGGTGAGTATTCGGCTGAAAGGTGATGGAAAAAACTATCAATTCAGAATAAAAGACAATGCAAATTCCTATTATTCCTATATAAATACTTGTAAAACATCAGGTGAATGGGAAACAATAATCTTAAAATGGAGTGATTTGTACCCTTCCTTTAGAGGACAAACCTTAGATCTACCAAATTTTAAAGGTGACTTTTTAGAAGAAATAGTGTTTTTGATAGGTAACAAGAAAAATGAATCGTTTGAACTACTCATCGATTCCATTGAATTGGTAAAATAAAATACCAAATACCATAAAATATATCTGCTATCTTTGTCGCATGAGTCTAACCTTACTTTCATCACCGCTTCAAGGATTTACCGATTTTAGATTTCGCAATGCGTTTCAACACTATTTTGGAGGTATCGATACCTTTTATTCTCCCTACATCAAACTCAATGGAAAATTAGCGATCAAGGGTTCGTATGAACGGGATATACTCCCCGAAAACAATACAACTTTAGAGGTTATTCCGCAAATCATTACTAATGATGCTGAAGAATTTTTATTTGTGGCCAACTATGTACAGCAACTGGGTTACAAAGAGTTGAATTGGAATTTGGGCTGCCCCTATCCTATGGTGGCTAAATGTGGAATGGGTTCAGGATTAATTAGTAATACTTCGCAAATCGAACACATTTTACAACGTGTTTACCAGGAAACCAATATTATCGTTTCTATGAAAATGCGAATGGGGTATGAAAATCCAACCGAAATTTTAGATGTTTTTCCGATCTTAGACCGCTTCCCTATTAAAAATATTGCCATTCATGCCCGCATTGGAAAACAACTGTATAAAGGGGGTGTCGATTTAGATTCGTTCCAAAAATGCTTAGACCACACAAAACATAAAATTTATTATAACGGCGACATTACTTCCGTTGAAAAATTAAGAATGATGCAAGATCGCTTCCCTTCTATTGATCACTGGATGATCGGAAGAGGCTTGATATCCGATCCTTTTTTGCCCTCCATGATTAAAAACAACACCACAGAATATCCCAAAAATAGATTGGAAATTTTTGAAAATTTTCACGATACAATCTACCACGATTATGATGCCTATTTATCAGGACCAACTCCCATTCGGATGAAAATGCTAGGATTTTGGGAATACTTTTCAGAATCATTTTCCAATCCGCAAAAAACGTTTAAAAAAATTAAAAAAGCCGGAAATAGTAAGAATTATGAGGCGGCAGTTAAGGAAATTTTTAGAAACGGATAGAAAATAATAACCAAAGTAGTCCAGATATTACATAGGTTTGTGCTTTTTATTGCAATAAAGTAACTAAAGTTTTAAAATCTACTTTTTGTTGTTTGCCCGTTGCTAAATTTTTCAATCCAAATTCTTCCCGTTCCATTTCCGATTCGCCTACAATAACGGCAAATGGAATTCCTCTTTTATCGGCATGCTTGAATTGTTTGTCAATTTTTGATTTATCGGGATATAATTCCACTTTAATTCCATTCTGACGTAATTTCACGATAGCTTTCATTGCATACAAAGCTTCCTTGTCGCCAAAGTTTAAGAACAACGCTTTTGAAGTAGCTAAAACGGTTGCTGGAAATAAACCAACTTCTTCCATTACCAAAGCAATTCGGTCTAAACCAAACGAAATTCCTACACCCGACATGCTTTTCAATCCGAAAATACCTGTCAAGTCATCGTAACGCCCACCACCACCGATAGATCCCATAGCAATTCCTTCGGGAGCTGTAACTTCAAAAATGGCACCCGTATAATAATTTAACCCCCGAGCCAGTGTAACATCTAAATCCAAGAAAGCAGTTTGCAACCCTAAAGTTGTTACGTTATCACAAATAAATTGCAATTCATTAACGCCTTTCATTCCTTCTTCCGAATCAGCCAATAATTGCGCTAATTTTTCTATTTTTTCGGTAATAGTTCCGCTGAAATTGAACAAGAGTTGTACTTTATCGATAGCGGTTTCCGAAATACCTTTTTCAAGCATTTCTTTCTTCACTCCGTCGGCACCTATTTTGTCTAGTTTATCTAAAGCTACCGTAAAATCAATTAATTTGTCCGAAGCACCAATAACTTCGGCAATACCTGATAATATTTTACGATTGTTAATTTTAATCGTAGCGCCACCTAATCCTAATTGACTAAAAACCGAATCATACAATTGTACCAATTCTATTTCTTGCCAAAGTGAATTGGAACCCACTACGTCGGCATCGCATTGATAAAACTCTCTGAAACGTCCTTTTTGAGGTCGATCTGCACGCCAAACCGGTTGAATTTGGTAGCGCTTGAACGGAAATTCAATGTCGTTTTGATGTTGCACTACATAACGGGCAAAAGGAACAGTCAAGTCATATCGTAATGCTTTTTCTGATATTTGAGTTGTCAATTTCAAACTGTCTTTATTTTCCATCAAAGAAACATCCGCTTTTGCCAAGTAATCGCCTGAATTCAATATTTTAAAAATCAAACGATCCCCTTCATCCCCATACTTACCCATTAAGGTTTCTGAATTTTCAAACGAAGGGGTTTCAATAGGTTGGAAACCAAATTTTTCAAAATTGGTTTTTATGATAGTAAATATATGATTGCGTTTCGCTACTTCTGCAGGCGAAAAATCACGGGTCCCTTTGGGTATACTTGGTTTTAGTGCCATTTCTCTAATGTGTCAATTTGAAAATGTGTCAATCCAACAAATTTATTTCTTTTGTATTGCAAATATCGGATATATTAATGACTTCAAAAAATTATAATACCAATTACTTTTAACGATTCACTTTTGACTAATTGCTTTTTTAATGTAACAAAATAAACATAATGTAGTCTTATCGACATGATAGGATTATTCAAAGAAAATACAAAAATTGCAATTGACTCTATTAAAAGTCAAGCGTTGCGTACTTCGCTAACTGTTTTAATTATCGCCATCGGAATTTGGGCGCTAGTTGGTGTTTTAACCCTAGTTACTGCCTTGGAAAATTCATTATTGACCAATTTTGCCTCTATGGGCGCCAATACATTTTCGATCAGTCAATACGATTATTCCTCAGAAATCAATCAAAATGATGCCGATCAACGGGTAAATCCTATCATAAGTTACCCACAAGCCAAAGCATTTCAAGACAAATATTCCTTTCCATTTACCACAACCTCACTTTCCTTTACTGCAGGTTCAGCTATTGAAGTAAAATATCAAGATAAAAAAACAGACCCCGAAATTTCTGTGATAGGTATTGATGAAAATTTTTGTCCCAATAAAGGATTAGAAGTAGTTAAAGGGAGAAACATGAATTCGTTTGACGTAGCTAATAATAACTATGTTTGTGTATTAGGTTCAGATTTTGAAAAAGGATTGTTTGCTAATTTAAATCCAATCGATAAAATTATTTCAATACGAGGTGCCAAATTCCGAGTAATCGGTATTTTAAAAGAAAAAGGTTCGACTTTTGGCAACAGTCAAGATCTACGCGTTTTAATTCCCACACAAGTAGCACGTTCACTATTTTCTGCTCCCAACATCAATTACGATTTGGATGTTATGGTAAATAACGAAGCACTATTAAATCAAGCGGTTGCCGATGCCACAATGACCATGCGTCGTGTACGGAAACTAAGTCCGGTTGAAAAAGACAACTTTGGCATTGAACGAAGCGATGATTTGCGTAGAACATTACTTGAACAAGTTGCCTTTTTAAGTGTAATTGCATGGGTGATTGGATTACTGACTGTTTTTGGCTCAACCATAGCCTTAACAAATATTATGCTGGTATCAGTAACCGAACGCACAAGAGAAATAGGGGTTCGAAAATCTTTAGGTGCTAAACGATCAACTATTGGATGGCAATTTTTAACCGAAACCTTTGTGATTAGTCAATTGGGCGGATTATTAGGCTTAATTTTAGGAATAGGGACAGGCTATTTAATTGCCTCTTTGCTAGAATTTTCATTCACCACGCCTTGGTTAGCAATAATTGCTACCATAATAACAACCATAGTAGTTACTATTATTTCCGGATTGGTTCCGGCATTAAAAGCGGCTAAATTAGACCCTGTAGAAGCGTTAAGATACGAGTAGTTGGTAGTACAAAATTACTTTTCACTCTTTACTTTTCACTTTTTACCATTCGATCATTACCAAACATGTCTTTTTTCAATTCGATATTTTTAAACCCTAAATTTTGCAGCAATTCAACCGTTTCTTTTCCTAAATACTGATTGATTTCAAAGAATAATAATCCCTTTGGCGATAAGCTCTTCAAGGCCAATTGCGCAATTTTTCGGTAAAAAAGTAAGGCATCAGTATCTTCTACAAACAAAGCTAAATGCGGCTCATAGTTCAATACATTTTTCTTAATTTCTAGTTTTTCTATGTTACGAACGTAGGGCGGATTTGAAACAATGATATCGATGGAAGCTGGGAGTTGGGAGTTGGGAGTTGTAAGGATTAATAAATCTTCAACATCCAATATATTTGCTTGAATGAAATTGATTTCGACTTTATTTGATTCAGCATTTCTTTTAGCCACTTCTAAAGCCTTTTTTGAAACATCAATAGCAGTAACATTTGCTTGTGACAAATTCGCTTTTAATGCAATTGGAATACATCCTGTTCCTGTTCCAATGTCTAAAATGGTTATGAGTGATGGGTTTTGGGTAATGGGTGAATTCAAAATCCATTCTACCAATTCTTCCGTTTCAGGTCTTGGAATCAAAGTATTTTCATTGACTTCAAATCGCAAACCATAAAACCAAGCTTCGCCAGTGATGTATTGAATGGGTTTATCTTGTTGTAATTGAACAAGAATTGAATTCCACTTTTCAATTTCGGTATCCGATAGTTCAAAATTTGGTTGCAAAGCTACCTCTACTCGCGTAAAATGATGCAAATATTCGGTTAAGATGAAAAAAAAACTTTCGATTTCTTGTTCGTCTTGAATGTCTTTTAGAGAATTGAAAAAGTGTTTTTTATATTGTTTTAGCAGCATTGTTTAAACGATTTTTTTAGTCATCCATACTTCACAACTGTTATGACCTGTGTTTCCCATTGGACCATCGATAGGTTCAAAACCCATTCGTTTATAGAGCTTTTGAGCTGGAATCATAAACGATAACGTTTCCAAATAACAAATTTCAAATCCTTGCGTTGTTGCAAATTCCAAACATAGCTTGATGATTTTTTCGGCATAACCTGTGCCTCTAATTTCCGGAGCAAAGTACATTTTTTGCAATTCACATACTTTACTAGTTTCCGACTGAACTGGATTCTGCATCTCTAAAGGAGCAATACCACAACCCCCCAAGACTCTTCCATTCTGTTCTACCACATAATACACTGAACGACATCGTTGATATACTTCAAATAACGTATCCAAAACCGGATCAGCATACGCTGTACCTACTTTTGGCGCGTCCAATTCGTGAAAAACAGCCCGAATTATTTTGGCAATCGAATCATTATCATTTTGTTGGATTTCTCGAATTTGCATAGCCATTATATTATTGGGTAAAAGTACATAAATTGGTGATATCGATTATTAATTCAATGATAAAAATAGTACTTTTGTCCAATGACAACCCACAAAATTTACATGCAACGCTGTATAGAATTGGCCAAAAATGGTTTAGGAACCACCTATCCTAATCCTTTGGTAGGCAGTGTCATTGTACATGACGGAAAAATCATTGGCGAAGGTTGGCACAAAAAAGCAGGTGAACCCCATGCAGAAGTCAATGCAATTAACTCGGTAAAGGATAAATTTTTATTGAAAGAAGCTACTATTTATGTGAGTTTAGAACCCTGCAGTCATTATGGAAAAACCCCTCCTTGTTGCGATTTAATTATTGAAAATGAAATTCCAAATATCGTAATTGGGACTCTTGATCCTTTTGCAAAAGTAGCTGGAAATGGTTTAAAAAAATTGATTGAAAAAGGTAAAAATGTAACCGTGGGCATCCTAGAAGATGAATGCAATGCCCTAAACAAGCGATTTTTCACCTTCCATCAAAAGAAAAGACCCTATATTATTTTAAAATGGGCCGAAACAGCCGACGGATTTCTTGCTCCGATTTCAAAAAAAGAAAAAGCCCCTATCTGGATTACCAATTTGTATTCCAGACAATTGGTTCATAAATTGCGTTCCGAAGAGCAAGCTATTTTAGTAGGCACTCAAACTGTTTTAGATGATGATCCCAGTTTAAATGCAAGAGATTATAGCGGAACAAATCCTATTCGTATTGTTTTAGATAAAACCGGTAAAATTTCTGAAAATTATAAGGTAAAAGACACTCATCAACCGACTATAATTTTGACCGAAAGTGAAAAATATTCAACAACTGATAATTGTATCTATGAAAATGTTATCTTTGATAAACGCCTAGCCCATTCTATTGCAGCTATTTTATACCGTCATGACATTCAATCGGTTATCATAGAAGGAGGTGCAAAAACCATTCAAACATTTGTTGATGCAAATTTATGGGATGAAGCCTGCGTATTTAAAGGACTAATAAAATTTCAAGACGGAACAACTGCCCCAACGTTCTCTGGAAATCACTTCCAACGTTTTGACATCATGGGTGACCAACTTAATATATTCAGAAATTATGATTGACGCTATTATTTTTGACTTTGGTGATGTCTTCATTAATTTAGACAAACAAAAAATCGATTCCGAATTTAGAAAATTAGGATTAACAGAATGGCATGCCGATTTGGATGCATTGAATAAACAATATGAACTCGGAAAAATTGATGAACTTACGTACATGAAGGGGTTCCAAAAACATATTCCCAATGCCGATTTAGTAAGCATTAGAAGTGCTTGGAATTCTATTTTGGCTGATTTTCCTTTATATCGACTTGAATTTCTTCAAATGATTGCTTCAAAATACCGTTTATTTTTATTGAGCAACACCGATCATACCCATATTGAAAAATTTGAACACAATGAAGGGCTAACGTTTGCCCGAGATTTTTATAGCTGTTTTGAGAAAGTATATTTTTCTTACGAAATTCACCTGCGTAAACCCGAAGAAGATGCTTTTAAATTTGTAATAAACAATCATAATTTAAATCCAAAAAAGACATTATTTATCGACGACAAAAAGGAAAATACCGATGTGGCAAAAAAATTAGGCCTACTGGTTTGGAATTTAGAAGTTGGAAAAGAAGATGTAGTTGATTTATTTTCAAAAAAATTTAGTTTTTGATTTGGAATATCTATTAAACGATACCTACAAGACTATTGAACAGGCAAGCCCAGAAATTTTGTTCAAAGAAAAGAACAGCAAATTTTATGGTTATGCTTTTCCCATTACTACTGAGGAAGAAGTTAAAGAACATATCGAACGCTTGAAAAAAGAACATTTTTCGGCGCGACACTGGTGTTATGCCTATCAAATAGGCACCGAAAAATACACTACCGTGCGAATGATGATGGCGAACCTAACAATAGTGCTGGAATGCCTATCTATGGTCAATTACAGTCATTTGAAGTAACTAATGTATTGGTCGTTGTAGTGCGTTATTTTGGGGGTGTAAAATTAGGTGTTGGAGGGTTAATTTCTGCATACAAGACAGCAGCACAAATGGCACTTGAAAATACCCAAATTATTGAAAAAACCATTGATAAGCATTTTGCACTTTCTTTCAGCTATGTGCACATGAATAAAGTGATGCGCATCATTAAAGAAAAAAATCTTACCATTTTATCTCAAAAAATGGAACTCGATTGTGAAATTGTAGTGGCCACAAGAAAAAAAAATGTTCAATCTTTTTGGGACACCTTTGAAAATTTATATGAAGTTCAACTAAAGGATTGCAACTAATTTATAAAGCCTTTATTTTTTCCGATACATAGTCGGGAGGTAGAATTGGACGACCCGTATTCCTATCCACAAAGACCAACATTGAATAACCCGTTGTTAATAACTCCTTATTTTCATTGTATATTTCATAATCAAATTCAATCTTAACTGAAGTCTGACTTTTCAAAATTGTTTTAACCGTTAGCAAATCATCATATCTGGCTGGTTTTTTATAATTCATTGATAAAGACACTACAGGCAACATCACACCATTTTCTTCCATCCATTTATAAGAAACTCCCATATTCCTTAGCCATTCAACCCGTCCCATTTCAAAATATTGTGCATAATTACCGTGATAAACGACTCCCATTTGATCGGTTTCTGCATAACGTACACGAACTTGAAATTGATATTCTCTCATATTGAACTATAATTATTAATTAATTAACAATTTCCTTACAATTTTTTTTTTTAAAAATCAATAGAAAAAAAATTTTTTTTAAAGAAAATTGTTCACATATTTGCTAACCCAAATAACTGACAAAAAATCCCTATTCTTTTTGTAAGATAACCTGTACAAAAATAAGAATAACAATTCATAATTAATCGAATTTATGACAAAAACTGCGCAATCGGTATGGAATAATTGTCTATGTTTCATAAAAGACAACATTCAAGATCAAGCCTATAAAACTTGGTTCGAACCAATTCAGTCAGTTGAGTTAAATGATAACGCATTATCAATTCAAGTACCTAGTAAATTTTTCTACGAATGGTTAGAAGAGCACTATGTAAAATTATTAAAAGTTGCTCTTACAAAAGAATTAGGTCCTAGCGCTAAGTTATTGTACAAAATTAAGATGGAAAACACCTACGGAAACAAACTTCCGTTTACTGAGCAAATTCCTAGTTATAACAGATCTGCTGTAAAACCTCAAGAAGTTGATGTGCCAATAGTGAATAAAAATCCGGAATTAAAAAATCCGTTCATTATTCCTGGTATTCGCAATTTAAAAATAGAATCACAATTAAACGCCAATTATAGTTTTGATAATTTCTTGGAAGGTGATTCCAACAGATTAGCAAGAAGCGCAGGTATGGCAGTTGCCAATAAACCAGGAGGAACTTCTTTTAATCCATTATTGATCTTTGGTGGTGTTGGATTGGGTAAAACTCACTTAGCTCACGCAATTGGAGTTGAAATTAAAGACAAATATCCTGAAAAAACCGTATTGTATATTTCTGCTGAAATATTCACCCAACAATATATTGATTCGGTTAAGAAAAATACAAGAAACGATTTTATTCATTTCTATCAACTCATCGATGTATTGATTATAGATGATGTGCAATTTTTATCAGGAAAATCAGGAACACAAGATGTATTCTTTCATATTTTTAACCACTTACATCAAAACGGTAAGCAAGTAATTCTTACTTCAGATAAAGCACCTGTGGACATGCAAGATATTGAGCAACGCTTATTATCTCGATTTAAATGGGGACTTTCTGCAGAATTACACCAACCCGATTATGAAACGCGTATTTCGATCTTAAAAAATATTTTATTCAGAGATGGTGTTGAAATACCTGATGAAATAATTGAATATGTGGCAAAAAACATCAAATCAAACGTACGTGAATTGGAAGGTGCTATTATTTCGTTGATTGCACAATCTTCTTTCAACAAGCGTGAAGTAACTATTGATTTGGCCAAACAAGTTGTTGAGAAATTTGTTAAAAACGTAAAACGTGAAATTTCTATCGATTACATTCAAAAAACTGTATCCGATTATTTTCAATTGGATTTGGAAACCTTGCAATCGAAAACCAGAAAACGTCATGTAGTGCAAGCTAGACAATTGGCTATGTTTTTTGCAAAGAAATTCACAAAAGCATCGTTGGCAAATATTGGATCTCAAATAGGTGATCGCGATCACGCTACCGTATTACACGCATGCAAAACTGTAGACAATTTAGTAGCTACAGACAAACAATTCAAAAAATTCGTTGAAGATATCAACAAGAAATTATCGCTATAAATGCCGGTGAATATCTTGATGGTTTGTTTAGGTAATATTTGCAGATCTCCTTTAGCAGAAGGAATTTTGCGGGCTAAACTTTCCACTGATTTTTTTGTAGATTCTGCAGGCACCGGTGGATGGCACGAGGGAGAAATGCCCGACATTCGTTCCGTAGAGACCGCTAAAAATTATGGTATAGACATCAGTCATCAAAAAGCTAGAAAATTTACTGTCGCTGATTTTGACACTTTTGACTACATCTTTGTAATGGACCAATCGAATTATAGTGATGTTATTCAATTAGCTCCTAACAGTATTGCAAAATCTAAAGTAGCACTAATTTTAGGTCCCTTAAAAGAAGTTCCAGATCCCTATTATGGCAGACAAGAAGATTTTGAAAATGTTTTTCACCTTCTATACCAAGCCTGTGAAGAAATTGCTAAAAACTTAAAGAGTATAGAATGAAATCAAGCGCATTTGGCAAACTCTATTTAATTCCTTGCACTCTTGCCAATCCAGGAGAAACAACTGTTGTTCCAGAAGATGTGTTGCCAGAACAAATCAAGAGAACCATAGATTGCATTGATTATTATATTGTGGAAAATGAAAAAACAGCGCGCAAGTTTATTAAAAGCATACATCCTGAAAAAAAACAACCCGAATTAAAAATCAACGTATTAAATAAACATACCGAAATTTCAGCCCATAATGAATTTATTCATCCTCTATTAAATGGGGAAAACATGGGATTAATGAGTGAATCAGGATGTCCTGGTGTTGCCGATCCCGGAGCAGAAATTGTAAAATTAGCACACGAAAAAGGGATTCAAGTGGTTCCTTTAGTGGGTCCGAGTTCAATTTTATTAGCGCTAATGGCGAGTGGTATGAACGGACAAAGTTTTGCATTTAACGGCTATTTACCCATTGACAAAAATGACAAGAAACTAGCTCTTAAAATGTATGAACGCTTGTCACATGAGAAAAATCAGACCCAGTTGTTTATTGAAACTCCGTATCGCAATACCAAATTGATGGAAGATTTAGTGCAACTCCTTCAACCGAATACTCTTTTATGTGTAGCTTGCGATATTACATTGCCTACCGAGTACATCAAAACTAAAACGATTCAAGAGTGGAAAAAAGAAAAGGCCGATTTACATAATCGACCTTGTATTTTTATTCTTCACAAAATATAATTTATTCTAAATTTACTTTGGCCTCGGGATCTGCTTTGATGTGTGAAATATCATAGCCCGAAAATTTTCTTATATAACTTGATATAGAAGTACCAAATCCGTCTCTAAATCCTCTTCGTCCATTACTTCGTAAGTATTTTTTTACTGATCCCGCACCGCCCAAATGAGCAGCTGCTAATAATCCTGATTCCGTAATTTCAACCCCATTGATGATTCTACCCGAATATTTTTCAATATCCTTTTTTAAGATCCATTTATGACGAGCTATTAAGGCTGTAAAGGCCTTGTCTTGCCAATTACTGTTGTTTAAAAATTCTTGAAAATCATAAATGCCGACGGTACGAAGTGCACTTTTTCCGAATTGATATTTACCCATATACCCGTAAGGATTTACTAAGTGTAACATACCTCTAGACTCTTTGTAAGCCATTTTTTGGGCAAAACCGTAGAATGTTTTCCCTGCAAGTGGCACTCTAATTGCCACTTTTTCGTTTTCAAACTGATTAGGCACATGGTAAACCATTACCTCATTGTCATCGATATGAAAACCTTCAATTTTTTCGGGTTCAACGGTTATAAAACCTGAAGAAACCACAAGTACTAGGAGTGTCAATCCTAAAATGTAAGACCCTTTTTTTATCATCAAATGTTATTTCTCAGCGTCTGTCACCCATCTGAAATTACCGGGTCAAATATACAAAAAAAATTATAGTATTGATTTACAGAATGTTAATATTTTCTAAAAGCAAAGTTTAGGTCCATTTTTATATAATTCAAATCTCAATACGATCGAATCCTATAAAGGTTTGAGTGCTCAATACAAAGCAAAGATCAATTAGAGTTTAATACCTAGTTTTGTTACCCATTGAGCATATTTTTTCGCATTGACCATATGTGCTTCATAGGTAGTTTCAAAGGAATGATATCCTGGTCGATTTGGATCGGCGCAAAAATAAATAAAGTTGTGTTTTTCAGCATTAAGTACTGCATCGATGGCCGAAATATCGGGCATTGCTATAGGACCCGGTGGCAATCCTTTATTAATATAGGTATTATACGGTGATTTTACGAATAAATTACGGCCTCCTACTCGCTTAATGATTTGATCAAAATCACCCGACTTTTCCTTAAGAGCATAAATTACGGTTGGATCCGCCTGTAAAGGCATATCTTGTTGTATTCTATTCAAATATGCCCCAGCAACTCGAGGTCTTTCGTCTGCTTTTACCGTTTCTTTATGAACTATTGAAGCCAAAGTATATACCTGTGCAGGAGTCATGTTGAGTGCTTTAGCTTTTGCCAAACGTTCTGCATTCCAAAATTTATTATGCTCTTTAGCCATTTTATCTGCTATTTTCTTAGCTGAAGTATTCCAATAAAATTCATAGGTATTTGGAATAAAAAGTGTTAGTGCCGTTGCTAAAGTCAATTCATTTTCTTCCAAAAAAGTAGCATTGGTAAACGCTTGATGTAGTGCTAAAGTATCAGGTTCTAGTTGTGTAGCTAAGCGTTGCAATAATTTTCCTAACGTTTCCTGATTGTTAAAAGCTACGGTAACAGGAACATTCAAGCGCAAACTTCTAATCATATCAAAGCTTGTCATGCCTTTTTTAAACAAAAACTTTCCAGATTTTACATTGGTACTGTAATTTCTTGAAGTAGCCACAAAATCAAATTTCTCAAAATCTTCTACTAACGGTGTCACAATTACTCTGACTTCTTCATAGTTTGCGTCATTAGGAATGTATACATACATTTCTTCTTGAGAAAATTGAGTGTTGGGTGTAAATGCTTTTATATAAATATATACCCCAATAATTGATGCTACTACGATTCCTGCAACCGATACTATAGCCAGTATTTTTTTTGTATTCAAAAGAGATGAATTTATAAGTTATTGAATTAATTGAAAGAGTAATTCGTCTTTGTAGCCGTTATTTACCTTGTTCCAATCTTTTTTTATGCCAATTTTTTGAAAGCCAAATTTAGTAAAAAGTTGCAAACTAATTTCGTTATCACTTCCAATATTTGCATATAATTGATGTACTTGTAATTGTTGGAACGAATAATTGATTACTAATTCTAACGCTTCCGATCCTATGCCTTTACTGCGATTCGCTTGGGATCCAATCAGTAAACCAACACCTGCTCTATTATTTTTGGGATCAAAATCAAAAATATCAATAAGACCCAGCGTTTCTGCAGTTTCATTATGACAAATGGCTAATCGCAACTGTTTTGCTTCATAGATATCTTGGTGAGCATTTTCCAAATATTGACGAATTAGAAACCGACTATAGGGTGTTTGAGTATTACTCACCTCCCAAATCGATTCATTGTTTTCTAGGGCATAAATAAAATCTAAATCTTCTGGTTCTAGAGCCCGTAGGTAAATATTTTTGCCTTTTAATGTCATTTTTTATGTCCTATTAGATTCCTATAAATCAATTGTTCCTTCGAAAACAAGTCCAGCTGGACCCACTAAAAAAACAGCGGAATACTGGCCATTTTGCTCTTCAAATTGCACTTGTAGCTTTCCGCCTTCAACCTTTAAATTAACAACGTTGTTTTTTGTTTTTCCAAGATAATGCATCGCTATAGCCACCGCAGTAACACCAGTTCCGCAAGACAAGGTTTCGTCTTCAACACCTCTTTCATACGTTCGAACTCTAAAAACACTGTCGTTTAGTTGCTCCACAAAATTTACATTGCTTCCTGCCTCTCCATATAATTGTGAATATCGTATTTTTGCTCCTGCTTCTTTAATTGGATAGTTTATTAAATCGGCTACTATTTGAACGTGATGGGGCGAACCCGTGTTTAAAAACGTATAATCGTCATACACTGTAACCGATTCAACGTCTTTCATTTGCAAAGAAATCAATTGATCAGCATCAATCGTGGCAAAGTGATACCCATCAACTGCTTCAAATTCTGCCGTATCGGTTATGATACCCAACTGACGTGCAAAGGCTACCAAACATCTACCTCCATTACCACACATACTGCTTTCATTTCCATCCGAATTGTAATACACCATTTTAAAATCATAGTTAGCATGATTTTCTAACAGTATCAATCCATCGGCACCTATACCAAAACGTCGATTACATAATTTTGCAATCAATTGGGTATTGTCTTTTGGAAAAAAATCCAATCGATTGTCTACCATGATAAAATCATTTCCAGTGCCTTGGTATTTATAAAAGGTAAGTTGCATGAC
This sequence comes from Flavobacterium psychrophilum, assembly GCA_945890865.1. Lineage (GTDB taxonomy): Bacteria > Bacteroidota > Bacteroidia > Flavobacteriales > Flavobacteriaceae > Flavobacterium > Flavobacterium psychrophilum_D. The sequence continues at coordinate 38,683 of CAMDDB010000004.1, forward strand.
TCATTAATTTCTACAAAAGTACAAATATTAATAAGATGTTAAACAATGTTAATCGAGCGTTAAAGTGATTTTTTGGATAAAAAATGTTTTTAATTTTGAAAAACAAAAAAAATAAAAACCTATGAAAAAATTTGGAAGTTTAGTTTTAGTATCGCTCTTAAGTGGAGCTGTGACATTAGGTACTTACAAATTATTTTTGGAACCTAAATCCACTGGAAAAATAACACTTGCCAGCCCAAATTACAACAAAAACGTGAGTTTAGGCGCAGAAAACATTGATTTTACAACCGCTGCAGAAAATACTATCCACGCCGTTGTACACGTAAAAAACAAAACAATTTCTAAAGTACCTTATTTGGACTTCTTCTATGGTTATCGCGGTGACAGAGAACAAACCCAAATTGGAACAGGATCGGGCGTAATTATTACTGAAGATGGTTATATTGTGACTAACAATCACGTTATTCAAAATGCCACAGAACTAGAAGTCACCTTAAACAACAATAAATCGTATCAAGCAAAATTAGTGGGGACCGACTCAAAAATGGATATTGCATTATTGAAAATTGAAGCTGATGAAAAACTACCCTACACTGTTTTTGGTAATTCAGATGAGATTAAAGTGGGCGAATGGGTATTAGCGGTTGGAAATCCCTATAATTTAAATTCAACGGTTACAGCAGGAATTATTTCAGCTAAAGCCCGAAATTTGGCCAATGATGGCATACAATCCTTTCTACAAACTGATGCAGCTGTTAATCCAGGAAACAGTGGTGGGGCTTTAGTAAATACTCGAGGCGAATTGATTGGAATCAACACCATGATTACTTCTCCAACAGGAAGTTATACCGGCTATTCTTTTGCCGTACCTTCCAATATTGCTCGAAAAATAATCGAAGATTTGATGGAATTTGGAAATGTGCAACGCGGTATCCTTGGAATTGAAGGCGGCGAATTGAATTCCAATTATGCCAAAGAAATTGGAGTAAAAACAACACAAGGTTTCTATATTAATAGAGTTACTAAAAATTCGGGTGCTGAAAAAGCAGGAATTCAAAAAGGAGATATTATTGTGCAATTAGACGATAAAAAAATCAACGGTTTTGCCGAATTAACGGCATACATTAACACTAAAAGACCAAATGAAATCGTTCAAGTACGGATCATTAGAGATGAAAAAGAAAAAACTATCCCTGTCAAGTTGTCTAAAAAAGAGTTATTAAACTATGAAATCAACGGTATTGAATTTGAAGACATTGATACTGCTGATAAAAAACAATTTAACTTAAAAGAAGGAGTAAAAATTAAGTCGATTTCCAATTCAGAATATGGAGAACATGCAGACCTGTTGAAGGGAGCTATAATTCTAAGTATCGACGGACAAAAGCTGAAAGACATGGAAGCCGTCTCTAGTTATTTAGCCAAAAAAGAAAACCAAAAAGCACGGTATCAAATTATCACCAAAAACGGACAACTATTTAGTATTATCATGTAGTTATTAATTCCAAAAGCAAGAAAAACCAGTCACCAAAAAAAAGACTGGTTTTTTTATGCAAAAAATTTTACGAAAACGTTTGAAATCTATACTTTTGCACTCGTAAACACACAATAACTAATTACATGAACCAAACAACTTTGTACGAAAAAGAAATTGCTTTTCAGGTCGACAGAAGAAAAGCGGGTGTCGAATTTATTAAAATTATCAGCGATTTATGGTATGATAAATCAATCGAATTAGTGTTATTTCGCAATCAATTAATTGACAAAAATGTTAGTGAAATTATCAATTTACATGAATATGCTGTTGCTTTCGTGGGAAAACCTATAAATGTATTTGATTCAGTTGAAATTGCGAATGCCATTGTTGATCTCGATTTACCTCCCTCAAAAATTGACATAGGAAAATTAACTTACGAATATCATTTAGAAGACAACAAATATCACGATGCTAAAGCCTTTGTCATTGATAAATTAAAAAAAGCCAAAAATTTTCAAGAAATCAAACCTAAGGATGTGGTTTTATATGGTTTTGGTCGCATTGGCCGATTATTAGCTCGCGAGATGATGTCAAAAATTGGAAAAGGACAACAATTACGACTGCGAGCCATAGTAACTAGAGATAAAATTGATGCCGTATTATTGGAAAAAAGAGCGTCATTATTACGATATGATTCTGTACACGGAGATTTTCATGGCTCAGTAATTGCAGACCCAGAAAATAATGCTTTACTTATAAATGGCACTACCGTGCACATCATCACGGCAAATTCTCCCGAAGAAATTGATTATACAGAATACGGAATTGAAGAGGCATTAATCATTGACAACACCGGTGCCTTTACAACAGAAGAAGCTTTAAATAGACATTTAAGCTCAAAAGGTGCCGATAAAGTTTTATTGACGGCTCCTGGAAAAGGTGTCCCAAATATTGTTTATGGGGTTAATCATGAAGAATATAACCCAGACGTAGTAACTATTTTTTCTGCCGCTTCTTGTACAACCAATGCCATTACTCCAGTTTTAAAAGCAATTGAAGACACGTTAGGAGTGGTAAAAGGACATTTAGAAACTATTCATGCCTATACAAACGATCAAAATTTAGTAGACAACATGCACAAAAAATACCGTCGAGGTCGTGCTGCTGCTTTGAATATGGTGATCACTGAAACCGGAGCGGGAAGTGCTGTAGCGAAAGCATTGCCTAGCTTAGCTGGAAAATTGACCTCAAATGCTATTCGCGTTCCTGTTCCTAATGGTTCATTGGTCGTATTGAACTTAGAAGTTGGCAAAAGCACTAGCATTGCTGCTGTTAATAACATCATGAAAAAATATGCTTTAGAGGGAGAACTAGTAGAGCAAATTAAATATTCGTTGAATAACGAGTTGGTTTCTTCTGATATTGTAGGAACTTCTGCTCCTGCAATTTTTGACAGTAACGCCACTATAGTGTCTGCTGATGGAAAAAACATTGTGCTTTATGTATGGTATGATAACGAATATGGTTATAGTCATCAAGTCATACGATTGGCAAAATTTATAGCAAAAGTAAGACGATATACCTACTATTAATCGATATAAAAAAGCCAGAATTAAATTCTGGCTTTTTTTATATTATTTTTTTTGTGTCATATAATAAATTGGGATACCTGTTAGCATAATTAATACGCCCCAACCACATGTTGTAAATTTGGTCAACAATAAGGAAATACTTAATGCTAGTGCAATAAGGATATAGAGCATCGGTAAAAAAGGATATCCAAAAGCTTTATAAGGTCGTTCTGCATCGGGGCGTTTTTTACGTAAAATAAAAATTCCGTATATGGTTAGTATATAGAAAATCAATACTATAATAACTACAAAATCTAACAAATCACCATATTTTCCGGTTAAACACAAAGCAGAAGCCCAAATACATTGTGCCCATAACGCCCAAGAAGGCACGCTAGCTTCGTTTAAATTTGCAGCTTTCTTAAAAAATAAGCCATCTTTTGCCATAGTATAATAAACACGAGCACCCGCCATAATTAATCCATTATTACACGCAAAAGTTGAAATCATGATCATAATGGCAATTAGCGTAGTTCCTATGGCTCCAAAAATATTTTGAGCCGCAACAACAGCCACTCGATCGGAAGGTGCGGTTGCAATATCTTGTAGTGGGACTACAGCCAGATACATCACATTTGCCAACACATAGATTAATGAAACGATAAAAGTGCCTAGAAACAAACTTAAACCTACATTTCGTTGTGGATTTTTAATTTCACCCGCAATAAAAGTAACCCCATTCCAAGCATCACTGGAAAATACAGATCCCACCATAGCAGCAGAAACTGCCGAAATTATTGTGGTACCAGCTATTGCCGACCAAACACCTGTATCTTTATCAAAAGATTGTAAGGCAAACGCGTTTTCCCAATTGGCATTCCAAATTTCGGCTTTAGCCCCATAAATAAATCCGAAGACAATTAAACCGATTAATGAAAGTATTTTAATTATTGTCAATACCGTTTGTAGCAGCTTACTATCTTTTACACCTCTACTATTCAAATACGTAAGTAAAATAATGGTAATTATGGAAACAATTTGGGCCGCATTGATTGCTACAAAGCCCAAATCAAAAAGAATATTTTCATCGCTCAAAGGCGGATATAAGTAGGCGGAAAATTTAGAAAAGGCAACGCCAACGGCTGCAATTGTTCCAGTTTGAATAACAGCAAAGAAACTCCAACCGTATAAAAAAGCAATTAATTTATTATAGGCTTCTTTCAAATAAACATATTGACCACCTGCTTTTGGAAACATAGCACTCAATTCGCCATAACTTACTGCAGCAACTATGGTAATAAAACTAGTAAGTAACCAAATAGCAATTAGCCAACCAGCAGAACCTACTTGACGAACAATATCAGCACTTACAATAAATATTCCTGAACCAATCATAGAACCCACTACTAGCATAGTTCCGTCTAACAATCCCAATTCTTTTTTGAATTCTTTTTCGCTATTTTCCATAGTTTATTTATAGTTTGTATAAAGATAAAAAAAGAAATGAAAAAAAAAACTCCCACAAATGTGGGAGTTCATTATTCCATAATTTTTAATTATCTAACCAATAACTTATGTGGAGGAGCAAACTTAGTCAAGTTAATTCCTTCTACTGCTTTTTTATACTCTTCAATTGAAGGTGTTCTGCCTAACACTGAGGATAATACTACAACAGGCGTAGATGATAATAAGGATTCTCCTTTTTTCTCCTCAGAATCTTCTACTACTCTACCTTGGAATAAACGAGTAGAAGTAGCCATAACTGTATCACCTTTAGAGGCTTTTTCTTGGTTCCCCATGCAAAGGTTGCAACCAGGGCGCTCTAAATATAACATATTTTCATATTCGGTTCGGGCCGCCGATTTAGGAGCATTGTCATCAAATTCAAAACCTGAATATTTTTGTAATACTTCCCAATCTCCTTCTGCTTTTAACTCATCTACAATATTATAAGTGGGTGTTGCCACTACTAACGGCGCTTTAAATACTACTTTGCCTTCTTGTTTTTCGATATTTTTAAGCATTTGCGCCAATATTTTCATATCTCCTTTGTGTACCATACACGAACCTATAAATCCGAGATCTACATTTTTTGTACCTCCATAAAATGATAAAGGACGAATGATATCGTGTGTATATCGTTTGGATACATCTTTATTATTTACATCTGGGTCGGCAATCATTGGCTCATTGATTGCATCCAAATCGATTTCAACTTCGGCATAATATTTTGCATTGGCATCTGGTCTTAATGCTGGTTTATCACCTGATTTGATATCTGCAATTCGTTTATTTGCCTTATCAATTAATCCTTTAAGTACTTGATGCGCATTATCCATTCCCTTATTGATCATGATTTGTATTCTACCTTTTGCAATTTCTAACGACTCAATTAATGTTTCATCTTCAGAAATACAAATAGAAGCTTTTGCTTTCATTTCAGCTGACCAATCAGTGAATGTGAATGCTTGATCGGCTGTTAATGTCCCGATATGCACTTCAATAATTCTTCCTTGAAATACATTCTCGCCTCCAAATGTATGCAACATTTGTGCTTGAGTAGCATGCACTACATCTCGGAAATCCATATATGATTTCATAGTTCCTTTAAAGGTAACTTTCACTGATTCTGGAATAGGCATAGACGCTTCTCCCGTTGCTAAGGCAAGTGCAACTGTACCTGAATCGGCTCCAAAAGCAACCCCTTTTGACATTCTGGTATGTGAATCCCCACCTATAATAATGGCCCATTCATCAATGGTTATATCGTTCAATACTTTATGAATAACGTCAGTCATTGGATGGTATACCCCTTTTGGATCACGTGCTGTGATCAACCCAAAATCATTCATGAATTGCATCAATTTTGGAATGTTGGCCTGTGCTTTTTTATCCCAAACCGAAGCCGTGTGACAACCCGATTGATACGCCCCATCAACGATAGGAGAAATCACTTTAGCCGCCATTGATTCAAGCTCTTGAGCAGTCATTAATCCGGTTGTATCTTGAGAACCTACAATATTTACTTCCACACGAACATCAGAACCAGCATGTAATATTTTGCCGGGTGTTGTTCCAACCGCATTTTTATTGAATATCTTTTCAACGGCTGTTAGCCCCTGTCCTTCATAAGAAACTTCTTTAGAAGGAGCAAAAACGGTTGGAATATCCATTCCTAAAACCTTGCAAGCAAATGTTTGAATTTTTTTACCAAAAACAATAGCATAAGAACCTCCTGCTTTGATGAATTCCATTTTTTGTGGCGTGAAGGATCTTGAGATATCAATTAACTCTTGCGTACCATTATATAATTTTTTTGTTTTGGTATTGATGGTCAATACTGTTCCCGTTGCTACAGAATAAGCTTGTTCTAAAACAGGATCTCCATTTTCATTACGAATAATATTTCCGTTTTCATCTACTTTTTTTACCCAGTTTTTTAAATCAATTCCGATTCCACCGGTTACATCCACCGTGGTAAGAAAGATGGGTGAAATTCCATTAGTACCCCCAACAATTGGTGCAATATTAACAAAAGGAATATATGGACTGGCTTGTTTTCCGGTCCAAAGCGCCACATTGTTCACACCCGACATACGAGAAGATCCTACACCCATAGTTCCTTTTTCTGCAATTAACATAACTGTTTTATCAGGATGTTGGGCTTGTAGTGCTTTAATTTCTTCTTGGGCTTGAGGTGTAATCATGCATTTACCATGTAATTCACGATCAGATCGAGAGTGCGCTTGATTTCCTGGTGATAATAAATCGGTAGAAATATCTCCTTCACCCGCAATAAAAGTCACTACTTTGATTTCTTCGGGAACCTCAGGTAATTTTGTAAAAAACTCAGCTTGTGCATAACTCTCTAAAATTCCTTTAGCGATAGCATTCCCATTAGTATAAGCCGCTTTTAATCGATCGGTATCGGCTTCATAAAGATATACTTGCGTTTTAAGTACTTCCGCGGCTTCTCTTGCAATCGTTTCATTTGTACCCAAAGCTAGATCGAGGAGTACTTCAATTGAAGTTCCCCCTTTCATGTGCGATAACAATTCTAAGGCAAAAGCTGGAGTAATTTCACTTACTATTTCTTTTCCTAAAATAATATCCTTTAAAAAATAGGCTTTTTTACCAGCGGCACTTGTGGTGCCTGGCAGCGTATTGTATATAAAAAAGTGCAAACAATCTTTTCGATATGGACTATTCTTTTCTTTTAAATAAGAGATAATTTCGCTTAATAATTCGGCAGTATCAATAGGTTTTGGGTGTAATCCTTGACTTTTTCGCTCTTCAATTTCTTTAATGTACTCGGTATAAAGATTCATTGCTTAATGTGTATTATAAAATAATTAATGTGTGTTTGTTTTCTTTTGTGGTACAAATTTAATAAATCTTAATGAGATTTAAAAAAATTTAATGAATCGTCTAATTGAAAGAATTATTAATGACAAAGTTTCAATTTTGTTACAAATATTTCAATAAAACAAAATAAAAGCATTATTTTATGAATAATTCATATTTTGAAATGAAGTAGTGTCAAATTATCAAAAAAAACAACAATTTAGTACCAAAAACGATTATAGTAGTTTTTTGATAATGGTTTCTTCTGTTATTCCTTCGGCATCTGCTTTGTAATTTTTGACAATTCTATGCCGCAAAATACCAATAGCTACAGCTTGCACATCTTCAATATCAGGAGAAAACTTACCATTTAAAGCCGCATTCGTTTTAGCTGCTAAAATCAAATTTTGTGAGGCTCGAGGGCCGGCACCCCAATCAATATAGGTTTTTACAAAATCGGTAGCCAATGGATTATCGGGACGGGTTTTACTAACTAAAGTAACTGCATATTCTATTACATTATCGGCTACAGGTATTTTACGGATGACGTGTTGAAAATCAATAATTTCTTGTGCCGAAAACAATGCATTTACTTCGGGTTTAAAATTGGAAGTGGTTGCTTTTACTACGTTAACTTCTTCTTGAAAACTTGGATAGTCTAATTTAATTGCAAACATAAAACGATCCAATTGCGCTTCTGGTAACGGATATGTTCCTTCTTGCTCAATGGGGTTTTGCGTAGCCAAAACAAAATAAGGCAAATCTAATGTATACTGATGTCCAGCAACTGTTACTGCTCGCTCTTGCATAGCTTCTAAAAGGGCTGCTTGGGTTTTTGGGGGTGTTCTATTGATTTCATCTGCCAATAGAATATTTGTAAAAACAGGCCCCTTAATAAACTTAAAATGGCGATTTTCATCTAAAATTTCACTACCCAGTATATCTGAAGGCATTAAGTCGGGTGTAAATTGTATGCGTTTAAAGTCTAAACCCAAAGCTTGCGAAATGGTATTCACCATTAATGTCTTGGCCAATCCTGGAACACCCACTAATAAAGCATGACCCCCAGCAAAAACACTCAATATAATTTGATGAACGACTTGGTCTTGTCCCACAATTACTTTAGCAATTTCTTGCTTTAAGGCATGTTGTTTTTGAACTAATTCTTGAATGGCTACTACGTCTGACATATTGTATTTAAAATTTAAAATGCTAAATTATGAATTGAATTATTAAACGCCTAAAATAATAAAAAACCCTCTGAAAATTCAAAGGGTTTGATGATTATTTTTTCAACCAATTATTTGTAAATTCACAATCCTTATATTCGTCGTTAATTTTAATATAGGTTTCTTTAATTTTCTCTTCGGTCCATTTCGCAATTTCCTTTATTTGTTTATCGCGTAGCGCCAATTCTTTAATTTTAATATAATCTTTTGAAAATTCGGCCTGGTGTTCTTCATATCTATTATTGATCGTTATAATTTTATAAAATTGACCCCCACCTCGTTCTTGATCTAAAATGGGCATTGAAACTTCTCCATCTTTTAATTCAGAAACTTGGGCATAAAGTGCGGGATCCATTTTAGTCAATTCAAAGCGTGGCTCCATAGTTCTTGGATTGAGTAATACTCCACCGTTATTTCGGGTTTCTTTCTCATCAGAAGATGATTTTGCTGCCTCTGCAAATGTGATTTCTTTGCTGATAATTTTTTGTCTGATGCTTTCAATTTTTGCTTTTGCTTCTTTAATAGCTACTGAAGAAACTTTAGGAGAAATTAAAATATGACGTAATTCTACTTCTTGCCCTTTGATTTTTTCAACTAAAATAATGTGGTAGCCAAATTCCGTTTCGAAAGGCTCCGAAATTTCTCCCTCGGCTAAACTAAATGCAACGTCTTTAAATTCTTTTACGAAGGCTGTTTTGCGATTCATCTTATAAAAACCCCCTGTTGAACTCGATCCCGGATCTTCTGAAAATAAAACAGCTTTACTGAAAAAGCTAGATCCGTTCAATACATCTTGACGAATTTCTTTCAGTTTCTCAATAACACGTTTCTTTTCGTCTTCCGTGATAGTTGGTTTAATCACAATTTGTGCGACTTCCATTTCGGCACCAAACGTAGGTATTTCCTCAGCTGGAATGGTTTTAAAGAAGTTACGAACTTCTTCCGGTGTTATGGTTACTTCATCTACAATCTTCTTTTGCATTTGAGAAGTTAATTTATTCAATTTTATGATATCGAAAAAATAACTTCTAAAATCTTCTTCCGTTTTCTTTTTGTAGAATTTAATTACTTTATCTAAAGAACCTATTTGCTCAATCATCGCATCCAGTTGCTCACTCATGTAGCTATTCACTTCTGCATCAGTAACAACTATACTATCTTGAATGGCTTGATGTGCATATAATTTATCTTCTAATTGTTTGCCAAAAAGTTCACATCGGGTTATGTTTTTGGTATCGACACCTTGCGCTTTCAATTGAATGTATTCTAAATCAATATCTGAATCCAAAACAATATAATCGCCAACAACTGCTATTACTCCGTCAACTTTTTCTTTCTTTTGAGCAAACGTTACTGAAGTTACTGATAATATAAGGCTTAAAAGGAATGTTCTATTTATAAATTTCATATTTTTTATCATTAATTGCGTCATTGGTAATCTCTTTTTCTATGGTGTTAACTAGTTCTAATTTTCTATTGTTGATGATAATTTGTTTTAGGGTGGGCATTAAAAACTCTAACGGTGTGGCGTTATCTTTTGGCAACACTTTATTCACTTTAACCAACCAAAGGGTTGTAGAATCGAGGTATTGAAAATAGCTCCCATTAGAAATATACTTATTTTTATTTTCTTCTGTTAAAAAGGGTAGTTTCTCATATACTTGATTGATATCTACCCAAATAGAATCATTAAAAGCATAACTTTTAAACTGTACCGCTAATTCCTCTAGAGCTTTCCTATCTTTTTTGGTAAAGGAAGTAAACTTTGCTTTAATTTTTGCAAATTTTGGATTTTCTTTAACTAAATTAATATAGCGCAACTTCACTAATTCCGATGGATTTTTAAAATATTGCTTATTTTTTTCATAATAATCGACTATTTGTTTCTCGGTTACTAGAGTATCAACTTGCCGAATTACTAATTCTTCTATATACGCTTTGGTATACAAATCTACTTTATATTGATCCATCAACACATTAAATTCGGATACTTTATCATTGCTTAGATTGCGCTCTGCAGCTTCAAAAAGTAATTTTTTTGTGGCCCATTGATTAATAAATGACTTAATAATCGCTAGGCTATCTTTTTTTGTAGAGCCTTTAGGAACAACGTCTTTAATATCTTCTTGATATAAAAAATTTTTACCCACCCGAGCAATTGCCTTGGGTTCTTTAGGTACGCTAAAATAATCGCAAGAAGCAACTATTGAAAAAACAAACACTATGAGGAACCAAAACTTCATTTATTGTTGCAGTTGTTTCTTTATTGCATAAAATACTTCCGGTTGCACTTTTACCTCAAACTCTTTCTTCAAGTCGTTGACCCAGTTGCTTTCTAGAAACTGTTGGTAATCACTCATAACTTTTCCTTTGCATTCGGCAAACAATTTAGGACCGGCTTCTTTGATTTCTCTTACATTTAGGATAAAATAATAATTATCCTTGAAAACTATATCTGAAATTCCTTTGGTCACCTTTTGAAAAGAAGATAAAATAGCATCATCTTCTTCATAAATACCAGATTTAACCATTATATTAACTTTACCCTCTTTATTTATTTTCTCTTTCATCGCTTCATTAGACATTCCTTTCTTTACAAGTTGTATCGCCTTTTCTATAGTTGATTTATTGGTAGAAGAAAAAATATCTACTTCAACTCTTTTTTTCCACTGATAATTTATCCGATTGTTGTTATAAAATTCTTGAATTCCTAGTGTATCCGATTTTGCACGTGTCCATATTTCACGATCCATTAAGTCAAATAATAATAAACCATCGCGATATTCATCCATAACATATTTGAATTCGGGAAACACATTTTCAAGATTGTCGTTGTAATCGTTCATAATTTGCTCATCGATAAATTTCTCAAACAATACGTCTACCAATTTACCTATAGGTTTAATTTTCAATTTAGATTTTTGTTGCGAATGAATAAAATTTAAAAATTGAATTGCTGGTATTTTCTTATTTTCATTGATCACAAGGATAGTTTTCTCAAAATCTTTACTATTAGAGGGCTGTTCCCAGGTTTGCGCATAAAATTCATCGGTAAGTACTTTTTTAACTGCCGTAATTGCCTTTTGGTCTTTACTAAAGGAATAGGTGTTGCGTAATTTTTTTGCTAAGGAATTTGTAATCAATAGGGATCGTTCGTCTTTTCTAACTTTCTCTTCCAATTCTGATTTCATATCAACCAAAGTTTTAATCGAATGTTTTTCAATTAATTTGACAATGTGCCAACCAAATTGCGATTGAAAAGGCAATGAAATATCATTTTTATTTTGAAGCGAGAAGGCCGCATTTTCAAATTCTTCAGAACTCAATTGGCCCGAGCCAAATCGTTGCAAAACACCCCCTTTTGAAGCCGATGATTTGTCTTCCGAAAATTGTTGTGCTAAACTTTCAAAAGACTCCCCTTGCTGAATTTTTTTATAAATTTCATCAATAGTTGCTTTTGATTTATCATCAGGTGATGCGATTGGCTTTTCACTCAACGAAGCAGGTTTAAGTATCATAATGTGTGCAACGGTTACCTCACCACGATTTGCACGTTTATCAACCACTTTAACAATATGGTAGCCAAATTTTGTTCTAAATGGCTTTGAAACTTTTCCTACAGCAGTAGAAAAAACCGCATTCTCAAACGGATACACCATTCGGAAAGCCGAAAAATAACCCAAATCTCCGTTGTTTTCTTTGGCAGACGGATCTTCAGAAAATTGTTGGGCCTCCGATGCAAAATCTGCTCCAGACTCAATCCTCTTTTTAATATCTGCTATTTTTTGATAGGCTTTCAATGTATCTTCTGGCGAAGCGTTTTCGTCTACTAAAACTAATATATGCGAAGCACGGATTTCTTGTTGCATGCGATCATAGGCTTCTTGAACCAATTCATTAGTAACCTTTGAATCACTTAAATAATTTTTAGAAAGTTGGGTTCGATATGATTTTAGTTCGTTTTGATAATTGACACTGTTTTGTAAACCAATTTTGTAGGCTTTCTCAACTTTTAACTTATAGCCAATATATAATTCTAAATAATTGTCTAAGTTTTTTTGCGAATCGTCTTTAACCAAATCCAGATTTTTATTGTAAACCCTTACAAATTCATCGGTGTAATACGGATGGCTATCGATTGTGAATAAAACGTCTTTAGTTTGCGCTAAAACTACATAAGGTGCGAGTAAAAAAACAAAAAAAAGGCAACGAATAATTCTCATAATAAAGTGCATTTGGTTTGTAATCGACAAAAATAACAATTCATAAGTATTTCACAACATTTATACCCGAGTATTAACAGAAAATTCTGCAAAATTGTTACTTTTGCAAAAATTTATTACACATGAGTTTTATTGAAGAAATAGGAAGAAGACGCACTTTTGGAATTATATCTCACCCCGATGCTGGAAAAACTACTCTTACCGAAAAATTATTACTTTTTGGAGGGGCCATTCAAGAAGCGGGCGCGGTAAAAAGTAACAAGATAAAAAAAGGTGCTACTTCCGATTTTATGGAAATCGAGCGACAAAGAGGAATATCGGTAGCAACTTCTGTTTTGGCCTTTCTATATAAGGATAAAAAAATCAATATTTTAGATACGCCTGGGCACAAAGATTTTGCCGAAGACACCTTTAGAACCTTAACCGCTGTAGATAGCGTTATTGTAGTTATCGACGTGGCAAAAGGAGTGGAAGAACAAACGGAAAAATTAGTGGAAGTGTGTCGCATGCGCAACATACCAATGATAGTTTTCATCAACAAATTAGACCGTGAAGGTAAAGATGCATTTGACTTGATGGACGAAGTAGAACAAAAATTAAAACTTCGGGTAACGCCTTTAAGTTTCCCTATCGGAATGGGCTATGATTTCAAAGGAATCTACAACATTTGGGAAAAAAACATCAATTTATTTGAAGGCGATAGTCGAAAAAATATCGAAGAAACTATTGCCTTTAATGATATTCATAATCCAGAACTTGAAAAAATTATTGGAGAAAAACCGGCCAACCGATTACGAGAAGAATTAGAATTAATTGAAGAAGTTTATCCCGCTTTTTCTAAAGAAGAATACTTAAGTGGTGAGCTACAACCTGTATTTTTTGGATCAGCATTAAATAATTTTGGGGTGCGCGAATTGTTGGATTGTTTCATTGAAATCGCTCCTACGCCGCGTGCTAAAGAATCCGATACCCGATTGGTGAAACCCGAAGAGGGAAAATTAAGCGGCTTTGTCTTTAAAATTCATGCCAATATGGATCCCAAACACAGGGATCGTTTAGCTTTTGTGAAAATCGTTTCGGGTACGTTTGAAAAAAACAAACCCTATTTGCATGTGCGACAAGGAAAAAATATGAAATTCTCGAGCCCGAATGCCTTTTTTGCAGAAAAAAAAGAAATCGTAGACATTTCATACCCAGGTGATATTGTAGGATTGCACGATACTGGAAATTTTAAAATTGGAGATACGTTAACCGAAGGGGAAAAAATGAATTTTCAAGGGATTCCGAGTTTTTCACCGGAACATTTTAGATACATCAACAATGCTGATCCGTTAAAAGCAAAACAACTTGAAAAAGGCGTAGACCAATTGATGGACGAAGGCGTTGCACAGTTATTTACCTTAGAAATGAACGGTAGAAAAGTAATTGGTACCGTGGGTGCTTTACAATATGAAGTTATTCAGTACCGATTGGAGCACGAATATGGCGCAAAATGTACCTACGAAACTTTTCCGGCTTACAAAGCCTGCTGGGTAAAACCCTTGGATCCTAAAAACGAAGAATTTGCAGAATTTAAACGCGTTAAACAAAAATTCATGGGACATGACAAGTATGGCCAACTGGTTTTTTTAGCCGATAGTGATTTCTCCATTCAAATGACGCAACAAAAATATCCTTCGGTAGAATTATTTTTTACCTCAGATTACAGAAAGAAATAAAAAAAAGACCTGAAAAAATTCAGGTCTTTTTTTTATTTGTGTCGTCTTTGCTCTCTTGCTAACAAAGTGTTTTTTAACAGCATGGCAATGGTCATCGGACCTACTCCACCGGGAACCGGTGTAATGTATGATGCTTTTTTGGACACGCTTTCAAAATCGACATCACCCACAATTCGGTATCCTTTTTCGGCAGTTTCATCTTCAACTCTTGTAATCCCTACGTCAATTACTACTACATCGTCTTTAACCATTTCTGCTTTCAAAAAATTGGGAACACCTAAAGCCGAAATGATAATATCTGCTTGTGAGGTTATTTGATTAATATTTTTGGAATGACTGTGCGTAACCGTTACGGTAGAATTCCCAGGAAATCCTTTTCTTCCCATTAAAATTCCCATTGGACGGCCAACAATGTGACTTCTTCCAATCACAACGGTATGTTTACCATCGGTGGGTACATTATAACGTTCTAGTAATTCCAAAATTCCAAAAGGAGTTGCCGGAATAAAGGTAGACATGTCCAACGCCATTTTACCGAAATTTTCAGGATGAAATCCGTCAACATCTTTACTGGGATCTATGGCTTCTATGATTTTTTGGGTATCGATTTGTTTGGGTAAAGGCAACTGAACTATGAATCCGTCAATGGCATCATTTTCATTCAATTCTTTGATCTTTTTTAAGAGCTCAATTTCTGTCGTAGTACTGGGCAATTTGATGAGTGTCGATTCAAATCCTACGCGTTCGCACGATTTTACTTTACTACCCACATAGGTCAAACTTGCACCATCATTCCCTACAATAATTGCAGCTAAATGCGGAACTTTTTCGCCTTTTGCTTTCATTTGAGCTACTTCAGCAGCAATTTCATTTTTAATATCTTCCGATACTTTTTTTCCGTCTAATAGTTGCATTTGTCATTTTTAGGTTTATTGTTCTAGGATGTTTAGTTGTGTGCTTCCTAAAACGAATAGTTAGTATATTTAAAAAAAGGTAAGACTTAAAACTTTCATAACTTTAAACCTTAAACCATTATTTACATTCTAGGCATTCCACCTTTCATGGCACCCATAGCTTTCATTAAATTTTTGCCACCACCACCTTGCATCATTTTCATCATTTTGCTCATTTGGTCAAATTGCTTCATCAATTGGTTCACTTCTTCAATTTTTCTTCCCGAACCTTTTGCAATTCTGTTTTTACGCTTTACATCAAGTAAAGAAGGTTTGCTTCGCTCTGCTGGCGTCATCGAATGAATAATGGCTTCAATGTATTTAAATGCATCGTCTTCAATCTCGACATCCTTTAATGCTTTTCCTGCTCCAGGAATCATCCCAACAAGGTCCTTCATGTTCCCCATTTTTTTGATTTGCTGGATTTGTGCTAAGAAATCGTCAAAACCAAATTCGTTTTTGGCAATTTTCTTTTGCAATTTGCGTGCTTCCTCTTCGTCGTATTGTTCTTGTGCTCTTTCTACTAAGGAAACCACGTCACCCATTCCTAGGATTCTATCTGCCATACGGTTGGGATAGAACACATCGATCGCTTCCATTTTTTCACCGGTTCCGATGAATTTGATGGGTTTATTTACCACCGATTTAATTGAAATAGCAGCTCCACCTCGGGTATCACCGTCTAACTTGGTTAAGATGACACCGTCAAAATTCAAACGGTCGTTGAAGGCTTTTGCCGTATTAACAGCATCTTGACCCGTCATGGCATCCACTACAAATAGGGTTTCTTCGGGCTGAATGGCTTTATGCACATTGGAAATTTCATTCATCATTTCCTCGTCCACTGCCAATCGACCGGCAGTATCGACTATGACTACATTGAATCCATTGGCTTTTGCATGTTTGATAGCATTTTGTGCAATTTCAACCGGATTTTTATTTTCAGGTTCTGAATACACTTCAACCCCAATTTGTTCCCCCACTACATGCAACTGATTAATTGCCGCAGGACGATAGATATCACAGGCTACTAATAAAGGTTTTTTATTCTTTTTTGTTTTTAGAAAATTGGCCAATTTACCCGAAAAAGTAGTTTTACCTGAACCTTGTAAACCCGACATTAAAATCACAGAAGGATTTCCAGAAAGATTGATTCCAGCGGCATCACCTCCCATTAATTCGGTCAATTCGTCTTTCACGATTTTGACCATCAATTGTCCGGGTTGTAACGTAGTTAGTACGTTTTCTCCAATCGCTTTGTCTTTTACACGGGTGGTAAAATCTTTTGCAATTTTGAAGTTCACATCGGCGTCTAATAAAGCTCTACGTACTTCTTTTAAGGTATCGGCAACATTGACATCGGTAATTTTACCATGACCTTTTAATAAATGAAGGGCTTTATCTAACTTATCGCTTAAATTATCAAACATAATTCTGAATTTGTGTAATGCGTTGCAAAGATAAGATAAAGTTAGAAAGTTGCAAAGTGCGAAAATGGGTTTGTTTTAGATACACGATAGCGTTAAAAATTTTTCCTAGTTTTTAGGCTTCAATAAATTAAACCCCTATTTTTGTGAAATAAATTATGACTACTAAAAATGGCAAACTTCAACATTAATGCTTATCGCCGAAAAGGAACAAAAATAATTACCCAATTTTTTTTAAAGACTAAACCATTAAAAGTTTCTGAAAAACCGATCATTAACAAAATACTAATCAGTCGGCCAAATCATCGATTAGGGAATCAACTATTGATTACGCCTTTAATTCAAGAAATAAAGCATCAATTTCCAGATGCAAAAATATATTTATTTACAAAAGGTACGTTATCCCTAGAAATTTTTAAACACGACCCTTCCATTGTAAAACATTTCAATTTACCCAAAAAACATTTTAAGGATTTCTATCAGTATTTGCGCGTTTGGACGGAACTTATTTTTACCAAATTTGATTTGTGTGTAAATTGTGATAGCAGCTCTTCTTCTGGAAGGATTGCAACTATGTTACCCTACAGTAAATACAAACTTAATCATGTATTTAATTATGATGTATGGGATTTCAACAAAGAACTCCTTCAGCATATTGCCATTAAACCCATTATAGATTTTAGAATTTATTTTAACTTAAATTTAGCTGCTGAAATTCCAAAACTAACTCTTCAACTAACTCCAAATGAAATGGAGACGGGTGAATTAATAGTTACTAATTTGAAACAAAATAAGGACCTAAAAACCATTTGCATTTTTACAAAAGCAACAAAAAACAAATGTTATGACGAAAACTGGTGGGCGAGCTTTATCACCGCATTAGATCCCTTAAAAAACGAGTATGAAATAATTGAATTACTCCCCATTGAAAACATATCAAAAGTGAATTTTAAGTATCCTACAATTTACAGTACAAACATTCGTGAAATGGCAAGTATTATTGAAAATGTCGATTGTTTCATCTCCGGTGATTGCGGCGTTATGCATTTGGCAAGTACAACAAACACGACTACTGTAGGACTATTTAAATTTAAAAACATTAGTAAATACAAGCCCTATGGGAATGATAACTTTGCTATCAATACATCAGAAATGAGTCTGGCAGATATCGGTAAAAAAATTAATAATCTCCTAAATTAATCTTTAATTTTAAAAATTTTTCTCAAAATATCCTCCATCAAACACCATTTGGTAAGTGATGATTGGAGTAGGTTATCGGTTAAAATTCCGACAAACTAAATACAAAAAACGCCCCGATAATCGGGGCGTTCATAAATTATGCGAAGTTATTATTACTCGGCTTTTTTCTCAGTAGCTTTTTTTGAAGCACAACATCCACCTGATTTTGCTTCAGAACCACATGATTTTTTTTCTGCAGTTGCGCATGATTTTTCAGTTTTTGCTGTCTCTTTTTTTGCTTTTTGTTTAGGCTCTTGAGCAGTAACATTTATTGACATCATGAAAGCTGCAACGGCCATAATAGAAACTAATTTTTTCATTTTTATGATTATTAAATTGTTATTATTTTTTATTTTATCACTTACAAATATATATAATTTTAGAAACAGTACTCTTAATTTTTTATTAATTAATAATCCTTTACTTTCTTCTTAGGAATTTGACAACCATTAGCCCCACAACCTGTATTAAAAATAGCTTGAATTAAGAAGAATATTCCAAACGCCACCAAAAACCACTCTTGCGTTTCATAGGCTTGAAAAAATAAGAATACGCCAAATGCCAATCGAATGAATCGCATTGCGTGCCAATTGGAAAATAATAATTGCTTCATTTGTGTTAGTTTGTCACAAATGTAAAGGATAACATAGTAGTGGAGTGTATCAAATGTTACTTAAAACTGAAAGTAAATAAACGGTTGTGGACCTGCCGAAGCAGTAGCATAAACTACCCAAAATACAAAACCTAAGACTACGGCTTTTAAAAGTAACGGAAGCGCTTTGAAACTATTTTGCATTAAGTTAACCAATTTTTCAGGTAGAAAATGCCAAATAAATCCGATACCCATTAATAAAAAGACATTTTTATATCCGGATATAATCACCATCCATTGGTTAGGATCTAAAGTAACTTTACCGATATTTTGAATGACTTCAATGGCTGTTGTAAAATCTTTTGCTCGGAAGAAAATCCAACAAAACGTTACAAAATGGAAGGTCAA
The DNA here is from genome assembly GCA_945890865.1 of Flavobacterium psychrophilum. GTDB lineage: Bacteria > Bacteroidota > Bacteroidia > Flavobacteriales > Flavobacteriaceae > Flavobacterium > Flavobacterium psychrophilum_D. The sequence goes on from CAMDDB010000004.1 coordinate 57,864, forward strand.
TAGTATGGCAAAAAAGGTCCAAATGACACTAAGAACGTTTTTCTTTTTCTCCACTTTTGCAGGAAAATATTCCAATACTATTTTATGAACCGCTAAGGCAATGCCGTGTAAGGCACCCCAAATGATAAATCGTATACTGGCACCGTGCCACAAACCACCTAATAACATTGTGGTCAATAAATTTACATTGGTAAACAGGGTTCGTTCTCGGTCTTTGGAAAATAAAAACGTAAAAATAAAAACAGTGGTAGCACCAGCCGAGATAAACAAGGGTAGATGACTCGTTCCTATAAACGAAATACTCCATAAAATAGCAATAAAAAAGAACAACGCCGGAAACAAGAATCCGGCAAAAGTTCCTTGACGATTTCCACCCACCGAAATGTATAAAAAGTCTTTCAACCACGTCGATAATGAAATGTGCCAACGACGCCAAAATTCGGTAATCGAAGCCGATTGATACGGCGTTCTAAAGTTGGTTGGCAATTTAAATCCGAGCAACAAAGCAACCCCGATGGCCATATCAGAATAGCCCGAAAAATCGCAATATATTTGAATGGCATAGCCATAAGAAGCCATTAAATTTTCAAATGCTGTATAACTGGATGGCGCATCAAAAACACGGTCCACAAAATTGATGGAGATGTAATCTGAAATAACGGTTTTCTTTAATAATCCTCCTATAATAAGCAACAAAGCCCTGTTTACTTCTTCTTTGGTGATGTTTAATTTCTGATAAATTTGAGGTAAAAAATCTTTTGCTCTTACGATAGGACCGGCAACCAATTGCGGGAAAAACGAAACAAAAAACAAATAATCTACATAGTGTTTTGTAGGTTCGATTTCTTTGCGGTAGACCTCAATGATATAACTGATGGACTGGAAGGTATAAAAGGAAATACCCACCGGCAATATAATTTTTTGAAAGGCAAAATGGGTCCCAGATACCGAGTTATACGTATCGATTACAAAATTGGTATATTTAAAATACCCTAAAAAACCCAAGTTGATAATGATACTAAAGGCCAAGCACAATTTCTTGTAAAACACACTCGTGGTGCGATGCACTAAATTCCCTAAATTATAGTCTACCACCGAAGAAGCAACCAGTAACAAAAAATAAATGCCACTCGATTTGTAATAGAAAAATAAGGAAAAAGCTATCACATAAACCAACCGTTGGTAGAACGTATTTTTCAAGGAAATATAAAAAACATAAAACACGATAAACAAGCCCAAAAACAAGCCCGTGTTAAACAATAGTGGTTCTTTTGGGTTGTATACTACCCAATTTCTAACGGTTTCCATTGTTATATTACCAAAGGTTTCCGTAAACCAATCTTGAAAAGTAAAAAGTGCTATCACTATTATTTTGTTGATTTATAGGTTTCGTATGATTGCAAAAAAGCCTCAAAAAACAAATCAGCTTGTTTTTCATAGCCCATTTTTGAATAATGGACCTTATCGCGGGCCATCAAACCTTTTGCAGCATTTTTAAAAATATTCGTATTTCCTCCAAAAACCTCAAACAGGTCCCAAACTGCATACCCCTTTGCATGTGCATTTTCTTTGATTTTTAGGGCATAATCGGCAATATATGTATTGGTATATTTTCTATGTAAAACCGACGGTGGCGGAGTGGTTACTAGAATAGTTGCCATCGGTGTTTTTGCTTTTACAGCAGCTATCATTTGGTCCAATTGATTGAAATAGGCTTCGCCACTTTGTTTGTCAAAACTTTCATTCGTTCCCAAAGAAATAACAATTAAATCAGGTTGCAAAGCAGGTAATTGCTCATAAAACAAAGGAAACTTATTATAATCGGAACATTTTGCACCGTTAACGCCAATGCCACTGTACGTAATTCCAGATGAGTTGTTGCTCAAGATCAACCCGTTTAATGCAAAGGCATTGGAATTTGGATTAGGAATGATGGTGATTTTATCCAAAGGTTGTTCCGAAGCATATTCATGCGTCAATACTGTTTCGCTTAAATCAATTGGAATAAACGTCGTTTTAGTAATCTGCTTAGGCTGAGTTTTCTTAGAAGGAATGGTCAATATTTTTCCGTCCCGAATCAAATCGCTTTTTAGTCCGTTTGCTTTTTTTAACGCTTTCAAGGAAACGTTATACCTATCGGCAATACGTCCCAAAACTTCGCCTGGCTTGATCTTATGGGTTACTCGTTTGGGTACTTTTGTAGTAATTATAGTGTTTTTTTGAGCCAACGAAACTGCAAATGAATGCGTATTTTGTGGTGTAATTATTTTTAAATGAGTAAAATGATACCGACTGTCTTTTACTTCCATTTGAATTGAAAATTCAGCCGAAGTAGGTTCTAATGCAATACCGCTCAACCCTACCGGTTGAACTTCATCAGCATAAAGATTTCGAACGCTCTGAAAATTACCCATTGCCGAAAATCGAATGGGTGCACTATTATTAGTTTTTGCCACACTGTAGGGAAACGTAAAGCCAAAACCGGCATTACCAAATTCCGCTTGCATTTTGTTTCGCATTTGCGCGGTAAACAAATCGGCTTGTATGTGAGAATCGCCAATATGAACCACATTTAACGTACCCGATTTTGATTGTTCTAATTGATACAAGCGTTCATAAAAAGCAACGATAGCACTCGTATTTTGAAGGCTGTTTTTATCAAATTTCAGGTCAACCGAATCAATTACAGTAGAATCAATTACGACTAAAGTTGAATCCACCTCTTGAGCAAAACCAAAAGATGTGAAAAATACTATTATGAAGAGAAGTCTATTCTTCATGAATTGAATCTTTAAGCAAATCGGTCGGATCTTTCTGGTCTGAAAGAGTTGTTTTGCGTTTTTTTCTTAATTTTTTATACATTTCATACCCTTGGTTCACTTGAGTAAAAATAATATTACCTACTTCTTTTGCACCGCGGTGATTAAAATGCGTATAATCTTTATTGGCTTTAGACGGCACTGCTTCGACCCATTTAACCATTGAACCATCGCCCCCCATTAGCATATATAAATTCACAAAACTCGATTCCGATTTAATAGCATATCGTTTTTGAGCCGTATTTAAAGGAATAACGGCTGCATCAGTTTTCATTTCTAAATCATATTTAGACGATTTATCGGCGGTAGAAATAATTAATATAGAAACCCCAGGAAAACAAGCTTTTAGGTGCGCCACTATTTTAGTCATGCGTCTTTCATACCAAGAATAATCCAGCGATCCATAATTCAAGATATTTGCTCCATATTGTAAAATGATTAAATCATAATCCAATTTGGCATGGAACGCATTCATCGTAGCTTTATTAAACGTACCTAATGGCAATCCCGAATTGCCTCGATTGGAAAAATTATCGACATGAACTCCTTTGCCGTCATCAAAATTAATTCCGTAAAAAGGAATGGAATCGGCTTTGGAAAAGTTGAACTTTAAATTCTTTAAATTTCCTTCTGATAAGGTTAACGTATTCAAAATAGTGGAAGGTGTCAATTTTTTGCCTATTGTATCTCCAACAGCACAAAAAACTCTTCCCGAATAATTCTTTGCACTTCCATAGAACAGCGTTGGCCTTGGCAACTCACTAGCAAATTTTGTTTGGGATGCTTTGAACTTAACCCAGGCTATATTGGAAGTATCATTGGCAAAAAACACGTGTCCGTTTACCCCAAAAGCTCGAGAGGGTGATTTAACTTTTAAAAAGGATTGTGCGTTCCAATTTCCAGAAAATTCATGGGTGATGGAACTTCTCGAACTGGCCGATTCTGAAGTAATATTTACAAAACCAACTCCTTTTCCACCAAAACGCTCTTGCAAATACGTTCGAAAGTCTTTCACAATTAAATCACCATCGGTCATGGAATCACCAAAATAAGCAATACGAACATTCCCTTGTTTTGTAGTCTCTAATTGATATAATTTTTCAAAAAAAGTAACTAAATATTGATTTCCTTTATACTCTTCAAAGGTTTCGTTTGGAAATTGTATGCCATCGACTACTTTGTAATCAATAATTTTATCCGACAATGTATCCTTTTCTTTGATGCTGCCGTCTTTTGCAATGGCTTCTAGTAACAAACTATCCACTACTCTGTTTTTTGAAGAAGCCGAACTATCCGGAAAAATTTTCTTAGGCAAAAATTCTTTAAAAACGATAAAGAATAGGGTGGAAAAGACCACTACCAATAAAGCCTGAATAAAATATTTTGATGTGTTCATTACTTATAATTCCAAAATTTATATTGGTATCTATGCTTACATTCTTTCGGGAACGTCAATTCCTAATAATTGAAAGGCACTTTTAATAGTATTCCCTACTGCTTTTGACAATTGCACTCGAAACACTTTTTTATCCTGATTTTCTTCACCCAAAATGGAAACTTGTTGATAAAATGAATTGAACTCTTTTACCAATTCATAAGTATAATTGGCAACTAAAGCCGGACTATGATGTGCTGCAGCATTTTGAATTACTTCAGGAAATAACTGTATTTGTTTGATTAATTCTTTTTCTTTTTCATGCAACGCAATCGGATTACAAGAAACAGATTTATCAAAATCAAAATCTGCTTTTCGTAAAATAGACTGAATGCGCGCATACGTATATTGAATGAATGGCCCTGTATTTCCGGCAAAATCTACCGATTCTTCGGGGTTAAACATCATTTGTTTTTTTGGATCAACCTTCAACATATAATATTTCAAAGCCCCCAAACCAATGGTTTGAAACAAAACGGCTTTTTCCGACGGCGAATAACCTTCTAATTTTCCTAATTCTTCTGAAATTTGTTGGGCAGTCATTGTCATTTCTGCCATTAAATCATCGGCATCTACCACAGTTCCTTCTCTGGATTTCATTTTTCCCGAAGGCAATTCGACCATACCATACGACAAATGATACAAACGATCAGCCCATTCAAAACCTAATTTTTTCAAAATCAAAAACAATACTTTGAAGTGGTAATCTTGTTCATTACCTACAGTATACACCATACCACCCACATCCGAAAAATCTTTTACGCGTTGAATGGCTGTTCCAATATCTTGGGTCATGTATACCGCAGTTCCATCAGATCGCAGCACAATTTTACGATCCAAACCGTCTGCTGTTAAATCAATCCAAACAGAACCATCGGGATCTTTTTCGAAAATTCCTTTTTCCAATCCAAATTGCACCACTTCTTTTCCTAACAAATAGGTATTGGATTCATAATAATAACTGTCAAAATTAACCCCTAAATTTTTATAGGTTTGCTCAAACCCATCATACACCCATTGGTTCATGGTTTGCCAAAGTTCAATTACTTCGGGTTTTCCTTGTTCCCAATCCAATAACATTTGTTGCGCTTCTATAATGGAAGGTGCTTGTTTTTTGGCGTCGTCTTCCGTGTATCCGTTTGCAATTAATTCAGTAATCTCTTGTTTGTATTGTTTGTCAAAGGCAACATAAAAATTGCCCACCAACTTATCACCTTTCAGTCCAGTCGATTCGGGAGTTTGCCCTTTACCAAATTTTTTCCAAGCCAACATCGATTTGCAAATATGAATGCCTCGGTCGTTGATGATTTGGGTTTTATAGACTTTTTTTCCAGAAGCCTTTAATATTTCGGCTACCGAATACCCCAATAAATTATTTCGTATATGCCCTAGATGCAGCGGCTTGTTTGTATTGGGAGAAGAATATTCTACCATAATTGCCTTCTCGTTTTCGTTAGGCGCTACAAATCCAAATGCATTGTTATCTTTTATGGAATTGAAAAAAGTAACGTAATACGCATCCGAAATGACCAAATTCAAAAAACCACCCACCACATTAAATTTTGCCACCTCAGCAGCATTATTTACTAGATAGTTTCCCATTTGAGTGCCAATTTCAACTGGATTGCCTTTTACCATTTTTACCAAGGGAAAAACCACTACGGTAATATCACCTTCAAACTCTTTCCTAGTAGCCTGAAATTCAAAGGTATCGATAGCAATATCGAACAATTCCTGAACTGCTTTTTGGATGTGTGCCGTTAAAGTGAGATGTAATGTCATTTTTACCAGATTTTTAGAACGCGCAAAGATAATAAATACTAATTAGTGATTGGTAAATAGTGCTTAGTTTTTTGGATAAAAATCAAAAAAGCACACTAAAAAAATTTGACTGCTTTTTATTCCTATTTATCATCTTATTTCAAATCCTTTGCTACCATCTGATAATTACACTTCCCCATGTAAATCCGGAACCAAAAGCAGCCAAAACCACTACATCACCCGATTTTATTTTACCTTGTTCCCAAGCTTCCGTCAACGCAATTGGAATTGACGCAGCGGTGGTATTACCATATTTTTGAATGTTATTGAAAACTTGATCGTCGGTTAATCTGAACTTCTGTTGGATGAATTGAGAAATTCTCAAATTGGCTTGATGAGGCACCAAAAGATTAATGTCGGAAACCTGCAAATTATTCACCTGTAAGCCTTCGTTAATGACTTCACTAAAACGAACAACCGCATTTTTAAACACAAACTGCCCGTTCATGTATGGAAAATAACTTTCATCATTTGGATCGTTATCCGCTATGATATCGGTTACCCAACGTTTCCCCATTCCCGGCGCAATCAAGGCCAATTCTTCGGCATGTTGTCCTTCTGAATGCAAGTGAGTTGATAAAATGCCTTTCGTCACATCTTCTTCTCTTGAAAGTACGGCTGCTCCTGCTCCATCGCCAAAAATTACCGAAACACCTCTTCCTCGTGTGGTCATGTCCAATCCGGTAGAATGCAATTCGGAACCAATAACCAAAACATGTTGATACATTCCGGTTTTGATGTATTGATCGGCAATTGAAAGAGCATATACAAATCCCGAACACTGATTTCGAACATCTAAAGCACCCACTGTTCGTAGGCCTAAATCGCGTTGTACTAAGACACCCGGACCTGGAAAATAATAGTCGGGGCTTAAGGTGGCAAAAATGATAAAATCAATTTCCTCTTTTGCTACGCCAGAACGTTCGATGGCGATCTTTGCCGCTTTTACGCCCATTGATGTGGTTGTATCTTCCCCTCGAATTACATGACGCCGTTCTAGGATACCGGTTCGTTCTTGAATCCATGCATCATTAGTATCTATACACTTAGATAAATCATCATTAGTTACGATGTTCTCGGGGACATAATACCCTAATCCGGCAATTTTTGAATGATACATATTTTATTTTTTTACTACTAAACCTAATTCCATTCCATGTTTGTATTCGTTTTCATCCTCAAAATATAGTATACCTTTTTTATTCTGACATTCGTGTAAATAGTGACTGCCTTTGTAATAACTTTTTTGAACAATAACTCGCAAAGCTGCGTTTGCATCCACTTGCAATTGATGCGGATACACTAATTGCATTTTTCCGTCTACCATGATTTCATTTACATCGCCAAAAAGAGATGCGACATACTTATTTTCGGGACTGTTGAATAATTTATTCGGTGTGGCTTTCTCGATAATTTTTCCTTCTTTTAATACCAGCACTTGATCCGAAAAAGACAACACATCATTGCTGTCGTGGGTTGCAAGTAGTGTCGTAATGTTTTTAGCTTTTAGATAGGCTACAATTTTTCTTCGCAATGCATTTTTTCGAAAATTATCAATATGACTAAAGGGCTCATCCAGCAGTAATACTTCGGGTTCTTGAGCCAATACTCGTGCTAATGCTACCCGTTGCATTTGCCCACCACTCAAAAATTTAGCTTTTACATCTTTGTAATCCACCATGTCTACCAATTCCAAAAGTTCGTCAATGCGTTGTTGTTTTTCTTCAGGAAAAAAATTAGACAAATACTTCCCCACATTTTCTCCCACAGTAATAAAAGGCATGAGATCAAAATCTTGTGCCAAATATTTCATGAAGGGCATACCTGGAATCAAATGATATTTAGGTCCTTTTATTTCGGTTTGGTTCCAAAAAATTTCACCACTATTCAAATCATACAAACCAAATATAGTTTTCAATAAAGTACTTTTGCCACAACCGCTTTCGCCAATTATAGCCAAATTAATACCACTTGCCACAGTAAATGATATGTTTTGAATTGTCATTACATCTGAATAGGAATAAGATATGTCCTTAACCTCTAACATATAGTAATTTTTTTTACAAATATATTATAAATTATTATGCCAATTTGGCATTAACAATAAATTGGTATCCATTTTGAAGAAATTTATAAATTAATTATTTAACTAAAATTTAGCGATATGGCAACAGGAAAAATTAACGTTTCAGTGGAAAACATCTTTCCCTTAATTAAAAAATTCTTGTACAGTGATCACGAAATATTCCTTCGTGAATTAGTTTCTAATGCAACCGATGCAACCCTAAAATTAAAACATTTAACAAGTATTGGAGAGGCAAATGTAGCCTATGGCAACCCGATGATCGAGGTTAAAATTGACAAAGAGGGTAAAAAATTACATCTTATTGATCAAGGATTAGGAATGACTGCTGAAGAGGTTGAAAAATACATCAATCAAATTGCCTTTTCAGGAGCCGAAGAGTTTTTAGAAAAATATAAAGATTCGGCAAAAGATTCAGGTGTTATTGGCCATTTTGGATTGGGATTTTATTCGGCGTTTATGGTTGCCGAAAAAGTAGAAATCATTACCAAATCCTACAAAGACGAACCAGCGGCCCATTGGACCTGTGATGGTAGCCCAGAATTTAGTTTATTAGCCCACGACAAAACAGAGCGAGGTTCTGAAATCATTCTTCATATGGCTGAAGATTCATTAGAATTTTTAGAAGAACATAGAATTCGTGAGTTATTGACCAAGTACAATAAATTCATGCCCATTCCAATTAAATTTGGAACCAAACAAGAAGCACTTCCCAAGCCTGAAGACGCTCCTGAAGATTATAAAACGGAATATCAAGAAGTTGACAACATTATCAATAATCCTAACCCGGCTTGGACAAAACAACCGGTGGATTTAACCGATGAAGATTATAAAACATTCTACCACGAATTGTATCCCATGCAGTTTGAAGAACCATTGTTCAACATTCATTTGAATGTAGACTATCCGTTTAACCTGACTGGAATATTATATTTCCCTAAAATGACGGCCGATTTACAATTGCAAAAAGATAAAATCCAATTGTATCAAAATCAAGTATATGTAACCGACAATGTAGAAGGAATTGTACCTGAGTTTTTAGGTATGTTGAAAGGTGTGATTGATTCGCCAGATATTCCTTTGAATGTATCACGTTCGTATTTACAAGCAGACGGTAATGTAAAGAAAATTTCAAATTACATTACCCGAAAAGTAGCCGATAAATTGAAATCCTTATTCAATGAAAACCGTGCTGATTTTGAACAAAAATGGAACGACATCAAAATTGTATTGGAATACGGAATGCTTTCGGAACCTAAATTCTATGAAAAAGCAGGGGATTTTGTTTTATATCCAACGACCGAAGATAAATACTTTACGTTGGCCGAATTAAAAGAAGCAATTACTGCCAATCAAACTGACAAAAACGGTAAGCTTGTCGTTTTATATGCTTCTAACAAAGAAGCACAACACAGTTATATTGACAGTGCCCTTGCTAAAGGCTATCAAGTAGTGTTGTTGGATTCTCCTATCGTTTCACATTTGATTCAAAAAATAGAAGCCGATAATGAGAACCTAACCTTTGCCCGCGTTGATGCCGATTCTATTGACAAACTGATCCAAAAAGACGAAGTTCAAATTTCAAAATTAAGCGAAGAGGAACAAAACAATTTAAAATCGGTTTTAGAGGAATTGGTGCCCAAAGCAAATTATACCGTTCAAATTGAACCTATGGACAGCTCAGCCGCTCCTTTTATGATCACACAACCCGAATTCATGCGCCGTATGAAAGAAATGAGTGCAACTGGAGGTGGTGGAATGTTTGGAATGGGTAATTTCCCAGATATGTATAATTTGGTCGTAAATTCAAATTCTACTTTAGCCACTACCATTTTACAAACCGAAGATCAAACGGCAAAAGAATTGCTTGTAAAACAAGCGTTAGATTTAGCTAAAATTTCGCAAGGTTTATTAAAAGGCGAAGAATTAACCGCTTTTATTAAGCGTAGTTTTGAAACGTTGAAGTAAGCATAAAAATAATAACTATAAGTAAACCTGCAAGGATTCAAACACCTTGTAGGTTTTTTTTTGTAATTTTGATCTCAAATAATTTTGATTATGACACTTTCAATAGAAACCCCTGCACTACTTTTTTCGGCCACTTCATTAATTTTATTGGCCTACACCAATCGATTTCTAACCATTGCACAAATTATTCGAAGCTTGAAAAAGAGTTACGAAGACAATCATAACAAAAGTATTTTATTGGAAATCAAAAACCTAAACCTGCGCTTAACGCTCATTCGATACATGCAGCTTTTTGGGGTCATGTGCCTGTTTCTTTCGGTATTTGCCATGTTATTGCTATACATAGGCCAAGAAAAAGTAGGGATCTATATTTTTGGCGCAAGCTTACTTAGTTTGCTTATTTCATTAGGAATTTCTTTTTGGGAAATCAGCATTTCGGTGCGAGCGCTGCGAGTACATTTACAAGATTTGAGTGAGCACATAAATTAACTTACAAAACGAAACATGTTGGCTTTATTTCCAAAAGAAAAAATTATTTTGCCACTGCCCGATGCGGTTTTTGAGTATTATCCCAACTTTTTTTCAAGAGAAGAAGCCGATCAACTTTTCCAAAAATTACAAAATGAAACCCCATGGCGACAAGATGATATTGTGATTTTTGGAAAAAAAATAGCCCAACCTCGTCTAACGTGTTTGTATGGAAACGAAGGGAAACCTTATTCTTATTCTGGAATTACAATGCAGCCTCATCGCTGGAATCCTCATTTGATGCACATAAAAAATGAAATTGAAAAAACGTGTGCACATCATTTCACTACAGTCTTAGCCAATTTATACCGCCATGAAAAAGACAGCAACGGTTGGCATGCCGATAACGAACGAGAATTAGGCAAAGATCCTATAATTGCTTCCGTAAGTTTTGGTGAAGAACGAAAATTTCAATTGAAACACATCAATAATCGCGAACATAAATTGACCCTTAATTTAAACCATGGAAGTTTATTACTCATGAAAGAAGGCAGTCAAATTTACTATAAACACCAAATCCCAAAAGACAGCCAACCAAAAAAAGTTAGAATAAATTTAACTTTCAGGACCATTTTATGATTTTTATTTAAAAACAACCCCTCCAATTAGCCCTTTATTGAAAAATCCTAAAAAAACAAAACAGACTTTTTTTGAATTTATTTTTTTACTAATATTGATAAATTAACCATCCCTATAAATTTAAAAAGAATTTTTTGGAGGAAAATTTTGTTTATACCAATGAAAAAGAATAAAATTTCAGAATTTGACAACGCAACTCTAGCTAGAGTGGTTGCATTGGCACAAGAGGAAAAAAACCCTTTTGAAGTATTGAAAGTTCAATTTGACGTAAGCGAAAATGAAGTCATCGAGTTAATGCGCATGCGTTTATCGAAAGATAATTTTGAACTTTGGAAGAAAAAAGTAGCCGCAAACAAACCCAAACCAAAACCCATCAAGTATAATGAGCTGGAAGACGATGACTTAGACAGCAAATACTACTTTAAAAATAAATTTGATTAAAAAATTAACTCTTGTTCAACAAGAGTTTTTTTATTTTATGTAGAAATTTGTCTCATGAATACAAAACTCTTTACCGAAACCCAAATTGATCGCATCATTGAAATGGCTTGGGAAGACCGAACCCCTTTTGAAGCCATTACTTTTCAATTTGGACTATCTGAGCAAGAAACCATTGAACTCATGCGTCGTGAAATGAAACGTTCCAGTTTTAATATGTGGCGTAAAAGAGTCCAAGGTAGAGCTACAAAACATGCAAAACTGAGAACAACTAGCATCGATCGATTCAAGTGCAAACTCCAAAGACAAATTACAGGAAATAAAATCTCAAAACGCTAAGTGTAACATTTTTTTGGTTTGTTCTACTTATGTCTAAAACCAAATTAAAAATGAAAAAATTAATTCTATCACTAGCCTTAGTGATGTTTCTTTGGAATGGTGCATTTGCTCAAAAAAGCAAGGCTACAAAAAATGAAGTAGCGGTGACCATCGATTTAATAAATGTAGTTGAAGACAAAGTAATGGTTAGCCTAGTTACTCCAAAATTTAACACTGAAACGGCAACTTTCCTGATTCCTAAAACAGTACCAGGAACCTATTCTGAAGATGATTATGGGCGTTATGTAGAAAATGTAAAAGCATTTGACGCCAAAGGAAATGCATTACCCATTGTAAAATCTGACGTAAATACCTACCAAATTTCTGATGCCAAAAAACTTGCAAAAATCACTTATGTAGTGAACGATACTTTCGATACCGAAAGTGGTGAAGGCTTTGGAGAGGGAGATGATGTGTTTTCTCCTGCAGGAACCAACATCAATGCGGGGGTCAATTTTATGTTGAATACCCATGGTTTTATTGGATATTTTAAAGGTAAAGAAGAAACTCCTTACACATTAACAGTACTTCATCCAGAAAACTTATTAGGTGTCTCTGCAATGACCGATACCGATAGTAGCGCAACTTCTGATGTATTCATGATGCCGAAATATGCTAATTTAGTTGAAATGCCTATCATGTACTCTAAACCTGATTTTACTTCGTTTATGGTAGATGACATGGAAATCATCATTAGTGTGTATTCCCCAACTGGAAAATATACAGCACAACAAATAACCCCTCACATGGAAAACATGATGAAAGCTCAAAAACGTTTTTTGGGTCCCATCAATTCTACAAAAAAATATGCCATTTTATTGTATTTATCAGATATTGCTAGTCAAGATGCAAAAGGATTTGGTGCTTTAGAACATCCAACATCTACTACAGTAGTGATGCCCGAAATGATGGGATTAGAAATGCTGCAAGAACAACTAAAAGATGTGGTTTCTCACGAATTTTTTCATATTGTAACACCTTTAACGGTGCATTCCAATGAAATACAATATTTTGATTTCAATAATCCGCAAATGTCAGAACACTTATGGATGTATGAGGGAGTAACCGAATATTTTGCCAATCTTTTTCAAGTCAATCAAGGTTTAATCGATGAAAAAGCCTTTTTTGAAAGAATGGCTGGTAAAATAGAACAGTCGCGAGAAATGAATGACACGATGAGTTTTACAAAAATGAGTAAAAACGTATTGAATGCACCTTATAAAGACCAATACATCAATGTATATCAAAAAGGAGCTTTGATTGCTATGTGTGTTGATCTATTGATACGAGAAAATAGTAATGGTAAAAAAGGAATTCTAAATTTAATGCAAGACTTAGCCATTGAATATGGTACTAAAAAAGCCTTTAAAGACGAAGAACTATTCGCTAAAATTACACAATTAACCTATCCTGCCGTTGGTGCTTTTTTTAACACTTATGTGGTTGGAGAAACGCCAATCCCTTATGAGGAATTTTTTGCAAAAATGGGGGTAACCGAAGCAACTATTGAAGTAGCTGGAAATCCCTTTTTAAAAGATCAAACTCAGCCCTACATTACAGTGGATCCCACAACAAAGGAAATCATGGTTATACCTGAAATAGAACTAAATGTTTTCTTTACAACTTTAGGAATAAAAAACAAGGATAAAATTATTGCAATTAATGATAAAAGCTACAATCTTGATAATATCTATGACATGATTATGGAGAGCATGAATTGGAAAGAAGGTGAGCAAATTACATTCAAAATCAACCGCGATGGCAAAGACCAATTGATCTCTGGAAAAATCGTGCTGCCAAAAGAAAAACAAGATGGCTATCAAGCTACCGATGACAGCAAAAAAGCAATTAGAGAAGCTTGGTTGAAAGGTTAAATGGTCTGATTTTTAAAATTGTTTGAATTTACTCCTTAAAATTAAAATTGAATCCTCAAAGTACCTAAATTTTGAGGATTTTTTATTTACTTTGCGATCTCAAACAATAACTTATTCCATGAAAAAAATACTACTTGCCGTACTCTTAATTTCTACTCTCATTTCTTGTGAAAAGAAACACGCAATTGAAGGCGCTAACTTACACCTAAATGGAAACGTTGCAGGACTTAGCCAAGGTAAATTATACATCCAAAAAATACAAGATTCTACATTAGTACTATTAGACAGTATACTAATAAAAGGAGATTCTCATTTTGAAAGTCACTTGCAACTAGAAAGTCCCGAAATGTTGTATTTGTTTTTAGACCGTGGTCAAACCAAATCTATTGACAACAGCCTCCCTTTCTTTGCAGAACCCGGCACTATGAACATTGAAACCACGCTAGAAAATTTCTTTTCAGCTGCAAAAATAACGGGATCAAAAAATCAAGATTTATGGGTAGAGTTCAATAAAATAAATAGCCGTTTTAAAGATATCAATTTAAATTTATTGTCAAAACGCTTAAAAAACAACCTGAAACCAAATCCAATAACAGCCGATAGTATAGAAAGTGCCTATCAAAAATTACTGATTAGAAAATATCGTTTCACGGCAAATTTTGCGGTAACGCATAGCGAATATGAAATTGCCCCTTATTTAGCCCTTTCTGAAATTGCAGATATCACGACTCCGTATCTAGATACCATTCAAAAAAGTATGAAGCCTAAAGTAGCGCAATCTAAATATGGGAAAATGTTGACAGCCTATCTGAAGGAACGAAAAGCAGCTGAAGGAAAATAATTCAAGGGAACATAAAAAACAAAAACCATCACAATGTGATGGTTTTTTTACTTAAGAGCCGATAGAGGGACTCGAACCCACGACCTGCTGATTACAAATCAGCTGCTCTAGCCAGCTGAGCTACACCGGCAACTCTAATGCGATGCAAATATAAATCTGAAATTTAAAATTCCAAAAAAAATCGGCAATTTTGTCGCACTTTTTTTAGTTTAACTCGTTTATTTTTGCAACAAATTGATTAGCAGCAGCTTCGTAATCTTTACGGATTTGTTTGAAATGTGCTTTTTTGTTTTCGACATCTTTTTGATTTGCTCTTGTCATTAAAGAATCAAAAGTTTCGTAGATATCATCCACTAATTTATCGGAAGTTTCTGTTGGTTTACCCACAGTAGTCATTTCCCATACGTAAACGATATTCACAATATCTCCTAAAACGTAGTTGATTTCTTTTTTCAAGTTTTTAACGCTTGCCATTTTTTATGTTTTTAAAATTTGATGCAAAATTACATAATATATTTTGTTCTCTATACATTATATCGAAATTTCTAACAACGTAGCCTTGCCTTTAAGAGTCAAATGATCAATAATTGCCGGAATTAAAAGGGTATCACCCATTTGGTAATGCATGATTTCACCATTAAATACCAATTCAAATTGACCGTTAGTACACATAAAAACGGTAAAGGCCTCATTGGTCCTCTTCCAAAGCAAATGATCTTGTAAAGCAATGATATTTGTTTTAAAATAGGCACAATCTACAACTGGTGAAGCGCTATTAAGCGTTTCGGTATAGATGATTTTTGAAGGGGTCGTTTGATAATTTATGGCTTCTAAAGCCAGTTCAGTGTGCAATTCTCTCTCATTCCCATTGGCATCTACCCTATCCCAATCATAAATTCGATAGGTAACATCACTCGTTTGCTGAATTTCAGCCACCACTACACCCGCTCCAATGGCATGTATGGTACCCGTTTCTAGAAAGAAAACATCGCCTTTTTTTACCGAATGCATTTCCAATAAATCGACTACTTTTTTACGGTGTAAATGATCTAAATATTCACTCGGATTTGAATCTTTTTTAAATCCTACCACTAATCGTGCTGCTTCATCAGCTTGCATAACATACCACATTTCTGTTTTTCCAAACGAATTATGTCTTTTTTTTGCCAATATATCATTGGGATGCAACTGAATGGAAAGATCTTCTTTGGCATCAATAAATTTAAACAATAATGGAAATTGTTTTCCAAATCGTGCTATGACCGCTTTTCCTAATATTTCTTCTGGATACATCGCGATAACTTCGTTGATGTTTTTTCCAATCAATGATCCAGAACGCACCACACTAATATCGTTGGGAACCGTAGATATTTCCCAACTCTCGCCAGTAGTTTGCGATACAATATCCTTGTTCAAATAGGTTTTTAATTTGGTTCCTCCCCAAATACGGTCTTTAAGTATCGGTATAAATGTCAACGGATAAAATTTCATGCTATCTAGTATTATGAATGCAAAGATGCAAAATTTATCGCTAAAAAGGGATTTACTTTTTTTATTGAGCCGCCAGTAGTGCCTGCAAGGCTTTTGAAATATGACTTTTTGCACTCAAACTGTCAAAAATATAAATACAAATTCCGTTGGCACCAAAAACATAGGTAACTCTGCCGGGTAGGAATCCAAAAAGCGCCGTGGGAACACCAAATAATTTTCGCAGTTTGCGATTTGCATCCGATAACAACACAAAAGGTAATTTGTATTTTGCTTGGAAACTTTGATGTGAACGGACGGAATCGCCACTCACTCCAATAACCTCAGCGCCTAAATCTTGAAAATCTTGATAGGCATCTCTAAAACTACAGGCTTGAGCTGTACAACCGGGTGTGTTGTCTTTTGGGTAAAAATAAATTACTACAGGTTTGTTTTGGAGTTCATTACTATCAAAGGAAGTCCCTTCTTGAGTAAGGGCTATAAAATGCGGCAAGTGATCCCCTACATGTATCGCCATGATTAATTTCCTGTATAGGTTACAAAGTTTCTAGGAGTCTCGTATAACGTGATTTCTAATGCTTTATCGGCAGCTATAAATACACGCAATTTGTTCCAAATCACAAAAGCAATATGCTCTGCAGTAGGATTCAAATCAAAAAATTCAGGGACATCTTCATTTAGATTTTTATGATCTAACGCCTCTTCAATATGCGCTTTAATGATGTCGGAAAGTATTTTGGTATCCATAACATAACCCGTTTCTGGGTCAACTTCTCCAGTTACCGATACTATCAATTCGTAATTGTGACCATGAAAATTGGGATTGTTACATTTACCAAAGACTTCCTGATTTTTTTCCATAGTCCAATCCTTACGATACAATCGGTGGGCAGCGTTGAAATGAGCTTTTCTTGAAACTGTTACTCTCATAATTTGGTTTTTAGGTTATGGGTTTATAATGTATGCTCTTCAAGGTAGTGGTAAAACTCGTCAAAAATGATTTTAAACCAAACGGTATATTCGGCTGGATTTTGAATCATATCGTCTTTAATGGCTTCAATTTTCATCCATTTCCAACTGGCTACTTCCTCGGGATTGATAACCGGTTCGATGTTTGAATACCCTATCATCACATGGTCTAACTCATGCTCGGTTAATCCATTATCAAAAGGGGCTTTATAAATAAAATGAAACAATTCTTTCAATTCAACTTCAAATCCCATTTCCTCATACAAACGACGTTTTCCCGCCTGTATATTAGTTTCTCCAGCTCTTTGGTGACTGCAACAGGTATTGGTCCATAATAAAGGGGAATGGTATTTGTGGTGTGCCCGTTGTTGCAACATGACCTCATTACTATCATTCAAAATAAAAACAGAAAATGCTCTGTGCAAAATAGCTTTTTCATGTGCTTCCATTTTATTCATCAGCCCAATAGGCTCGTCCTTTTCGTTAACCAATATTACTTGTTCTTCTTTCATAGTTTTCTGTAAGCTGGTCAAAAATACGAAAAAAGATAGGGAATACTAGCAATTTTATCGTTTGTAAAAAAGTTTAACTTCTGTTGAATTAGAGAATTATATTAAAAGGAGAATGCAAAAGAAAATATAAATCAGAAAAGTATCAGTTATTTTAACTACTTTTGTCATCCGGGTAAAGATAATATTTTCTGCTTGCAAAACATTGACACAAAGTAGGTTATACATTTTTGTTTATTTCGCTTGTCTGATTTTATACTTATACCTATAAAATATTATTAATTTAAATTACGATTTCATTTAATGGCTAGACCACAAGAAACTTTTAATAAAAAAGAGCAAGAAAAGCTTAGAGCAAAGAAGAAGAAAGAAAAGCAAGAAAAAAAGGAAGCTCGCAAAGCCAACCCAAAATTATCGGGCGATGATATTTATGTGTATGTAGATGAAAATGGTCACCTGACTAATACACCTCCAGACCCTTCTAAAAAAATCATTGTGGACGTAGAAAGTATTGAAATCAACACCTCAAGAAGATCAGCTGAAGATGAAGCACCGGTTGATCGCAGAGGAACCATTGACTTTTTTAACGAATCAAAAGGCTTTGGTTTTATCAAAGAAATTGAAACCGGAGAAAAATATTTTGTCCACATCAGTGGCTTATTAGATGATGTAAAAGAAGGAAATTTAGTGACCTATGAATTAGAAAAAGGTGCTAAAGGAATGAATGCGGTTCGCGTTAAAAAGATATAATTTATATCCAATTTAAAAATATAAAATCACAGTGAAAACTGTGATTTTTTTTATGGATGCAATTGCTCCGCAATTTTCAAAGCACATTTTTCGCCATCGATTGCTGCCGAAATAATACCACCCGCATAACCAGCACCCTCCCCACAAGGATAAAGTCCTTTTATTTGCAAATGCTCTAACGAACTATTATCTCTAGGTATTCTAACCGGTGAAGAAGTCCTACTTTCTGGTGCATGTAAAATAGCTTCATTAGTCATGTAACCCTGCATGGACTTCCCAAATTGCACAAAACCTTCGCGCATGATTTGGGTTAAAAAACCAGGGAAAACCTGTCCCATTTCTACCGAAGTTGTTCCTGGTACATATGATGTTTTGGGAATATCGTTGGACACTTTATTTTGGGTAAAATCAATCAGACGTTGCGCAGGCACTTTTTGAGTTTCCCCTGCTAAATGCCAAGCTTTTTGTTCGATACTTTTTTGAAATTCCATTCCGGCCAAAGGTCCAAATTTTTCAAATGGTTTGAAATCGTCTAATTTTAATTCGATCACTATCCCAGAATTTGCGGTGGCTTGATCGCGTTTAGATGGCGACCAACCGTTGGTAACCACTTCACCTGGCGCAGTAGCACAGGGCGCAATTACGCCTCCCGGACACATACAAAATGAATACATGCCTCGACCATTTACTTGTTTTACGATTGAATAAGGTGCGGGTGGTAAATAATCGCCTCTAAAATCGCAGGAATACTGAATTTGATCAATTAATTCTTGAGGATGTTCTGCTCGGACCCCCAAAGCAAAGGGTTTGGCTTCGATTAAAATATTTTTTTTATGCAACAATTCGAAAATATCTCGGGCCGAATGTCCGGTAGCTAAAATTACTTTATTGGCCGAAATAAGAGTGCCATTTTGAACGACAACCCCTTGCATTTCATTGTTTTTCACCACAAAATCGGTCACTCGTGTTTCAAACAGGACTTGTCCACCACAAGCGATAATTTTTTCACGAATATCCTGAATAATTTGTGGTAATTTATTGGTTCCAATGTGAGGATGTGCTTCTACTAAAATATCAGGTGTAGCTCCAAAACCGACTAGTAATTCTAATATTCGGTCAACATCGCCCCGTTTTTTAGATCGAGTGTACAGTTTACCATCCGAATAGGTGCCCGCGCCACCTTCTCCAAAACAATAATTGGAATCTACATTCACTATTCCATCTACATTAATTGCTTTTAAATCGCGTCGTCTCCCCCGCACATCTTTACCGCGCTCTAATACAATTGGCTTCAACCCCAATTCAATCAATTGCAAAGCGGCAAATAATCCTGCCGGACCTGCGCCTACAACAATAACTTCTTGTTTGTGGGCAACATTTGGGTAATCGGGTAATTCAATTTTTGATTCTGAATAGGTTTCACCCACTAAAAACACTTGGGCTTTGATATTTATTTTGATGGCTTTTTGTCGCGCATCGATGGAACGTTTAATCACGACAACCTTTTGAATCTCTTTTGGGCTTACCTGAAATAAATTGGCCACATGTTGCACCAACAAACTTTCGTTTGCGGCTACTTCAGGAGCAACTTGAAATTGAAATTCGCGTGGCATAACATTAGATTTTGGGCAAATATACTACTTGATTTTAGATTTTTCCTCAAAAGCTCTCAAGGCAAATGAAGCCAACCAATGTTCGCCTTCATAATTTCCATCTACTATGGAAGGCAAAGAAAATAAGAAATGTTGGTCTGCTAATGGTAGTAAATGAGAAAATTCTTTGGGATAGTTAGAAATCAAAAAGTATAAATTCCAAGCTCTACTAAAATTTAGCCCATCCAAGTGCACTAAATGTCCATCGGTTCTATCGGATACTTTAGCAACCTCCCAAATCCAATTTTTAGAAAATAGTTGAGGCGCAAATTTTTTACTCCAAACTATAAATTCCTCTTTCGGAAGGATGCGCTGCATTAGTGCTAATTCTTCCAAACAAGGAGAAAGAAAATCTGTACCACTAGGTTCCCAACTAAAGGGACAGTTTTCATCTTTATAAAACAATCGTTTGGCATTTTCTTTTATACTTTGTTGCAAAACACTATTGTTTGAAAAAACAGCATAATCCCAAGCATTTGTTAATCCAAAAGCGGTATTAGAATGGGTGCCCACGCGAATTGGATATAGAAGCTTTGGTAAAAACTCCTTATACCTTTCAATAATCAAGTCGGTTAACGGACTCAGATTTTGAGCCAATTCTATGGCATATTTTTCATTGGAGAGGGTTAATTCGTGTTGTAATTTGAGTAACCAATTCCATCCATACGTTCTTTCAAATGATTTTTCATGTCCTTTTTCAAAATAGGCAATTTCGGCAGCAATATTTTCTTTAGAAAGATTAACTTTTAACATTTCTATAATTCGTTCTTTGTCTTTTAGATCTTGATGCTTTGATAACAAATACACCAAACTCCAATGTCCATGTACCGAAGAATGCCAATCAAAACAACCATAAAATGTAGGATGTAACATTTTAGGATTTTGCAATTCTGTTTCATTTAACAAAAGCTGATTGAGTTTGTTTGGATATTCTTGTTGGATGCATTTTGTCGGTAAACTCGCTAAATGATTGGCTTGCTCTGTTGTTAAATTTTGAGAAAAGGACAAAGAAGCAAATAAGAAAAAAAGAATCGTTTTCATTAGAAATAGTTTTTTCAAATTTAGTAAAAACATATCTTTGAAAATTAATAATTTATGATGAC
This sequence comes from Flavobacterium psychrophilum, assembly GCA_945890865.1. Lineage (GTDB taxonomy): Bacteria > Bacteroidota > Bacteroidia > Flavobacteriales > Flavobacteriaceae > Flavobacterium > Flavobacterium psychrophilum_D. The sequence goes on from CAMDDB010000004.1 coordinate 79,099, forward strand.
GAGAAAAATTAAGTTAATTTGGGATTTTAAAGGACATTTTGCTGCTAAAACAGCCGAACACCACGAAATTCATCTGAAAGAATTTTTAGAAAAAGAAAATTATACGCTAAAAATTACTGGCTTTGAAATTCTTAACGTAATGTATGCTATCGCATTTTTGGTAGTAGAAGAAAAAGATATGATTCGGTTTAGAGATGCTTTAAAACCGCATCGTGGGGAAGTATTTTCCACCGAAAAACTTCTATAAAGGAACTTATTTTACTTAATTTGCCACTTCACTGATAAACTTAATGCGCATCAATCGAAGTTCTTCAATATCAAATTCACCATCAAATTCTTTCAAGGCGTCTTTGATGTTGTCTGTTTCGGATTCCATGAAATAATCGTGAATTTCTTCTTGTTGGTCTTCGTCTAATATTTCATCGATCCAATACCTAATATTCAATTTGGTGCCCGAATACACAATTTGTTCCATTTCTTTCAACAAACCGTCCATATCCAAACCTTTTGCTTTTGCGATGTCGTCTAAGGCTAATTTTCGATCTACATTTTGGATGACATACAATTTTAAACCCGAATTAGCTCCTGTAGATTTTACCACTAAGTCGTCCGGTCTCACAATGTCGTTATCTTCTACATACCGAGCAATTAAGGCTACAAATTCAGCACCATATTTTTTCGCTTTTCCTTCTCCTACTCCGTGAACATTACTTAACTCATCTATAGATATTGGATATTTGAGTGCCATATCTTCTAGTGAAGGATCTTGAAACACGACAAAAGGCGGAATTCCAAGCTTTTTGGCTACTTTTTTACGCAAATCACGCAACATAGTCATCAGCGCCTCATCGGCAGTACCCGTTGATTTAGCTGCGGTAACAATTGCTTCGTCTTCTTCTTCATTGTACTCATGATCTTCCGACATTAAGAACGAAGCCGGTTTTTTGATGAAAGCTTCCCCTTTAGGAGTTAATTTTAATACGCCATAGGTTTCTATGTCTTTTGACAACAATCCGTCGACTAAAACTTGACGAATTAAGGCCATCCAATATTTTTCGTCAAATTTTGTACCGCTACCAAAATAGGGATGAGTATCTATTTTTTGGGCTTTAATAATGGCATTGATTTTACCCACTAAAGCAAAAATAACTTCTTTTGATTTGAATAATTGTTTGGTATCACGCACTACTTTTAGCAAGGTAACCACTTGCTCTTGCGCTTCCACTTTTGTTTTGGGGTTGCGCACATTGTCATCCATGTCTGCACCGTCTCCATCAATATCGTCAAATTCTTCCCCGAAATAGTGGAGTAAAAATTTACGTCGCGACATCGAAGTTTCCGCATAGGCAACAACTTCTTGCAATAAAGCAAAACCTATTTCTTGTTCGGCAACAGGTTTTCCCGAAAGAAATTTTTCTAATTTCTCGATATCTTTATAGGAATAATAGGCTAAACAATGTCCTTCGCCTCCATCTCGTCCGGCTCGACCCGTTTCTTGATAATAACTTTCTAATGATTTTGGAATATCATGATGGATCACAAAACGCACATCGGGTTTATCAATCCCCATTCCAAATGCAATTGTGGCTACCACCACCTCAACATCTTCCATTAAAAACATATCTTGGTGTTTTGCTCTTGTTTTGGAATCTAAACCAGCATGATAAGGAACCGCACTTACGCCGTTTACTTGCAATACTTGTGCAATTTCTTCTACTTTCTTACGACTCAAACAGTAAATAACTCCAGATTTTCCTTTATGTTGCTTAATGAATCGAATGATATCCGATTCGATATTTTTGGTTTTTGTGCGTACTTCATAATACAAATTAGGACGATTAAACGATGCTTTAAACGTATTAGCATCGGGCATGTCCAAGTTTTTTAGGATGTCTTCTTGTACTTTAGGCGTTGCTGTTGCGGTTAATCCAATCATGGGGACATCTCCCAATTGACGTACAATATTTCGCAAATTTCTGTATTCCGGTCTAAAATCGTGTCCCCATTCAGAGATACAATGGGCTTCATCGATTGCAACAAAAGAAATTTTGACTTCGTTTAAAAACTTTAGGTATTCTTCTTTGGTAAGTGATTCTGGAGCTACATACAGTAATTTGGTTATTCCAGACGTAATATCTTTTTTGACTTGATTGACTTCGGTTTTATTCAAAGAAGAGTTTAATACATGTGCGATTCCAGTAACAGAACTTAAACTTCGAATAGCATCTACTTGATTCTTCATTAAAGCAATTAGGGGAGACACTACAATAGCAGTTCCTTCCAATACCAAAGCAGGCAACTGATAGCAAAGTGATTTTCCACCACCGGTAGGCATAATAACAAAAGTATTGTTTCCGGTAATGATGCTTTTAACTACTTGTTCCTGAAGACCTTTGAATTGGTTAAACCCAAAATATTTCTTTAATTCTTTATGTAAATCAATTTCGTGTGGATTCATTCTCTATTAATATGATTTTACCTAAATTTGCAAACATAAAGATACGATTTTCTTTAACACATACAAATTTTTTAATATATCTATTTTGAGTACAATTGAAACCATTTTAGCTACGGCAAAAAAGACACTTTTATCAGAAAGTAAGAGTATCGAAAACCTTGTCAATTATTTGGATGAAGACTTTGCAAAGAGTGTAACCGAAATTTACAATACCAAAGGCAGACTCGTTATTACAGGTATTGGAAAAAGTGCCTTGATTGCTCAAAAAATTGTTGCTACCCTAAATTCAACGGGTACTCCTTCCTTATTTTTGCATGCTGCAGAAGCCGTTCATGGCGATTTAGGCATGGTACGCCCCGAAGATATTGTCATTTGTATTTCAAAAAGCGGCAACAGTCCGGAAATTAAAGTACTTGCCCCATTATTAAAACGTTTTGGCAACACTTTGATTGGCATGACCGCCGATAAAAATTCATTTTTAGGAAAAGAATCACATTACATTCTGCATGCTTATGTTGAGAGCGAAGCTTGCCCTAATAATTTAGCCCCCACAAACAGTACCACTGCCCAATTGGTATTAGGAGACGCGTTAGCCGTTTGTTTAATGGAACTGCGTAATTTTAAAAGCGAAGATTTTGCGGTATATCATCCGGGTGGTGCTTTAGGTAAAAAATTACTACTTCGAGTGAAAGACATGTTAGACACCACACACGCTCCGAGTGTATCTCCCGATGCTTCCGTCAAAAAAGTAATTATGGAAATTTCGGAAAAACGTTTGGGGGTAACTGCAGTAATTGAAAATAATGTGGTAATTGGAATTATTACCGATGGGGATATTCGAAGAATGCTGAGCAACCGAGATACTTTTGCCGATTTGACCGCCAGAGACATCATGACGCAACATCCAAAACATATTTCTTCAAACCTATTAGTTTCTGAGGCATTAAACGTATTGGAAAACAATGCCATTACCCAATTGGTCGTTATAGATAATCAAGAGTATAAAGGCATTCTACATTTACATGATATTTTAAAAGAAGGCATCGTATAATGGCAAAAAAGAATATAGGTGAGATGTCTTTTTTAGACCATCTTGAAGAACTCCGTTGGTTATTAGTTAGAAGCTCCGCAGCTATACTGATTTGCGCAACAGTGGCCTTCTTCTTTAGCGATTTTATTTTCAACGAAATTATTTTCGGCCCGAAAGATCCAAATTTTATTACCTACCGATTTTTTTGTGATCTTTCCAATGACTTACAAATTTCTGAATCCTTTTGTGTAACAGAACTACCTTTCAACATTCAAAACACGGAAGTGGAAGGACAGGTTTCGTTGCTCATTTGGACCTGCATCACAGCCGGATTTATTATTGCTTTTCCCTATATGCTTTGGTTGTTGTGGAACTTTATTAGTCCAGCACTCTATGAAAAAGAACGTAAATACGCCAAAGCCTTTGTATCGATTGCCTCCTTGTTGTTTTTCTTAGGGGTTTTATTTGGATATTTTATTATCATTCCTATGTCGGTAAATTTCTTCGCCACTTTTACGGTGAGTGCCGACATCAAAAACGACATCAACATTCAATCGTATATCAGCATGATCAAAACGTCGGTTATTGCTTCTGGATTGATTTTTGAGATGCCAATTATCATTTATTTCTTATCAAAGGTCGGATTGGTAACCCCCTATTTTTTAAGAAAATACCGTAAATATGCTATAGTATTAATACTTATTTTAGCCGCTATCGTTACCCCACCCGATGTGGTGAGTCAGGTTATTGTTTCGATTCCATTATTGGTGTTGTATGAAATCAGTATTTTTATTAGTGCTGCGGTAGTAAAAAACAAAGAAAAAGAAAAATTAAACGCATAAAAACATGGCAGATTTAGTAAAAGAATTCAACGATTACCGTTCGAAAATGAACGAAAAATTATTGGCTGATAACAATAAAGTCATCAAACGAATTTTCAATGTAGATACGAATGCCTATTTAGAAGGTGCATTAGATGTAAAAACCAAAGAACTTTTAGGATTAGTAGCTTCGGCGGTATTGCGCTGTGACGATTGCATCAAATACCATTTAGAAACCGCCTACAAAAATGGCGTAAACAAAGAAGAAATGATGGAAGCCATGGGCATTGCTACTTTAGTGGGTGGCACAATAGTCGTTCCGCATTTACGAAGAGCCTACGAGTTTTGGGAAGCGTTGGAAAATGAGCCGGTTTAACAATTAGCCAATATGTCAATGAGACAATGTATCAATGAAAACATCCAAATAGTAGCGTCCAAAAGTTAAACTAAATCAAATTAAATTTGAACATCAAATTAAATTAATATTTTTACAAAATATAGAATAATTGGCACATTGCCGAATTGTCTAATTGACACATTACCAAAATGAAATTAAGAGCAGAAAATTTAGTTAAAACCTATAAAAAAAGAACTGTCGTTAAAGGGATTTCTGTAGAAGTAAACCAAGGGGAAATCGTGGGGTTACTAGGTCCTAATGGTGCAGGAAAAACTACCTCATTCTACATGATCGTTGGATTGGTAAAACCAAACAGTGGTTCTATCTATCTTGACGATATGGATATCACTAATTTTCCTATGTACAAACGCGCACAAAATGGAATTGGCTACTTGGCACAAGAAGCCTCTGTTTTTAGAAAACTAAGTATTGAAGATAATATTTTAAGCGTTTTGCAATTGACAAATCTTTCTAAAGAAGCTCAAGAAGCCAAAATGGAAGCTTTAATTGCCGAATTCTCTTTGGAAAACATTCGCACCAACCGTGGAGATTTACTTTCGGGTGGAGAACGCCGTCGTACTGAAATTGCACGTGCCTTAGCAACCGATCCAAAATTTATTTTGTTAGATGAACCCTTTGCTGGAGTGGATCCCGTTGCCGTAGAAGATATTCAACGCATTGTGGCCCAGTTAAAAAATAAAAACATCGGTATTTTAATTACAGATCACAACGTTCAAGAAACACTTGCTATTACTGATAAAACCTACTTAATGTTTGAAGGAGGAATATTAAAAGCAGGTAAACCGGAAGAATTAGTAGAAGACGAAATGGTTCGTAGGGTTTATTTGGGACAGAATTTTGAGTTGCGCAAAACAAAAATCGATTTCAATGTTCCAAAAGCAGATGTGGAAATATAATCATGCGCAATCCAAGTATAGAAATTCTAGAAAAATGGCGAAAAGACCCTAATAATTGGAAATGGGGTTGCCTATATTACAACAAAGTAGATCAACGCTTATTTCCTCCCAAAAGAATACCCTGGATGGGATGGACTATTAACTTTGCCAATTGGAAATCAATACTTGCCTTTTTACTTGTACTCGGGAGCATCTTACTTCTTATCTTGATCGGGGAAGCCCTTAATTTTTTGCCAAAATAGTATTGTTTATCGTCGATAATGCGACATAAAATAAAATAATGATCGGCAATGCTGTAAATCCAAAAAACAAAAATAAGAATGCTGATAGGGCTAAAAAGGAGAATTGCAGTTTACTTTTCTTCCAACTAAACTCTTTAACTTTTAATGAAAATAAAGGGATTTCTGCATTCAACATATAGGCACTAATCAAACTGATAGCCAACAATACAAATGGATTAAAAAGCGCATTGACTACCCATTCGTGACTACCGTCAAATTGTATCATTGGAATACTCATAATAAATAGTGCATTGGCAGGCGTTGGTAAGCCAATAAAAGAATCGGTTTGACGGACATCTATATTAAATTTGGCCAATCGGTAGGCTGAAGCTAATGTAATGATGAAACCTAAATAAGGAACAAATCCCATGTAGTAATAGTCTTCTGTTAAATAATACATCGAGGTATCGTCTTCTTGTATATCAAGAAGGAGTTTAAACATCATTAAGCCAGGTACTACGCCACTCGTAATGACATCGGCAAGAGAATCCAATTGCAAACCCAATTCGCCTGACACTTTAAATTTACGGGCAAAAAAACCATCCCAAAAGTCAAAAAAGATCCCCAAACAAACAAAAAGAAAAGCCTCATCATAATATCCTTTAAAAATTGCAATAATGGCCAATAAACCGCTAGAAAGGTTTAACAAGGTAATTGCGTTCGGAATATGTTGTTTAATTTGCATAGCAATCGGTTTTATTCAACTCAAGTAAATTCTAATTTAATCGCTACAAATGTAATACAATAAGTTAATACAATTAGAGTTTACTAATTAAGAAATTTATTCCATCTTTGTAAAAAAAATTGGCCTTGAAAAAGATTTTTATGCTACTTTTTGTTTGTGTTACCGCCTTCAGCACCGCTCAAAGCGTTCGAAAATATTCGAATGAGTTCATGAGTATTGGGGTAGATGCAGCGGCCTTAGGCATGTCAAATGCTGTTGTTTCACACACCCACGATGTCAATTCGGGATATTGGAATCCAGCAGGTTTAGTACACTTAGAAGACAAACAATTTGCACTCATGCATGCCAATTATTTTGCCAATATTGCCCAATATGACTATGCCGGTTTTGCGATGCCCATTGATGATCAAAGTGCTGTGGGTATCTCATTGATCCGTTTTGGGGTAGATGATATTTTAAACACCACCCAATTGATCGACAGTGAAGGAAATATCGATTACAACCGGATTTCGTTATTCTCCACCGCCGATTATGGTCTGACCCTTTCGTATGCCAGAAGCCTCCCAATTGACGGATTAAATTATGGCGTTAATGCCAAGGTTATTCGTCGAACTATTGGCGATTTTGCTAATTCTTGGGGCTTTGGATTTGATATAGGAATACAGTATATCAGTGAAGATGAAGCTTGGAAATTTGGCTTACTATTGCGCGACATCACTACAACGTACAACACTTGGACCATCGATACCAAAAAATATGAAGCCATAGCGAATGCCATTCCCGGCGAAAATCAAGAATTGCCTGAAACGAGCGAAATTACATTGCCGAAAGCACAATTGGGTTTGTCAAAAAAATGGGTAGTACGCTACGATTATAGTATTTTGGCGGCTGCCAATTTGAACATGCAATTTGCGCAAACCAATGATATCATTTCTTCCCGGGCAGTGAGTATCGATCCGGCAATGGGTTTTGAATTGGGCTATCTCAATTTGGTTTACCTGAGAGGGGGCGTTGGAAATTTTCAGCAAATAAGCCAAATAGATACCACTAAAAAAGTGAGTTTTCAGCCCAATATCGGACTGGGATTCAAATACAAAGGGATTCAAATTGATTATGCATTAACCGATTTAGGCGATCAAAGTGCTGCTTTATATTCCAATATTTTTTCGTTGAAAATGGATTGGGAAGTGTTTCGATAATTTCAGAAAAATAACTTAGAAACAAGAAGAAAGACATTATTAAATATGATAAAAAAACTACTTTTCGCATTCCTACTCTTCATTCCTTTGCTTGGTTTTTCCCAAAATATTTTACTTTCTGAACAGGCAAAAGTAAGTATTTTAACCTGTGGTACAGGACCCGAATCCTATGCGATGTATGGTCATACCGGAATTCGAATCCAAGATCCTTCCTTAGGAATTGATGTCGTTTATAATTATGGCGCCTTTGATTTTAGTACCCCAAATTTCATTAGACGATTTGTAAAAGGAGATTTGCAATATTTTGTAACCAAGGGGAGTTACGCGGAATTTTACTATACGTATCAGGTAGAGAATCGAGAAATAATTGAACAAAAATTAGCACTTTCATCCCCACAAATCAATCAATTATTCCAGCAATTAAATACTTCGGTGTATAGCGATGAACGCTTTTATACCTACAAATTTATTGATCGAAATTGCACTACGATGGTGGTCGATAAAATCAATCAAACCTTAGGAAAAGAATCCATAAAATCGAACCGTACAAATTTATCGTATAGAGCAATATTATATCCCTACATGTCAAATTTTTATATGAAATTAGGAATCCAATTGATCTTTGGGGCAAAAGTAGACGAACCCGCTACGCGTTTGTTTTTACCCTACGAATTGAATAAAGCGCTATCCCAAACTAAAATCGAAGGAAAACCGATTAGTACTTCTACGGAAACGATATTAAAAGCTAGAAAAACAAACCCTCCCTTTACGTTTTGGAATTCGATTTATTCGCTAATTGTAGCCTTACTCCTCTTAGCCCTGTTGGGAAAAAAATGGATTCCGATAGTCTATTTTTTTATGGCGGGATTTTTAGGTCTATTTTTTGCGCTCATGGTTGTGTACTCCAATCATGAAGAAATCCTTTGGAACAATACTATTTTATTGTTCAATCCACTATTAATTGCATATGCCTGGTTCCTTTGGAAAGAGAACATTCGTGCCACAAAGCTATTGACGAAAATTATCTTGGGGGGCTTTATCGTATACATGATTTATATGCTCGATAAAATACACTTACAAATTGTTTGGCCTTTTATTGCGCTAAATTCCTATTGGTTGCTTAAAATAGCGTTGAAAAAAAATTATTTTTCCCTTAAATAAAGTAAAAAATCTCGCTCTTTTCTTTTGGCCACCGGCAAACCATGTCCGTTGATCAATTCGCAATACAAGCCGTCTTTTTTATTGATGCGCACAATGTGATTAACATTTATAAGCGTCGAATTATGGATTCTAAAAAAATGATGTGGGGGAAACAATTGCTGGTATTCTCCAATGTTTTTACTGGATACAATTTTGGTTCCGTTTTGCAAAAAAATCTCAGTGTATTTTCCATCGGCTTTGCAATATAGCACCTCTGTAAATTTTATGATTTCAATTTTGTCTATTGAAGAAACAACAAAAAAATCTTTGTTGGCTTGACTCAAAAAAGCTTGATTTTTAACCTGTTCAAAAGCAACTTCTCTTTCAATGGTGTGTTGCACCTTTATGAGTGCTGCAGTTAATTCATCATCATTAATCGGCAGCAATAGAAAATCTATTGCCTGTAATTTAAAGGCTTGATAAGCGGCCTCTTTTCTGCCCATAAAAATACATTTTGCATCCAAAAAATCATTGTTTTGAAGTGAATCAAAATGCTTCAAGTTTTCTTTTGTAGCTTTTATTAGGAGTAAATCGGGTTGGAGCTGACGAAGGTCATGTTGGCTTTCAGTAACTGATTTAGCTGCGCCAAGTAGTGAAAAAATACTTGGGTTTTTCTTACCATAGGTTTCTAATTTATGGATCAAGTCCAGATCATCGTCGATTAAAAAAGCATGGATAAGAAGCATAATAAGGTGTATTTATCCAATTAATACCAATCGGAGTGGTACCGATTTTCACCGAGATAATAAATCAAACCAAATGAAAAATTATAAAAACCTCCCGAGGTTGGTTCGTAATCGGCGTTTACTAATTGACCATCAAAACCATAATGTTGTTTCATGGTAAAATTATGGGTAAAATCCATTGTTAATGCAAAATCATTGGAGAGGTTAACCATTGGGGTAATACCAATTCCAACCACTCCTACTTTTTCAAAATCATTTTGTCCAATCCTATACGCAAAAGCTACTCCGGCATCAACGTGTGCATTAACCCCTACTCGATCTCTCGTCCAATACGTCAAGCCAAATTGTTTTCCTATATTATAGATTCCAGAAACACCTATTGTGCTATACGTAATTCCTAAATCGCCACCCGGATCGTTTACAAAATGATCTAATTTATAGGAAACTTTAGCGCCAATTTTTTCATTTAACATATATCGAATGCCTACATTAAAGTGATTCATACCTGAAAAATTGGACTTATACCCTTTGTAATAGGGTTCAATAGCTCCGGTGTATCCATAACCTGTTTCTAGCGACAAATTGTTCACATTGAATTGTGAAAACAAGGACATTGAACAAAAAAACAACAGTAATATGCTAAATTTTGGGGTATTTTTCATGATAAAAATTATAAGGTACGAAAGTAAAAAAAAATGTGTTTCAAACTGCTTTTTTCATGAACTATTTTATCAAAAAGTATTGGTGCTACGGAAGTGAAAAAATAGTTTGGAAGGAATACACTAGTGCTGTTTATACTAACAATGCGCTAAAAATATATTTTAGTCACTGTACTTTTCAATAAATGCATCCACATCGAAACGAATGGGAAAAATAGTATAAAAGAGAATCAATACATCCATAAGAAAAGTACGATTTAAGGCATACCATTTGTTGATTCGGACTTTATCGGGCCAAATGACGCTATCATTATAAGCCAGTGGATCCATTTGTTGTGATAAGAGTTGTTCTTCGTTTCTGTATTTCAATGAAGCTAAACCTGTAATACCTGGTAGCAATGTTAAAATTAGGCGATCGGCCTCATCCAGGGTATCCGCATAACCGGCAATGTCGGGTCTGGGACCCACTAGGGTCATTTCGCCTTTCACTATATTGATAAGTTGTGGTAATTCGTCTAATTTGGTTTTGCGCAACAACTGACCCCAAAGGGATATATTTTGGGTGCGGGCATGCATGGTTCGTAACTTATAGATGAAAAAAGGTTTTCCAAAACGTCCAATGCGTTCTTGCTTAAAAATTCCATTAGATTGGGTATCAAGTATTGTAATACCATAGCATAATACTAACCCTATAACAAAAAGCAGTATACCCATAGTTTGAAGCGGTACTAGTTATTCTTGAGGAATTTGAATAAACTCAGGCACTAATTTGGTAAACAATTCAATCAATGCATACTTATCGTCAAAGGAACCTGTTTGTAGTTTCAACAAAAATTCATCCACCTTTTCATAACTAAAAACAGGATCCTGAGCTATTAATATCTTGGGATGATAGGTAGGTAAGGTTTTAGAACTATCTGCTAAAACTTCTTCATATAATTTTTCGCCCGGTCGCATACCCGTATATACAATATCGATATCAGTATAGGGTTCTTTTCCGCTCAATCGGATCATTTTTTCGGCTAAATCTTTGATAAAAATGGGTTTTCCCATATCAAAAATATAAATTTCGCCCCCAGAACCCATGGTTCCAGCTTCCAAAACTAATTTACAAGCTTCGGGAATGGTCATAAAAAAACGATTGATGTCGGGGTGTGTTACCGTAATAGGGCCACCTTCTTTGATTTGTTTCTCAAATAAATTTACCACCGAGCCATTAGACCCCAAGACATTACCAAAACGTGTGGTAATCACTTGCATTTTTTTAGTTCCTTTCTGAGTATTGAAACGCGATTGAACCATTATCTCGGCAATTCGTTTGGAGGCCCCCATAATATTGGTAGGATTAACGGCTTTGTCAGTAGATATAAAAACAAATCGTTGGGTCTCATTTGCAATAGCCGCTTCTAAGATATTTTTTGTACCAAAAATATTTACCTTAACGGCTTGCATAAAATTCGATTCCAAAACAGGCACGTGCTTATAAGCTGCTGCATGAAAAACAATCTCGGGTTGGTATTTTTGGAAAACTTGTTGAACTTCCTTTGCACTGGTCACGTCAACCAATTCAAAATGGCAGCTTACATTTGGAAATGCTTCAGAAATAGTGAGTTGAATAGAATTTAAAGGGGTTTCGGCTTGATCTACAATGACAATGCTTGTGGGATTAAACGTAGCCAATTGATTTACAATTTCGCTACCAATAGAACCTGCACCGCCAGTTACTAAAATCGTTTTATTGGTAAAAGCATTGATGACATTTGGATTATCAATACTAATTGTTTTTCGAAACAATAACTCCTCAATTGTATATTTTTTTAACGCTTTAACTGAATTAATTGTCGGATCAAAACCACTCACTAATTTTGGGTTGTATACATTAATTTTGTAGCGTAAACAATCTTCAAGTAATTCTAATTCCTCATTTTCAGGCAAGAAGTTTTTTATTAAAACGACATGCTTAATTTTGTTGAATCTTAGTATAGAAATGATCGAATTGGCCTTAGCAATTACAGGAATTCCTAAAACTTTTTTATCATTCAAAAACTTATTTTTATCAATAAAAAAGCGAAGTTTGTATTGCGAATTATCATTTACAAACGCTTCCGCTAAAGCAATTGTTGCACTATTTACTCCAATAATAACTATATTTTCAAGAACAACAGCTTCTTCTTCACCGGTAAAATACTTAAACATCGATTTGATCAAAATTCGAAAAGAAACCAATGAAAAGAAAATAAATAAAGTGGAAAAAAACAAGGTCAAGACCACAAAGATGTGATCACCAGTAACATAAAAATACCCCCAATCAAATATAGCTAGGGTTAGAAAAGTGGAAAAGACGGCTTTAAAAATTCGAGTAGCATCTTTAAAACTAGAATAACGAATAATTCCGGTATACGTTTTAAAAATGAAGAAATAAAAACTTAACGTAAATAGTATAATACTAAATCGGAACCAAGAAGGCAACGTGTTATAAAAATGAACGCCAATTTCTTTAAAAATGAGAAACGAAATTATACCTATTACTAAAGAAATAGAAATATCAATAATTAAAATAAACCACGTAGGAAGAAAAGTTAATTTCTTTAAATTGACGAATCTCTTAATTTTACTCTGCATTTTTTTTGCGATTTAGGGTAGTCAAAACTAAACAATTTTTTTATATTTAGCGACATATTCCTGGTTTTTTTAGGTCAACTTTGTACGAATTCCCTCAAGATAGTTGCAGTTTAATTGTATCTTTGACCAAAAATTTTATGAAACGTTTAATCGCCTTGATTGTTATTGGCCTAAGTGGGGCCGTCCAAAGTCAAAATCGTGTGAATATTAATGCGGCAACTACCCTAGTGGGATTTCCTTCTCTGGGCTATGAAAAACCCTTGAATGCCCATTTTAGTTTTCATATCGATGCTATTGGCTCTGCTTTCAATAGCTACAATGATATGCCGTTTCGTTTTTTAATCATCACCCCAGAGGTACGCTACTATCCCAATACCGCACATCGTGGCTTTTACATGGGTGGACACGTGGGAGGAAGTACTTTCAAGTTGCAAAAATATGGCTATGAAAACACCACACTCTACCAAAAAGGGTTCAACTACATGATGGGTGCTAGCATTGGTTACGTTTATTTTATTTCTGAAAAAATAGCTCTAGAAGCATTTGTTGGAGGCGGTTCTGTTCAAAGTTTTTACAAAGGCTATGACACCACTACTGGCGAGCGCTATGAAGATGCTAAAAAATTCAATAAAAGCGGCGAATGGTTGCCGTATCGCGGTGGAATATCCGTGGTTTTTCAACTTCAGTAGCGTGGTTCGTGATGCGTTGCTCTTGGTTATCATTTTTCAGTTCTCTGTTCACGACTAATTGCCTTTTCACTTATCCCTTTTTACTTTTTACTTATCTCTCATTGAATTTAGCTCCGCCTCGGGTCGAGTCACGCTTCCCGCTTCTCAAAACAACGCATAAAAAAAAGGAGTACAAAACTCCTTTCTTATTATTATAGGCGAACTAAATATTACTTCACTAACGATTTCAGATAGGCCCCATAGCCCGATTTTTCCAAAATTGTAGCTTGTTCTAGCAATTGGGCTTTGGTTATAAATCCTTTGCGCCATGCGATTTCTTCAATACAACCAATTTTTAATCCTTGTCGTTCTTCGATGACTTGCACAAATTGTCCGGCTTGCATCAAACTGTTAAACGTTCCGGTATCGAGCCAAGCTGTACCTCGATTCAATACACCCACTTTTAAATTGCCTTGGCTCAAATATACTTTATTTACATCGGTAATTTCATATTCGCCACGTGCCGAAGGCTGGATGTTTTTTGCAATGTTGACTACTGAATTATCATAAAAATACAAACCCGGTACGGCATAATTGGATTTGGGTGTTATTGGCTTTTCTTCAATAGAAACCGCATTGAGCTGATCGTCAAATTCTACAACACCATAACGCTCAGGATCGGAAACATGGTAAGCAAACACTACGCCCCCTTCCGGGTTTTGGTTGGACACCAACAACTCTTGCAAATTCGTTCCAAAAAATATGTTATCGCCTAAAATTAACGCCACCGAATCGTCTCCAATAAATTCTTCGCCAATTACAAAAGCTTGCGCCAATCCATTAGGCACGGCTTGCTCAGCATAGGAAAAAGTACAACCAATGTTGCTACCATCTCCCAATAATCGTTGAAAATGAGGCAAATCATGAGGGGTCGATATGATCAATATTTCTTGAATCCCTGCCATCATCAATACCGATAAGGGATAATAAATCATGGGTTTGTCATACACCGGCATCAATTGTTTGCTTACTGCTAGGGTAAGAGGGTGTAATCTTGTCCCGGATCCACCGGCTAATATAATTCCTTTCATGTGTTGTAAGTTTACGAATTATTAATTAGAATACTGCTTTTCATAATAGGTTGCGTAGGCGCCCGAAGTCACGTTATCCAACCATTGCTGGTTGTCTAAATACCAATTGACGGTACGTTCCAGGCCTTGTTCAAACGTTACGGAGGGCTTCCATCCCAATTCGGTATTGATTTTTGTAGCATCAATCGCATAACGTAAATCGTGACCGGGACGGTCTTTAACATAGGTAATCAATTGCGCAGAAGTTCCGGCTGGACGACCTAATTTTTCGTCCATAATCTGACACAATAATTTCACTAAATCAATGTTTTGCCATTCGTTAAATCCGCCGATGTTATAGGTGTCGTGATTTTTTCCTTCATGAAAAACCAAATCAATGGCTACGGCATGGTCTTCTACAAACAACCAATCACGCGTATACTTTCCGTCGCCATAAACGGGTAACGGTTTATTTTGAATAATGTTATTGATAAACAACGGAATCAACTTTTCTGGAAAATGAAAAGGGCCGTAATTGTTAGAACAATTCGTAATCACATAAGGCAACCCATAGGTCTCACCATAGGCTCTTACGAAGTGATCCGAACTGGCTTTTGAAGCTGAATAAGGCGAATTGGGATCATAGGCCGTAGTTTCGGTAAACAACCCTTCGGCACCCAAACTTCCATATACCTCATCGGTACTGATGTGGTAAAAACGTTTCCCTTCCGAATGATTTTTCCAAATCGTTTTAGCGGCATTCAGCAAATTCATAGTACCCATCACATTGGTTTTTACAAACGCCAACGGATCGGTAATCGAACGATCCACATGTGATTCGGCAGCCAAATGCAAAACGCCTTCAAATTGGTGTTCCGCAAATAAGGCGTCGATAAATGGTGCATCGACAATATCGCCTTTTACAAAGGTGTAATTCGGTGCATTTTCAATATCAGCAATGTTTTCTAAATTCCCGGCATAGGTCAAGGCATCCAAGTTATAAATGTGGTAATTAGGGTACTGATTTACAAATCGTCTCACTACATGAGACCCGATAAATCCGGCGCCACCGGTGATGAGTATTTTTTTCATTTTTATTTTACAAATTTTTTTAATTTCACGAATTAACGCGAATTAACGCCATACATTTTTCCAAACTCTCACGATATTCTGGCACTGCCACGGCAAAGGTAGTTGCAATTTTTGATTTGTCCAATAAGGAATATTTTGGTCTGCGAGCAGGTGTGGGATACTCGGCACTCGGAATGCCGGTTATTTGGCAATCAAACCCTCCTATTTCTTGAATGGCTTGAGCAAATTCATACCAACTAATTTCTCCTTCATTGGAATAATGATAAATCCCGGCTTGCCAATTCGGATGTATAATAATCGTTACTATAGCTTCCGCCAAATCGGCGGCATAGGTTGGACTTCCTATTTGATCGTTCACGACATTCAAGCGATCCCGTTCCACCATCAATTTACACATGGTTTTGACAAAATTGGCACCAAAAGACGAATATACCCAAGAGGTTCGGATGATGATTGCCATCGGATTTTCTCGCAAACAAGCCAATTCCCCTGCTAATTTGGTTTGCCCGTAGATATTTATCGGTCCAGTGAGTGCCTCTTCGGATAAGGCAGTATTCGAGTTCCCATCAAAAACATAATCGGTTGAAATGTGTAGGAATTGACAGCTATTAGAATGACTCCATTGCGCTAAAACCGCCACCGCTTGATGGTTCAAAATATCCGCCAATTCGGTTTCTGTTTCTGCTTTATCGACAGCCGTATAAGCGGCACAATTGATGATGATTTGGGGTTGTATTTCGTCCAATACTTGGGAAATGACCTTCAAATTACTTAAATCCAAAACCGAACGATCGGCAAACACCCAATCCAATTGCGAATAGCGAGGTGCCAATACCTTTAATTCACTTCCTAATTGGCCTGTTGCGCCTGTTACTAGTATTTTTTTCATTTTTTACAAATTGCTCTAATTACACGAATTAAAACGAATTAACTCCATACATTGCTCCTTTTTGCTTCGCCTCGGGTCGTTGTTCCTTGTTCCTTGTTCAAAATTTACTTAAATTATTTCAATGTTGAATAACGAATTTTGAATGTTCAAATAGGCTAATTGTACTATTTTTAATCTATAAGCTGATCGAAGTTTTATCTTTTTACTTTTTTCCCTTGATGGTAAAAAGTAACAAAAAAGATCAAGCCTGAATCATTTCATCTTGAAAACTACCTCGAAAAGAGGTCCGCAATGCGAGTCGCTCGTCATGCTTCCTCGTCTATGAGCATTGCTCCTGTACTTTTCTTCGTTGTTTTACTACGACGATCTGATTAGGGCGGGGTTAAAAGTTCGTTGTTCCTTGTTCGTTGTTCTAAATTTATTTAACTAACTTTAATATTGAATAACGAATGTTGAATTTTGAATGTTCAAATTGCCTCATTGACACATTGCCTCATTGACACATTGACACATTGACACATTGTCTAATTGCCTAATTAAAACCCACTATTACAATCCGAAAAATTTGGCAACTCCAAATCCTTATCCGAAACAATAGCTGTAGTCAAATCGATGCCCCAGTCAATATTCAACGCAGGATCATCAAAACGGATGCCGCCTTCACTGGCTTTGTTATAGAATTGATCGCATTTATAGAATACGATAGCCGTTTCACTCAACACCGAAAAACCGTGAGCAAATCCATGCGGAATCAACAATTGTTTTTTGTTCTCAGCCGATAACTTAATTGCAAAATGTTGCCCATAAGTTGGAGAGTTCTTTCGTACATCTACTGCTACATCCATAATTTCACCTTGCAGCACACGTACCAATTTGGTTTGTGCAAACGGCGGATTTTGATAATGCAAGCCTCTTAAAGTACCTCGTTTGGAAAACGATTGATTGTCTTGCACAAAATTGATGTGTATTCCTTCTGCAACTAATGCATTCTGATTGTAAGCCTCAAAAAAATACCCGCGCGCATCTTCAAATACGGTAGGATTGATGATTACTAAATCTTGTATGGGTGTGGTTTCTATTGTCATTGTGAGTAGTTGTCTGATGTTGGTTTTTCGTTGTTCGTTGTTCAAAATTTATTTAAATAATTTCAATTTGAATAACGAATGTTGCATTTTTGAATGTTCAAATAGGCTAATTGACTAATTGTACTATTTTTAATCTATAAGCTGATCGAAGTTTTATCTCTTTACTTTTTTCCCTTGATGGTAAAAAGTAACAAAAAAGATCAAGCCTGAATCATTTCGTCTTGAAAACTACCTCGAAAAGAGGTCCGCAATTAGCTTCGCTCCGTTCGGCTGTGCCTCGGGTCAAGTCGCTCGTCATGCTTCCTCGTCTATGAGCATTGCTCCTGTACTTTTCTTCGTTGTTTTACTTCGACGATCTGATTAGGGCGGGGTTCAAAGTCCGTTGTTCGTTGTTCATTGTTCCTTGTTCGTTGTTCAAAATTTACTTAAATAATTTCAATGTTGAATAACGAATGTTGAATTTTGAATGTTAAAATAGACACATTGACTAATTGTCTAATTGGCTCATTGACTACGCAAACACCGAAGCAATCACAGAAGCAATTCTTTCGCGATCAGTATCAGTTAGGTTGGAACCCGAAGGTAAACACAAACCGTTATCAAATAAGTTTTCAGCTACGTTGCTGCCGTAATACGGATAGTTGGAAAAAATAGGTTGTAAATGCATGGGTTTCCACAACGGACGCGATTCGATATTTTCGGCTTCAAGCGCTAAGCGTAAGGTTTCAGGGGTGATGCCGTTGGTTTTTGAGGCATCTATGGTGATGGCACTCAACCAATAATTGGCAAAATAATCGTCGTTTGGCGTAGAAAACACTTTCACACCTTCAATCGATGCAAAAATATCTACATAAAAATCGTGCATTTGTCTGCGTAAGGTAACATGTTCGTCTAAGACTTCCATTTGACCTCTACCGATTCCTGCACAAATGTTGCTCATGCGGTAATTGTAACCAATTTCACTGTGTTGGTAATGCGGCGCATGGTCTCTTGATTGGGTAGCATAGAAAACCGCTTTTTCTTTTAGTGCTGCCGTTTTTGTTACTATAGCGCCACCACCTGAAGTAGTAATGATTTTATTACCATTGAATGATAATATACCAATATCACCAAAGGTACCACATTTTTGTCCATTGTAGGTACTCCCTAAAGCGGAAGCGGCGTCTTCTAAAACAGGAATATCATAGGTATTGGCTACTTTTCTTATTTCGGCTACTTGATACGGTACACCGAATAAATGTACAGCGATAATCGCTTTTGGTTTTTTACCTTTTTGAATACTATCTTGTATCGCTAGTTCTAAAGCTTGAGGGCATAGTCCCCAAGTAGTGTTTTCGCTATCTATAAAAACAGGTTTCGCCCCTAGATATAAAATAGGGTTAGCAGAAGCTGAAAAAGTCATGGTTTGACAAAGTACGGCATCACCTGCTTGAACGCCTAATAAAATTAACCCTAAATGAATGGCAGCTGTTCCTGAACTTAAAGCGCCTACGTGAACATTAGCATCCAAATAGTTTTCTAAGTCTTGCTCGAAACCATTTACATTAGGACCTAATGGCGCCACCCAATTGGCATCAAATGCTTCTTGGATGTAGTTTTGTTCGGTGCCTCCCATGTGGGGAGAAGAAAGCCAGATTTTATTTTGTGTCATTTTTACTATCTACAATAATTCTATTTAAAACACATAAGTAAATGCAGGCCACATGCTGTGCTGAAATAAAATACAAATTAGTTCAAATATTTTACTTTTTTCCCTTGATGGTAAAAAGTAACAAAAAAGATCAAGCCTGAATCATTTCGTCTTGAAAACTACCTCGAAAAGAGGTCCGCAATGCGAGTCGCTCGTCATACTTCCTCGTCTTTGAGCATTGCTCCTGTACTTTTCTTCGTTGTTTTACTACGACGATCTGATTAGGGCGGTTAGAAGTTCGTGATTAGCTTAGCTCCGTTCGGCTCGGCCTCGGGTCGTTGTTCGTTGGTCGTTGTTTAAAATTTATTTAAATAATTTCAATGTTGAATAAGGAATGTTGAATTTTGAATGTTCAAATAGTCTCATTGACACATTGGCTTATTGACACATTGCCAAATTAATTATTAATCCGATCCCCTGAACCTTTACCCAATACCGTAGCAATAATATAATAAAAATACTTCACGACTGTCAATTGACTAGTCATTTTCGCATCTGTCTCGGCAAGTAACTTAGGAGTAGACATGTCTATTTTATTAATTTGAGCTTCTCCAGTAATTCCAGGAGCTACGTTGTAGACGCCTCTATTTTCTCTTTCTAAAATTAATGCTGATTGATTGAATAAATTAGGCCTTGGTCCTACTAAACTCATATCACCTATCAATACATTAAACAATTGTGGTAATTCATCTAATTTGGATTTGCGTAAAAAAGCGCCATATTTTGTTACCGAACTGCTGTTAGCCAAATGTGTGGCTACTGATTTCGTGTTGACGTGCATGGAACGAAATTTGTATAATTTAAACGGCTTTTTGTATTTGCCTACCCGTTCTTGAGCAAAAATAGGCGAACCGGTATCAAAAAAACCGATACCCCATAAAATGATGATAAATGGACTTAATATTAGAAGTCCAAAAAAAGAAAAAATAAAATCAAAAAAACGAATCATAATATGAGTTATCTGTTAAATAGTATATTTTTATAAGGCACTAATTTTGTATGTATCCCAGGTGTTTTATAATCAACCCATAACCCATGGAAAAAAAGGCTCAATCCATAGAAAGCAATCAATGGTACTACAAATATTTTTTTTCTATTAATATAGGCAATTTCTGCTAATACTATTAGTTCAAAAAATTTAAAATACAGTGAAAATCTAAATAAATGCTTCACAGAAGCAAAAATATTGGCTAAAATAAAAGAAAATAGTGCAAGAATAATAAAATACTTGTTTTCTGGTTTTAACTTTAATAATTTATCATAATTATATAAAATAAACAGGGCCTCAAAATTAAAAAGCACTAATTTAATATAATTGACTGGAATCATATTTTTAGCCAGAAAGTACCCTTCATATTTGGTACCCTCAAAAAAATAACCAAAAAATTGAAACCAATTAATAAAGGCAAATGGTAATGATACTAGTAAAAAAAACAAGATTTGTTTTTTAGTTACTATTTTAGAAATATAAAATAATCCAAAAACCAATAGTCCTGCTAAAAGACAAGAATAATGAAATAGTGATCCAATCAAAATGACTAGTGTATAATGCCAAATTTTATTTTTAAGTAAAAACTGAAAACTCCAAAATACAATTGCCATGGCCACATATTGTCTCATTAATATAAATGAATAGAGAAAAAAATAAGGAAATATCAAATAAAAAAACCAAGCGTATTTTAAATTTATCGTGTATTTTTTTAATGCTAAATTGATAAGTAAAAGTGTTCCCGCAAAAAATAAAAATTGAATATGGTAAATGGATAGATTGAAATAAGCGAATATATTCATAATTCCTACATATCCTATTTCTAAATATTTGTCATTAATAGTTGAATTATACCATTTACTATAATTAACAAAATCTGTCCCTAAACCGCTTCTTAATCCTGCAAAAATAATTAGAACACTTAATAAAATATAGTGTTTTCTTTTATCTTTTTGAAATAATAGCAATATAGCGACACATAAAAACAGTAGGTAACCATAGGAATCTACAATAAAAGACTGAAAAATATTATCTTCCATAATGATCAATCAAAAGATTTAATCGTTTTAATTAATCCTTCTTTAGCTGAAATAGGAAATTTTTCAATCTGTAACGCTGACTTTATTTTTGCGTTAGACACCACAAAATTTTCAGTCAACTTATCCAAGCGTTCAGTATTTAAAGGTAAATGTAAAACATCCCCTATTTTAACAATTTTATTGATTAGTTTCTTAGAGATAGGAAAAATTCTTGCTTTTTTATTTGTTGTAGCAGCAATTAATTTAATCAAATCATTAGTTGATAAAGTTTCATCATCTGCTAAATTGTAAACTCCCGAAAGAATATCTTCTCGTTCTAATATCTGATTAATAACATAACAAACATTATCAATACTACAAAAAGAACGTTGGTTATGAAAAGCGCCTAATGGCCAAGGTAAACCTTTACTTACTAATTGATACAATAAATTTAGATTGCCTTTGTTACCAGTCCCATGAATCATACAGGGCCTCAAAACAAAAACACGTTTTCCTTGCGGGACTTCTTGGGATAAAATATATTCTTCCGCATGCAACTTGGAGATTCCGTAATGTGTTTTTGGATAAGGAATAGAATCTTCTGTCAAAACACCTTTTATATTATCTGCCACCGCCTTTACGGTACTCATAAAGATAAAAATAGCCGACTCCGAAGCTAAGAAATCATCAAACAATTGCTTGGTCAATTCATAATTAGCTTCATAGTAACCTTTTGGATTAGATACCTTTTTAAAATCATGTGCTTTGCCAGCCAAATGAACTATAGCAGTTGAATTACTCCAAACTTCAGGAGTTAGCGCTTTATAACTAATTTCGTTATATTTTATTGGGTTTCTTGAAACACCCAATGTGGTATAAGCTTTGTTTTTTAGATAAGTCGTTAAAATTTTACCTACAAAACCGTGGTTGCCTGTTATTAAAATAATCAATTTTAATTATTATT
Organism: Flavobacterium psychrophilum; assembly: GCA_945890865.1. Classification (GTDB taxonomy): domain Bacteria; phylum Bacteroidota; class Bacteroidia; order Flavobacteriales; family Flavobacteriaceae; genus Flavobacterium; species Flavobacterium psychrophilum_D. Next base: position 101,519 of record CAMDDB010000004.1, read on the forward strand.
TTAGGGATTTATAAATTTCATCATATTTATGTCCTTGAAAATCTTCAGTAAAAATTGTTTTTAGCCTATTATTTGCTGATTCCCCCATTTTTAGTCTGAGTTCATCATTGTTAAATAAAGTGTTCATTGCCTCAGCTAAAGCATTTGAATTGTTTGGTTCAATAACGAATCCTGTTTCATTATGCTTATTTACGTAGCTTGTACCAGTACCTAGCTCAGTAGTAATCATTGGTTTTGAAAAGAAGCTTGCTTCAAGTAGAACTTGTCCAAATGCTTCAGCTGGTGAAATTGATGGCAATACTAGAAAACTACAATTTTTTACATAATCTATCATTAACTCCTCTTCAACAAAGCCCAATAATTTAACATTTTCAATTTTCTCATCATTTATTCGTTGATTCAAATGTTCATAAAGTGGTCCTTTACCAATGATGATTATTTCATATTTTATATGTTTGGCTGAATCTAACAATATATCTAGTCCTTTATACCATCTTAATACTCCAACAAACACTGCAAATTTATTTGGGATAATATTTTCCTTGCCAATTAATAATGATTTGTCTAACTTATTCATACGCTCTGAATCAATCCACAAATTAATTACTATTATTTTGTCTTTATATCTATGAAGAAATTTGGTTGAAGCATATAAATTCTCATTAATCGGAACTATGAATTTTGCTTTCTTAAACAGCAGAAAAATAAATGGTTTATATAAAAATCTAAATATCTTTCTTTCAAAAATATCGCATACAAATGTTACTACGATTGGTTTTGATGTAAATGACAATATAGTTAATAGTTCTGTTAGTGGATATGGATAATATATATGAATAATATCTGTATCCTTAATAATACTCCTAAAATTTCTAACTAGAGAAAAACTTACAGGGAAAGAATTATTTCCAAATGTTCTTTTGAAGGATTCTACCTTTATTCCATCCAAAGTTGTTTTAATTGGGTTATTTGAAACCGAAACAACTTTAACATCATATCCATTTTTGACGGAATATTTACCTATTTGCCTAATTGCTTCTTCCAATCCGCCTTGAGAATCTGGAAAATAAGTCTTAAATAAGTGAGTAATTTTAACCATAATCTATAATTAATATTTTAAATCATTCTGAACCATTATTTTAACCAAATCTTCAAATGACGTCTTATGGCTCCATCCAAGAAGTTCCTTGGCCTTATTAGGATCTCCCATCATCTGCCATGTTTCTAAAGGTCGGTAAAATTCTGGATTGACCTCAACAAGCACCTTCCTGGAATTTTTATCAATGCCCTTTTCTTCTATACCTTCACTATTCCATTCGATATCGATTCCTACTTCACGGAATGCTTGTGAAACAAAATCTCTAACAGTATGATTTTCTCCCGATGCAATAATAAAGTCATCTGCTTCTGTATGTTGGAGCATTTTCCACATACATTCAACATAATCCTTTGCATATCCCCAATCTCTGCGTGCATTCAAATTTCCTAGATAAAGTTTATCTTGTAATCCTTTAGCTATTTTAGCAACAGCAACTGTAATCTTTCTTGTTACAAAGGCTTCGCTCCTGAACTCGCTTTCGTGATTGTACAAAATTCCGTTTGAGGCAAAAATACCAAAAGATTCTCGATAATTCTTAATTATCCAATAACCATATAATTTAGCTACCCCATATGGATTACATGGCGCAAAAGGGGTCATTTCTGTTTGCGGAAAATCTTTTGAAACTCCAAACAATTCTGCAGAGGATGCTTGAAAAATTTTTGTTTTTTTGCTTAGCCCAAGTGTTTTGATAGCTTCAAGAATCCTTAATACACCTAAAGCATCTATATCACTAGTATAAATTGGCATTGAAAAAGAAAGTGCAACTTGTGATTGAGCAGCTAAGTTATAAATTTCATCCGGTTGTATTTTATCTATTATGTTAATAATAGAATTTGTATCTGACAAATCACATTGAATGAGATGGATATCCTTATTTAAATGCGAAACCCTGCCTGAAACTAATGAGGAGATAGTACCATAAACGACATACCCTTTTTCTAACAACAATTCGGATAAGAACCAGCCGTCTTGACCAGTAATACCTGTTATTAAAGCTATGTTACTCATGATTATCTGAATGATTTTAAATCATGCTCTATCATCACTTTTACTAATTGATCTATAGATGTTTTTTTAGGATTCCAACCTAATAGCTGATGTGCTTTAGTTGGGTCACCTAATAGCTGTTCAACTTCAGCAGGCCTGAAAAATGCCGGATCAACCTCGATGATAACTTTTCCTGTTTTTACATCGATACCTTTCTCATATATTCCCTCTCCTTCCCACCTAAGTTCAATACCAACTTCTTTGAAAGAAAGATAAGCGAATTCTCGAATTGAGTGAAATTCTCCAGTAGCAATGACAAAATCTTCAGGTTTATGATATTGCAGTATCCTCCACATACATTCGACATAATCTTTTGCATATCCCCAATCTCGTTTTGCACTTAGGTTCCCTAAGTAAAGTTTTTCCTGTAAACCTTTAACTATTTTACAGGCTGCTAGGGTTATTTTACGAGTAACAAAATCAACTCCTCTTCTTTCGCTTTCATGGTTGAACAAAATTCCGTTTACAGCAAACATTCCATATGATTCCCTGTAATTCCTCGTAATCCAAAATCCGTAAAGTTTTGCTACACCATATGGGCTTCGTGGATAGAAAGGAGTAGACTCTTTTTGTGGCACCTCCTGAACCTCACCATATAATTCTGAAGTTGATGCCTGATAGAATTTGGCTTTTTTCTCGATACCTACAGCCCTTATTGCTTCTAAAAGACGAACAGTTCCTAGTGCATCAACATCTGCTGTATATTCCGGCACATCGAATGATACTTTTACATGGGATTGAGCAGCTAAATTGTAAATTTCGTCCGGATTAACTCTCTTTATTATTTGGACTAAGGAACTAAAATCAGTTAAATCTCCATAATGAAGAGTTATATCTGACATGATGTGTTCTATATTTCGTGTATTTGGCGATGATACTTGGCGAATAATTCCATGAACTTCGTATCCTTTATGTAACAATAATTCTGCTAAAAATGAACCGTCTTGTCCGGTTATGCCTGTTATAAGAGCTGTTTTTTTCATATGATTCTTTTGTTTAAATTATTTTATATTGTTGGTAAAAACTTAATTAAGTAATATTGAAGATCTATATTGAATGTTATTTTAATATTCATAAGATTATTTTCAATAAATTATGGCTTAAATATATTTATTTGCTATACCCATTAGGGTATGGGCTGATTCTTCCCAATTGAATTTTTGTGCTTTTTTATACCCTTGATTTATTAAATCAGTTCGTATTGAATCCGAATTTAATACACTATGAATGCAATTAGCAATATCATTAATATCATAAGGATTAAAATATCTTGTAGCATCACCAAAAACCTCGTGAAAAACCTCGATATCAGACACAATCGTAGGACAACCCATTGCCATAGCTTCTAAAGGAGGCAACCCAAAGCCCTCATAAACTGAAGGAAAAATAAATAGTTTGGCATTTGAATAATATTTATGAAGCTTTTCATCAGAAACATGTCCTAAAAAAACAACTCTTTTGGATAAGTTTAGACCGACATTTTGAAAGACTTTATTTTTATTACCTATAATTACTAGTTTTGTATTGGAATTTAACAAATTTACAGCTGACAATAATCTTGAAAAGTTTTTTCTAGGATCTATAGATGACACAGCCAAAACATATTCATAGTCTAAGCTATTACATACATTATGTTCTTTATTAGTGAATTTATTTGAAACCCCACAGTATATAACAGAAATTTTGTTTTTTTCAATATTTAAGCAATCTACTATTTCTTTGCGGGAGAATTCACTAATAGTTAATATCTGTAAAGCTCTTCTCACGATAATTGGATAAAATATTTTGTAGTAATATGAATATTTTTTTGAAAACCATTCAGGGTGTCTTAAAATGGACATATCATGAATCGTAATAAATTGATTCTTTATTAATATGGGTCCTAAGCCAGAAAAATTGAATAATAAGTATTTCTTTTTAAATAAAAAGAAAGTAGGTAAACAAAATTGCTCCCAAAAATGCGAACTTCCAATTCCCCATAAAATTATTCTGAAGTTTGAAATATTATAATCGGACAAAATATGTTTTGGAGCAATAATTGTAAATTCTACTTTATTTAAATACAAAGCATTGCATAATTCATAAGCTAATCTGTTTACTCCCGTAATTTTTTGAGTTAAAAATCGCCCATTTATATATATCATGAATTTTAAAATTAATTTTTATTTTTTTGTGACAAATTTAAATCTTTTCAAAAAAAATATCATAAAATGTCTTTAATTTTGATTAAAATGAATTAATGTAATAATTCTTAAAATTTTTAATAGGGCCAATTAATAAATAGCTAATATGTAGTTGTTATATAATATTGACATTATTGTAAGAATAATTTTACTAGATCAATACTTTGTTCAATTTCCTCATTTACAGCATTATGAAATACAAATATCTTTTTTTATTTATTATAAGATATTTTACAATCTCTCCTATAGAAAAATCAATAACCGTTAAAATTTCGAGCGTTTTTTGCAATAATATGATTACATAAAAATCTACCATTAATATATATCATTTTGTCTATTTTTAAAAAAACTAGTTAAGATAAGTAAAAACCAAATATTTACAAAAACAAGAGGTGATGCAGATAATACCAGTATTAAGATAGTAAAAAAAGCAAATTTATTATTAAATAAATTTTGATTATAGAATAAGTATAAAATAATAACGGCAATAGGGATTCCAAATTTTATAAAATAAGTTAAAAGAGCATTTGTATTTCCTCTTACATCATCAAGCCTTTCATCAAAAATCGACACTGATTCTTTTCTGATTTCTTTCAAATATTTGTCATCTTCTATACCTAAACCAAAAAAAGGAAATTTAGCAACCATTTTAATCCCAATTAATAAATCATATGTTCTAGCAATTGAAGAAATATTATCTTTTTCATCATTTAATTTATGATTTAATGAAAATATAAATATTGGAATAATTAATATAAAAATTGAAATTGATTTAATAAATAAACCCAGTTTATTTTTATTTTCTTTAAATTTTAAAATGATTTCATAAAACACAATTAATAAAACCCCAATAATTCCAGTTGTTGAAAAAGTAGAAAAAATTAATACTAAAATTAATAATGATTTTAAATATTCTTTTTTTTCAATTATTAAATGATAAAATAGAAATAGAAGCGGAATTTGTAATACTCCAGGCTCCCAAAACATACCTTGATTTCTAAATATATTGAAATTATAAATAGATATAGTAGAATTATAATTAAAAAGATACATTAAAGAACTTACACTAAAACCATCTTTATTTTCAAAAGTTTCAAAATAATTTGGAATTAAATTAATTAAAATTAGGTTTAATAATGATAAATAAGCAATTATCCATAATGCTTTTACAAAATATTTTTTGATTTTTATAGTTTCAAAATTGAGAAAAGAACAAAGAAAGTAAATATTTAATATCCTAAAGAAAAGCCCAAAGTATTGAAATAATTTTGAGGAACTCAAAAAAGAATGGAGTATTAAAATCAATATGATTGAGATTATCATTATTAAATGTTTTTTTTTAAAAAAAACATTTAATAATGATAATAATATAAAATTAATAATTAATATTACAAAATCTATTAGAGTAGAATTAAACATACTAAATACACTTCCAAAACTTAAGAAGAGTAAAAAAAACTGAATAGAAATAAATAATCTATATAACATTATATTATTTGTATCCTTTTCAACCAATCCTTTAAATTGAGTATTTCTTCATTTTTTGAATTATCGAAATCACTTTCCAACAATAAATCAATATTGAAATCGTCATTATTATTAAGAATTAATATATTTGAAGGACTATAAAATTTTTCTTTAACAAGTAATTTATTAGTACTAATTAGTTTTTTTCTTAATGATAAAGTTTCTATTGTTCTCATTGTTGCACCAAATTGTTTTTCATATGGAGAATCTACAATTATTTTAGCGCTTAACAATAATTTTGTATATTCATTGTAAGAAAGTTTTTTTAATTTAATTTCTGAAAAATTTATATTTTTATTTTGTAACCTATTTCTTACATAACTAAAAAAAGGTATGTATAAATAATCGAAATATTTTAAATTATTTTGTTCACAATAATCCTTAATTCTTTTTGAAATATTTATTCGATTTGAATGATATGTCCCAATAAATAAAACATCATTTTTAATTTTCTCATTTTGATTAGTGTTTTTTAAAAGTGAAAATAATGGTAAGTGTTCGAATTTTACATTATTTTTAACATCATTCATATCAAATGAAAAATTATAATCTGAATATTTCGAAATTAATAATGCATTAGGTACTATATCGAAAGAATCCCATTGATAATGAAAAACTAATATTTTAGGATGAATTTCTTTTATCGATTTTAGAAATTCCTCATTTAGTCCAAAACCTCTAATAATAAAAATACGATCGATTTTTTTATCTTCAATAATTTTTATTAATTCTTTATTGTAATTAGAAAGTGAAAATTCAGCGGCTTTTTTTGATAATCTCTTCAATGCATAAAATAAAAAAGACGACTGAAACGGAATTTCTGTTTTAAAAATTATTTCATTATAAAATGGACTTAACTCCTCTATAATTCTTTTTTCATAACTAAAGAATTTAGGGGCAATAAATAATAAATTCAAATTTTTCATTTAAACAATCCTTTTTCTTTCATTTCAAATATTGATTCTTCATACTTACTTTCTTTTACTTCCTGAGTAATTACCCAATCTGTAAATATTTGTATTCCATTTGCAAAATTATATTTTGGAATAAACCCTAACAAAGTTTTTATTTTTGTCAAATCAGCAAAATTATGACGAATATCTCCCAAACGATAGTTTCCTGTTAAATTCACTTTTGTTAGACTACGATAATTCTTAATCAATTCACTAGCAACAGTAATCACGTCAATCGCTTCTCCTGTGCCCACATTAAAAACCTCTCCGTTAGCTTCTTCCTTTTCCAAACCTAAAATGGTGGCCGTAACAACATCTTCAATAAACACAAAATCACGGCTTTCTTTTCCATCTTCAAAAATATTGATATCCTTACCGTTTTTTATCAATGTCGAAAAAATAGACAGTATCCCAGTATAAGGATTTGACAATGATTGTCCTGGCCCGTATACATTTTGGTACCTAAAAGCTACTGGAGCAATTCCAATCGTGGGACAAACCGTCATGATCATTTGTTCTTGATTTTGCTTGGTTATTCCATATACTGATGATGGATGGATTTTTGATTCCTCATCGGTTGCAACTAATTGTAATGGATTAGATACACCTTTATATTTTACTTCAAAATCACCAGAAGACATATAGTCATCTGACCTGTGTTTAGGATAAACAAAAGAATTAAGATCAGAGCTCCAATACTTACCTTCTCCATAGATAGACCTAGACGAAGCAATTATAATCTTTTGTATAGAATGTTGTGTGTTAGCCAGTATATCAAGCATAATAGAAGTACCGCCAATATTAACATTTGTGTATTTTTCAATTTCATACATTGATTGACCTGTTCCTGTCTCAGCCGCTAAATGAATTATTGCATCTTGTCCTTCTAAAGCAATCTGCCAATCTTTCTTTTGAGTAACACAACCTTTTATAAACTTTACTTTATTTTTAATTGATAAAAAAAGTACAGATTTATTCTCTGCATCTTCGCCGTGAATTTGTGGAGATAAGTTATCTAAAACTGTAACATTATATCCTTTTTGAATTAGTTTTAAGGTTAGGTTTGATCCAATAAAACCTGCTCCTCCTGTTATTAATATGTTTTTCATTTTTATGTTTTCTTTATAAAATTTCCTTTTTCATCTGTTTTTAACCACTCATTACTATTTAAACAAAAGCGTTTAATGACTCTAGCAGGCGATCCCACTGCAACACAATAATCTGGCACATCTTTTGTAACAACTGAATTAGCCCCAACAACACAATTTTTTCCTATTTTAGCACCAATAACACATACATTTTCTCCTAACCATGAACCATCTCCAATTTCTACTGTCGATATTTGTTTAATGGGTTGATCAATTATTGGAATATTTATATTTTCATATGAATGAAGATTATCAGAAATATAGACTTTGTCGGCAGTTAATACTCTTTTACCAATTATAATAGACTTAGTTGCATAAATATGATTAAAATGTCCAATATTCGTTCCCTCACCAATTATTAAATTACATTCGTTTTCTCCAGTTAATGGCAATGCTGCCAACCATGTTTTTGGAGCTATATATACATTATCTCCTATAGAAATGTTATTAATGCCATCTATTTTTAACGGAAAAACAACACTTACATTTTTCCCATATTTATTGAATTTTCTATTATAAAATAAAGTGAAAAAAAATGAAAAAAATTTATTTAAAATGTAATTTAAATGCATTTATTCTTTTACTATGAGTCTATTAATATAATTATCAAACACGTATTTATTTTCATTATCGATTTTTTGAGGAGAATATTCTTCAACATGAAGAGGTAAATAAGAATATTCTATTTGCAATAAAAGTCTTTTACCCTCTAATGGCAATTGACCTTTATGTATTCCATAAGTATCTTCAATAAAACTACTTCCCTTTGACCCAGTAAGAGTCAAGATATTTTTTGAATCAAAATTATCATTAACTTCTCCATCTTTAAATCGTCTTAATTGAATTAATTTGTTCAGTTTATGTGATCCTTTGACAAAAATATGAGGCCCATTTTGAATATTAACATCTGTCAAATAAAAAAATATTTTAACAAATTTGTAATCATCTATATCTCTATGGAAAAATTGAGCTTCTTTAGCTTCTTTTCTATTACCAAATGACCACCAACAATTAATATTTGATATAGTTGGTTTAATACCTAAATAATTTGAAACCGCATTTAATATTCTTGAATCATTCGCAATTTGTAAAATTTCAGAAATCTGAACTAAATCTTCTCTTTTATAATTTGCTAGTTGTGTTGAATTATCTACATTATTTAGATTAACAATCAAATTATCTTTTTTATCTAAATCGTAACATTTTAAGTCTTTAAGCTTAATTAAAATTTTATTAATCATTTTGTCATTTAGGACAATACCTAAATCAGAAAAACCATTGTTTTTCAAATCTTGAAATATGACCTCCTCAGAATTTTTTAATTCTAATATATTATTACCATAAAACATTTCCTTCTTAGGTAAGAATAATTTCAAAATACTACAAAGTAGATTCCTTAATTTAATATCATGAACTTTTCGAATTATGCGGAATGATACTTTTTTAATAATTTTTTTCATAATAATTGAATTATATATATTTTTTAAAATAATAAATATTGTAAATAATAAAAACAAAAGCACTAAAACTTTCAATAATAAAAAACGTTAAAAGTTTTACTTCTGTAAAATAAACATAAATTAACAACAAAATCAGGTAAGTTATTGTTGAAATCCCCCCCCCAAATAAAATATTTTTAAATTTTTTTGCTGCATTAAAATATGTTAATATCGGTATACTCAAATGACTAAAAACAACTGTAGGCATAATTGCATAAACTAAATTTATAGATTCAATATGAGCTGGCAGAAATTTTTCAATAATGAATTTTATAGATAATATCGAAATAGTAATTATAATTAAGTAATAACCTAACAAAATATAAAATTGTTGTTTTAAAATTTTATGTAGGTCATAAATATCATTATTCTCATATTTCTCGATTATTTTTGGAAAAAAAAGATTCGAAATAGCTCCAGGAAAAACTCCTACAAGAGTCACAAATAACGCTGGTAAATAAGTTTTTCCTAATATTATAGTTCCCAAACTAAACGTAATAAACCATCTCCCTACTTGAGAGTTAAAAATACTTAAAGCCGAAGTTAAATATGGAATAAAACCTAAATAAATAATTTTTTTAATATAATTTTTAAAAAAATTAAAATTAAATTTAGGTTTTAAATTAGGTATAAAAAAATATGTAAAACCTATAATAATCAAAGGTTGAATAAGTAAAGAGAAAATAACTGCTATAAAACCAAACCAAAAAGCTAAAAATGTTAATATCAATGAACCTATAGCTGCAATTATTTGAACTTTATTTACAGTTTTAATATTTTTAGAACCCAGTAATTTACAGATAACCCAATTAGAGTAAAGTGATAATACACCAATTAAAATAAATATAATAATTAAAAAAACGTTTATCTTTTCATGATAAAAAAATCCGATAATCAATCCTAATAAAACTAATACGATACTCAGTAAAACAAAAAAAACAAAAACTGCAGAATTAACTTTATCAAGGATTGATTGTTTTTTATAAGAAAATAACCTATACCCACCAGTCACTACACCTATTTGCATTAGACTAATAGTAGATGAGAATGTTTGTGATAAACTTATTAACCCTAAAATTTCAAAATCAAAAAATTTTAAAAGAAGTATTGATTTCAAGAAACCTATGAAACTTGAAATAAAAGAAACATATACAAATTTCGATTGGGAGTTAAAAATTAGTTCTTTAATCTTCATAATACCCGATTGATTTAATTAACCAATTGTTAATTATATTTGACGCTTGAAAATTATTTTTAATATTTTTTATCGTAATTATATTAAAATGTTTTTTAATTTCTTCAGAATAATAAATGTAATCAGGATAATCTTGATATTGATTTTTTAATTGAATTAACTCTTCAAATTCTCCTTTATTAACAGTTATCTTAGAATATAAATTATCATTTAATTGTATTTCAAATTCCATTTTTTTGTTACAAAAACCAGATAAAGTTAATTTTTGATTTGAATTTTTAGCAAGTAAAAACACTGAATTACAATCTACAACTTCAATTCCTTTAGTTATATCATCAATATTTTGAAATTTTTTATAATTTATCCCTTTATAAAAATAAGGCCAATGCTCTTTAATATTACAATATATTCTATTAAACCTTTTATTAAATTCTAGTCTATTAGAAATTTGTCTATTTGGAATACCAACATTTATTGAATAAGGTAGAATATCTTTTGTAACAACTGAATTTGAACCTATTATTGAACCTTTCCCAATATAAACTCCCTGCATAATAACTACTCCAAATCCAATCCAACAATCATCTTCAATTATAATTCTTTTATTATTATTTTTTAATGTATCTTGAACTTTTATTGGCAAATATGGATCTATATCATAATTGTGAGAACCGGATGAAATAAATATATTTGAAGCAAATAAACAATTACTTCCAATTTTTACATCTCCATATATTTTACAATTATCATTTATTGAAGTATTATTTCCTATTATCAATTCTTCATCCCAGGAATAAATTTCTGAATTGTATCCAATAGAAAAATTTTTTCCAATCATAATTTTACCACATTTCCATACCTTCATTCTTGAAGTAGATTTAAAACTAGAATTATGACCAATTAATATAGTATTAGAATTAATTATTTTAATTTTTATTATCTTGAACTTACTTTGTATTAAAACGTATAAATTATCAATTTTTCTTATTAATTTCATCTTCTATTGCTTTTCTAATTGAATTTATATTTTTAACAGTGTACAAATCTTCGTGCTGAAAAGGATTTCCTACTTTTATATATTGAAGCATTTTAGCGACAAATATTTCAAAATTTTCTGAAGTATTAAAAGGCTTGTTGCCTCTTATTAATTCATACACTTCTTCAAAAGTTTTACAATTATTCACCCCTTCAAAAGCATCATAGAAAATCCTTCCCAAATTAATCACTTTTTTACCTAAAGCTAGTGCTTCGAATCCAGCAGTACTTCCTAAGGTAATTATAATAGAGCACCTGCTTATTACTTGAACCGTTTTCTCTTCCCCTCTTACAAAAATCAGATTTGGATACCGATTCTTGATTTTTCTATATCTTTTATCTAATAAAAGACCTAATTGTTGAGGATGTTCTTTAACAACCAGGAATTGATTTTGATTTATACATTTTAAAGTATTTTCTATTACCATCACTTGATCGTCAAAAAAATAAGCCATATAAAATAAAACTGCCTCAGGTTCATAATGGAGTGGATAGAATACTAATTCCTTATTTTTATAATTATCAATATTATCATAAAACTTACTGTAAAAAAATGAATTGCAAAATAATTTTAAATCTCTAATCTTAAGACTCAATGAACTATCTAAAAAAACTTTTCGTTTTAATTTTGATTTTGAAAAAAAAACAGCAATTTCAAACAATAAAGATTTAGCTAATTGATATAATTTAAACATAGAAAATCTAGAACTTGTTTTATCCACATAAAACGGTCTAATTATACCTTCTTTTATTCCGTTAATTAATAATTTAGATTCGTTTAATTGTTTTTCTGTTGGAATTAATTTACTTAGACTATTATTTAGTGAATTATGAAATGGATCTTCTTGCCAATAAAATGTATTTTTTTTTGGAAAACTCATCCATGATAAATATTTAATATTATTCTTTTTTGCCTCTATCGCTAACACTTCAGCTAGCTCAATTGCTACTGTCTCATTTAAAATGTATTTTGGTTTAAAACGATCAATTATACTTCTAATAAATGAAATTTCTTTTTTTAATATCTTTTCACGTTCCAACAAACTTAGTTTGTTATAAAAACGATCACAACCATATGAATATTCTAAATACGATTCTAAAATAAAATTTTCATTCAAGTTTTCAAATTCATCTTCAAAACAACAAACAATTTCACCTCCATTCTGCAAAACATTCTTTTTTTCTTGCTTTGTTTTTACAATATAAATAGAATTATATTTATCAGATTGTAATAATGGGAAAAAAAAAGATTGATAATCTCTTGCGAAAAACAAAATATTTGGTTTCATAAATTAAAACAAATTTTCATTTAACCTTGAACCTTTTTCCGTGTTTATTTTAATTTTTTTTCCGAGCATATCCTTTAAAAATTTAGGATGCAAGCCAAAACCAGGTCTAATTGAACGAACATTTTTCTCTGTTATAACTTCCCCTGCCTTAATATCTTCAACGACATATAATGACCTTGAAAAATCTTTCCCTTTAGCTTGTTTTTCAGTTAAGGTATAATCAACAACCCCAATTGCACTTTCAGCCTCACGAACTGCTTTTACCATAGCGGTAAACTCGGCTTCATTCATAGAAAAAGAAGCATCAGGACCTCCTATAGAACGGTCTAAAATAAAATGTTTTTCAATTATTTTAGCACCAAAACAAGTAGCTACAACGGGTACAGTTGCTCCCATGGTATGGTCTGACAAACCACTAATTACATCAAATCGATCCGCCAAATCTTTAACCATTACCATATTTGCCTCATTGATAGGAGCAGGATAACTAGAGGTACATTTAAGTAACGCTATATCATTATTTCCCATTCTTTTGCAAGCATCAAGAGCTAATTCAATATCTTCTAGTTCTGCAATACCTGTTGATAATATGATTGGTTTACCTTTAGAAGCCACATATTCTATTAATGGAATATCTGTAATTTCAAAAGAAGCGATTTTATAGGCAGGTACATTTAGACTTTCTAAAAAATCTACAGCTGTTTTATCAAATGGAGATGAAAAACAAACCAAACCTTCTTCTTTAGCAACTCTGAAAAGTTCTTCATGCCATTCCCAAGGCGTATAGGCTTCTTGATATAATTTATGTAAATTTTGACCATCCCATATTGTCCCATTTATTACAAAATCAACTTTATCACAATCAATAGTCATTGTATCAGCAGTATATGTTTGCAACTTTATACAATTAGCACCCGCTCTTTTAGCAGCACGAATAGTTTCAATAGCTGTTTCAAGGCTTCCGTTATGATTTGCCGATAATTCGGCTATAATAAATACGGGGGAAATTTTATTTATTTCAAAATTTTCTATTTTCATATTAATTTATTGATCTAATTATACAAAAAGCTTCTGCAAAATCTGAACCTACAACAACTCCCCATCTTTTTGCTTGAATCATTAAGGCTTCTGGAGAACGAGGATGAGGATATTCTCTTCTTTCAAATTCGTAGCTTTCCATCCCTTTTATCTTTGCATTTACATTATCTTCAGAAACACTTATAAAAAGATTTGGTACAAAATGTCTTGGGTCTGATGATGCTCTCCATTCTGTTCCAGATGCAGTTTCAAACGCAATTATTGTTTTAACAATTTCGTTTTTCATGGGTCTACAACAAGTAATTACCGATTCAAAAGTTCTTTGATGATCTATATTAACATCCCCTCCATGATGTGTAAAAATAACATCTGGTTTGAACATTTCTTTCTCTTTTTCAACAACTTTAATAATATCGAGTAATGCTACCGTATCAAAACGATTATCAGGAAAATCATAAATACTTGTAGAATGATATCCAATTGCTTTTTGAGCATTATTAATATTTGACCTGTGTATTTTAAGTTCAGACTCCCATTCTTTCACATCTCGTTTGTCTGAACGAGAAGTAATTCCTTCGCCTAAAATAACAACGTGAGTAATTACATTGTACTCATTTGTTAATTTATTAAATGTTGCCCCAAGCCCCAATAATTCATCATCAGGATGCGCAACAACTATCATTATTCTTTTATTTTTTAACGATTCTAACATTTGCAGTGATTATTTTTTCGGATTCATTAAAATTAGCATTAGTAAATTCTGCTTTAAAAAATTTAGTTTCTATAAAAGCATGAGGGTAACCCTCGCAATCTAACATTCTAATATAATTATAAATATTTTCCAAATCTTCTAATTCAGATATATTACTTTCTTCTGGTTTTCGTCTTTTAAATTCCACAACTTCTCCTATTTGTGGTGATGGTATGCTTTTTTTAATAATCATTTCTTTAATCAATTCTTCAATTATTATAGCAGACTTTTGAAATATCTCTTGGGCAGAACCTGACAAATCAAGAGATTTTTTTAAATATACATCACCCGTGTCAATGCCCGATTGCACTTTTATTGCTGATATTTTTGTTGATTTAAAACCTCTTACAATTAAATTTTGTAATGGGCTACCTCCTCTACCAAAAGGTAAATCTGTCATGTGAAATACAATACAGTCAAATGAATTAAAAATTTCTTCTGGAATTATATATGACCAATGTGGAATAAAAATTTTATCTGGCTTAAATTCATTTAATAGTTGTAAATTAAAATCTGCTTTTTTATTTATTAACAGCCACTCATTTTCTTTAAATTCACTTTTCAATTGATTGAAAAGATCTTCGTGCCATTTTTTTTCAGATAAAATAATATATCTATTTTTCATCAATTTGAATTTTTTCAAAGTATCTCATGTTCTCTAATTCTCCATTTACTTCATTAAAACCTAATTTAACAAATACATGAATGGAAGACAAATTACTTTTCTTTACAAAAGTTTTAAAATTAAAATTTTTACATTTTTCAATCAATAAATTAACTATTAAAGAACCAAATCCTTTACCTCTATTATTTACATCAATTGAATAATCAATAGTCCACCAATCATTATGATTATCTATTCTTATTTGACCATAATTTATTTCTCCATCGGATAAAATATAAATAAAAGTTTCTTTACTATTTAACCTGTTTTCTAACCATTTTAAATGGTTTTCCCAAATAATTGTTTCTTGATTAATAGAATTCAATCTAACATCTTTATCATTAACCCAATCAAAAAGTAATAAAGCATCATCTATTGTTGCTTCTCTTAAAAAAAAATTCATCACTTATTTTTTTTTGAATGTATTATCACATCTATAAACTGATTATTAAAGAAACAATGTTCATTAAGTACTGCTTCTTTCAAATAATTATTAGATTCTAGTACTTCATATAAATGAGGTCTAAGGTCAAACGAATAAGTGAAAATTTTATGAAAATATAATTCATTAAAAGCAATATTTTCTAATAATTGTAAAAAAGTACCCCAATGAAACTTGAACATATCCTTTTCTAATTTTGTATTCATTACAAAAGAAATTTCTGCATTTTTATCAATCCAATTGATATGAACTAATCCACCATATCCAATGCATGTATCATTTTCTAAATATGAAAATAAAAGTTGATTGGGTTTTTCTGCTTCAAATAGTTGATTTATTATAGTATTGAAATAATTATCTTGATCTTGAATGGTAAGCGGTTGGCTTTGTCGTAAATGATAAATCTGCTCATTTCTCCAATTCATTATATCCATTCTATCTTCAAAACGAATAGGAACTATACTATAAATACCTTCAGAATATACTTGCTTATTTAATGCTTTATAGTTTTTCATTATTTAATTTAATCTTTTGAAACCTCCATGACAAACAGGACCATTTAATAGCTCATCAATGTTTTTTATGCCTTTTTCGCAATCAGAAATAATGGAATATACATCATTTAGTGCTTCAAAATATACTTTTAAATTCTCTTCATTATGAGCTGTAGATGCATAAAAGTTAGTGCTGGCTAAATAGCCTTTGGCAAGCATTTCTTGCGCTATAAATGTTTTATATTCTAATGCCTTATCACTGTTAAAACTATAGGTACTCAAAGAAGGTATTCCTGATATTGTAATTTTTAGATTATGTTCATCTGCCAATTGTAGCCAGCCTTGTCTCATTTTGTTTCCAATAGCAGTAATAATTTCCCAAGATTTTACTTCTTCCATTACTTTTAGGGTTGCTAATGCAGCAGTAGGACCTATTCTTTCTGTCCAAAATGTACTACTTATGAAAGTGTTTTGTGCAGCTTCCATAACCTCTTTTTTACCAACAACTGCGGTTAAAGCATACCCGTTTCCAATTGTTTTGCCATACATTGCCATATCTGGTTCTACTCCATACTTTTGGTAAATACCTCCAAATGTTTCTCTAAAACCCGAAGTACATTCGTCAAAAATTAATACAATATTTTTCCTTGTAGCTAAATCTCTAACTTTTTGAAGAAAATTATTTTCGGGTCCGAAATTTCGTAACACCTCCATTTTAATAACTCCAATATCATTACTCTCGACTATTGATTCTAATTCTTCATAATTATTGTAGTGAAATGGATAAACTGTATCTTTTAAATTCTTAGGAACACCATTTGGGCTTAATCCGCCTAATAAATGACTTGATAAATTGTCCCCTCCATTATGATTGGCAGACAAATACCAATCGTGCCATCCATGATAACCACAAATTGCTACTTTGTCCCTCCCTGAAGCAGCTCGAGCAATACGAATCGCAATTGAATTTGCTTCACCACCACTTCTGGCAAAACGAACCATATCTGCCCATGGATTAATTTCTATTAATTTTTCAGCAAGATAGACTTCTTCAGGACAATTTAATGTACTCATGTTTCCTTTCTTCACCGTTTCCATAACTGCAGCATCTACCTCATCATTTCCATAACCTAGTGTATTCGTCCCAATGCCCATAATTGACATGTCAATTAATTCTTTCCCGTCCAAATCCCATACTTTACATCCTTTTGCTTTAGAAAAGTAGGAAGGCCATTGGTCTGGTAAAAACATTTCTGGTCTTTTGGATAGCAACATTGTACCACCAGGTATTAAGTTCTTTGCTTTTTTATATAATTCTTGTCCTGTTCCCATTAGTTATCGTTTTTTAGCGACTTTAAAAGTCCTTCATTTCTAATAATTGAATCGTTAATTTTGGTTAAATTATTTTTTAATATATAATCTGTATACTCCAGCCAAGTTTTGGCAGTTCCTAATTCATTTACTAAGATACTTATTAATTCAAAATCCTTACTCTCATCAACTGTCATTCTGATCTTTGAAAAATCAAAATCACACGGAAAATTAATAGCAGTAAACAAACTACCACCTTTTACATCTGAATTATTTCTAATAAAAGGAGTTACATGTTCTCTTTCTGAAAGTAATTTGGCATTTTTCCAGGCCTTTTCTAATGCAGAAAATTTAAATACTTCAATATCTTGTCCGTCAGGAAAATTTTCAATTAACGTATTAGATCCGTAATCTTTATTGTTCTCTTGTACAAAATCAATAACATTATCCACTAATACTGGATCTATCAATGGACAATCTGAAGTTACTCTAACGATCCAATCCGCATTCTTATCTTTTACAGCCTGATAAAATCGATCGAGTACATCTGAATCTGAGCCTTTAGAAGCACTAAAGCCCCACTCAATGGCTTTTTCAAATATTATTTGATCTTCACTATTTGTGGTAGTTGCTACAATTATTTCAGAAACCGATTTACACTTTTTTAATCGATCTAAATGGATTTGAAGTAACGACTTTTCATTAATTTCTTTCAATACTTTACCTGGCAATCTTGTACTTCCAGTTCTTGCTTGTGTAATTAAAATTGTATTGCTTACCATAAGGATGGATTTAATAAGTCTAAATCTTTAGTCTTAATGCTATTTATTTTCTGTATTGTCTCTTCTTCAATTTTATAGGAAGCAGCTTTCATATTCGTATTTAAATGATTTTGAGAGTCAACTCCAATTATTACATTATCTATATTTTTTTGAAACAAACAATAAGAAAGGGCTAATTCCTCCATTGAACAATTAGATTGTAAAACTATTTGTTTCAAGATTTCCAATTCAGATTGTAATTTCTGAACAATTTTATTCTCATCACTAGTTTTCTTAAAAAACAATCCTTGAAGAAAAGCAGATCTTGTGTGAATAATTTTTCCCTTTAATTTTAGTTCTTCTAATAAAGTGCCTCTAACAGAATAATTATCGAGTAAATTAAATGGTAATTGAACTACTGTTATATAATCTATATCTAATAAATATTCTATTTGGTCATTAGTATACACTGAAACTCCAATGTGGTTAATTAAACCCTTGGATTTTAATTCAAGTAATTTTACACACGCACCTTGATTACTTTTAAAAGAATCAAATGAGTGAAACATCAATATCTCCAAACAATTTACCTCTAAATCTTCCAAATACTCTTTAATCTTGATTTCAATACTACTTTCTTCAATACTATGAGGTACTTTGGTAACAATATTAAACCTATGATTTGGGTAACTTTTATGAAATTCGCCTATTACTTTATGTGCATTTCCATAAGCTTCCGCAGTATCTAAAGTTGTAATTCCAGATTCATGAGCTCTTAATAAAATTTGGTGACTTTCTTCTAATGAAATTTTACCAAGAGTATTATTTATACCATAGTCAATACCCATTTGAACTGTTCCAAGTATTAATTTCATTTACTTATAACTTGAATTTAAATCTTTTTTTAATAATGAAATAGAATAATTATTATTATAATCATTACTAGAATCTAAAAGTTTAGTAGAGTGATTATAAGTAGATTTATCAATTAAATAATATAGTTTAGAAACGGTAAATATTTCATCGTAATTTTGTTTAAACGAATAAGCTTCAAAATCATCGATATGATGATATAGGTTTTTCAATGATGCCTCTGAGAAAAAATCTATAATTATAATCGAACCTCCATTTTTTAATACTCTATCAATTTCAGCTACAACTTTCATTAAAATATTTCTGTCTACAACATAAAAAACAAAACCAACAATTACTATATCAAGTGATTCATCATCAAAATAACTCAAATCATCTGCAGTACCATGTATAAAACTTATATCCGAAAAATTCTTTTCTCCATATTTTATTGCTTTTTCTGATGGCTCAATCCCAAAAACTTGTGAGTTTTTATTAGTATTTTTTATTGCATTTAATCTATATCCTGCAGAACAACCTATTTCTAAAATAGAACCAAATTTAATTTTGTAGTTATCAATTAAATTAAGTACATAATCATTTGATGGGTGATAGTTTAGTATAACATTTTTGTTTCTATTAAACCATTCATCTGCTTCGTATCTTAAAAATGTGTTTTTTTGGCTATCTTTCATAAAATTTTATTATATAATTTATTACCATAAATTGCTCTTCTTCTTTTAAAGTTGGATACATTGGTAAACTTATACACCCTTTATAATAGGATTCCGCAACCGGAAAATCACCTTCTTTCCAACCTAATTGTCTGTAATAAGGCATCAAATGACAGGGTATATAATGGATTTGAGCAAAAACTTTATTTTCTCTTAAATAATTATACAATCCCAAACGATTTTCTACCTCTATAATGTATAAATGATAGGCATGTCCTTCAACTACACCTGATTGAGATTTAATAAAAGATAAACCATTAAACGCTTCATTATAAATTGAGGCGATAGTTCTTCTTTTTTTCATTCCTTCATCTGCTCTTTGTAATTGACTAGTTCCTAAAGCAGCTTGAAAATCAGTAATTCTATAGTTAAATCCTAAGGTTTGCATTTCCATGTACCATCCTGGATATTGCCCACTTTCAGTTTCTTGACCACAAGCAAACTCAACAGAGTTGGTAAATTCTGATTCATTTTTTGTAATACCATGCGTTCTTAATGCCAACAACTTTTTATATAAAGTTTCATCATTTGTTGTAATCATACCTCCTTCTCCACAGGCAATATGTTTTACTGGGTGAAATGAAAAAATGGCTAAATCCGCAAAATTGCTATTACCGCATCTTTGATTGTTTTTATCCGAATCCACAAAATAACCTCCAGGGGCGTGACAAGCATCTTCTATAATAAACAAATTGTACTCATCCGCTAATTTTCTGAACGCTTCTAAATCAACAGCTCTTCCTGCAAAGTCAACAGGTATTATTCCTTTATAAGTTCCTTTAGGAGAATTCTCTAATAATGTTCTCACTTTTTCAATATCTAAAAGATACGTTGACGGATCTATGTCTGAAAAAACAACTTCACCACCACAATATCGAACACAATTGGCGGATGCTGCAAAAGTAATAGGTGTAGTAATGACTTTATCTCCTTTTTGAACTCCTAAAGCTAGAGTACATAAATGCAAGGCAGCAGTACCGTTAGCTACTGCTACTGCATATTTACACCCAACATAGTTTGCAAATTGATCCTCGAATTCTTTAATTTTAGGCCCTTGAGTTAGATAATCCGACTGCAATGCTGCGATGACTGCATCAATATCCTCTTTTGTAATATTTTGTTTGCCGTAAGGGATGATGGTATTTTTCATTTATTCGAATTTTGAATCTACATGTTCCTTGATAAGGTTTCTTAAACTCTCTATTGTCTCCCACTCTGTATTGGTGCCAGAGTCATAGTTGAATCCTTCCGTTACTTTTTTTGCAGAAAATGAATCCACGAAATCTTTAATTTTAAAATTAGGTACAGTTGGTAAAATCGTAAAATACTTACCTAAATCATAGGTGTAAAAAGAATCTGAAGACGTAATCATTTCTTCATGTATTTTCTCTCCAGGTCGGATCCCAACAATTATTTGTTCGCAATCTGGTGCAACAGCAGTAGCCACATCGGTAATTCTATAGGATGGAATTTTAGGAATAAAAATTTCTCCTCCCCAAGCATGCTCCATTGCGTGCATCACCATATCTACTCCTCCTTGTAAAGAGATGTTAAAACGAGTCATAGCACTATCCGTTATTGGTAATTTTCCTTCACTTTTTTTCTTTAAGAAGAAAGGAATTACTGAGCCATTTGACCCCATAACATTTCCATATCGCACCACAGAAAATTTGATAGGATTTGTTCCTTTAATATTATTTGCTGCCACAAATAATTTATCAGATGTTAATTTTGTAGCTCCATATAAATTTATAGGTGCACAAGCTTTGTCTGTCGATAGTGCTACCACATTAGATACGCTAGTTTGCAAAGCTGCATGAATTACATTTTGCGCTCCACCAATATTGGTTTTGATACATTCATCTGGATTATATTCCGCCAAATGAACATGCTTCATGGCTGCGGCGTGAATAACAATATCTACGCCTTGAAAAGCCCTGATCAATCGTTGTTCATCACGAACGTCTCCTAAGAAAAAACGGATTTGAGGAAATTGACTTTCAGGAAATTCCTGAGCCATTTGAAATTGTTTTTGTTCATCTCTAGATAAGATGATTAATTTTTTTATATTCGGATGGTTTCTGAAAATATGGGAAGTCAAAGCTTTTCCTAGAGATCCTGTACCTCCTGTAATTAA
This sequence comes from Flavobacterium psychrophilum, assembly GCA_945890865.1. Classification (GTDB taxonomy): domain Bacteria; phylum Bacteroidota; class Bacteroidia; order Flavobacteriales; family Flavobacteriaceae; genus Flavobacterium; species Flavobacterium psychrophilum_D. The sequence goes on from CAMDDB010000004.1 coordinate 123,681, forward strand.
TATGATTTTATTTTCTAAATTCATTTTCTAAATTTACTTTAATTAATTTTTTTCTATTTCAACAACCAACTAGAAGATTGAATTTTGTCTCCTAACCCATCTAATAATGCAATGCCTAATTTTTCGCAAATAGGTGCTTCGGGTATGGAGTTATTGTTTTGGTCGCCACCATTGGCAAAAGCTAGCTGGTAGTCATGATGTAATTGTTCGTGTATGTGTTGTATGGTAGCACAAACGGTGCGGTCTTCATCAATAGAAAGAAACACCTGGTCTACACTTTTGATGTTGGACACTATAAACACGCGCTCGTCTTCTTTTTGAAATTCTTTACTGCCTTTCAAGGCGCGTTGTTTGTCGTTATTTACGATTACTACAAGGTAATCGCCCAACGCTTTGGCGTTGTTGAAATATTCAATATGGCCTTTGTGGATGGGGTTGAAATATCCGGAGACGATGATGGCTTTTTTCATGTGTTGGGTGTCGGGTAATAGGGTTTTAAATTATAATTTAAGTTTAATTTCTTTTTACTTTTTTCCCTTGATGGTAAAAAGTAACAAAAAAGATCAGGCCTGAATCATTTCGTCTTGAAAACTACCTCGAAAAGAGGTCCGCAATTAGCTTCGCTCCGTTCGGCTGTGCCTCGGGTCAAGTCGCTCGTCATACTTCCTCGTCTTTGAGCATTGCTCCTGTACTTTTCTTCGTTGTTTTACTACGCCGATCTGATTAGGGCGGGGTTGAAAGTTTAGCTTCGCTCCGTTCGGCTTCGCCTCGGGTTGTTGTTCGTGATTCGCTATTCAAGTTAAGAGTTACTATTCACGAGTTACGGATTACGCTTCACGATTTTGCTGCGCCTCGGGTCGTTGTTCGAGTCGCGATTCACGGTTCGCGATTCACGGCTAAAGACTTAACTCTTTCAAAATTCTTCTTACAATCAATCCCAATACAGTTAGAAAACCAGCTAAAATACCGCCTAATATAATCCCTTTTGCTTTTCCAAATTTTTCCTTTGGTAAGGGTAAAATGGGTTGGTCTATGACTTGTATTAATGGGGTTTCTTTGCGTAAGGTTACTTTGGCTAACTCGGTTTGTTTTACGATTTCGGTTAAAATGGCGGTGTTGGCTTGTACGTCTACTTGTCTCCTAGCAGAAGGTACGCGTTTTACGTTTAGCGCTGGATTGAGACCAAATGTGTTATCATTGGCTACGGCTACTCCGGTTATGGCGCCATTCAGTTCCCCACGAATGGAATCGGTTTGGCGTACCAAGATGTCCATGTTTTCTTTGGCGCGTTTACTCTTGGTTTCGATGTAAAAATCAGTAACCGTTTGGGTTAATGCTAAATTGAATTGCTGCGCAAAATATTCATTGGTGCTTTTCATGGTAATGGTTCCAATGGCTACTTTTTTGTCTTTTTGATCTACGGTTAAAGCGGTTTTAGATAAATTGTTATAAATTACTCCAAAAATACTGTCTTGGGCTCTGGTAAATTTGCTCTTGTCCGCATTAGGTAGGAATTGCAAACTTTTCAACTTTGGTTTTTCTTCCCATTTTTTGCGCCATTTTTTATCTTGAATGAACATTTCGGCTAGAGAAATGGTTTTGTTGTTTTGGGTAACAGGTGCTAATAAGGTTTGCTCTACCATAGCACGCGATTTAAAGAGCTCCATTAAATTGGCTCCTGCAAACGCACCACTGTTGCTTCCTGCGCTTCCTAAATCTAATCCAAATGAACTGGCCAAACTTCCTAATCCACCGCCTGAGGCTTTTCCGTCTTCTAAGGCATAAGTTAGTGTGGCGGTGTATACTGGTTTTTTCGTAAAGGAATAGCCCAAACCTAATAGGGCGCCAATAATTCCGGCTAAAACTATCGTTTTCCATTTAGAAAGTAAAAAAACATACCATTCTTTGGCTTTAAGAAGGAGTTCTTTTAGGGTGATTTCGTCGTTTGGTGTTTCCATTTTTTTGGTATTAGGTGAAGGGTATTAGGGGTTAACTAATGCCTTTTCACTTTTAGTTTTACTTATTTTTTTTTAACCGCAAGGTCCGCAAGGATTTCGCAAAGGTCGCAAAAGGTTTTGAATTATTACTTTTACTTTTTTTTCTTAGTAAAATTGGCACATTGTCTAATTGACACATTGGCAAATTGTCTAATTGACTAAAGTCTCCAATAATTTTTGAAGTTATTTCTATCCATAACCCCTTTGATATCAAATAAATACACTGGTCCGTTGGATAGTTCTTCGAAATCTGAAGGTGTCATGTTGCGATAAGCTTGGTGCCCAACTGCTAAAACGATGCTGTCGTATTTTCCAGTTGGACTAGGTTGCAAATTTACATTGTAATGTTGTTTCAATTCTGATGGGTCTGCGTTGGGATCAATTACATCAACTGCAACAGAATAGTCTTTTAGTTCTTTGATCAAATCGATTACTTTTGAATTTCGAATATCTGATACTTCTTCTTTAAAGGTAATTCCCATAATTAAAACACGGGATTTTCCTGGGTTTTTATCCTGTTCAATTAGTGATTGTACTACTTTTTTTGCAATAAATGTGGGAATGAAATCATTTACGCGTCGCCCTGCGGCAATGACTTGTGGGTCGATACCAATTTTCTTGGCTTTGTGCATTAAATAAAACGGATCGACACTAATACAATGTCCGCCTACTAAACCAGGTTGGTACTTGTGAAAGTTCCATTTTGTCCCTGCGGCTTCAATAACGGCTTGGGTATCAATATTCATTTTATCGAATATGATGGCCAATTCGTTCATTAATGAGATGTTGATATCGCGTTGCGTGTTTTCTATTACTTTAGCGGCTTCAGCTACTTTAATCGTTGGTGCATGATGTAAACCTGCTTCGATAATGGAACCGTAAACAGTTGCAATTTTTTCAAGTGCTTCGGGACTGTTCCCAGAAACAATTTTTAAAATTTTACTAACTGTTTTTACTTTATCGCCCGGAACAATGCGTTCTGGACTGTAGCCAAAATGAAAATCAATACCCGCTTTTAAACCACTATACTTTTCTAAAACGGGAACGCAATCTTCTTCGGTGCAACCCGGATATACAGTTGATTCATATACAACAGTATCGCCTTTTTTTAATATTTTTCCAATGCTTTTTGAGGCGCTTAACAAAGGTTTTAAATCAGGTACTTTGTTTTTATCGATGTCGGTTGGTACGCCGATAATATGAAAATTGGCTTCCTTAACTTCTTCAAAATTGGAAGTAAAAGTGATGTTTGTATTTTCAAAAGCGGCTGCCGTTAATTCGTTGGAAGGATCAATACCTTGTTGCATTAAGGCAATTCGCTCTTTATTGATATCAAAACCAATGACTTTGTATTGCTTAGCAAATTCAAGTGCTAGTGGTAAACCTACGTAGCCCAACCCGGTTACTGATACAATTATGTTTGTTTTTTGTTTCAAGTTTATTAGCGAGTTGTTATTCGCGATACGTTGTTCATATTTCATTTTCATTATTTGTAATGTTGAATAACGAATGTTGAATATTGAATGTTAAAATTACTCTATTGACTATTTGGCTTATTTTACTTTTTTCCCTTGATGGTAAAAAGTAACAAAAAAGATCAAGCCTGAATCATTCCGTCTTGAAAACTAACTCGAAAAGAGGTCCGCAATGCGAGTCGCTCGTCATACTTCCTCGTCTTTGAGCATTGCTCCTGTACTTTTCTTCGTTGTTTTACTACGACGATCTGATTAGGGCGGTTAGAAGTTCGTGATTAGCTTCGCTCCGTTCGGTTCGGCCTCGGGTCGTTGTTCGTTGTTCGTTGTTCAAAATTCATTGTTATTGTTTCGAATGTTGAAAAACGAATGTTGAATATTCAAATCTTCAAATTTGCTCATCGACTAATTGGCACATTGACTAATTGACTCATTAACTCCACGGCTTCGCCCGGACAGTCCCATTTTTGGGCTAACAATTTTAGTTCATAAACCTATTTGGTTTATTTATTCTTGTTCGAAAACCAACAAACCATCGCCTTCATAACATTTTGTGGTATGAAAAATGATGGTTTTTTGAATTTCGTTTTCTATTTTTTCTTTCAATTGCTCTAAATAGTGTTGGTGGATCACTCCTCCTTCTATTACTACTTCTAACAATCCTGAATCAATTCCTTTGGCATAATCGCCGATCAAAAAAACACGTTGTACCTCGCCTATTCGGCTCACCACGGCCTCAAGGATATCGTCCAAACCAATGTGCTTGCGCACAATTTGTTGTAATAATGAAAAAAAGGGATGTTGTTTGTTGGCCCGGTAAATCACTTTCGAATCTTGTTCCTCTCGAAGAATATATCCGGCTTCAGACAAGTTATTCAACTCTTTACGGATGGCGTTGGTGTTTTCGTGCATTTCGGTGGCCAATCCTCTCAAATACCCTTCATTCGCCGCATTAATGAAAAATTTCACCAGCAAGCGCAAACGGGTTTTTGAAGTAATTAGGTTGGCTAACACAAATTTGATTTTTTGAATAACAAAAGTACTCTTATTTTTTTTATTTCAAATCTTTTTTTGGAAAAAATAGCAAAAAAAGTAGGGTTGCTATACCACCGATTTTAAATATTGGTTGAAGGATTTGATGTTTTGCTTTAATTCGTCTTTAGTAGCTTTGGAAAGGGCTACTTTTTTTACCACTTGGTCCTTATAGGTTACCTTTAAATAATAGCGGCGATAGATGTTTTTATTGCCAAAACTAATCCATTTTAACCAGGCTACATCATTAAATTTTATGGCAACTTTTTTCAACAAGCTCCATTCTGCTTCTGGAAGTAGCGCTTGAAAAATTGGGGATAAATCTGCTTCCTTCATGGTGTAAATTTACTAATAAATAAGTTTAAAATTAGGATATTTTATCCACTGATTTAAGTTCAACTTCGTTCATTTTTCCAAAGTTAGTAAAATTCCTAAGGATTCCAATACCAATTGAATTTTTGAATTGGTCAAACTTTTTATCACCCCCTGTTGCCCTTTAAAAGGTCCCGAAGGCACGATCAATTTGTCGCCGCGCTGCAGGTTAGATTGCACAACAGTAGTATAATCTTGTGAAAGGCATTCTTTTAATGCTTCTATTTCAACCGCTCTTATAATCGCGGGTTGTCCCAACCAAAAAACATAGCGCACCACGCCGGCTACTTGAAACACGGCATTGCGGTTTGCAGCCTCAAGTTGCACAAACACATACGAAGGCAATACGGGCGCAGTCACTTTTTTCTTGCGATCGCTCCATTGCCTCACCGATGTCACCATCGGGCAATAGGCTTCAATTCCTAGGGCGATTAAACTTTCGGCTACTTTTTTTTCGTTGCGTGGTTTTGTATAAATAGCATACCAATTCATGGGGCAAATATACGGTTTTCAATTATAATGAACTTATGGTACCTAACAAAGTTTTTATTATATTTGCAGCTCAAAACCATTATCATTCATCACATGAAGCGTATTTTATTTGTTTGTTTATTCGGCGTATTTAGCTGCTTTTCTTTCGGACAAGAATTTTTAAAAGGGTCTGATTTGAGTCAGGTCAGAGCCGCTCAATTTTCGGAGGCCGAAATCGCACAAATTAGGAAAGAACTCAAAGCCAACCAAATGACTATAGAACAAGCAGAACCCTTGGCCTTGGCCAAAGGGATGTCCGCATCGGAATTCACACAGTTAAAAGTTAGATTACAATCTAATGGTGCTGTGCCTACAGAAGTCAAAGAAGAACAAAAAAAAGGCGCTGGAACTACCCAAGAAGGTAGTGTATTGGCTGCAAAAAATAGTGTTGTTTTTGGGTCTGAATTGTTTACTTCCAAAAGTTTATCGTTTGAACCCAATCAAAACATGCCAACGCCTCCTAACTATGTTTTAGGGCCTGGGGATCAATTGGATATTAATGTATATGGGGTGCAACAATTTGGCTATTCGGCTACTATTTCAAAAAATGGTACCGTAAACATTCCAAATGTTGGTGAAGTATTTTTAAGCGGACTCGCTTTTGAAGCCGCAAAAAATAAACTTCAAAAACAAATCGGAAGAATATACAGCACATTGGCTTCAAACGGAAGTAAGTTGTCGGTTAGTGTTTCTAATTACAGAACTATTTTAGTAACAATAATTGGCGCACAACAACCGGGTAATTACAGACTAAGTGCCATGAGTTCGGTTTACAATGCCTTGCATCTAGCCGGTGGGCCTAGCGACATAGGAAGTTACCGAAAAATCGAATTGATTCGAAACAACAAAGTGATTCGCACGATAGATTTGTACCGCTTTTTAACCAGAGGGGATCAAAGCGACAATGTATCATTAACCGATAACGATGTGATTCGTATTCCAAGTTACGACGGAAGAATCACGCTAGAGGGCGAAATCAAACGCCCTGGTATTTTTGAAGTAATAACCGGTGAAAATTTACAAAACGTGATCAATTATGCTTCGGGCTTTACCGAAAATGCGTATAAAAACAGAATTTTAGTCAAGCAAAAAACAAATACCGAATTAAAAGTTACCGATTTAAATGAAACCACTTTTGGAGCGTATGTCCCTAAAGCCGGAGATTTGATAAGTGTAGACAAGATATTAGACCGTTACGAAAATAGAGTACAAATCAAAGGGGCAGTGTACCGTCCGGGAGAATACAGTTTGCCGCTATCCGGCACCATGACCATCAAGGATTTGGTATTGAAAGCCGACGGTGTCGCTGAAAATGTATTTTTAAGCAAAGCTTCGCTGGTACGTCAAAAGGAAGATTTGACCAAAGAATACATCAGCTTCAATTTACAAGCGGCACTAAACGGAGAGGCATCCGCCAACATGACGCTTCAAAAAGAAGACATTGTAATGGTATTCTACAACCAAGAATTACTAGACAGCTATCAAGTTTCTATCGACGGAGAAGTGCGCAAACCAGGTGCTTTCACCTATGTATCAGGCATGACCTTATATGATTTGTTGTTAGAATCTGAATATTTTACAGACCTAGCCGCAAGTACGGTTACTGTGTTTCGTAATAAAAAAGATACCGCATACAAGCCGAACGATCAAGAAAAAATAGTTTCGTTTAATCTAACCATCGATCCAAAAAATCCAGAGGCGGCAGCAACATTCCTTATGGAAGCGCAAGACAGAGTAGTAGTGCGTCGCATTGTAACTTTTGAAACACCACAGATGATTAATGTAGCGGGAGAAGTATTATACCCAGGAGGTTATGCTATTGTGAAGAAAGAGGAGCGCGTCTTGGACTTTATTCAGAGAGCTGGCGGCCTAACCGATGAAGCCGACATGGGTGCCATTAGAGTGGTTCGTAATGGATTAAACATTCCGATTGATTGGAAAGCCATCAACCGAAACCCAAATCGCGCGCGTAACTTGGTTTTGCAACCGGGTGATGCCGTACAAATTCCAAATAAAAGTTATACCGTAACTATTTCTGGAAGTGTAATGTTCATCACTGAAGTACCATATAAAAAAGGAAAAGGCGTTAAATATTACATCAACAATTCAGGAGGAACTACAGAGAGAGGTTGGTTGAAAAAAGTGTATGTTGTGCACGCCAACGGTTCGGCGAGTACCTGTGGTTCGTTTTTTGGCATTCGAAATTATCCAAAAGTATTACCGGGTAGTAAAATCATCGTTCCTATGAAACCGGAAAAACAAAAAACCAGTACAGGTGAAATTGTTGGAATTTCAAGTGTATTGGCCAGTTTAGCTGGAATACTACTAGCTGTATTTAGATAAAAAAAAGTCCCGATAGTATCGGGACTTTTTTTTATGACTACTCTTGCTTATTTTCCAATAGCGCGATACACAAATCCTATTTGCTCTAAAGCTTTTTGATCTAAAATATTACGACCGTCAAAGACAAACGCGGGTTTTAACATGGCGTCGTAAATTTTTTGCCAATCATAGGATTTGAATTCGTCCCACTCGGTCAACACAGCAACCGCATGCGCCCCATTACAGGCATCGTAAGGATTTTGATAGGCGGTCAATTGCTTTTGATTTTCCGCTTCCGATCTTGAATTTAAATAATTGAGATCGGACCACATTTGTGCTGGTTTCACTTTTGGATCATACACCGCAATAACCGCTTGTTCATTTAACAAATCATCGGCCACATAAATGGCTGCTGATTCACGGGTATCGTTGGTATCTTTTTTGAAGGCCCAACCCAGAAACGCAATTTTTTTACCCGCAACGGTATTGTATAAGGTTGATATGATATTTTTTGCAAATCGTCTCTTTTGATGGTCGTTCATGAGTATGACTTGTTCCCAATAGGTGGCCACTTCATCCAATCCATAAGACTTGGCAATATAGACCAAGTTCAAAATATCTTTTTGAAAACAAGAACCTCCAAAACCAACCGATGCTTTTAAAAATTTTGGTCCAATTCTACTGTCTAATCCAATGGCTTGTGCCACTTCATTGACATCGGCACCCGTTTTTTCACACAATTCGCTTAAGGCATTGATAGAAGAAACGCGTTGCGCTAAAAAGGCATTGGCGGTTAATTTTGACAATTCCGAAGACCATAAATTGGTCGTTAAAATTTTATCCATCGGGACCCAATTGGAATAAATTTCCACTAAAGATTGAATGGCTTGTTGTCCTTCAGGCGTGGTGTCGCCACCAATCAATACCCGGTCGGGTTGAAATAAATCGGCTACGGCGGTTCCTTCAGCTAAAAACTCGGGATTGGATAATATTTGATACCGCACACCGTTGCCGGTATTGGTTAATATTTCTTTAATGGCACTGGCGGTTCGCACCGGAAGTGTTGATTTTTCCACTACAATTTTATCCGACTTGGCTACTTTGGCAATTTGACGGGCACACAATTCAATGTATTTTAAATCGGCCGCCATCCCTTTTCCTGCACCATACGTTTTAGTGGGTGTGTTTACTGAAATAAAGATCATTTCAGCTTCATCTATTGCTTTTTCGACATCCGTGGAAAAAAATAAATTGCTACCTCTCGCTTCTTTTACTACTTCGGCTAAACCTGGCTCGTAGATAGGCAGATCTTCATCATTAGCACTGTTCCATGCGTTGATGCGTTGTTCATTAACATCCACAACAGTTACTTTAATGTGCGGACACTTTTGTGCGATGACAGCCATAGTGGGTCCTCCCACATATCCGGCTCCAATACAGCAAATATTTTTAATTGTCATTTTCTTTACTTTTGGTGTGCAAAAATACAAAATAATCCCTGCTTATTTCAACCTTAGGAATAAAATAACTGGACACTTAAAAAACAACCAAACTAGAACTAGAGCACAATTAAAACTGTTCGGGTGTTATTTAAAATATAAATCCAAAATAAAAAACCCTGAAAAGCTCAAGCGCTTTTCAGGGTGATTATAGATGAATCGTCTTGAATGTAACGATTATAAATTAAAATACAATTCTAATGAATGTTGGATCATGTTGTTCCCAACGGTGTTTTGTTCGGATGCAAATTTCCCTAATGTTTGTAGTCTAATTCCGTAGATGTCATTGATTTGATATCCAATAGAAAGACCCGTGTTTACACTTTGGTTAGGGGTACTATCGGTCCATGAAGCTCCCAAACCAACTAGCGGTTCAAGAGAATATTTACTTGGCAATTTCAACCAATTTGCAACATTGTAACGGGCATTTAAATCGACACCAAAATACGCCATATTTACAGCAATACTTTCTCCATTTTGTAGTACATCTTTATCTAATCTGTTCAATGAAAACTCTGAAGACACTGAAAATTTAGAATTATAAAAATATTGAGCTGATAATTTAGAAACCCCCAAGGTTGCATTCCAATTGGATACGTTTACAAAATTATTGTCCATTCTATTGGTATTATCAATAAAGTTTGCCCCTACTCCGATAACCCATTTTGATTGTTTTTTTGTTTCTTGAGCAAAAGTAACTGATGCTACCATTAAAAATGCTAAGACTACTACTTTTTTCATTTTACTATTCGTTTAGTGATTAGGACGCTAATTTAATAAAAAAAATTAATTCTACCTTAATTTTATTAAAATTCTATACTTTTTTTTAAATAAATGCGTTCCTTTAAAATAAAAATATACTGTTTCATCCTTAACTAAAATAAATAAAATAATTCAAAATTGCTACTTTGTTTTTTTGTAAATTTGCAATTGATTAATACCGACGCAATTGATTAAATTAGTAAAAAAATCCCTGTTCGTCCTTATTTTTTTTCTGGTACCTGTACTAACACTTCAGGCAGAAACCTCCTTATTACTCACTAGTTTCACAGCCAATCCTGCTGCTGTGAACGGCACGGTTACAATTTGCCAAGGTCAATCGATTACTTATACCAACACTTCAACAAATGTGGGGCCTAGCCCAACATACGCTTGGTCTTTTCCTGGTGGAAATAGTACGTTCGCTAATTCGGTAGGACCGCACACCATAACGTATGCTACAGCTGGGAATTACACCACTATATTGTCAGTCAATGGTGTAAGTAGTAGTGTGAATGTGGTGGTAACAGCATCCAGTCCGAGTACTCCTCTGTTATCCATAACCCCTAATTTAGGTTGGGTAGTTGCTACCTTCAATAATGCCAATTATTTCAATTTTTGCGCGGATGGCTCTACAGGTGGGTTATTCTTTTTTTCCACCAATTCAACGAACACCAATTCTACCTCGCAACATATTATTGATTGGGGAGATGGGTCTCCAGTTTCAACCTATACTACTTCAAATGTTCTGGATGAATTTCACGCCTATGCTGCTAATGGAATTTTCCAAATTACCTATACTGTATTGTTAAATTCTGGCTGTAGCTCAACTAGAACCTATAATGTATTTATTGGGGCAAACCCTTCTGCTTCAATTATAAACAATGGGGTGCCCGTACTTTGTAATCCTGGAAGTGTACAATATTCTATAATTCCGGGTGGGCAAAATACACCGGGTACGATTTATAGTTTTCAAGTAAATGATAATACTCCGCCTCAAATTTTTACACATGCCCAAGTTACAAGTCCCGGCTTTTTTGTGACGCATGTTTTTAATACCATTTCATGTTCTACGAGTTCAAATATCAATGGTACTGTATATCCTAATTCATTTCAAGCATCTATCACAGTGTCCAATCCCTGTGGAACAAGTTCAAGTGCTATAGGTCCGATAAACATTCAATCCAAGCCCATAGCTTCCATATTAGCAAACCCTTCTAATAGTCAGATTTGTGTTAATACAGCTGTACTTTTTACAGATACAACTACTCCAGGAACAAATATTGGATCAAGTCCCACTTTTACCTGTTCTCAAACCTATAAAAGATATTGGCAAATTACAGGGCCAGCAGGATTGTTAAGCTCAGGCGCTTCGGGGGTACTTGCAGCCAATCCTTATGTAACTGTTGTAGGAAATTTAGGTTTCAATGGTACTTTTCCAAACAATCCATCCATTTGGACATCGACGGCCACTAACACTTTAAATATTACATTTAATACCCCTGGAACGTATTCGATTACAATCTTTACTTCTGGTGCAAACAACTGCGGAATCACTTCCGAAACCAAAACCATCTGTGTCAATCCGGAAGTTATTGCCGATTTCACGGCAAGTGCCACAACAGGTTGTGTACCTACAACCGTAACTTTAGATAATTTATCGAGCCTGCCGGGTTGTTCCAATACCAATGTGTATAGTTGGCAAGTAACCCCTTCGAATCCTGATAATTGTCCGAGTGCTACTACCCCTGGTTCGAGTTTTACTTCTGGAAACGCAACTTCATTTGAACCTGAAATCACATTTACGAGTGCAGGAGTGTATATCGTTCAATTGACCACTTCGTTGCAAAATGCCATTGCGGGTACGTTGTGCCAACCTGATGTAAAAACACGCACCATTACTATCAAAGATAAACCCCGAACAACACTTACTCCACAAACCATTTGTGAAGGTTCTACTATTACATTAAACCCAACCGTTTTCAATTGTTATGCCACGCAAGCGGTAACGTATTTATGGGATTTTGGAAGTAATCCACCTGCATCTATTTCCAGTACAACGGCCGCTAACCCCACCGTTACTTTTGCTACCGCTGGAACTTACACATACACCTTGACACTAACTAACGAATGTGGAAGCAATACATTTACAAGTAGCATAGTTGTAAATCCAGCAGTACAAATAACTGCCTCTGGACCTTCAGCAACGTGTTTGAATACCGCAATTCCATTGTCAGGTTCGATAACTGGAGCTACCACATTGGGCACTTGGACCGCTTCTATTACGGGTGGAACTTTTACACCCAATTCAACAACTTTATCCCCCACGTATACCCCTCCCGCAAATTATACCGGTACCATAACATTTACACTAACTTCAGCCGATCCTGCGGGTCCTTGTCCTGCAAGAACTATAACATTTCCGGTAATAGTTAATGCACAAGCTACTGCCGAAGCAGGAACATACAATCCTGTTTGTCAAAATGGTTCGATTCAATTGAACGGAAATGTTGGCGGTGCCGCTTCTTCCGGAAGCTGGACTTCTTCAAATGGAGGAACATTTTCGGATCTAAATAGTTTGACCAGTACCTTTACTCCGTCGTCGGGATTTACCGGTACGGTAGTATTAACATTAACAACCAATGACCCCCCGGGCCCGTGTAATCCAGAATCAGATACGGTAACAATTACCGTGATTCCTACCCCAACTATCAATACCATTTCTAATGTAGTTGTTTGTCAGGGTGGAAGTGTTGGACCTATTTCTTTTTCAGGAACGAGTGCAACAAATTATTCTTGGACGAATAGCAATCCCTTAATCGGACTTGTAGCTTCAGGAACCACCGCAATTAGTTTTACAGCTACAAACACTGGAACTTTACCTATTTCTGGAACCATAACAGTTACACCATTTAATACTAGTGGGACTACTTCATGTCCAGGTACACCGACTACTTTTACAATAACTGTCAATCCTAGAGGACAAGTTAATACCATTCCAGGACAAGTTGTTTGTAATGGCGATTCTGTAACAATAGCAAATTTTTCAACTAATAATACTGGAGGAACTACTACCTATGCATGGACTAGTAGTAATGCTGCTGTAGGATTAACGACCCCAGGAAGTGGGAACCTACCTGTTTTTACTGCAATTAATAATACTAGTGCTCCTATAAGTACTACAATTACAGTTACGCCTACTTTTGAAAATGGAGGTGTAAGTTGTACGGGTACGACTAAAACAATTACGATTACAGTAAATCCAACAGCACAAGTAGCACAACCCAACAATGTTGTACTTTGTGCCGGTACCGCAGCAACGGCAATTCCTTTTGCTACAACAACTACCGGCGGAACTACTACTTACAATTGGACAAACAATACAACCGGAATTGGTTTAAATGGCTCGGGCACCGGAACTCTTCCCGTTTTTACACCAATAAACAACACTAGTAGTCCAATCGTAGCGACAATTACAGTAACCCCAACTTTTTCAAACGGGGGAACAAATTGTACCGGTCCTTCTAAAACATTTACCCTAACCATTAATCCGGTAGGGCAAGTCAATACAGTAACAAATAGTACTGTATGCAATGGCGATACGATACCTTCCGTGCTTTTTTCAACCAATAATTCGGGAGGGACTACTACTTATAACTGGACCAATTCCAATACATCCATCGGATTAGTTGCTTCCGGCTCAGGCAATATTGCTTCATTTATTGCAACAAACTCAGGAAATTCTCCAGTTGTTGCTACTATAACAGTTACCCCAATATTTACTAATACAAACAATTGTAGTGGTACTCCTATTACTTTTACAATTACAGTAAATCCTGCAGCAAAAGTATCTACCGTTACTAATAAAACAATCTGTAACGGCAACACATTGGCAGCTATAAATTTTGCTACAACAAACACCGGTGGAACTATCTCTTATTCTTGGACCAATGACACGCCTGGTATTGGATTAGTTGCAACTGGAACCGGAAATATACCTTCTTTTTCTGCCACCAATACTGGAACAAGTCCTGTCGTTGCAACGATACAAGTTACTCCAAGTTACACCAATAACGGTGTAAGCTGTTCTGGAACGGCTACAACCTTTACGATAACCGTAAATCCAACAGCCCAAGTAAATGCAATTGCAAATCAAATTTTATGTAATGGCACCAATACAACTGCTGTTGTTTTTTCAACCAATACAACTGGAGGAACCACCACATATAGTTGGACCAATTCCAATACTGCAATTGGATTACCGGCATCGGGCACTGGGAACATTAATGCTTTCAATGTTACAAATGCAACGGCAAGTCCAATCACTGCAACTATAACCGTTACCCCCTCTTTTTCCAATGGTACTCCGGCTTGTTCTGGGCCCACACAAACCTTTACCATCACGGTAAACCCTAGTCCGGTAATTAGCTTCTCTCCAAATAATCAAGCCATTTGTTCGGGGGCTACTTCTGCTTTAGTGAACCTAAGCAGTACCACTTCTGGTGCTACTTTTTCATGGACTGCCGTGCAACCTGCCGGAATTACAGGTGTAATCACTTCCGGAACCAATACCATTCCTGTCCAAACATTAGTCAATTCTACCAATGCACCCATTACTATAACCTATACCGCAGTAGCCGCTACTAACGATGCTTCTGCTTGTGCGGGGAGTACCTTCAATTATTCTATTATCGTTAATCCAAGACCTAGCATTACCGAAAGTTTTGCCAATGCAATTTGTAGTGGTGGTGCCTTTTCAATAATACCTACTAGTTCAACTTTAAATAATATCCCTTCTGGAACTACTTATTCTTGGAGTGCACCGGTAGTAACGAATGGTCTTTCAGGTGGTGCAAGTGGAACCAATCAAACTACAATTGGTGGCACATTAATCAATCCAACCAATGCTGTACAAACAGCTACGTATACGGTAACACCTGTTTTTACTAGTTGTTCGGGAACTGCTTTTACAGTAGTAATTAGTGTGAATCCAAAACCTGTAATTGCAAACGTAGTTCCGGCTGCTATTTGTTCGGATGCTGCTTTTACAGTTACACCAACCAATGGTAGTGGAAATATCGTACCAACTGGCACAACCTATACGTGGACCATTAGTTCCAATACCAATATCACAGGAGCAAGCGCTTCTTCAGCTAGTGCAATTACAACCATTAGTCAAACATTAACCAATACCTCTACTTCGGCTCAAACTATTATCTATACCGTTACACCAACTTCGGGTGATACCGGTAATTGTGTGGGAAGTACGTTTACAATAACCGTTGTAGTCAATCCAAAACCTCTTGTGGTAGGTGCCATCCGAACCATTTGTTCGGGAACTGCTTTTTCGGCTACGCCAACTAACGGAAGTGGATCTCTAGTGCCTAGTGGTACAACCTATACTTGGACAACTCCTGTGAGCACTCCTGTAGGAGCTATAACAGGTGGCACTGCTCAAGTTACCGGCACAACAACTATTAGTCAAACTTTAACCAACACCACAACTGCGCCTGCAACCTTAGAATATACCGTAATACCAACAGCTGGAACTTGTGTTGGTGTACCTTTTACCCTTACTGTAACGGTAAATCCAACACCAACAACCTTAGGACTTACCAATCAAACCTATTGTAATGGCGTTACTACAAGTCCGATTGTGTTTACCAATGGCGTATCGGGAACGACCTATGCCTGGACCAATTCTAATACGGCTATTGGATTAATTGCTGCTGGAACGGGTAACATTCCGGTGTTTACACCTACCAATGGTGGTACAGCTCCTATAACTGCAACCCTCTCTGTTATTGCAACTGCTAATGGTTGTGCTAGAGTGGCTGAAACCTTTACCATCACGGTAAACCCTAGTCCGGTAATTAGCTTCTCTCCAAATAATCAAGCCATTTGTTCGGGGGCTACTTCTGCTTTAGTGAACCTAAGCAGTACCACCTCTGGTGCTACTTTTTCATGGACTGCCGTGCAACCTGCCGGAATTACAGGTGTAATCACTTCGGGAACCAATACCATTCCTGTCCAAACATTAGTCAATTCTACCAATGCACCCATTACTATAACCTATACCGCAGTAGCCGCTACTAACGATGCTTCTGCTTGTGCAGGGAGTACCTTCAATTATTCTATTATCGTTAATCCAAGACCAACTATTGAAGACCAAACTATCGTTATTTGTAGCGAACAAGGCTTCACATTAACTCCAGCTAATGGTGTACCCACAGCAACAACTATTGTGCCTAGTGGAACAACGTATTCCTGGACAATTAATAGCAATGGGAATATTATAGGAGCTACTGCGGGTACAGGAGCGCAAATTAGCCAGATGCTAATCAATACAAGAACTACTATTCAAACTATAGTTTACAACGTTATACCAACTGCAGGAAGTTGCCAAGGCAATCCGTTTACCATTACTGCTGTCGTTTATCCAAAACCTAATGTCCAATTTGACATTGTGAACCAAATCCTATGTAACAATTCAATATCAACTGCTGTTAACTTAAGTACATCTTTACCGGGCTCCATTAACTTTGCTTGGACAGCATCAATTCCTGCAGGGATAAGTGGTGCAATTGCTTCAGGAACCAATTCAATACCCGCTCAAACGTTAGTTAATTCTACAAACTTACCTTTAACTATTATTTATACAGCTGCAGCAACTTTTACTAGTAATGGTAATTCATGTACGGGAAGTGATGCTATTTATACCATAACTGTAAATCCAACCTTTACCGCAAATGGAGTGGTTTCCAATTACAACGGATATAACCTAAGTGTATTTGGTGGTAATGATGGGTCGATCAATTTAACCGTTTTAGGTGGTTCTGGCACCTACACTTATAATTGGATAGGACCCAATAGTTTTACAGCTACTACTGAAGATCTTTCAGGATTAAGTGCTGGAACCTATACCGTTACAATTACTGATGGGTATTGTGCTCCTATTGTCTTAACTTTTACACTTACACAGCCCCCAGAACTTCTAGCACAACAGGATACAGCTTTGACCATCAACTTAAATTGCTTTGGAGATTCAAACGGAGCGTTAGGAATACAAATTTTACAAGAGTCAGTAGGTCCCTATAACTATACCCTATTAAATAGTTCCAATACAGTAGTACAAACCATAACCAATTCCACTGATTTAAATCCTCAATTCATTGGATTAACAGCGGGAACGTATGCTGTAGTTATTACAGATGCAAACGGCGGTACAAAAACACTTACAGGATTAGTGCTTACGCAACCAAACGATATTATAATCACCGCTACCGTTACCGAAATTACCTGCTATGGAGCTAACAACGCTTCGATTAACTTAAATGTAACCGGTGGAACAGGTCCTTATCAAGCCAATTGGAGTACTTTGGCCACAGGATTTTTTCAAAATAATTTGGCTGCTGGAAATTATACCATAACGATTACAGATGCGAATGGTTGTTCAAAACCAATAACAATAACGATTGTGGAAGCGCCCATTTTTACCATTAATCCGATAGTTACAAACATCTCTTGTTTTGGAGCTAATAATGGTAGTATTAACCTGAACTTAGTAGGCGGTCAAGCACCCGTATCATTAACTTGGAATGACGGAAGTACGGCTGGAGCGGTTCGGAATAATTTGGGACCAGGCACCTATACCGTTGCTATTTCTGATGGAACGCCTTGTTACATCAATAGAACATTTATCATAGTTGAGCCACAACCCTTGGTATTGAATGCTACCATTCAAAATGCATTAGACTGTTTTAATGCCAGTAGTGGAGCTATAAATTTAGTGGTCTCAGGTGGAACACCACCATTTACCTATGTTTGGTCAAATGGTGCAACTTCAGAAGATATTACTGCTATTGCCAATGGAACTTATTCTGTAGTAGTAACCGACAGTAGAGGTTGTACCAAAACAGCTTCCTTTATCGTCTCAAGACCCTCACCACTATCCCTCATTTTGAATAAAACGACTCAAGTGAATTGCCCACTTGGCATTGTATCGAATTCATTTGAAGCACTAGTTTCTGGTGGTATGGGACCTTATCAAATTAATTGGTCTAACGGAACTGTTTCTGGAGTCAATAATCAATTTATGACTACTAGTCAAAACGGTTTGATAACTGTTACCATAACCGATGTTAATGGCTGTACGACTTCTGAAAGCGTAACACTCTCCAATCCAATAATTGGCAGTCCAGGATTTGGTCAAAATTCATTCGCTTACACAACATATGGGTTGTATTCTATCAATGACCCAATACAATTTACAAATACAGCAACCGGAGATTATTTGAGTATTGCCTGGAATTTTGGTGACGGTATTTTTTCAACAGAAGAAAATCCAATTCACACGTATGTATTAGAAGGAGAATATGTAGTCACACAAACGGTTACCTATCCTTTAGGATGTATAAAAACAAATATCATTACACTCCTCATTACTAAAGGATATAAATTAATTATGCCGAATGGCTTTACCGCCAATTCAGATGGCATAAATGACCTATTTAAACCCGAATTTGAAGGCCTCGAAGCTATTTCAATAGAAGTGTATGATACCTGGGGAAATGTCATCTATTCCGAAAAAGAAGCCACTATTGTGGGATGGGATGGAAAAATAAATGGGGTTCCGGCTGAAAATGGAAACTATTACTATAAAGTAACCGGCACCACGTTTTATGGTGCTGTAATAGAAAAAAGCGGACCTTTTACCTTGATTAAATAAAATGACCAAAATATACAACTATATCGTAATAAGTATTTTACTGCTGAGCACAAACTGCTGGGCACAAGATCCTATTTTTACGCAGTACTTTTTAATTCCTGAGACTCAAAATCCTAGTTTTACTGGGTTTTTAGAATCGACAAGTGCAGGGGTTTTTCATCGCTCCCAATGGGTGAGTTTGAATTTAAAAGTAGACACCGATTATGCCTATTTTAGCACCTATTCTGAAGAAGCAAAAAGTGGTATTGGTGTTAATTTTCTTAACCATAGAGAATCATTTACAGGATACAATTATTTGCAAGCTAATGTGAACTATGCCTATAGTGTACAACTGGATTATGATTGGTATTTTAGACCTGGAATTGAAGTGGGCTATGGCAGTAAAAGTTTTGGTTTCCAAAATTTAGTATTAGGTGACCAGATCAATATTGGAAATGAAACCATCAATCCCATCAGTATTGATCCACTTCAAGCTGTAAATAGACTGCATTTTTTAGATATCTCTGCAGGATTATTGTTTCACAATACTAATTATTGGATTGGAACCTCTGTAAAACACTTGAACCGCCCTAACATTTCTTTGGTTGAGGAAGGAAATATCCCCTTAGACATGTTTTTTAGTGTAACTACTGGATATGAATTTGACATCGCATCGTATGTAGATCCTGTCTTTTTACCCTACGAAACACGAATGATGCTGACAGCCAATTTTATGAAACAAGCCCAGTATAATAGATTAGATATTGGAACAGCGTTAATTTTCAATAATTTGTCCTTAGGAAGTACTTTTGCCCTAAATCCAATGCCCAAAAGTTCAACCAGCCCTCTATTAACGTCGGTTAACTTTTTCACGGGATTGCAATATGAGAATTTTAAAATAGGATTATCCTACGATGCCATTACGTCAAAAATTGGAAAATCGGGCGGTACTTTTGAACTGGGATTGGTGTACCAATTTGATTTGGATGCCCGCAAATGTTTTGGCTGTCCAATTAACGAATAAATTTATTGCTTGATTGCGGTTTCAAAAGGAATGCGGTGGAGTAAACTTCTGCCAAGGGTTATTTCGTCGGCATATTCTAATTCGTCTCCCACTGAAATTCCACGGGCAATCGTTGACATCTTAACGGTAAAGTCTTTCAGTTGTTTGTAGATATAGAAGTTGGTGGTATCGCCTTCCATCGTAGAACTCAATGCAAAAATAATTTCGGAAACACTTCCTACTTTTACCTTTTCAACTAATGAAGTGATTTTTAATTGCGAGGGACCAATGCCTTCAATTGGCGATATTTTACCGCCTAAGACATGGTAAACTCCTTTGAACATGTTTGTATTTTCGATAGCCATAACATCGCGCACATCTTCCACTACACAAATAATAGATCGATCTCGAGCAGCGTTAGAACAAATGGTACAAATTTTATCATCGGAAATCGTGTGACAAGTACTGCAAAACTGAACGTCTTTACGCATTGTAGCTAAGGCCTCGGCAAGAGCGGCTGTTTGGTCTAGCGGCTGTTTTAGTAAATGCAATACCAATCGCAAGGCCGTACGTTTTCCGATTCCTGGCAACTGTGCCATTTCATTCACAGCGTTCTCTAATAATTTTGAAGGCAATTCCATTTCACAAAAGTAACAAATTTTAGGCGTTAGATAATTTGAAAATGTGAAGATTATTTATGTAAATTGCTACCACTAAAAATAAGTAGAAAAATGAGTCCATTTGCCATATTGTTGTTAATCATTGTTTATTTTGGTTTGTTGTTTATTATTTCCCACTTTGTAAGTAAAAAAGATAGTGGAAATGATACTTTTTTTAAAGCCAATAAAAACTCGAAATGGTATTTAGTGGCCTTTGGCATGATTGGAACAGCCTTGTCTGGGGTTACTTTTATTTCGGTTCCTGGCGAAGTAGGAAATCCTGATCTGCAGTTCAAATACTTCCAATTTGTTTTGGGGAACGCTATAGGTTTTTTAATCATTGCCAAAGTGTTGTTGCCCTTATATTATCGGATGAACCTTACTTCTATTTATGGCTATATCGAACAACGCCTGGGGACTGTAAGCTACAAAACCTCAGCTACTATTTTTTTAATTAGTAGAACAATTGGATCGTCCTTTAGACTGTATTTGGTTGTTATTGTACTGCAACGCTACGTGTTTGACTTTTACAACATTCCCTTTGCTTTAACAGTTTTAATTTCATTGGCACTAATTTTTGCTTACACTTATAAAGGCGGTTTAAAAACAATTATTATTACCGATACCTTGCAAACATTTTTCTTAGTCTCGTCGGTATTTTTAACCCTATTTTTTATTTGCAAACACCTTGATTTAAGTTTCTTTGAAGCCTTTGAAACGGTAAAAGAAAGTAACTATTCCAAAATATTCTTTTTTGACGATTACCAAAACGGTAATTATTTTTGGAAACAACTGTTGGGTGGAATTTTTGTAACCATTGCCATGGTAGGATTGGATCAAGATTTAATGCAAAAGAATTTAAGCTGTGCCACCATCGGTGAAGCTCAAAAAAACATGTTTACCTTTACAGGAATCTTTGTAATCATAAACCTTTTCTTTTTAAGTGTTGGAGCGCTTTTATATATCTATGCTGCAAAAAACGGAATTGAAATTCCACTTGACTTAGTTTCTGGAAAACCTCGAACCGACTTATTATTTCCTGAAATCGCTTTTCATCACTTAACTTTAGTGCCGGCTATCGTTTTCTTATTGGGATTAACTGCGGCAACATTTGCCACTACTGATTCTGCCTTAACGGCCTTAACGACTTCATTTTGTGTAGACTTTTTAGGCATGGATAAAGCGGCAAATCAAAACAAACCCAACATTGTGAGAAACCGACATTTAGTGCATATTGGATTTTCACTTTTGATGTTTTTTGTGATATTAATTTTCAATTCGCTCACCGATCAATCGGTGGTATCGATGATATTTACTGTAGCCAGTTATACCTATGGACCGCTTCTTGGGTTGTATGCTTTTGGATTATTTATGAAATCAAAAACCGTTCACGACAAACTAGTTCCTGTAGTTTGTGTGGTGGCACCCCTGATTACGTTTTGGATCAATAGCCATGCTACCGAATGGTTTTCGGGATATGTATTTTCTGTAGAAATCATCATCGTTAACGGACTTATTACCTTTTTAGGCTTACTACTCATAAGTAAATCCACTCAAGAAAACACCCGTTATTAATATTGATGGGTTGCTAATAAAACTAAGGTACAAGCGACTTCATATTGAATATTATTGGCCTCAAGCAGTTTGTAAAATGCTGGATTTTCGGTCCCAGGATTAAAAATAACCCGTCTGGGTTTTAAAGATAAAACGTAGTCATAATAGTCTTCTTGAGCTTTGGGATTCAAATACATTGTTACGGTATCTATGGCTTGAAAATTCAATTTATCGGTTTCAATAGGAATATCAAAAGCCATTCCTTTTTTGGATCCAATGGCCACCACTTGATGGCTTTTATCGACTAGGTTGTGTATGGCTTTATAAGAATAGCGCTCTTTGTTTGTAGAAGCCCCAATTACTAATGTTTTCATGATCTATTTTTTTATAAAGTTATGAAATAATACGTATCGAGTGATATTTTTATTTGACTCTAAATTTGTTTTGTATCTTTACAAAAAATAAACTATGGAAGTTTTCGTCTATTTATTTGCTGCACTTTTTTCGGTGTTAAATCCTATTGGAACCGTTCCAATTTTTGTTGGATTAACACAAGACTATACTAAGAAAGAACGTGCTAAAGTTTCACTTTGGACGGCTTTTAATGTTTTCCTTATTTTATTGGTCTCGTTTTTTGTGGGCCAATACGTATTGTCCTTTTTTGGTATTACCATTACGGCCTTACGCATTGCTGGCGGTATAATTATTGCTAGCTCTGGCTTTTCCTTGTTGAATGGAAGATTTTCAAAAAACAAAGGAATTAACAAAAAAGCAGAAGAAGAAGCGCACAATCGAAACGACATTGCTCTAACCCCTTTAGCGATGCCAATGCTCGCTGGACCGGGCTCCATATCTTTATTGATTGCCTATTATCAAGATCATCACAGTACAAGTGAAATCATTATTTCATCCATCGCCATATTAGTGGTAGCCTTTACCATATACCTAGTGCTGAGAAGTGCCCATTATTTAGCTAAAATTTTAGGTGCTTCTGGAATTGTTGCTATTTCCAGAATCATTGGGTTTTTAACTATCGCTATTGGTATTCAATATATTATTAGTGCGGTATTGAGTATCGTTCGTGGCGTGTAAATATTACTGTGGTTTATTTTATGTAAAGTTACTCCTTCTGTAAAAATACTTCGGCCATCATACAGCGAGCGCTTCCACCACCACAGGCTTCGATGGTGTCTAAACTAGAGCTAATAATTGTAACGTGTTCTTCTAATTGTGCCACTTGTTTTTTGGTCAGACTTTGATGTGCTGAAGCACTCATGACTAAAAAGCGTCGGTCATCGGTTCCTTTTACTTCTAACATGTTTCCAGCAAAATTATTTACCTGGTCTTCGGTAATTAAAATCACTTCTTTTTCGTCGCCTTTTAGACTGTCTAAGACCATTTTGCGTTCTTTTTTATCATCGATACAATCGGCGCAAATTACAGCAAAGGTTTCTCCTATACATAGAATTACATTGGTATGATAAATATGCTTTCTTGATCCATCAACTGTTTGAAACGCTTCAAAAATTACTGGCGTAAATTCAAAATCTTCACAAAACTCAATAAACAACTCTTCATCGGCTCTGGGCGACAAGGCACAATAAGCCTTCCCATTAGCTCTATCTAAGACAATGCTCCCCGTTCCCTCCAAAAAAATAGCATCTTCTTCTGCCGAAGTATAATCCATTATTTCATTAATGATAAAACCTTCTGCTTCCAGTCGATCTAACACATCTTCTCTTCTTTCTAATCGACGATTCTCTGCAAACATAGGATACAAAACAACATCTCCGTTTTCATGAAATGAAATCCAGTTGTTAGGAAAAATACTGTCGGGAGTGTCTGGGCTAAGCGTATCATCCACAACAATAACGTTGAGTCCAATCGTTTTTAATTTTTGGACAAAAGTATCAAACTCTTCTTGGGCTTTAGCATTTACAGATGCTGGCGTTAAATTATCGAGTACTTTTTGGTAATAATTATTCACAGCAGTTTGCTCGTTCATACGAAAAGCTACCGGACGAATCATGACAATGGAGTTGGTGGTTTGGTTCATGTTTTTATGTTTATTGTTATTGGTTTATAGTTTTTGGTTTTTTAACAATAAACCATAGGCTAAAAACCACAAATAGTTAATCTCTAATTAAAGGCAAAGTTGAACAACGCAACAAGCCTTCTTGCTTGGCTATTTCGGCATACGGAATTTCTTCAACGGTAAATCCTTGTTTTCGCAACCAATTATTCAAACGGGTAAAATTCTTTTCCGAAACAACTACATTGGGATTAATAGAAAAAATATTGGAATTCATGTGATACATTTCTTCTCTTTCGATGTGAAACAAATTTTCTTTTCCAAATAATTTCAATAAAAACACATAATCTGCTTCCTCTCGAAAACCACTTTTGTAGATGATTCCTTTATTATTTCCTAGGGGTTGAAAACAACAGTCTAAATGCAATGCATTGTCTCGTGGTTCTATTTTTGATTTTACTAAATCAAACTCTTTTACAATTTTATTTGGGAATAATTCTTTGATATAGTTGACCCCTTGCCAATTTGTTCTGGCCGTGATATAATCTTTATAATCGGATCCTTTATACGTACCCACAAAAATATAATCATTCCATAACATTACGTCACCGCCTTCAATATGCACTTCTTCAGGAGGGCGCACAACTTTGGTAGGATCGATTTGATCAATAATGTATTGAATGGCATCTAATTCGCGTTCTCTATCGGGTAATATATTCGCTTTGATAAAAATATCATCTATAACAAACCCAATATCACGAGTAAAAATCTGATTGTAATTGGCAATGATTTCTGGACGAAACACTGTAACTCCATATTTTTGAAACACCTCATTAAAAGCCTGCATTTCTAGAACCATATCTGCTTCTATAGGATAGGTCCCCGCTTTTATGTGTTCTAATGATTTTGGATCATAGGCCTCTTCAATGGTGGGAGTTGGCCCATTACTAATGGCCGTACCCAATACCACGGCCCTCAATGGGGAAGTTTCGTTTTTTACATGTAATGACAACATATTGGTGTATTTATACTGTGCTTATTGGTTTAGCTTGTAAGCAAATATAGGAAATTGAAATGAGATAGTACAATCAAATTTGGGTTGTAAAATAAAAAACCCATCTTTCGATGGGTTGTAAATTATCTGTTCTTTACGTCTTTAAAATCGCGTAAAGGATACCCAGTATAAACTTGTCTTGGACGTCCAATAGGTTCTTTATTGATACGCATTTCTTTCCATTGTGCAATCCAACCTGGTAAGCGACCAATAGCAAACAATACGGTGAACATCTCTACCGGAATTCCCATTGCACGATAAATAATTCCGGAATAGAAATCTACGTTTGGATATAAATTTCTTGATTTGAAATAGTCATCTTCTAAAGCTACTTTTTCCAACTGTTTTGCAATATCTAACAAAGGATCATCAACCCCTAAAGCAGTCAAAACATCATCTGCCGCTTTTTTTATAATAGTAGCTCTTGGGTCGAAATTTTTATAAACACGGTGTCCAAATCCCATCAAACGGAACGGATCATCTTTATCTTTTGCTTTTAAAACAAATTTGGCTACATCACCACCATTATTATGAATTTCTTGCAACATTTCTAACACCGCTTGATTAGCTCCCCCATGAAGTGGTCCCCATAAGGCAGAAACACCTGCTGAAATAGAAGCAAATAATCCCGCATGAGAAGAACCTACTATACGTACAGTAGAAGTGGAACAGTTTTGTTCGTGATCGGCGTGAAGGATAAATAATTTATCTAATGCCGCTACCACTTTAGGATCTGATTTGTATGGTCCAGTAGGCAATTCAAACATCAAACGCATAAAGTTTTCTACATACCCTTTGTTGTTATCATAATAATTTAAAGGAAACCCCATAGATTTTCTATAGGTCCAAGTTGCAATTACTAGGAATTTACCTATTGTTTTACAAACGGCCTCATACATTTCTTTTTCATTGTGAGGATTGACCGACTTTGGATTGAAAGCTGTTAATGCACTTGTTAATGAAGCTAACACACCCATTGGATGCGCTGTTTTTGGAAAACCATCAATAATGTTTTTCATTTCTTCATTGACTAAGGTATACTTACGAATATCATTTTCGAATTTTTCTAATTGAGCAGTAGTAGGCAATTCTCCAAAAATTAATAAGTAAGAAACTTCCATGAAATTAGCTTTGTCGGCTAGATCTTCGATAGCATATCCTCTATATCGAAGGATTCCTTCTTCTCCATCTAAAAAAGTAATTTCACTTGTACAAGATCCTGAATTTTTGTATCCTGGATCGATAGTTATAGCACCAGATGCACTACGTAATTTGTCGATGTCGATAGCTACCTCATTTTCAGTTCCTACGATAACAGGAAACTCATACCTTTTGCCATCAAGTTCTAATACTGCAATATTTGACATATATTTATTGGATATTATATTAACTATTTTATGTAATATGCGAATTTAACAATTAATACGGAAACGATAAAGAAAATAACATTATTTTATGGTTAATTACTATACATAAAAAACCTCTCAAAATTATCATCTTGAGAGGTTAACTATTTTTGTACTAAACCTAACCTTCCCCATTACAAAGTAAAAGTGTTTAGGATAGGTTGCGTATTATCTTTTTACTTTAAAAGCATTTACACCAGGAAAATAGGCTACATCTGCCAATTCTTCTTCGATACGTAATAATTGATTGTATTTTGCCATACGATCAGAACGAGAAGCCGAACCTGTCTTGATTTGACCACAGTTTAATGCCACTGCTAAATCGGCAATGGTATTGTCTTCTGTTTCTCCCGATCGGTGTGACATAACCGAGGTATACCCCGCATTGTGTGCCATGTTTACCGCAGCAATTGTTTCTGTCAAAGTACCAATTTGGTTTACTTTAATTAAAATTGAGTTAGCGATTGATTGACTTATACCTCGAGATAAACGTTCTACATTGGTAACAAATAAATCATCTCCTACCAATTGTACTTTATCGCCAATTTTTTCCGTCAATAATTTCCAACCTTCCCAATCGTCTTCATACATTCCGTCTTCAATAGAAATAATAGGATAATTGGCTGCTAATTCTGCTAAATATTCTGCTTGTTCTTTAGACGTTCTTATTTTTCCTGTTGCCCCTTCAAATTTTGTATAATCGTAGTTTCCGTTTACATAAAATTCTGAAGCAGCACAGTCTAAAGCGATCATTACATCATCGCCAAAAGTATAACCCGCATTTGTTACGGCTAATTTAATGGAATCCAAAGCATCTTCTGTTCCGCCGGCTAAATTGGGAGCAAAACCACCTTCATCTCCTACAGCGGTGGATAAATTTCTATCGTGTAATACTTTTTTAAGGTTGTGAAAAATTTCGGTACCCATTTGCATAGCATGGGTGAAATTTTTTGCTTTAACCGGCATGATCATGAATTCTTGAAAAGCGATAGGTGCATCAGAATGCGAACCACCGTTAATTATGTTCATCATAGGAACCGGTAAAGTGTTTGCAGAAACACCTCCTACATAACGATACAATGGCATACCTAACTCATTAGCTGCCGCTTTTGCTACCGCTAGAGAAACCCCTAAAATAGCATTGGCACCCAAATTAGATTTATTGGCAGTACCATCTAAATCAATCATGATGCGATCGATTAAATTTTGTTCAAAAACAGACATTCCTACAACGGCTTCTGCAATTTTAGTATTTACATTTTCAACTGCTTTCAGAACACCTTTTCCCATGTACATTTTACCACCATCGCGTAGTTCTACTGCTTCATGTTCGCCCGTAGATGCTCCACTTGGAACCGCCGCACGGCCTAATATTCCATTCTCTGTAATTACATCTACTTCAACAGTTGGATTACCACGAGAATCTAAAATTTGTCTTGCGTGTACTTTAATGATAATACTCATTTTATATTATTTATAGTTAGTATTTTAAGAATAATAACAAATTTAAAACTTAAAATTGAACAATATTCTGAAATTCAAAAAACTTATAAACGATAACGTTTTAGTTGCTTGCAGATTTTATATTTTCGATAAATTGATCAAATAAATAGCTAGAATCGTGAGGTCCTGGACTCGCTTCTGGGTGGTATTGCACAGAAAAACAATTCTTGGATTTCATACGCATACCTGCTACAGTTCCATCATTCAAGTGTTCGTGTGTCAATTCAAAATCGGGATGGTTATCTAAGGCTTCGCGCACTATGGCAAATCCATGATTTTGAGAGGTGATTTCACCTTTTCCGGTAAGAATATTTTTTACAGGATGATTGATTCCACGATGACCATTGAACATCTTATAGGTCGAAATTCCATTGGCTAAACCAATAATTTGGTGCCCTAAGCAAATTCCGAATAAAGGTTTATTTTCATTTAATATTTTTTTGGCTACTTCTTGAGCTGAAACCAGTGGTTCTGGATCACCAGGTCCATTAGACAAAAAATAACCATCTGGATTGAATGCTTTCAATTCTTCAAACGAGGCATTGTAAGGAAATACTTTAATATAACAATCTCTTTGAGACAGATTGCGTAATATATTGGTTTTGATTCCTAAATCTAGGGCAGAAATTTTATACTTAGCCGTTTTATCTCCGAAGAAATAGGGTTCAGTGGTTGATACTTTAGAAGCTAATTCTAAGCCGTTCATTTCGGGAACCTTAGCTAATTTAACTTTTAGTTCTTCGATTGGGGTTCCATCGGTACAAATAACCGCATTCATGGCACCATTATCTCGAATGTAACTCACTAAGGCTCTTGTGTCGACATCTGAAATAACGATAAGATTTTGTTTTTTCAAATAGTCAAATAAACTTTCTGAAGCATCTTCACGAGAGTAATTAAAGCTAAAATTTTTACAAACCAATCCTGAAATTTTCACTGAATCGGATTCCACTTCTTTTTCATTGATACCATAGTTTCCAATGTGCGCATTGGTGGTAACCATGATTTGACCAAAGTAGGAAGGATCGGTAAAAATTTCTTGATAGCCTGTAGTTCCTGTGTTGAAAGCTACTTCTCCAAAAGTAACTCCTTCGATTCCGATAGATTTGCCGTGAAAAATAGTTCCGTCTTTTAGCAATAAAACGGCTTTAGCTCGATTGTTGTATTTCATTGTACTGCGTTGTTGTGGTTGCAAATTTAGTTATAAAAGTTGTTTTTTTCAACTGTTTAATTCGTAAAAGCAAAAAAAAAGGATAAACTTAAAAAAAGTCTATCCTTATTATTTTCACATGAATGGTTTCATGATTATTCTGTAGCTTCTGTTGTTGAAGAAGTCTCTTCCGTTTGATCGACAACAGTTGTGTCGGCTACTGGAGCTTCAGGAGTACCTTCTGCTTTTTTCACTTTTCCACGACGAGTTGTTTTCTTCACTTCTTTTTTACCACCGTTATAGATTGTATTAAAATCTACTAATTCTATCATTGCCATATCAGCGTTATCTCCTAAACGATTTCCTAATTTGATGATACGTGTGTATCCTCCTGGACGGTCACCTACTTTAGCAGCAACTTCTCTGAACAATTCAGTAACAGCATATTTATCTCTTAGGTAAGAGAAAACTGTACGACGATTGTGAGTAGTATCTTCTTTTGATTTTGTAACTAATGGTTCAACAAATTGTTTTAAAGCTTTAGCTTTAGCAACAGTAGTATTGATACGTTTATGTTCGATTAAAGAACAAGCCATATTTGCTAACATAGCTCTTCTGTGTCCTTTTTGTCTACTTAAATGATTGAATTTTTTTCCGTGTCTCATGACGTATATTATTTATCTTCATCTTGCATCAATCCGTAAAGGAGCGCAAAATATGAAGCAATTACTCTTTATCTAATTTATATTTAGTTAAATCCATTCCAAAAGTTAGGTTTTTATTTGCCACTAACTCATCTAATTCAGTTAATGATTTTTTACCAAAATTACGGAACTTCATTAGGTCGTTTTTGTTGAAAGAAACCAAATCTCCTAAGGTATCCACTTCCGCTGCTTTTAAGCAATTTAATGCTCTAACAGATAAGTCCATATCTACTAATTTAGTTTTCAATAATTGTCTCATATGAAGTGATTCTTCATCGTAAGACTCAGTTTGAGCAATTTCATCTGCCTCAAGCGTAATTCTTTCATCAGAAAACAACATAAAGTGTTGTATCAACGTCTTAGCGGCTTCAGTTAATGCATCTTTAGGATGAATAGATCCATCTGTAATGATTTCAAAAACTAATTTTTCGTAATCTGTTTTTTGTTCCACACGGAAATTCTCAATAGAATATTTTACATTCTTTACTGGAGTGTAAATAGAATCTGTAAAAATAGTTCCTATTGGAGCATTTGATTTTTTGTTCTCTTCTGCAGGAACATAACCTCTACCTTTTTCGATAGAAAGCTCCAAGTTTAGCGTAGTTTTACTATCTAAATTGCAGATTACTAAATCAGGATTTAACACTTGAAAACCAGAGATGAATTTTTGAAAATCACCTGCAGTAATCTTGTCTTTTCCTGAAAGAGAGATAGAAACAGATTCGTTATCAATATCTTCAATTTGACGTTTGAAACGTACTTGTTTAAGATTTAAGATAATTTCTGTTACATCTTCAACTACACCAGAAATGGTAGAGAACTCATGTTCTACTCCTTCAATTCTTACAGATGTAATTGCATATCCTTCAAGAGAAGAAAGTAAAACTCTTCTAAGTGCATTACCAACAGTCAATCCATAACCAGGTTCTAAAGGTCTAAATTCGAATTTACCTTCAAAATCGGTGGAATCGATCATGATAACTTTATCGGGCTTTTGAAAATTAAATATTGCCATACTTTCGACTAGTGTCAATTATTATTTGTTATACAACTCAACGATTAGTTGTTCTTTAATATTTTCTGGTATTTGAAGTCTTTGAGGTACAGAAACGAAAGTACCTTCTTTTAAATCATTGTTCCAAGTAATCCACTCATAAACTTGAGAGGCACTAGCTAAAGAACGATCGATGGCTTCAATAGATTTAGATTTTTCACGAACCGCTACTTTGTCACCTGCTTTTAGGTGATAAGAAGGAACGTTAACCAATTCACCATTAACAGTGATGTGTCTGTGAACTACTATTTGACGTGCAGCTCTACGAGAAGGAGCAATACCCATTCTGTATACCACATTATCTAAACGAGCTTCACACAATTGAAGTAAAATTTCACCTGTTACTCCAGAAGCAGCAGATGCTTTTTTAAATAAATTTCTGAATTGTTTTTCTAGAATTCCGTAAGTGTACTTCGCTTTTTGCTTTTCCATTAACTGAACTGCATATTCCGATTTTTTACCTCTCTTTTTAGCCAAACCATGTTGCCCTGGAGGGTAATTTCTTTTTTCGAAGGCTTTGTCTTCTCCGAATATTGCTTCGCCAAATTTACGAGCAATTTTTGTTTTTGGACCAGTATATCTTGCCATTTTAAAAAAATTAAAAAAGGTAGGAATTATGAATTCAGGTCTATATCCTTCGATAATTATAAACCTACCTATGTTATACTTAAATTATACTCTTCTTCTTTTCGGAGGACGACATCCGTTGTGTGGCATTGGAGTTACATCAATGATTTCTGTAACTTCAACTCCAGAATTATGGATTGATCTAATAGCAGATTCTCTACCATTTCCTGGACCTTTCACATACACTTTAACTTTTTTTAGTCCAGCTTCAAGAGCTACTTTACTACAATCTTCTGCTGCCATTTGAGCGGCATAAGGCGTATTCTTTTTAGAACCTCTGAAGCCCATTTTACCAGCTGAAGACCAAGAAATTACTTCACCTTTCTTATTGGTTAAAGAAATGATGATGTTGTTAAAAGTAGCATTAATATGCGCTTCACCCGAAGATTCAACGATAACTTTACGTTTTTTTGCAGTTGCTTTAGCCATATTATTACTTATTATTTAGTTGCTTTTTTCTTGTTAGCAACAGTTTTTCTCTTACCTTTTCTAGTTCTAGAATTGTTTTTAGTTCTTTGACCTCTCAATGGAAGTCCAGCTCTATGGCGAATACCTCTTTGACATCCGATATCCATTAAACGTTTGATGTTTAATTGAATTTCTGAACGCAATTCTCCTTCAATTTTAAAATATGACACGGCATCACGGATTGCTCCGATCTCGTCGTCATTCCAATCTTGAACTTTCTTGTCTTCGCTCACTTGAGCTTTAGCTAAAATATCTTTAGCTCTGCTTTTACCAATACCAAATATGTATGTTAAAGCAATGATTCCTCTTTTCTGTTTAGGTATATCTACCCCTGCAATTCTTGCCATAATTATCCTTGTCTTTGTTTAAATCTAGGATTCTTTTTGTTAATAACGTATAATCTTCCTTTTCTACGTACAATAATGCACTCGGCACTTCTCTTTTTAACTGATGCTCTTACTTTCATTTTAATAGCTTTAGTATCTATAAGTAATTCTTGCTTTAGACAAATCGTAAGGACTCATTTCAAGTTTTACCTTGTCACCTGGTAGTAATTTAATATAATGCATACGCATTTTACCAGAAATATGAGCAATTACAACATGTCCGTTTTCTAACTCTACACGAAACATAGCATTTGACAATGCTTCAATAATTGTTCCGTCTTGTTCTATTGCTGATTGCTTTGCCATAAAAATTAAGCTACTGCTTTTCTATTTTTACCACTTTTCATCAAACCATCATAGTGTTTATTCAATAAATAAGAATTTATTTGTTGAATAGTGTCTATTGCAACACCAACCATGATTAACAAAGAAGTACCACCATAAAAATAACCCCAGGCACCTTGAACTCCAAGTAAACTTACTGCTACCGCTGGGAACACAGCAATTAAAGCAAGAAATAACGAACCTGGAAAGGTAATTAATGACATTATTTTATCTAGGTAATCTCCGGTTTCAATTCCTGGTTTAACCCCTGGAATAAATCCACCACTTCTTTTCAAATCATCAGCCATTTTGTTGGTAGGCACTGTAATTGCGGTGTAAAAATAGGTAAAAACTACAATTAACAAAGCAAATACAATATTATAAACCAAACCAAATGGATCATTAAACATTGCTGCTAATGAAAGTGCACTATCCGATTTTGATAAACCAGAAACCGCAGCCGGTATAAACATTATTGCTTGAGCAAAAATGATCGGCATAACACCTGATGCATTTAATTTCAAAGGAATAAATTGTCTATTTCCTCCCATCATGTCTTGTTCAAAATCGCCAGAAACGGTACGTCTAGCATACTGAACTGGAATTTTTCTAACAGCCATTACTAATAAGATACAAGCAATAATTACTAAGAACCAAAGTATTAATTCAATTACAATCATTAAAGGACCTCCATTTGTTTGAGCGGTTCTTGATGAAAACTCTTGAATAAATGCTTGTGGCATTCTCGCAATAATACCTACCATAATTAATAATGAAATACCATTACCAATACCTTTGTCGGTAATTTTTTCTCCTAACCACATCGCAAAAATAGTTCCTGTAACTAAAATAAGTACAGAAGAAAATAAGAATGGGAAAGAACCTGCTCCTAACATGAATGCCTCTCCAGGCAATGTGTTGTATAAGTTATAGATATAACCCGGACCTTGAACTAGTGTGATTAAGATCGTTAACCATCTTGTAATTTGGTTAATTTTCTTTCTACCACTTTCACCATCTTTTTGTAATTTTTGCAAATACGGTACTGCAATTCCCATTAATTGAACAACAATAGAAGCAGAAATATACGGCATGATCCCTAATGCAAAAACAGAAGCTTGCGAAAAAGCACCTCCTGTAAATACATTGATTAACCATCCAATACCTTCATTAGTTTGGTTTGTAAGATTTGTCAATTTAGTAGCATCAATACCAGGAAGCGTTACTTGTGCGCCAAAACGGTACACTAATAACAATCCAAGAGTCAATAAAATTCTATTTTTTAACTCTTCAATTTTCCAAACGTTGATGAATGAATCTATAAATTTCTTCATTTTACTAAAAGGATTATAATGTTACAGCTTCACCACCAGCAGCTTCAATTGCTGCTTTAGCAGATGCAGTAAATTTGTGAGCACTTACTTTAAGCTTTGTTTTAAGCTCACCTCTTCCTAAAATCTTTACTAAGCTATTTTTGGTAGCTAAACGAGTGTCAACATATACAGTAAAATCTACTGTATCTGAAACTACTCCGTTTTCTACTAATAATTGTAATGAATCAAGGTTAATTCCTTGATATTCTACTCTATTAATATTCTTGAAACCAAACTTAGGTACGCGTCTTTGAAGTGGCATTTGACCACCTTCAAAACCAATTTTCTTTGAATATCCAGAACGAGACTTAGCTCCTTTGTGTCCGCGTGAAGCAGTACCACCTTTACCAGAACCTTCTCCTCTACCTACTCGCTTATTTTGGTTGTGAACCGAACCTTCAGCTGGTTGTAAGTTACTTAAATTCATAACTGTATAGTGTTATTTAGTTTCTTCAATAGAAACTAAGTGTTTAACTTTATTTACCATTCCAAGGATAGCAGGATTTGCATCATGCTCAACAACTTGTCCCATTTTACGAAGACCTAAAGCTTCCAAAGTTCTCTTTTGATCAAGAGGACAATTGATTTTACTTCTTACTTGTTTTACTTTTAATTTTGCCATGATTTCCTGTTAATTAACCTTTGAATACTTTTTCTAAAGATACTCCTCTTTGTTTCGCAATTGTTAATGCACTTCTCATTTGTAATAAAGCATCAAAAGTAGCTTTTACCACATTGTGAGGGTTTGATGAACCTTGTGATTTAGATAATACATCGTGTACTCCTACAGATTCTAACACCGCACGAACAGCACCACCAGCAATAACTCCGGTACCGTGTGAAGCCGGCATTAAAAATACTCTAGCACCACCAAATTTACCTTTTTGCTCATGAGGTACAGATTGTCCTTGAAGAGGAATTCTCACAAGATTTTTCTTTGCATCTTCTACTGCTTTTGCAATAGCTTCAGAAACGTCTTTAGATTTTCCTAATCCATGACCTACTACACCGTTTTCATCACCAACTACTACGATAGCAGAAAAACCAAATGCTCTACCTCCTTTAGTAACTTTAGTAACACGATTTACACTCACCAAACGGTCTTTCAATTCAAGACCTCCTGGTTTTACAATCTCTACGTTTTTATAATTATGATACATAATATCTTAGAATTTAAGTCCAGCTTCTCTTGCGCCTTCAGCTAATGATTTCACACGTCCATGGTATAAATACCCACCTCTATCAAAAGAGATTGTTGAAATACCTGCTTTAAGTGCTTTTTCAGCAACTAATTTCCCCACTGCTTTTGCAGTTTCAACGGCAGTTCCTTGAGCAACATCTTTATCTCTTGATGAAGCTGCAACTAAAGTTGTACCATTTACATCATCTATGATTTGTGCATAGATTTCTTTATTACTTCTGAATACAGAAAGTCTTGGTTGAGCAGCAGTTCCGCTTACAATCTTTCTGATTCTGAACTTAATTCTTTGTCTTCTTTCAGATTTCGTTAATGACATAGTCTTACTTTTTAAGCTGATTTACCTGCTTTTCTTCTTAATTCTTCTCCAACAAACTTAACTCCTTTTCCTTTATAGGGTTCAGGTTTGCGGAAACCTCTGATCTTCGCAGCTACTTGACCTAATAATTGTTTGTCGAATGATGATAATTTCACTATCGGATTTTTACCTTTTTCTGATACTGTTTCAAGAGTAACATCTTTTACAACTTCTAGAACGATGTTGTGAGAGAATCCTAAAGCTAAATCAAGTTTTTGTCCTTGATTTGATGCTCTATAACCTACTCCAACTAATTCTAATTCTTTTGTAAAACCTTCAGAAACACCAATAATCATGTTATTGATTAATGATCGATAAAGTCCGTGTTTCGCTCTCTCATCTTTATGATCTGATGAACGCTCTACGATAACATGGTTATCTTCGATTTTAACCGTTACATCAGAAAATTCTTGAGTAAGCTCGCCTAATTTTCCTTTAACTGTAACTACAGCATCTGTAATTTCTACAGTTACTCCTGCTGGAATTGCAATTGGATTTTTACCTATTCTTGACATTGTCTCGCCTTTATTATTAATATACGTAACAAACTACTTCACCACCAACATTTAATTGCTTCGCTTGTTTTCCAGTCATCAATCCTTTTGATGTAGAAACAATAGCAATACCTAAACCGTTTAAGATTCTTGGAAGGTTTGAAGAACTTGCATATTTACGTAAACCTGGTTTACTAATTCTTTGGATATCTTTGATAACAGACTCTTTCGTGTCTTTATCGTATTTAAGTGCAATTTTGATTGAACCCTGAACCGAGTTGTCTTCAAATTTGTAACTTAAAATGTACCCTTGATCGAATAAAATTTTTGTGATTTCTTTCTTCATATTAGAAGCAGGGATTTCAACCACTTTGTGATTGGCTCGCACTGCATTTCTAACACGTGTTAGATAATCGGCAATTGGATCTGTATACATATGTATAAATTTGCGATTATGGTTTTCAAAAAGTACTCACTCATTGAACCTTTAACCAATTAAACTTTTTATTTGGATTGCAAAAGTAATAACTTTTTGCGAGATTACCAAGATGCTTTTTTAACACCTGGAATTAATCCTTGGTTAGCCATTTCACGGAATGTAACTCGAGAAAGACCGAATTGACGCATATACCCTCTTGGTCTACCTGTTAATTTACAACGATTGTGTAAACGAATAGGAGAAGCATTTTTAGGTAATTTTTGCAATGCTTCAAAATCTCCAGCAGCTTTAAGCGCTTTTCTTTTTTCAGCATATTTGTCTACAACTGCTTGTCTCTTTACCTCACGGGCTTTCATTGATTCTTTAGCCATATCTTAATTCTTTTTAAAAGGTAATCCTAATTCCGCTAATAATGATTTTGCTTCTTTATCTGTTTGAGCAGACGTTACGAAAGTAATATCAAAACCGGATATTTTATTTACTTTATCAATATCAATTTCTGGGAAAATGATTTGTTCTAAAACACCTAAGTTATAATTACCTCTTCCGTCAAAACCAGTAGATTTGATTCCGCTGAAATCTCTAACACGTGGTAATGATGATGTAATCAATCTGTCTAAGAATTCATACATTCTTTCGCCACGTAACGTAACTTTTGCACCAATTGGCATCCCTTTTCTCAATTTAAAAGACGCAACGTCTTTTTTAGAGATGGTAGCTACGGCTTTTTGTCCCGTAATTTTTGACATTTCTTCAACAGCATAGTCTACTAACTTTTTGTCAGATACAGCTGCACCAACACCACGGCTTACAATAATTTTTTCAAGTTTAGGAACTTGCATTACATTTTTGTAACCGAATTCTTCTTTAAGAGCTGCAATTACTCTGCTCTTATATTCTTCTTTTAGTCTAGGAATATATGCCATAACTATAATACTTGATTAGATTTTTTTGAAAATCTCACTTTCTTGTCTCCTTCTTGTTTGAAACCAACTTTAGTCACTTCTTTTGACTTTGGGTCAATTAAAGACAAATTTGACACATGAATAGGAGCTTCTTTTTTTACGATTCCTCCTTGAGGATTTTTTGCACTTGGTTTGGTATGTTTTGAAACCATGTTCACTCCTTCAACAATCGCTTTGTTTTTCTCACGAAGAACACGTACAATTTTACCTTCAGAACCTTTGTGGTCTCCAGCAATAACTCTTACGATATCTCCTGATTTTATTTTTAGCTTTATCATTTGTATAAGTATTAAAGCACTTCTGGTGCTAATGATACAATTTTCATGAATTGTTTTTCACGAAGTTCTCTGGCAACCGGACCAAAAACACGAGTTCCTCTCATTTCTCCTGCAGCGTTTAACAATACACATGCGTTATCGTCAAAACGGATATAAGATCCATCAGCTCTTCTCACTTCTTTTTTGGTACGTACAACAACTGCAGTTGAAACCGCTCCTTTTTTAACGTTTCCGTTTGGAGTAGCGTCTTTAATTGAAACTACAATTTTGTCACCAACAGAGGCATAACGACGTTTCGTTCCTCCTAAAACACGGATCGTAAGTACTTCTTTCGCTCCTGTGTTATCTGCTACTTTTAATCTTGACTCTTGTTGTACCATAATTACTTAGCTCTTTCAATGATTTCAACTAATCTCCAACATTTTGATTTTGATAAAGGTCGTGTTTCCATGATCTTTACTGTATCGCCAATATTGCAATCGTTTGTTTCGTCGTGCGCAACATATTTCTTTGTTTTCAACACGAACTTACCGTATAACGGGTGTTTCACTTTTGTAGTTTGTGACACAACAATAGATTTTTCCATTTTGTTTGATGTCACCACACCAATTCTTTCTTTTCTTAAATTTCTTTTTTCCATCTTTCAGCAGAATACAATTATTGTAACTCTCTTTTAGTTAACTCTGTGTGTAATCTCGCAACAGATCTTCTTAAACTTCTCAATTGAAGTGGATTTTGGATCGGCGAAATAGCGTGAGCATTTTTTAGGTCGGTATACGTTTTCTTTAACTGACTAAGTTGTGTTTGTAACTCAGCTGCAGATAGATCTTTAATTTCTGATTGTTTCATAATAAATTTTGATTATGCTTCGAAATCTCTAGCAACGATAAACTTAGTTTTAACAGGAAGTTTTTGAGCTGCAAGACGCAATGCCTCTTTTGCAACGGATAGAGGAACTCCTCCAACTTCAAACATAATTTTACCAGGTTTAACAACTGCAGCCCAATATTCAACTGCACCTTTACCTTTACCCATACGTACTTCTAATGGTTTCTTTGTAATAGGTTTATCTGGAAATATTTTGATCCACAATTGACCTTCTCTTTTCATAAAACGTGTCGCTGCAATACGAGCTGCTTCAATTTGACGAGAAGTAATAAATGAAGAATCTAAAGATTTGATACCAAACATTCCATTTGAAAGCTCGTGTCCTCTTTGAGAAACGCCTTTCATTCTACCTTTCTGTACCTTACGGTATTTTGTTCTTTTAGGCTGTAACATTTTTCTTTAGTTTAAATAATTACTTTCTTTTGCGTGGGTTTGGTTTTCCATCTCTTTTGGGAGCAGGAGATCCTGAAGGCTTAGACTTTTGTTTGTCCATACCTACTAACGGAGAAAGATCTCTTTTTCCATAAACCTCACCTTTCATTATCCATACTTTGATACCCATTCTACCATAAGTAGTATGTGCTTCAGCTAATGAATAATCAATATCAGCTCTGAAAGTTGACAAAGGAATTCTACCTTCTTTGAAATTTTCTGAACGGGCCATTTCTGCACCATTCAAACGACCAGAAATTTGTACTTTGATACCTTCAGCGTTCATACGCATAGCAGCAGCAATAGCCATTTTAATTGCTCTTCTGTATGAAATTCTACTTTCAATTTGACGGGCAATACTTGTACCTACTAAGTATGCATCAAGTTCAGGTCTTTTAATTTCAAAGATGTTGATTTGAACTTCTTTGTCGGTAATTTTCTTAAGTTCTTCTTTCAACTTGTCTACCTCTTGGCCACCTTTTCCGATAATAATACCAGGTCTAGCAGTAGTGATAGTAACGGTTACAAGTTTTAAAGTTCTCTCGATAATTATTTTTGATACACTAGCTTTAGATAAACGTGCATGGATATACTTTCTGATTTTGTAATCTTCAGCGATTTTATCACCGTAGTCATTACCTCCATACCAGTTTGAGTCCCATCCTCTGATGATACCAAGTCTATTTCCTATTGGATTTGTCTTTTGTCCCATACTGTTTATTAATTGCTTTGTGTGTTATTATTTGATCCTAACACGATGGTTACGTGATTAGAACGTTTTCTAATTCTGTGTGCACGACCTTGTGGAGCTGGACGAAGTCTTTTCAACATCATTCCACCATCTACTGTAATCGTTTTTACAAATAAGCCTGCTTCTTCTAAATTAGCATCTTCGTTTTTCTGTACATAATTATTTATGGCAGATAACAACAATTTCTCTAATTTTCTTGAAGCTTCTTTTTGACTAAATCTTAATATATTAAGCGCTAATTCAACTTTCTGACCTCTTACTAAATCTGCTACTAAACGCATCTTTCTAGGTGAAGTTGGACAGTTATTTAATTTAGCAAAAGCAACTTGTTTTTTTGCTTCTTTAGTCTGCTCTGCTCTTTCTCTTTTACGAACTCCCATAGCTTCCTATTATTTTTTACCTTTATTTTTTGCTCCAGCATGACCTCTAAAAGATCGTGTTGGTGAAAACTCTCCTAATTTGTGTCCTACCATGTTCTCAGTTACATAAACTGGAACAAATTGGCGACCATTGTGAACTGCGATTGTTTGTCCAACGAAATCTGGTGTAATCATAGATGCTCTAGACCAAGTCTTTACAACACCTTTATTACCACCTGCAATATTTTCTTGAACTTTCTTCTCTAATTTATAGTGAACAAATGGTCCTTTTTTTAATGAACGTGCCATGTCTATCTAATTATTTCTTTCTACGTTCTACAATATACTTATTACTCGGGTTCACTTTAGAACGAGTTCTATAACCTTTAGCAGGCAACCCTTTTCTAGAACGTGGATGACCTCCAGATGAACGACCTTCACCACCACCCATTGGGTGATCAACAGGGTTCATTGCTACTGGTCTTGTTCTTGGTCTTCTACCTAACCATCTTGATCTACCAGCTTTTCCTGATACGATTAATTGGTGGTCTGAATTAGAAACAGCTCCAATAGTTGCTGAACAAGTCAACAAGATTAATCTTGTTTCACCTGATGGCATTTTAATTGTTGCATATTTTCCGTCTCTTGCCATTAATTGAGCAAATGTTCCTGCAGAACGAGCAATAACAGCTCCTTGACCTGGTCGTAATTCGATACACGAAATAACAGTTCCTAGAGGAATTTTACTTAAAGGCATTGCATTTCCAATTTCTGGAGAAGCATCTTCACCTGAAACTACGGTTTGTCCTACTTGTAATCCATTTTGTGCAATGATGTAGGTTTTTGCTCCATCAGCATAGTACAATAATGAAATAAAAGCTGAACGATTTGGATCGTATTCGATTGTTTTTACTGCAGCTGGAATTCCAACTTTCGCTCTTTTAAAATCAATAATACGATACTTTTGTTTGTGACCACCGCCTGTATAACGCATGGTCATCTTTCCTTGACTATTTCTACCTCCAGAGTTTTTTTTCGGTGCGATCAATGAACGCTCCGGCTTATCAGTTGTAATAGTGTCAAAGCTATTCACAACTCTAAATCGCTGACCTGGGGTAATAGGTTTTAATTTTCTAACTGACATTTTCTATTAGATATTGGTATAAAAATCTATTGTTTCTCCCTCTTTAACTTGAACAACTGCTTTTTTATAAGCATTTGTTTTTCCACTGATTAAACCACTTTTGGTATATTTAACATTTCTATCAGCTCTGTAATTCATTGTATTTACTGCTACTACATTCACACCAAAAGTTGCTTCAACAGCATTTTTGATTTGAATTTTGTTAGCATTTTTATCAACTACAAAACCAAAACGGTTAAAAATTTCACCATCTTTAGTTATTTTTTCAGTTATGATTGGCTTAATTATGATACTCATAATCTTCTTATTTACTTAAATTAGCTTCAATTCCGTCTAAAGCACCCTCTAAAAGGACTAAGCTTTTTGCATTTAAAATCGCATAAGTACTTAATTCTGAGGTAGTTACAACGCTAGACGCCTTTAAATTTCGTGACGACAAATATACATTTTTATTTGAATCTCCCAACACAAATAAAGATTTTTTATTCTCTAAACCTAAAGATTTCAATACGTTAATGAAATTTTTAGTGTTTGGTGCTTCAAATGTAAAGTCTTCCACTACCATCAAATTAGACTCTTTTACTTTCAAAGAAAAAGCCGATTTACGTGCTAATCTTTTTAAGTTTTTGTTCAATTTGAATGAATAGCTTCTAGGTCTTGGTCCAAAAACAGTACCTCCACCTTTAAACAAAGGGTTTTTTGCAGATCCAGCACGAGCTGTACCTGTTCCTTTTTGTTTTTTGATTTTACGAGTACTTCCAGCGACTTCAGCTCTTTCTTTAGCTTTATGGTTTCCTTGTCTTTGATTTGCTAAGTATTGCTTAACATCAAGATAAACCGCATGCTTATTAGGCTCAATTGCGAAAACTGAATCAGAAAGTTGAACTTTTCTTCCAGTTTCTTTTCCGTTGATATCTAAAACTTTTACTTCCATTACTTCTGAATGATTACATAAGAGTTTTTGTGACCTGGAACACAACCTTTTATTACTAAAAGATTTTTCTCCCCTACCACTTTTAAAACTCTAAGGTTTTGTACTGTTACATTATCTCCTCCCATTCTTCCAGCCATACGCATTCCTTTGAATACTCTAGATGGATAAGATGAAGCTCCTACAGAACCTGGCGCTCTTAAACGATTGTGTTGACCGTGTGTCGCTTGTCCAACACCGCCAAACCCATGACGTTTTACAACTCCTTGGAATCCTCTACCTTTAGAAACTCCTAAAACATCGACAAATTCACCTTCAGCGAATAAGTCAACGGCGATTACATCGCCTAATTTGTACTCCTCTTCAAAACCTTTGAATTCAATGACTTTTTTCTTTGCAGCTGTTCCCGCTTTCTTAAAGTGACCTAACTCAGCTTTAATAGAACGTTTTTCTGCTTTGTCATCGAAACCTAATTGAAGGGCAGAATATCCGTCTACTTCAATGGTTCTGACTTGGGTAACAACGCATGGACCACACTCAATAACGGTACATGGAATGTTTTTTCCATTCTCGTCAAAGATGCTTGTCATGCCAATTTTTCTTCCGATTAACCCAGACATATTAAACTTATTAATTAATTAAACTCTTGTTTTTTACAATAAATAGTACATGCACACTACTTATTTTGAGGGTGCAAATATATAAATTATTTTTTAATTATCGCAAAAATAATCAGTTAAGGTAAATTTCCCTGAAAATAAAGACATACCCCCTAATTTTGACAAGAAAAAAACCGTAATGCTTAAAAAACATTAACGGTTTTTTCTGTATTGCGATGTTGCAATCTAAATCACTAAACTTTGATTTCTACTTCTACTCCACTAGGTAATTCTAATTTCATTAAAGCATCGATCGTTTTTGAAGATGAACTGTAGATATCTAACAATCTCTTGTATGAACTTAATTCGAATTGCTCTCTTGATTTTTTATTAACGTGTGGAGAACGTAATACGGTAAAAATCTTTTTGTGTGTTGGTAATGGAATTGGACCTGTTACCACAGCACCTGTGCTTTTTACTGTTTTTACAATCTTCTCAGCAGACTTGTCTACTAAATTGTGATCGTAAGATTTTAATTTTATTCTGATTTTTTGACTCATTTTCTTAAAAATTAAGCGTTACCTTTTGCTTTTTTGATTACAGCTTCTGAAATATTAGAAGGTGTTTCTGCATAATGTGAAAACTCCATTGTAGAAGTTGCTCTACCCGATGATAATGTTCTTAATGTAGTAACATATCCAAACATTTCAGATAATGGCACATCTGCTTTTATTGTTTTTGCACCATTTCTATCACCCATATCATTTACTTGACCTCTACGACGGTTCAAGTCACCCACGATATCCCCCATATTTTCTTCTGGAGTAATAACCTCGATTTTCATGATTGGTTCAAGAATAACAGCTCCTGCAGCACGACCAACTTCTTTATATCCCATTTTAGCCGCTAATTCGAAAGACAATGCATCCGAATCCAC
This sequence comes from Flavobacterium psychrophilum, assembly GCA_945890865.1. Classification (GTDB taxonomy): domain Bacteria; phylum Bacteroidota; class Bacteroidia; order Flavobacteriales; family Flavobacteriaceae; genus Flavobacterium; species Flavobacterium psychrophilum_D. The sequence goes on from CAMDDB010000004.1 coordinate 167,442, forward strand.
AGGGTGGAAAGATCCGTCTAATAAAGTTACTTTTAAACTATCTACTGCATATCCTGCTAAAGGACCTGCTTTCATAGCTTCTTTGAAACCTTTTTCAACAGAAGGAATATATTCTTTTGGTACGTTACCCCCTTTTACTTCATTCACAAACTGTAATCCCATAGGAGCTTTACCATCTACTAAATCAGCTGGCTCTAAACGGAATACGATATCACCAAATTTACCACGACCACCCGATTGTTTTTTGTAAACTTCTCTGTGTTGTGCTGATTTTGTGAATGCTTCTTTATATTCAACTTGTGGCTCACCTTGGTTTACCTCAACTTTAAACTCACGTTTCATACGATCTACCAGGATGTCTAAGTGTAACTCACCCATACCTGAAATAATCGTTTGACCTGAAGCCTCATCAGTTCTAACCGTAAATGTAGGATCTTCCTCAGCTAATTTAGCTAGAGCCATACCCATTTTATCTACGTCAGCTTTTGTTTTAGGTTCAATAGCAATACCAATTACAGGATCAGGGAATTTCATAGACTCAAGGATAATTGGGTGCTTTTCATCACACATCGTATCCCCAGTTTTGATATCTTTAAATCCTACAGCAGCTCCAATATCTCCAGCCTCAATATATTCGATTGGATTTTGTTTGTTAGCGTGCATTTGGTAAATACGTGAGATACGCTCTTTGTTTCCTGAACGGGTGTTCAAGATATAAGAACCTGCATCTAAACGACCTGAATAGGCACGGAAGAAAGCTAAACGACCTACATAAGGGTCAGTAGCAATTTTAAATGCTAAAGCTGCAAACGGCTCTTTTGGATCAGGACGACGTAAAATTTTCTTTTGATCTTCTTCTAATAAATCTAGATCATCAGGATGAATACCTACGATACCTTCTTTATCCATTGGAGATGGTAAGTATTTACATACTGCATCCAACATGAATTGAACTCCTTTGTTTTTGAATGAAGAACCAGCAATCATAGGAATGATAGCCATGTCGATAGTAGCAGCTCTTAAAGCAATGTTGATTTCTTCCTCTGTAATAGAGTTTTCATCTTCCATATACTTGTCTAATAGATTATCATCATAATCTGCTACAGCTTCTATAAGAATAGATCTATATTCTTTCACTTCAGCTAACATATCTTCTGGAATAGGCACAATGTCAAAAGTTGCCCCTTGCGTTTCGTCATGCCAAATAATAGCTTGGTTTTTTACTAAATCAACAACTCCTTTAAAGTCATTTTCTTCACCAATTGGTAAAGTAATAGCAACAGCATTAGATTTTAACATATCTCTAACTTGTTGACAAACCATTAAGAAGTTAGAACCTTGACGGTCCATTTTGTTTACGAATCCCATACGAGGAACTTTATATTGATCCGCTAATCTCCAGTTAGTTTCAGATTGTGGCTCAACACCATCAACTGCACTAAATAAAAATACCAAACCATCTAATACACGTAACGAACGGTTTACCTCAACTGTAAAGTCTACGTGCCCCGGTGTATCAATTATATTAAAGTGATACGGTAATGTTTCTGGCAATACTTTTCCTTGCTCTGTTGGGAAATTCCATTCACAAGTAGTTGCAGCAGAGGTAATGGTAATACCTCTTTCTTGCTCTTGTGCCATCCAGTCCATTGTTGCAGCACCATCGTGCACTTCACCAATTTTGTGTGATTTTCCAGTGTAGAATAAAATACGCTCAGTTGTTGTTGTTTTACCAGCATCAATGTGAGCAGCAATTCCAATATTTCTTGTATATTTTAAATCTCTAGCCATTTCTGTACGAATTAAAATCTAAAATGAGAGAATGCTTTATTAGCATCTGCCATTTTGTGAGTATCCATTCTTTTCTTAACAGCAGCACCTTCTTCTTTAGCAGCAGCTAAAATTTCAGAAGCTAATTTACCTGCCATTGATTTTTCGTTTCTTCTTCTTGCATATAAAATCATCCATTTGATAGCGTATGAAATTTTTCTATCTGGACGAATTTGCATTGGAATTTGGAACGTAGCTCCACCCACTCTGCGTGAACGAACTTCTACGTGAGGCATAACATTTGTTAATGCATCTTTCCATACTTCTAAAGCAGATTTTTCTGCATCTTGCTTTTTAGTTTCTACGATCTCTAATGCATCATAAAATACTTTAAAAGCTGTTGATTTTTTACCATCCCACATTAAGTTGTTTACAAAACGTGTAACTAACTGATCGTTAAATTTTGGATCTGGTAAAAGTGGTCTTTTTTTGGCCGCTCTTTTTCTCATGTCTCTTTTCTTTAAAAGATTTTAAATTACTATTTCTTTCCAGTTGGTGCAGCTGCTTGTCCTGGTTTTGGACGTTTCGCTCCATACTTAGATCTACGTTGTGTTCTTCCTGCAACACCCGCAGTGTCTAACGCTCCACGAACAATGTGGTAACGCACACCTGGTAAATCTTTTACTCTTCCACCTCTAACTAATACTATCGAGTGCTCTTGTAGATTGTGGCCTTCTCCAGGAATGTATGCATTCACCTCGTTACCGTTTGTTAAACGAACCCTAGCCACCTTTCTCATTGCTGAGTTTGGTTTCTTAGGAGTTGTTGTGTAAACACGAGTACACACACCTCTTCTTTGAGGACAAGAATCTAAAGCAGCCGATTTACTCTTCTTAGTTATTTGGGTTCTCCCTGATCTTACTAATTGTTGAATTGTTGGCATAATTAAATACTAAAAATTTTTATTGTTTTATAATTCCCGCTTTTTACGGGGTTGCAAATGTAGGAATTATTTTTTACTTTCCAAATCATAATTTATTAATTTTCGATGAACTTTGATTTTTTGTAATTTATTGACTGCTTTATTATAACAAAAAAAAGAGGACATTATGGAATATAAAATTTATTTTACTTTTTTTCGTTTCTTTACTGCTATGAAATTATTTATTGTCATTTTGATGTTATTTTTTTTCCAATTTTCTTTGGGGCAACATTTCTATTTGAATATAAAAGGTGCGTCAGAAGCAGAAAACAAAACCATAGTTAGTCTATCTTATGAACCAAAGCACACAACGGTAGCGGCTTTATTAAACGAACAACTGCGTTTTGAAAAAAATCTTACGCATCAGGGTTTTTTGGATTGGCAACTTTTAGATCAAAAAAAAGTAAACGACAGTAGTTTTGTTTTTCAATACCGGCTAGGAAATTTTATAAAATATGCTACCTTATATATAGGTACACTTTCGGCTACTGAAAAATCATTACTGGAAATAGAAAATGATTCCTTAAATATGGCAACTAATGAAGTTGAAAATTTCATGAAAAGCAAAATTGTACTGTTAGAAAAAAAGGGATATGCGTTAGCCAATTTACAATTGATTAATCAGTATAAAAAAGCAAATAACTTGTATTCCGAATTACAGCTTAAACTCAATACAAAACGAAATATTACAGATCTAATAATTGTGGGTTATGATAAATTTCCTGCAAGTATTAGAAAAACAATTACAAACAATGCAAAGAAAGCTACTTTTAATCAAAATAGCTTATTACAAATTCACGAAACATTTAATAAGCTGCCTTTTGTGCGCCAATTGAAATATCCAGAAATTCTATTTACCACCGACTCAACCAAGATTTTTGTATATTTAGAGAAATCTAAACCCAATAAATTTGATGGTTATTTTGGATTTTCAAATGACAACCAAAACCAAATCACCTTTAACGGTTACTTAGATTTGCAATTGCAAAACATATTCAATTCGGGAGAAAAAATTAATGTCTACTGGAAAAATGACGGCAACCAACAAACTTCATTTCATCTCGGAACCGAATTGCCCTATCTTTTTAAATTTCCGATTGGAATTAAAGCCAACTTACGGATTTTCAAACAAGATTCTACGTTTCAAAACTCGATTACTGATTTGAATTTGGGTTATTATTTTTCGTACAACACTAAAGCTTATTTGGGTTATCAAAAAACAAATTCCGTGGATATCCAAAATACAAACTCCTTTAGCTTGAACGATTTTACAAATACTTTCCTTACTTCGAGTTTTGAACATGTTAATTATACTACTGATAATTTTATTTTTCCGGAACGCACAAAAGTGCTTGCTAAAATTGGACTCGGAAACCGAACCCTTTCAAACGCAACATCAAATCAATTTTTTGGTCAAATAGACGCTAGTCATCATTTCGAATTGAATCAGAAAAATAGCATTTTCCTAAAAAGTCAATGCTATTATTTACAAAGTGACAAGTATGTTATTAACGAATTGTATCGCTGTGGTGGGATCAACTCGATACGAGGCTTCAACGAAAACAGCCTGCAAGCCAATGTTTTTAGCGGAATTATGGCAGAATACCGTTTTTTACTTGCCCCCAACTTGTACCTGCACAGCATCACCGACTACGGCTATTTACAAGACAAAACTTCAGCAACAACAGAAAAACTTTTAGGGCTGGGTTTTGGATTCGGCTTGTTTACAAAAAATGGCTTCTTCAATTTAATGTATGCCAATGGAAGTACGAGTGATCAATCGATAAAACTATCCAATTCTATAGTACACATTAGTTTTAAAACTAATTTTTAACAAATTTACCCTCCAATGTTAATTTATTTTTAACATAACGTTAACTTATTAAATAAAAAATATTTATTTTTGTGATTAATATTATTTATATAACTAACATGAAAACAAATTTTATTAGGATTTTAACAATCTTTATTTTCTTGATGGGTCATATTATTTATGCACAAGAAAATACAGTATCAGGTACCGTTGTTGATAACAATGGACTTGCAATGCCGGGAGTAACCGTAACCATAAAAGGTACTAAATCGGGTACTCAAACTGATTTTGATGGAAAATTTAGCCTCAAAGCAAATGAAAATCAAATCTTAGTTTTTAGTTTCATTGGGATGAAAACCCAAGAAATTGCTGCAACTACCAAAGTAATTAATTTGACAATGTATGAAAATGCACAAGAATTAAGAGAGGTTGTAGTAACAGCATTAGGAATTAAAAGAGAGCGTAAAGCACTTGGTTATGCAACCCAACAAGTAAAAGGAGACGATATTTCCGATACACCAATTGCCAACTTTGCGGATGCATTATCTGGAGAAGTGGCTGGTTTGGACATTTCTTCTTCAGGAACTATGGCGGGATCTGCAAACATTATTGTAAGAGGGTATAATTCCATTTATGGTAACAACCAAGCGTTAATTGTAATTGACGGAACACCCGTAAATAATGAAACGTACAACAGTTCAAACCAAAGAACTGGAAGGGGTGGTTATGACTACGGAAATGCTGCTTCAGACATCAATCCAGATGATATTGAATCACTAAACGTTCTTAAAGGAGCTGCAGCAACTGCACTTTATGGTTCAAGAGCATCAAATGGTGCCATCATTATCACCACAAAAAAAGGAAAAAATGATACTGGAATGGGAGTAAGTGTTACTTCATCGCTAACTGTAGGTAGCGTGGACAAAGAAACCTTACCAAGATATCAAAACAAATATGGTGCAGGTTATGGCGCATATTATGATGACCCAAGTGGTTATTTTAGTTATTTTGATTTCGACGGTAACGGATCTAATGATTTAGTTGTTCCGTTTACTGAAGACGCTTCTTATGGAGCGGCTTTTGATCCAAATTTAATGGTTTATCAATGGCCTTCTATTTTCCCACAATTAGATTCTTATGGTCAAGCTACACCTTGGGTTGCTGGCGCAAATAATCCAAATTATATTTGGGAAACTGCATTAACTAACACCAACTCGGTTTCATTTGGACAAAGCGATGACAAAAACTCGTTCCGCTTAGGTTTTACCAATAAATCGCAAGAGGGTGTGATGCCAAACAGCAAACTTTTAAGAAATACACTAACCTTTTCTGGAAGTACTAAATTAAGTGATAAATTAAAAGCTTCTATTGACTTCACATATACTGATAATAAAGTAAATGGAAGAAATGGTACAGGTTATGATTCAAAAAATCCAATGCAAGCTTTTAGACAATGGTGGCAAACCAATGTGGATTTGAAACAACAAAAAGAAGCATTCTTCAGCACAGGCCAAAACATTACTTGGAATGTAAACAGTGTTGATGATTTGTCTCCTATATATACAGACAACGTGTATTGGACATTGTTCAAAAATTATCAAAACGACAGAAGAAATAGATTTACAGGTAACACTTCTTTAGTGTATGATGTAAATAAATGGTTTAACATCTTAGGCCGTTTCTCTTTTGATTCGTACTCAGAAATTAGAGAAGAAAGAACAGAAGTAGGTTCTGCAGATCCTTCCAGTTATTATGTAAACAATCGCAATGTATCTGAAATGAACTATGACTTAATGGGTAATTTCAATTTCAACATTACTGACGATCTTAATTTTGATGGTTTAGTTGGTTTTAACTTGCGTGTTAACAAATTAAACAGCTTAGGAATATCTACAAATGGTGGAATTGTTACACCGGGATTATTCACATTAGCAAACAGTTTAAACCCAATTACTTCTGATAATATTGCTAAAACAGATTACACCAAAAAAGTTGATGGTGTTTTTGCAAAAGCGGGTCTTGGTTACAAAGGAACCTATTACTTTGATGCAACAATACGAAGAGACCGCTCTTCTTCATTACCAAAAGAAAACAATACGTATTATTACCCATCGGTATCATCAAGTATTGTTTTCTCTAATCTAGTAGATTATTCTTGGTTAAATTTTGGTAAATTTAGAATCAATTATGCCGAAGTTGGTAGTGATACTGACCCTTATAATGTATACAATACTTATGACATTAATTCAGGATTTGGCGGCAATGCCAGTGGATCTAATCCATCGGTATTCAACAACCCTAACTTGAAACCTGAAAAATCAAAAGACATAGAAATTGGTATGGAATTACAAACTCTTGACAATAGATTAGGATTGGATTTTTCATACTACAAAAGAAAAACAGTCGATTTGATTACGCCGCTTGATGTATCAACTGCAACAGGATCTTCAAATTTATGGTTAAATGCTGGTGATATTGAAAACCGTGGTATCGAATTGGTATTGTCGGGTACACCTATCAAAACAGATGATTTTAGTTGGAATGTAAAATTAAATTTTGCACAAAACCAAAGTGAAATTACACGCTTAGCTGAAGGAACAGAATTTATTAGACTTGCTAGTGTTCAAGGTGGTGTTTCATTAGGAGCGCAACTTGGAGAAGCATTTGGGGTAATTAGAGGTAGTGATTATATTTATCATGCAAATGGTCAACCCATAGTTTATACTGCTGCAGACGCACCGTCATCTTCTTGGATCGGAAAATATGCTAGAACAGCAACAAATGACAAGGCGATCGGTAACATTAACCCTGATTGGACGGGAGGTTTGAAAAATATTTTCAAATATAAAAATATGAATTTAAGCTTCTTGATTGATGTTCAAAAAGGAGGAGATGTGTTTTCACTTGACACCTACTATGGTTACGCAACAGGTCTATACGACTTTACAGCTGGTAACAACCACTTAGGAAATCCTGTAAGAAACGCAATTGCCGACGGTGGAGGACTTTTATTACAAGGTGTAAATGCTGATGGTTCACCAAACACAACTGTTGGAGATGCTACAGATTACAGAAACGGTTGGGGTTATGCCAGAACTCCTAATGCTGCTCACGTTTATGATGCATCGTTTGTGAAATTGAGAGAAGTATCTTTTGGTTATAATTTTTCGCAAACCTTTGCTAAAAAATTACACGTAAACAATTTATCCTTATCGCTTATTGGAAGAAATCTTTGGATTATTCACAAGAACACCCCTTATGCTGATCCAGAAGCTGGTTTAAGTGCTGGAAACGTTCAAGGAAATCAATCTGGAGCTTATCCATCGGTTAAAGAAATTGGAGCAAGTTTAAAATTTGAATTTTAAAAAATGAAAAAAATGAAAAGATATTTATTACTAATTTCAACTTTAATCATCGCTTCTTGTGCCTCAGATGAAGCGTATGAGGATTTGAATAAAGACCCAAACAAACCCACAAATATTTCAGCAGAAGCCTTGTTTACTTCTTCTACGAAAAGTTTGTTTGACCAAATGGAAAGTACCAATGTAAATACGAATGTATTTAGATTGTTTGCACAATATTGGACAGAAACAACCTATATTGACGAGGCTAATTATGATTTAGTAACCCGAAACATTACGGGTAATCATTTCTCAGAATTATACAGAGATGTATTGTATGATCTAAAAGATGCCAAAGGAAAAGTGACTTCGGATACTAAAAAAGGAATGATTGAAGTATTAGAAGTATATACTTGGCAACAATTAGTAGACACATTTGGAAACATCCCTTATTCTGAAGCTTTGAATGGTTCTAATACACCAACGCCAGCTTATGATGACGCTAAAACAATTTATATTGATTTATTTGCCCGAATTAATGCGGCTTTAACTCAATTAAATTCTAGTGACGCTGCCTTTACATCAGCGGATAACATTTATGGTGGTGATATTGCGAAATGGAAAAAATTTGCCAATTCACTAAAATTAAAATTAGCCATGAGAGTTGCTGATGTTCCTGCTATGGCCACTCAATCAAAAGCGGAAGCAGAAGCAGCCATTGCAGCTGGAGTATTCACTTCAAATAGTGACAATGCAACTTTATCGTATGAGTCATCGACGCCAAATACAAATCCTATATGGGTAGATCTTGTACAATCTGGAAGAAGTGATTTTGTAGCGGCAAACACAATTATTAACCATATGAATACTTTAAATGATCCAAGAAGAGCATCGTTCTTTGACGCCAATCTTGGAGCTGGTGTTTACACTGGAGGTATTTATGGCGCTAGTAGCCCATTCGCAAATTACACGCATATTGGCGAAACATTGCATGATCCAACTTTTAGAGGAGTTTTAATGGACTTATCAGAAGTAGAATTCTTATTAGCAGAAGCAAAAGAAAGAAATTATACAGCCTCTGGAACCGCTCAATCGCATTATAATGCTGCAATTACAGCATCTATGGAAGACTGGGGTGTTAGTTCCGCAGCTATTGCAACCTATTTAGCAAGACCAAATGTAGCTTACACTGCTCCAGGAACTTGGAGAGCTAAAATTGGATTACAATTTTGGATCGCAATGTACAACAGAGGATTTGAAGGTTGGTCTGTATACAGAAAATATGATGCGCCTGTATTAAATATTGCTGCAGGTTCAGGTTTACCTGTTCCTAAAAGATATACCTACCCCGTAAGTGAACAAACATTGAATGGTGTAAATTACCAAAGTGCTTCTTCAGCTATCGGTGGCGATTTGTTAACCACAAAACTGTTTTGGGATATCAATTAATTATTTTTTTGAGTTATGAAGAAACCGTCACCTAGTGTGGCGGTTTTTTTTTATCTTTGCGCCATGGAAAAAGACAACCAAATATTCGGGATTAGAGCAATTATTGAAGCAATTAACGCTAAAAAGGAAATTGATAAAGTTTTCGTTCAAAAAGAAGCACAAGGCGACTTGATGCACGATTTGATGAAAACGATGAAAAGAAACAACATCAACTTCTCGTATGTTCCGGTTGAAAAACTAAACCGATTAACACCCAATAATCACCAAGGCGCGGTGGCAACCATTGCTCCTATTTCTTTTGTTTCCTTAGAAACTTTAGTAGAAAGCGTTATTGAAACTGGTAAAAAACCTTTATTCCTAATTTTAGACCAATTATCTGATGCGCGTAACTTTGGCGCCATCATTAGAACTGCAGAATGTACGGGCGTTGACGGAATCATTATCCAAAAACAAGGTTCGGCTCCAGTGAATGGCGATACGGTTAAAACATCGGCTGGCGCGGTGTTCAATGTGCCTATTTGCAAAGTAGACCACATCAAAGATGCCATTTTTTACTTACAAGGATCTGGAATTAAAACAGTGGCGGCTACTGAAAAAACGGAACATCATATCTACGACATTAACCTCAACGAAGGTGTTGCCATTATTTTGGGTAGCGAAGACAGAGGTGTAAACCCTTCGGTATTGAAAATTGTAGATGAAAAAGCAAAATTACCCATGTTTGGTTCTATCGAATCGTTAAATGTTTCTGTTGCTTGTGGGGCATTTTTGTATGAAGCTTTGAGACAGAGACTAAATTAGTCGATTTTTCAATGTGCCAATGTGCCAATAGTTTTTTGAGTAAATTCATTTCAATTGGCTAATTGACGTATTGCCACATTAACTCATTTTTTACCTCCCAAAAACTCATACACCACTTTTACAGAAGAATTGAAGTACTCTTTAATAACTTCTTCGGGTTTTGGCGGCGGATTAAAGTTTCCTTTTTCATCAAAATTTTTCATAAATGGGTCGTGCTCCGGATTAAAATCGGGTTGTTGCCATTCATAAAAAATTGTATTTCCAAACTGTGGGGTTTTCAAAAGTAAGGCTAATGCCAATCCTACTACAAATCCTGCCAAATGACCTTCCCAGGAAATCCCTTCTTTTACATTCGGAAACATATACCAAACACTTCCGCCGTATAAAATTACGATGGTAAATGATAAAGCGACCAATCGGTAATATTTGGTAAAAATGCCTTTGAAAAAAATAAAACTCACCAAAGTATAGATCAATCCGCTGGCGCCAATATGATAACTTGGTCTACCTAATAACCACGTTCCCAATCCTGAGAAGAGAATCCCTAAAAACAAGACCACAAAAGATTGTTCTTTGTAGAAATATCTTAAAATAGGCAATAAAACCAACAACGCAATAGAATTATTGGCCAAATGCTCCATATCGCCATGCAAAAAAGGGCTGAATAGAATTCCTTTTAACCCGAAAACTTCTCTTGGAAACACTCCAAAATGGGACAAACTATAATGAAAATGCAATTCATACCAAAAAACCAACCATAAAGTAAATACAAAAAACAGCGGCAATAAAATGACCGCTTTCGTAAACTGAAAAGGATTGTCGTGCTGTTTTTCCATATTTTTAAGTACCCAAAGATAAAGCCAAAAATAATGTTATGCACATTTGTCATAAAATTGTAATTTTACATCATGAACCAACCTTTAGCCGAACGCATTCGCCCACAAAACTTATCGGATTACATCAGCCAATTACACCTCGTTGGACCTGAAGGATCCTTAACGCACCAAATTGCCAAAGGATTAATTCCGAGTTTAATTTTATGGGGACCTCCTGGTACCGGAAAAACAACTTTAGCGCAAATTATGGCGCAAGAAAGCAAACGACCGTTTTACCAATTGAGTGCGATACATTCGGGTGTAAAAGACATTCGTGAGGTAATTGAAAAAGCGAAACAAAGCAGTGGTTTATTTACCGCAAAAAATCCAATATTATTTATTGATGAAATTCATCGTTTTTCCAAATCGCAACAGGATTCTTTATTAGCAGCGGTGGAAAAAGGTTGGATAACATTAATTGGCGCAACAACAGAAAATCCAAGTTTTGAAGTGATCCCCGCTTTGTTGTCAAGATGTCAGGTTTATGTATTGAATGCTTTTACTAAAGATGATTTAGAAGCGTTGTTACATCGTGCGATAAAAACCGATAGTCAACTTCAAAATAAAGATATCCAATTAAAAGAAACAGAAGCCTTGTTGCGCCTATCGGGGGGCGACGGTAGAAAATTATTGAATATTTTCGAATTGGTTGTTAATGCCGCAGAAAACGATACCGTTGAAATTACCAATGAAAAGGTCATGCAATTGGTGCAAAAGAATACGGTGTTATATGATAAAACTGGTGAACAACATTATGATATTGTTTCGGCTTTTATTAAATCAATACGCGGTAGCGATCCGAATGGAGCGGTGTATTGGCTCGCCCGAATGATAGAAGGGGGTGAAGATGTAAAATTTATTGCGCGAAGACTACTCATTTTAGCCAGTGAAGACATTGGAAATGCTAATCCTACGGCATTTATTATGGCAAACAATGCGTTTCAAGCGGTGGCAACTATTGGTTATCCAGAAAGCCGCATTATTTTGAGTCAATGTGCCATTTATTTGGCCACTTCAGCAAAAAGCAATGCCAGTTATATGGCTATTGGAAAAGCGCAACAATTGGTAAAACAAACTGGCGATTTATCGGTTCCTATTCATCTGCGAAATGCACCAACCAAATTAATGGCAGATTTGGGCTATGGAGAAGAATACAAATATTCACATGATTTTCCGAATAACTTTGCGGAACAAGAATTTTTACCTGACGAAATCTCTGCAACTAAATTCTATAATCCTGGAGAAAACGCTAGAGAAAAAGAAATACGCCTGTACCTAAAGAATCGCTGGAAAGACAAGTATGGGTATTAATTGGGTATTCAAGATTAGAATTTAACCGCCACTTTCTCTGAAATCAATTGGTCGTTTTGATAATATTCAAAATACCACGTATTTTCTTTTTTCATTAGAATCCCAGTAATTAATCCTTTTTCAGCGATATACACCTCTTTCACAGACGTATTATAGAGTAACATTATTTTTTTTGGCTCCTCATCTACTACTTTGAAGCCGTTAGCTGTTGGAATTGCAAAAAGCTGCTTTTTATATGCATTTTTGGTGCTTTCTTCTTTAACAGGATCGGGAACTACATCTAATTTTGATGGTGATTCAACTGCGACAAAAATTTCACTTTGCTGTTTTTTTTCTCTTTTAAAAAATAATTTCCCTTTCATACCCATTAATGCCATTCTAAACGATTCATTATAGGCTTTTAGATAATCTTTTTCTCTACTGGATCCTATAGCACTAGTATAAATAACAGTATTAGCACAGTCGATCAGTTCAAAATTAATCTTTGTAATAAAAATATTTTTTTGCTTTAATGCATTTACATAAAAAGCTAAACAACGGTTATTTGCCAACTCGGGAGGAAAATTATCCGTATCAAAATATACAATAAAACCTTCGCTTTCAAAAAAAGCCTTCGTCATTAAACTGGTGTCGTAGTCATTACCTGTATTAAAAAAACTGAATTTTTTGGGTACAATTGCATATTTATAATGTTCTTGTGCAGCAACAAATGAGTAACACAGCATAAACAGTAACACTATTACTTTTTTCATAATTACAATATTTTTTTTAAGGCTAACAAATGATTTACTTGTAGCACTTGGGTTTCTACTTTTATATTTTGCTCGTTAAAAAAAATAGCATCGATTCCGGCATCGAGAGCTCCTAGTATATCCGCTTCATAGCTATCACCTATCATGACACTTTCTTCTTTTAAAGCATCCGCCAAAGATAAGGCAAAATCAAAAATACTGCGATGTGGTTTTTTTTCGCCAGCCATTTCAGAATTTGTAATTGTAGTAAAATAAGATTCGAGCCGAGCGTTTTTTATTTTTTTTTGTTGAACAGTGGCAAATCCATTAGTAATAATATGCAAAGTGTATTTTGGCTTCAAATAGTCAAGCAATTCGATGGCTCCTTCAAATAAGTGATTATAATCCGGTAAATATTTGATATAATCCTCCGAAATTTTGTCAATCATTGCATCAGAAACATCAAACTTCAAGGCATCAAAAACATCCTTTAAACGATAATATCTTAAATCTTCGTGTGAAATTTGATTGACTTGATACAATTTCCAATAATGCTGATTTCTTGGAATATAATGGCTTAAAAAATCGAATAAAGAAATGGTAAAACCTTGCTGCTTAAAAATCGTTTCAAAAGCATAAGCCGAATTTTTATCAAAATCCCAAAGGGTATGATCTAAATCAAAAAAAAGATGCTTTTTATGTTTAAAATTTTTCAAAAGGTCTTTATTTTTTCGAAACTATTTCGGCATTTTCAATGTTATAGATCCAATTGTCTACATCGGTTTCATTCACTTTAAATGTTCCTTTAATGGTCAAATAAGTGTCGGTTTTAAGTTTGGGCAAACCGCCTTTAAATTTTAAACCCGTAATGGTTTCGGGGCCCGATTTTCCACAAAAAAAACAAGAAGCAAAAACATTTTTACTCAATGCATAATTTTTAGAATCAATAGGAACTATAAAACCCGTTAAGTAAACCGTTTTATTGTGATACGATTTCAATTTTAAATTGACTTGTGGAAATTCTACCTCTCCATAAGTCGCGTGTTTTTTTCGAATATATTTGATATCGCCTAATAATTTCCAGGTCAGCGTGTCATTAGTAACAGTTGTGCTTTTTGCCTGTATAGGGTTTGAATTAGTGTTTTTTTCAAAACTCAATAATGAAATAAAAACGCATAAAGCGACCACAATTTTAATAGAATTACGCATTAGCTAATGTTTTTGAAATGTTTAAATTATACGCTTTTATTGCAGGAATTAAAGCGGCAATGCATCCTACTAAAAGAGTTACTACTAATAATACCCCTTCTTTTTGCCATAAAAAAGTATAGGGATCAAAACTCATTTTAAAATCTGCTTCTGAAGCATTCGAAAGCATGTTTAACGCAATCCTTCCAAGAATAGACCCAAAAATAAATCCAACAACGCAAAGCAATAAGCTTTCCATCATTACAATTTTCAACAACTGAAATCTTCTGGCACCATTAACACGAAGCAGCGCAAATTCGGATTCACGTTCTTTTAAGGTGGTATAGAGGGCAATAAAAATTGAAATTCCAGAAATCATCATGATTCCATAGGCTAAATATTGCAGCGCCGTTACACCTATTCCAAACAAACCAAACAATCGATTGACTTCAAAAGCAGGAGATACGGCTTGCATTTTTGTGTTTTGTGGAATCACGCGTTGCCACGTTAGTTTTGCCATTTGATTGCGGATTTTCAATAAAACTGCGGTGATTTCCATATTGGGTTCGTCGATTGTCAAATCGGCTTCTACATGTTCGTGTTCTCCTTCGACATGAATATGCCCTTCTTCTCCATGGGCTAGATTTTCTTCGTGTTGGTGGTGCATTTGCCAAACTGTTGGGATTGTACAAACAATTAAATTATCTACAACTTTTCCTGTTTTAGATGCAATTCCAACTACTTTATACGCATAATTATCATGTACTTCCCCTTCTTTTGCATCGCCATGTGAACCAAAAAATTCTTCCCCCACTTGCAGGTTAAGTTTTTGTGCAATTTCGCTACCCACAACTACTTCAAAATTCTTTTCAAAGAGCACACCATCAATAACTTTTGCATTAAATTTTGCCAAATAATCGGTAGTCGTGCCTAAAATTTTATAGCCCCGATAATTGTCGCCAAACGCAAGTGGAATTGCTTTTTCAACAAAGGGATGATTCATCCATACTTTTGCCGAATCATAGCTAATATTTCCGGGAGGTGTATCCACTTGATATACTGAAGACAAAATTAATTGCAACGGGCTTCCTTGGGCTCCCAATACCAAATCAACATTTTCTATATTACTTGAAAACTTTTCTTCAAATTGTTTTTCCACTAAAATGAGTGTAGTAATGATGGCAACGCTCGAGGTTAACAAAATAACACTCAAAACGGTATTCAATGGTTTGAACCAGATGTTTTTCCAAGCTAATTTTGTAATCATACCAAAGTAATTTTATTGATGAATTTTTCTTTAATTCGACTATCGTGTGTTACAATCAACAAAGCAGCTTTGTATTCTTTAGATAAGGAAGTTAACAACTCCATTACTTTTTCTGCATTTTTATCGTCTAAACTTGAAGTAGGCTCATCGGCCAATAATACCTTAGGTTCGTTTATTAACGCACGAGCAATGGAAACACGTTGTTGTTGACCAATACTCAATTGAGAGGGCAATTTTGACGCTTGATTATCAATATCTAATTGTGCTAATAATTTTTTTGCTCGCTTGGTATGTTTTTTACCGGTAGCTAGCCAACTGGCCATTTCTAAATTTTCCAATACAGTCAATGCAGCAATGAAGTACGATTTTTGAAAAACCACACCAATATTTTTGCCTCTAAATCGATCGGTTCTTTTTTCAGAAAGCGAAACAATATCTGTTGCAGCAATGTTTATTTCGCCTGAAGTTGGCGACAATAAGCCAGCTAAGATATGTAAATAAGTAGTTTTTCCTTTGCCAGAATCGCCCGTAATAAGCAAAGTACTCCCAGCTTCACAATACAAATCTGGAAAAATAAATTCTTGCTCTTTATTGTATGAAAATCGTATGTTTTTCGTGCTAATCATGATTATTTTAATCCTTAATTTAGTGTTGCAATATAGTAAATTCGGGAGAAAAATTTCTTAAATATTCTATAATAAAAAACCTTGCGCCTGTTGTCAAGCACAAGGTGAATTGGTTATCATAATTCTATTCCGAATCGTGTGAACATAAACCCACAATAGTATGAAATACATCATGTAAATCATTCAAAGCTTTTATTATTTTATCATCTGTTGCTTTCGATTTAACTAATTTATCTAAGGCTTTGCTGTCTTTTGCTAAAGTATTAATTGCAGCAATAATTTCTTTTTTATTGAACGGAGTTGGAATTAGGGTCGTTTTTAATGCCGTTGCTTTTTCGGCCATTTCAGCACTTCGTTCTTTAATAGGTTGTAAGTTTCCTTCCTCACTTGGATGAAAGGTTTGCGACATTACTTTGTGAAATGCTTTAATTTCTGGCCAAATGGCAAACTTATCGGGTTTGGGCAGGGCTGCTTTATAGCGATTACTTACTTCTGTCCAGTTTACAACATTCCACAATGCTGCTAAATAATCGACTCTTTTATTTTGATATTTTAAATAATAGGCATGCTCCCAAACATCAATACAAAAAATAGGCGTTCCTCTAACCTCGGCAACATCCATTAAAGGATTATCTTGATTGGGTGTTGATGTTACGGTTAATTTACCTTCTTTAGAAACCACTAACCAAGCCCAACCCGATCCAAAACGACTCGCTCCAGCTGCGTTAAGTTTTTCTTTCAACCCTTCTATGCTTCCAAACGTTTCTAGAATCACTTTTTCTAATTCGGGTGTCATTTTAGTGTTTTTTTCGGGCGTTAGTACCGACCAAAATAATTCATGATTAAAATGACCACCAGCATTATTTCTAATAGCTGGAGATAAGGATGCCGTTTTTGCAAAAATTTCGTTCAAACTTATTTTTTCAAATTCGGTTCCTGCTAAGGCAGCGTTCAAATTTTTCACATAAGCAGCATGGTGCTTACTAAAGTGGATTTCCATGGTTTGCACATCAATATAAGGCTCTAGAGCATTATAGGCATAGGGTAGTTCTTTTTGGGTAAACTGAGCCGAAGCTGATAGGGATAGTATAAGAGTTACAATACTAATTTTAATATTTTTCATAGTAATTAATTTTTGCTAAAATTACAGCATCTCAAGAAGATAAAAAATTAAGAAGTCTTAAAATTTGCATAATTATCGGTTCCACTGAATTCTTTTCAGCTTCTAACAACTAATGTATAGTTTGCAAAACAAGTTTGGAATTACAAAAAAACTAGTTAAAAATTCCAGCATCTTGAAAACTCAAATAGTCATTTTCGGTAATGATAATATGATCCAGCACTTGAATTTCTAAAATTTGACCGGCTTCTTTAATTTTTTTAGTAATTATACGATCGGCATCACTGGCAATTAATTTGCCCGATGGATGATTGTGTGCAAGTATTAAAGCTGTAGCATTTTGTTCGAACGCCATTTTGAAAATTAGTCGAATATCTACAACTGTGCCGGTTATTCCTCCTTTTGAGAGTTGGGTTTTATAGATAATTTTATTGGAATTATTAAGATAAACTACCCAAAATTCTTCGTGTGGTAATTCTCCAATAATAGGCTGCATAATTTCGAAAACGGCCTTGCTTGAAGTGATTTTTTTGAGTTGGATGGAATCTTCTGCTCTGCGCCTTCTCCCTAATTCTAATGCTGCTGCAATGGATATGGCTTTGGCTTCTCCAATTCCTTTGAACTGCATGAGTTGGGAAATTGTCATTTTACCTAATCGATTTAAATTGTGATCCGTGGAAGCTAAAATGCGTTGGCACAATTGCACGGCGCTTTCATTGCGAGAACCGGAACCAATTAAAATGGCTAATAATTCGGAATCCGATAAAACATCTTTGCCTTTGAGAAGAAATTTTTCTCGGGGACGATCGTCTTCGGCCCACTGATGGATTGGCGTATACATAACATTAATTTTGGTGTTTATAAAGTAAAAATAGAAAAAATGAGTCAATTTGATGATTTGAAACTAAATAAATGCTAAAATCTTCAAAATTATAGTTACGAAATTAAGTCTTTCACTTCATCAAAATTCAATCCACCATAATTTCCTGAACTCATCAATAATAATGCTGCATTTTGTAAATTTTGGCTGAATAAAAAGGCTTTGAATTCGGCTGGATTGGTATAAATTATTAAATCTTTTCTTTGGAATGATTGCGCAATTTGATCATACGTTACTTCCTCTAAACGTTTAATTTTTACTGCGTCTGGCGAATAGAAAACTACCGCAACGTCTGCTGCATCTAAAGCGCCTTCATACTCTTTCAGAAATTCGGCATTTAAACTACTATAAGTATGCAGCTCTAAACAGGCTACTAATTTTCTGTCAGGATATTGCGCTTTTACAGCTGTTGTGGTGGCAGATACTTTACTGGGCGAATGTGCAAAATCTTTATAGGCTACATTATTTGCACTTTCGGCAATTTTTTCTAAACGTTTACTTGCCCCTTTAAAACTAGCAATGGCTTCATAAAATTCGGCTTCATCAACGCCCATGCATTGGCAAATCCATTTGGCTCCCGCTAAGTTACTTAAATTGTGTGCTCCAAAAACTTCGATTGGCATTGGTCCTTCTGGGGTATCTAACAAAGTAGTTCCGTTTTCAACGGTATAGGTTGGGGTTTGATACGCAATTTTTCGAATTTGATTTTCCGTTCCTTCGGCTACAGCTTTTACGGCTTCGTCTTCTTCATTATAAATTAAAATGCCCCCACGTGTAATTTGATTTGCAAAAATTCTAAATTGTTCTACATAATTATCAAACGTTGGAAACACATTGATATGGTCCCAGGCAATTCCAGATAACAAGGCTATGTTAGGTTGGTACAAATGGAATTTTGGTCGTAAATCAATAGGTGAAGTCAAATATTCATCGCCTTCTAAAACAATAAAATCGTTATTTTCAGTTAAATGCACCATAGTATCAAACCCTTCTAGCTGAGCTCCAACCATGTAATCTACTTCGATAGAATTATAATGCATTACGTGTAAAATCATCGAAGTAATCGTAGTTTTTCCGTGTGAACCACCAATAACCACTCGGGTTTTATTTTTAGATTGTTCGTACAAAAATTCGGGATACGAATAAATTTTCAATCCTAATTCTTGTGCTTTCAACAATTCAGGATTATCGGCTTTTGCATGCATTCCTAGTATAATCGCTTCAATATCGATGCTTATTTTTTCGGGAAACCAACCTTCTACTTTGGGCAATAATCCTTTTTTCTCCAAACGAGATTTTGAAGGTTCAAAAATAGCGTCATCACTACCCGTAACATGATATCCTTTGTTGTGAAGCGCTAGGGCTAAGTTGTGCATGGCTGCTCCGCCGATGGCTATAAAATGTGTTCTCATTTTAAGATTTATTTTTTTTTTGGTACTTTTCTATTATTTTAATTGCCTTATCCGATTTATGTAATTTCACTTTATAAAGCGCTAACATTCGTCCATAGGTATTTTTTGAACCGCATAATTCTACAGCTTTTATGTAGTGTAATTCGGCACTTTTATCTCTTTCAAAATATTCGTCAATGCGCCCTTTTGACAAGTAACCATCAACGGGAGATAATTTAATTAGTTCGTCTGCATAGCGTTGTGCATTTTTTTCACTTCCACCAAAAAGTGCAGGAACTTGAAGATAATATTCTATCAATGCCCATCTTGCATCAATATGATTTGGATTTAATGAAATTGTTTTTTCAAATGAATCTTTCATCTCGCCAATTAATCGAATCGCAACCCATTTCCCTCCATCTTTTGATTTTAACCCCAAGGCGCCTCCATATTTATAATAGTAATTCGCTTCTTTTGGCTTTAATTTTTTTAGTTTTTGATAGTATCCAATTGCTTTATCCCATTCATTAAAATGAATTGAAATATCACCCAAATATTCAATTGTTTTTAATTGATTAGGGTTTTCTTTTAATAAATTTTCAAACAGAGATTTTGCAAGCGCATATTTCCCTTGGTCATAAAGATTCTCTGCTTTCTCAAAATTAGTTTGAGAAAAGGTGACTAGTGAAAAAAAGAATAAGAAGAAAACAATGTATTTCATTGTTCAAAAATAGTAAATTGATTTTGTATTTTTTCATAAAAAAACGCCTTGATTACTCAAGGCGCATTTTTTTATTTTGGTTTGTAAATTATTTTACAATTGTCATTTCGTCAACAATATGTTTAGCCCCTGAGAAATTCTCAATTACCCATAACACATAACGAATATCTACATTGATCGTTCTTTGTAATTTATTATCAAAAATAACATCACCTGCCATGGCCTCAATATTGCCATCGAAAGCTAATCCAATTAATTCTCCTTTACCGTTTAATACGGGAGAACCTGAATTACCGCCTGTAATATCATTGTCTGTTAAGAAGTTTACGTGTAGCGAACCATCTTTATCTGCATAACGCCCAAATTCTTTTTTAGCGTTCATTTCTAATACTCGTACAGGTAAATCGAATTCTAAATCACCTTTTTTGTATTTTTTTACTTGACCCGCTAAAGTAGTGTAGTTGTTTATTGAAGCATCATTACGTTTGTCTGCAGGTAAAGAACGAACTTTTCCATAGGTTAAACGTAAAGTAGAGTTAGCATCGGGATATTGGATTTCGCCAATTTTAGATTCTCTTAATCCTTCCACTAACAAACGGAAAGACGCTCCAAAATCGTTTTGTGCTTTCATTAACTCTTCGCTTCTTTTTCCAAAATGAGATACTAAATCCGTTGTTAATACTTGCAATGGATCGTTTGCTAATGCCGTTTCACTTGGCGTGTCTAAAAACGCTTTTATTTTTTCTTTAGAAGTAAAAATACTTTTTTCAAAAGCTTCTTTAACATATTGTGTAAAATCACCTCCATTTGTAGCTGCTAATTTTTCAACCATTGGAGCAATTATATAACCCGCCTTTTTAGCATACAGACTTAATTGTGCTGCCAGTATATCTTGTTCTGCAGGAATGTATAATTCTTTATACATTTCGTCTACCATTTCCATAATAGCTGGAACCATTTCTGCGCGTTTAGTAGCATCTGCTTTTGCATAGGCATCTAATGCTCTCCCTAATGTTCTTCCAATAGTTCCGAAAGCAGAAGTTCTAAATAACTGTTGCAAATAATTATCATGACGTGATTTTTCATTGGTCATCGCATAATAATTATTGATGGTTGCCACTACATTACCATATTTGGCTTTATTCTCTGGCTTGTTTGCCCAAGTATTAAATTTTGCTTCTTGAGCTGCTTTTGTTTTTGCTGTACCAAATTTTGATAAAGCATCAATCATTCCTTGACGGTTTTTCCAATAATTAGCAACACCTGCAAATTTTGAAGCATACACTAAGTTTAATGCTTCGCTTTGCACCATGTATTTTTTCATGTTATCCATTCCGGTTTTTGAACCTTCAACCCAAGCAGGATAAGCATATTTTACATTTTGCTCAATTCCACTTGCTGGCATCCAGCGGTTGGTTCTACCAGGGTATCCTAAAATCATAGCAAAGTCATTTTCTTTTACTCCGCCTAAATTAATTGGTAAATGATGTTTTGGTTGCAATGGAACGTTGTTTGTAGAATAGTCAGCAGGATTTCCATTTGCATCTGCATACACTCTAAACATAGAGAAATCAGCCGTATGACGAGGCCATTCCCAGTTGTCTGTATCCCCACCAAATTTTCCTAAACTTTCTGTTGGAGTTCCCACTAAACGAACGTCTTTAAAATCTTGGTAAACAAAATAGTAATATTCATTTCCTTGGAAAAAGGGACGAACAGAAACGGTATATTTTCCGCCATCATTGTTTTCTTTTTCAATTTTAGCAATTTCTTGATTGATTGCTTTTTCTCTTTCGGCTTCGCTCATTCCTGGCGAAACGACAGCTAAAATTCTTTTGGAACAATCGTCCATACGAACAAAGAAACGTACAAATAAACTAGAAGGTTTTAATTCTTCATTTCTATTGGCTGCCCAATATCCATCTTTTAAATAATTTTTTTCTGCTGTTGATAATTCAGCAATAGCATCATAACCACAGTGATGATTAGTAAGTACTAAACCGTCTTTTGAAATCATTTCAGCCGTACACCCTCCGTTAAATTGCACGATGGCATCTTTTAAACTGTGATTGTTGATACTGTAGATTTCTTCAGCTGTTAATTGTAATCCCATTTTTTGCATGTCGCGGTGATTCAAACGTTCGATAAACATTAAAAACCACATTCCTTCATCTGCTTTTACCGATGCTGGAACCAGCATAATTGCTGATACGACAAATAATAATACTTTTTTCATAATAAATAGGTGTCTTTTAATTTGTGTTGCGAATATACTTAAAAAATAAGAAATCCATAAAAGTTAGCACTAAAAATGAAGTTGCTTTAACCTAACTTTAACTTTTTTGCGATCGTTCACTATTTGTCACAAAAAAGCACTTTCAAATGAAAGTGCTTTTTTATCCCATAAATTAGGTATTACTTTTCTTCGACATTCAACATTTGCCACAACTTGTCTTTCAACTCTTGTAGGCCTTGCTGTGCGACAGAAGAAATAAATAAATAAGGTATCCCTTTAAATGCTGCGTCTAATAATTTTTTCATTTCTGCTCTTAATTCATCATCTAACATGTCGCATTTAGAAATGACCACCAAGCGGTCTTTGTCTAACATTTCAGGGTTATATCGACGCAATTCATCCAAAAGAATTTCATATTCTTTCTTTATGTCATCGGCATCGGCAGGAATTAAAAACAATAAGGTAGAATTTCGTTCAATGTGACGCAAGAAATAATGTCCTAACCCTTTTCCTTCGGCTGCTCCTTCAATAATTCCTGGAATATCGGCCATAACAAACGACTGAAAATCTCTGTAAGCTACAATTCCTAAATTGGGTTTCAAAGTGGTAAACGGATAATCAGCTATTTTTGGTTTGGCCGAGGTAAGCACCGAAAGTAAGGTTGATTTTCCGGCATTTGGAAAACCTACTAGACCTACGTCTGCCAGAACTTTTAATTCTAACGTTACATCTACTTCCTTAACAGGCATTCCGGGTTGCGCATAGCGTGGAGTTTGATTTGTAGAACTTCTAAAATTCCAGTTTCCTAAACCACCTTTTCCACCTTCTGCAATAATTTTAACCTCATCATGCGCTGTAATTTCAAATAATACTTCACCTGTTTCTTGGTCTTTAACCACTGTGCCTAGAGGAACTTCAATAATTTTATCTTCTCCATCATGACCTGTACTTCTGGAACTACCCCCATCACCGCCGTGACCTGCGCGCATGTGTTTCAAAAATTTTAAATGAAATAAGGTCCAAAGATTTTTATTTCCTTGGATGTAAACATGACCGCCCCGTCCTCCATCACCTCCATCAGGCCCACCTTTTTCAATAAATTTTTCACGATGCAAATGCGAAGAGCCTTTTCCTCCTTTACCGGAAGAAACATATATTTTTACGTAGTCTACAAAATTTCCCTCTGTCATTTGAAAGTTAGAAGTTAGAAGTTAGAAGTTAGAAGATCCTAACTATAACTTTAATTATATTTTTTTATAATTTGTATTGTTTGATAAGGACTTTATCGATTTTGGCACCGTCCATTGACAAGGCTTCAAGCTCTAATTTGTTCCATATTATTTTTTCCCCTTGAGAAGGAATATTTCCGAGTTCGGTAATAAAAAATCCGCTCACTGTAGTTACTTCATAATCATTTGTCAATTCGTCTAAATCAAAAAAGGTCAAAAAGTCGTGTAACGAATATTGTCCGTCAACCAGCCAAGTACCGTCTTCATTGGATACTAGTTTATATTCATCTTCATCAAAATCGGAGGCATCGCCAACAAGGGCTTCCAAAATATCATTTAAAGTAATTACCCCCTGAAAAACAGCATGTTCATCTACAACAAAAGCGTAGTGCAATTTAGAAGTTTTGAAATTTTCTAACGCCTTATAAGCCGAAGTTTGTTCAATCAAATAAACAGGTTCTTTAGTAATCGCTTTCAAATCAAATTGCCCCGATTCAAAACTCACAAATAAGTCTTTCAGCAAGACCAATCCGAATACATTGTCCAAATTGTCTTCACATACTGGATATACCGAATGTAATTCATCTATTACCTTGGCTTTAATTTCTTCCTTTGAATCTTCTAAAGACAAATACACGATATCGCTTCGATGCGTCATTAACGAATTTACTTTTCGATCACCAATATGAAACACCCGCTCTACAATATCTTGTTCAATTTCCTGTACCTCACCTACCTCTGTACCTTCTTTAATAATGGCTTTGATTTCTTCTTCGGTTACCTTTCCATCGGCCGTAGGTTTTATCTGTAACATTTTCAATAAGAAGTCGGTTGATGTTGTGAGCAACCAAATAAATGGCATGGTAACTGTAGAAACAAATTTCATCGGTAAAGCTACTGCTTTTGCAATACTTTCAGGATAATTGAGCCCAATGCGTTTGGGCAACAATTCGCCAAAAACTAATGAAAAAAAAGTTAAAATTACAACTACTATTCCAACAGCTATGGAATGCGAATAGGGTGATAAGGCCGTAAAACTTGCTACAAAATCTTGTGTGTCTTGTGTAATCTTATCGCCGGAATAAATACCCGTCAAAATTCCTATAAGCGTTATTCCTATTTGAACCGTAGATAAAAATTCGTTGGGAGAATTGGCTAAATCTAAAGCTGCTTTTGCATTTTTATTTCCTTTTTTTGCGGCAGTTTCTAAACGATTTTTTCGGGCAGAAATCAAAGCGATTTCAGACATTGAGAAGACACCATTTAAAAGGATTAGAAAAAATATAATTAAAAGTTCCATAGTGTAAAATTACAAAAAAAGAGCCGACGTCCCGAATTCCGGAAATTGCTCCTTTTCTGAATGCAAATATCTAAAAAAAAATCGAATGCTCGAAATTTATCTTTTGGATTGATAATTAGCCTTATAATTGATCCAATACCGCACTTAAACGCTCGGTTACTTCTTCAATAGAACCAATTCCGTCAACCGCATAAAACTTATTTTGAGCCGCATAGAAATGCATTAAGGGTGCGGTTTTTTGATTATATTCATCGTATCGATTTCGGATTTTTTCTTCGTCTTGATCGTCGGGTCTTCCCGAAGTTTTACCTCGCGCTAACAATCGAGCCACTAAAATATTGTCGTCTGCTTCTAATGCCACAGTTGCAGTAATTTCTTCGTTTTTACTCGACAAAAAAGCATCGAGAGCTTCGGCTTGTGCCAAGGTTCTTGGAAAACCGTCAAATAAAAAACCTGCCGCTTGAGGATTCCTATCTACTTCACTTTGCAACATTTGGATTGTCACTGCATCGGGTACTAAATCTCCTTTATCCATAAAAGTTTGTGCCAATCTACCTAATTCTGTATCATTTTTAATATTAAATCTAAAAATGTCTCCGGTAGATAAATGTACTAAATTGTATTTCCCTTTTAAAAATTCGGCTTGAGTTCCTTTTCCTGCTCCTGGTTTCCCAAATAATACGATGTTAATCATTGTTATTTTGTTTGTTGTCTGTTGTTAAATTTTTATTCTGATAATTGATATACGTCTTTCAAATTGCGCCCTAAACCATCATAATCGAGTCCATAACCCACAATAAATTTATCCGGAATGCGAATGCCCACATAATCCAATTTAATGTCTTTTGAATAGGCGTCGGGTTTTAAAAATAGTGTAGCAATTTTAAAATGTTTTACATGGTGTTGTTTCAATAAAGCTTTTAATTCTGCAATGGTATTACCAGTATCTACAATATCTTCCACGATAATTACGGAACGCCCTTCTAAATTTTGATTCAGTCCAATGAGTTGATTTACCTGATTAGTTGTTTGTGTTCCTTCATAAGAAGCCATTTTTACAAAAGAAACTTCACAAGGGTGGTTGTATTTTTTTAGTAAATCGGAAACCACCATAAAGGATCCATTTAAAACACCAATAAAAACAGGAACATCATCAAAAAAATCAGCTTCTATTTGTTTTGCCATGGCAGCAATAGCATAGTTAATTTCTTCCTCGGCAATGAAAATATCAAATTTTTTATCGTGCAGTTGAATCACTTTTTTAATCTTTTGAATGAAAGAACAAATTTAATGAAGTGCAAAGGATTTCAAACCAACTATTATAACTTTTTTGCAAATTTGGTATATTTACAAAATGAAGACCGATTTAGCCCTTAAAATTGACCAAAGCACCGCGCACAGAAAAAGTCGCGAGCAGCTCAGCAATTATGTGCTTCGTCATCCCGATGAGATCGAGGATTTCATTCAAATTGCTTTTGATCCGTCACATAAAAATCATGTAAAAGCCTTTTGGAGTTTAGAATTGGTTTGCGAAAAAAAATTGAAGGTTTTTGTGCCATTCATTGACATGTTTTGTGTAGTGCTGCCTCTATTGAAAGAAGATTCTGCGATTCGACCTGCCACAAAAATTTGTTTGTTTTTAGCGAAAAGTAACCATAGAAAAAATGGCATTTCTTTAACCCAAGAACAAGAACATTTAGTACTTGAAGCCCTACTGGATCGCTTGATTCAAAATGAAAAAGTAGCCGCAAAAGTGTATGCTATGCGAGCGATTTTTGTACTCGGAAAAAAATACAATTGGGTACACGATGAATTAAAAACCATCATCGAGCAAGATTATGCAAATCATTCGGCAGCGTATCAATCCGCCACTCGAAATTTATTAAAAAAACTATAGGAATCGTATTTTCTGAAGGCTAAATTCTGAATTCTAATTTCTTACTCTTATCTTTGCGGAAACAACAGCAACGCAACACCATAATGAATTATTTTTCTTCTGATTTT
Organism: Flavobacterium psychrophilum; assembly: GCA_945890865.1. Lineage (GTDB taxonomy): Bacteria > Bacteroidota > Bacteroidia > Flavobacteriales > Flavobacteriaceae > Flavobacterium > Flavobacterium psychrophilum_D. The sequence goes on from CAMDDB010000004.1 coordinate 194,477, forward strand.
AAATTAGGTATTTTAGGCGGAGGGCAATTGGGTAAAATGCTATTGACCGAAACCCGTAAATTTGATATTCAAACCTTCGTATTGGAGCCTAACGATGAAGCACCTGCTCGTTTGAGTTGTAATGAATTTTTCAAAGGGAGTTTGATGGATTTTGATACGGTATACCAATTTGGAAAAAAAGTAGATGTATTGACAATCGAAATTGAAAATGTAAACTTAGAGGCCCTTGATCTATTAGAAAAAGAAGGATTAGCCATTTATCCTTCACCAAAAACCTTGCGTTTGATTCAAAACAAAGGAAAGCAAAAAGATTATTACGTAGCAAACGATATTCCTACTTCACCTCATCAACGATTGGTAAATTTGACTGATTTGAGAGGTGCTTTAGCAACAGACAAATTGCATTTCCCGTTTGTATGGAAATGTGCCCAATTTGGCTATGATGGAAATGGTGTCAAAATTTGTCGTTCGGCATCAGATCTAATGCAACTTCCAGATGTAGAATGCATTGCCGAAGCAATGGTTCCATTTAAGAATGAGTTGGCAGTAATTGTAGCGCGTTCTGTTTCGGGTGAAGTAAAAACCTATCCGGTTGTGGAAATGGAATTTCATCCCGAAGCCAATCAGGTAGAATATGTGATTTGTCCGGCTCGTATCAACGAAAAAGTAGCGCAAAAAGCCACTGAAATAGCGCTCAAAGTTTCTGCAGCATTTAACCATGTGGGCTTATTGGCAGTGGAACTTTTTCAAACCGAAGATGATGAAATTTTAGTAAATGAAGTAGCCCCAAGGCCACATAATTCTGGACATTATTCGATTGAAGCGAGTTACACTTCACAATTTGAAAACCATTTGCGTGCGATTTTAAATTTACCTTTAGGAAATACAGAAAGCAAAGTAGCTGGAATCATGGTAAATTTGGTGGGAGATGAAAGGTTTTCCGGACCCGTTATTTACGAAAACATAGAGCAAATTATGGGCATCGATGGCGTAACTCCTCATATATATGGTAAAAGAGAAACACGCCCCTTTAGAAAAATGGGACACGTTACTATTGTAAATCAGAATATGGAGGAAGCCAGAAAGATTGCCGAAACAGTTAAAAATAGTATACGAGTCATTTCAAATAATTAAAAATAGGTACCGATTGAAAAAATTAAAGTTTAACCTCAAATTGTAAAATCTTTCAATCATTTAATCTTAAAATAAAAACGAATGAGTAAAGTAGCCATAATTATGGGAAGCATCTCCGATATGCCGGTAATGCAAGAAGCCATTGATATCTTAAAAGGATTTGATATTGAAACAGAAGTAGATATTGTTTCGGCGCATCGAACACCAGAAAAATTAGTTGAATTTAGCAAAAATGCACATACAAGAGGTATTTCTGTAATTATTGCCGGTGCCGGTGGTGCTGCTCATTTGCCGGGCATGGTAGCCTCCATGAGTCCACTACCTGTAATTGGTGTTCCCGTAAAATCGAGCAATTCAATGGATGGATGGGATTCGGTATTATCGATCTTACAAATGCCTGGTGGTGTCCCTGTTGCAACTGTTGCTTTAAATGGTGCAAAAAATGCTGGAATTCTAGCCGCTCAAATTATTGGAACAGCAGATCACTGCGTTTTAGACAAAATTTTAGCCTATAAAGAAGGGATGAAACAAACCGTTTTAAAAGCTTCAGAAGGTTTAAAATAATAAAATCCCAAACGTTAATTTGGGATTTTACTCACAAAAATCTAACAACTATAATAAATTTAATCACTTTTAATTTGGGGGAAAAAGGGATTTGATCGACATTTCATCGACAAATATAAACACTTTATCGATAAAAACAAATTTTATGACACTTTTTTTAGCACCATTTCCTACAAAATATACAACGGCTCCGTTTAGCAAGATTGCACTGACTGATTACCCACTAGCTTTCGAAAAAACAATCGAAATCGCTCGAAAAGAAATTGAGAGCATTGCTAACAATGAAGCAGTACCTACTTTTGAAAACACAATTGAAAGACTAGATTTTGCAGGAGAAGCCTTAGACCGCTTGTCTTCAATTTTTTTTAATTTGAATTCGGCAGAAACATGCGATGAAATGCAAAAAATTGCACAAAACATCTCTCCTTTATTGACTGAATTTAGCAATGATATTGCTTTAAATGAAGATTTATTTAAACGCATTAAGGCAATCTATGATCAAAAAGAATCCTTGCATTTAACAACAGAACAAGCGACTTTGCTCGATAAAAAATTCAAAGGGTTTTCCAGAAATGGCGCTTTACTTAATGAAGCAGACAAATTAAAATTACGCGAAATCGATACCGAGTTGGCAAGACTAAAATTAACCTATGGCGAAAATGTTTTGGCCGAAACCAATACGTATCAATTACATATTACACAGGAAACTGATTTAGAAGGATTGCCCGAAGGCGCTAAAGAAATGGCGGCCAGTTTGGCCAAATCAAAAAATATAGATGGTTGGGTTTTTACACTAGACTTCCCAAGTTATTTGCCTTTTGTAACGTATGTTGAAAATCGTGAATTACGAAAAGAAATCGCAATCGCTGCCGGTAAAAAAGCTTTTCAAAATAACGAATTTGACAACAAAGAGAACGTAAAACACATAGTAGCATTACGCCATAAACGCGCCAAATTATTAGGTTACGAATCGCATTCGCATTTTGTTTTAGAAGAGCGCATGGCGCAACATCCAGAAAAAGTGCTTTCATTTTTGAATGATTTGTTGGAAAAAGCTAAGCCAGCCGCTGATAAAGAAATTGCCAAATTAAGTGCTTTCGCAAAAGAACTAGATGGAATTGATCCATTGGAAAAATGGGATAGCGCCTACTATTCAGAGAAATTAAAACAAAATTTATTCTGTTTGGATGATGAGCTATTAAAACCCTATTTCCAATTGGAAAACGTATTGAATGGTGCCTTTACCATAGCTGAAAAATTATTCGGAATTACGTTTAAAGAAGTTTTTGATATTGATACATACCACAAAGACGTCCAAACTTTTGAAGTCATGGATTTTGAAGGAAATTTAGTCGCTGTTTTTTATTCGGATTTCTTTCCAAGAAAAGGAAAACGCAACGGCGCTTGGATGACGTCCTTTAAACCGCAATATATAAAAGACGGAATTAATGAACGACCTCATGTTTCTATCGTTTGTAATTTCACGCCACCAACGGAAACAAAACCATCTTTGTTAACATTTAATGAAGTTACAACATTGTTTCACGAATTTGGACATGCCTTACATGGCATGTTGGCCAACACAACCTATCCAAGTTTATCAGGAACTTCGGTGTATTGGGATTTTGTAGAATTACCCAGTCAAGTTATGGAAAACTGGTGTTACGAGCCTGAAGCCTTAGCTTTATTTGCCAAACATTATAAAACGGGCGAAATTATCCCACAAGAATATGTTGAAAAAATCAAAGAAAGTGCGAGTTTCTTAGAAGGAATTGCCACATTGCGCCAATTGAGTTTTGGAATTTTAGACATGGCCTATCATGCTAAATCGCATACTATTGACAATGTAAAAGCCTTTGAAAAACAAGCGATGGCGAGTACTAGTTTGTATCCAGATGTAGCCGAAAATTGCATGAGTACTTCCTTTTCTCATATTTTCCAAGGCGGCTATTCATCGGGTTATTACAGTTATAAATGGGCTGAAGTATTGGATGCCGATGCCTTTTCGTATTTTCAAGAAAAAGGGATTTTTAATCAAGAAGTCGCCACCAAATTCAAAGATAACGTGCTTTCAAAGGGTGGAACAGAATTGCCAATGGTATTGTATAAAAAATTCAGAGGTCAAGAACCTAACGCAGAAGCTTTGTTGAAAAGAGCTGGTTTGGTTTAAATGAAGTACCTATTACTGACCAATATGTGTCATTATTGTTTGTGTTGCCCCTATATTCATTTGAACAAAAGTGCTGCAAATATGTCCTTTTTCATGGCGTTCGTCTTCGTTTTGTAGCAAACGATCAAAAGTTTCATTCAATTGGGTTTGATTTTGAATAGAAATGCATCCTTCCCTATTTACCAATGCCGAAGCTTCCGCAAAATGAGAATAATTTGGACCAATTACAATTGGGATGCCAAAAGTAGCGGGTTCTAAAATATTGTGTACTCCGGGGTTTCCAAAACCTCCACCTACATAGGCCATATCGGCATAGGAATATATTTTGGTTAAAATTCCAATAGTATCAATAATGAAAACCGAATAATTTGCAAGATCAGCATTTTCTTTTTCTGAGAACAAAATCGTTCTTTTTGTGATTGCTTTTTTAAGTTCTTGAATTTGGTCAAACTTTATATTATGTGGCGCAAGGATAAATTTTACAGTATCGGCACTGTTATTAATATAATTAATTAGTAATTCTTCGTCCTTTGGCCAAGAACTTCCAATTACAACAGTCGTGATATTATTCTTAAATTGTTTTATAAAATCTAATGTATTATCGTGTTCTAAAATTGAAACTACCCGATCAAAACGGGTATCGCCCGATACTTTTACATTAGCAAATCCAATACTTTTCAATAGTGTTTTTGATGTTTCATTTTGTACAAAAAAGTAATCAAAAGTGTGTAATGCTTTTCGATAAAAGCTACCATACCACTTAAAAAAAGCTTGATCTTTTCTTAGAATCCCCGAAATGAGATACGTTTTTATATGCTGCCGCTTGAGTTCCTTCAAATAATTCGGCCAAAATTCATACTTGATAAAAAAGACCATTTCAGGATGCACGAGTTGCACAAATTGCTTTGCATTAGCAATCGTATCCAAAGGCAAATAAACCGTAACATCCGCAACCGAATTGTTATTGCGTACCTCATAACCCGAAGGTGAAAAAAAAGTAAGGATGATTTTATGATTCGGAAAGTGATGCTTGACCGCTTCCATTACAGGCAGTCCTTGTTCGTATTCCCCTAATGAGGCAGCATGAAACCAAATGGTTTTGTCGGTTGCTTGTATCGAATCTTCGAGCGTTGAAAAGACTGTTTTTCGTCCCGTCACAAAAAGTTTTACTTTCGGACTAAATAGTGCAAAAATTTTAAGCCATTGTAATGCAAGGAGTACAATTAAATTATATATTTGATTCATGCTCTTAAATAAGGTCATAAAAGTACAATTGTTTCCTCAAATTAAAAAATATGAAATTCTTTTCCCAAAAGATGTTGGTCTTTGTTTGTGTATTTTTCTTAGTGAATGTTGCCCTCAAAAAACTAATGTTTCATGAACAATCGAATGGAGAATTAATTCTTTCGTCCATAGTAGTTACCCTAGTGGTTAGTTTGGTATTTTATTTTTTAAACAGAAAGAAAACGACTTCAAAAGATAATTAGTAATTTTGCCCACAGAAAAATGAAATCATGAAAAAACTACAAATGGTTGACTTAAAAAGTCAATACGAAAAAATAAAAGAGGAAGTAAATGCTTCCATTCAAGAAGTATTAGATACCAATACCTATATTAACGGCCCATTGGTGCACCAGTTCCAGGCCGATTTAGAAAACTATTTGGGTGTTAAACACGTAATTCCTTGTGCCAATGGAACCGATGCCCTACAAATTGCCATGATGGGTTTGAATCTTCAACCCGGCGATGAAGTCATAACGGCCGATTTTACGTTTGCAGCTACGGTTGAAGTAATTGCTTTATTGCAATTGACTCCGGTTTTAGTCGATGTAGATATGAATAATATGAATATTTCGTTAGACGGAATTCGCAAAGCGATCACCCCTAAAACAAAAGCAATTGTTCCCGTTCATTTGTTTGGCCGTGCAGCCAATTTGGATGCGATTATGGAAATTGCAAGCGAATATAATTTATACGTTATTGAAGACAATGCCCAAGCTATTGGCGCAAATTACAGTTCGAAAGATGGCTCTAAAAAGAAAGTTGGTACTATTGGACATGTGGCTGCTACATCATTTTTCCCATCTAAAAACTTAGGATGCTATGGTGATGGTGGTGCGATTTATACAAACGATGACAATTTAGCACATATTATTAGAGGAATTGTAAATCACGGAATGTATGAAAGATATCATCACGATGTGGTGGGAGTAAATTCGCGATTAGACAGCATACAAGCAGGTGTTTTGAAAGCAAAATTACCTCATCTTGACGCGTACAACAAAGCACGCCAAGAAGCCGCCAGAAAATACAGTTTGGCCTTAAGTCAAAACCCAAACATTTGGGCACCGTTTATCTGTGACTCGTGCGATTGTCATGTATTTCACCAGTATGTGATTCGAATTTTAAATGGCAAACGAGATGGTTTATTAGCTCATTTACAAGAAAAAGGAATTCCTTGTGCTATTTATTATCCAATACCGTTGCACAGTCAAAAAGCCTATGCAGATGCACGATACAACGAAGCCGATTTTCCAGTAACCAATCAATTGGTAAAAGAAGTAATTGCGCTTCCTATGCATACAGAATTAGATGACGATCAAATCCAATTTATAACCGAAGCGGTTTTAGAATATGTTTAATCGTTTTAAGTTTTTGCTTTCAGTAATTTAGCTGTTAGCATTTAACCATCAGATAAAAAAATATGAAAATACTCGTTACAGGTGGTTTAGGGTTTATTGGTTCGCACACCGTGGTGGCATTACAAACCGAAGGTTTTGAAGTTATTGCTGTTGATAATTTATCCAATTCTTCGCTAGAGGTTTTAGACGGAATTGAACGAATTACCGGCGCTAAACCCCTATTTGACAACATTGATT